>NZ_JAKUMP010000012.1:0-255403 GCF_026341415.1 Pseudomonas sp. MCal1
ATGTGTTTGCTCGCACGAACATCATCAATCAAATCGGCGTTCTTGTTTGTGTGTTTCCCGAGATTCCGTGAAGAACCAAAAAAAATCGCAGCCCCAGGGCTGCGATTTTTGTTTTCAGAGGGGCTGGCTGCCGACGCTCACACCCAGGGTGTGGCTGGCATCCGGCGCCAGGTTCATCACATCGTTCATCACGTTCGCCGTCTCGATGCACAGCATGCGTTGCCAGCCGTCGTTATCCATGTCGCTGAGCGCGGCGGCGCGGTCGATCCACGGGTTCCAGATCACCGCCGTGCGTGAGCCGGTGGTGTTCAGCACGATGCGTCGTTCCCAGGCTGGGTCGATGATGCTCAATTGCGGTGGGGCGTCGAGGTAGATGCGGTCGGTTTCTGCGGCGAAACGCAGATCGCCTTGCTGGGTGTGAGTCTTCCAGTCATCCAGGGTCTCGATGTAGTCCAGGCCATCCACGCCTTCGACGCGCACGTTGCGCACATCGCTGACCGCAAAATAGCTGTGCAGCGCCTGACTGATGCTGACGGTGTCGGTGCCACGGTTGTGGCTGGTCAGGCTGATGTGCAACTGATCGTCGAGGCGCAGGGTCAGGGTCAGGTCGACCTGATGCGGCCATTCCGCAAAACCGCCCTCGGGGTAAGGCAGCTTGAATTCCACTTTCAGGCTTTCGCCTTCGGCTTCGATGCCGCCCAGTTCCCAATCCATCGCCCGGACAAATCCGTGGGCCCCGGCCGGTTCTTCGCTCGTGCGCATCGCCTGCACGCTCTGCGGGTTGCGGGCGAAGATGCCGAACCACGGCCAGCACACCGGCACGCCGGCGCGGATGCTCTTGCCGGTCTTGAACACGGCCTTGTCGTTCAGCCAGATCAGTGGCGGCTGGCCGTCTACCTGATAACTGAGGATGTGCGCGCCTTGCTGGGCCACCAGCACTTCGGCCTGACCGTGGCGGATGCGCCAGCAGTTCAGTTCATCCAGTTTCACGGCTTCAACGTTGGGCGTGTTCATGGGGCAACTCTCGATCAGCAACTTGGACGACTATCGACCGTGAAACGGCCGCGAGGTTTAACAGGCGCGCGGCGGAACCGAACGGGTGCGACCGCTGCCATCGATGGCAACGAACACGAACACGGCTTCGGTCACTTTACGCCACTCGCTGGACAGCGGGTCGTCGCTCCACACCTCGACCATCATCTGGATCGAGCTGCGGCCGATTTCCAGGGTCTGGGTATAAAAGGACAATTGCGCGCCGACAGCCACCGGCACCAGAAAAGCCATGCGGTCGATGGCGACGGTTGCGACACGGCCACCGGCGACGCGGCTGGCCATGGCAGTGCCTGCCAGGTCCATCTGCGCCACCAGCCAGCCGCCGAAAATATCGCCGAAGCCGTTGGTTTCGCGGGGAAGTGCGGTGATTTGCAGGGCCAGGTCGCCTTGCGGGATCGGATCTTCTTGTTCGAGCTCTATCATGCCTGGGGTGCCTCTGACCCGTGACTCTTCGTTGGGTATTGCTGGTGGTAGCCGTCTTCGGGAAAAACGATTCAGCACCGAACATACTACGTTCGTCACGTTTTCCATCAGGCGCCTAAGGAGAAACTCTGCGAAACCGGCTAATCCCGAGCAAGGGTCGGGCCAACGGCGTTTTCGCACAGCAACCCCTTACAAACCGGAGCAAGGTTGCGAGTATATCGGTCGGTAGACTCCGCGACGACCGTCCGGTTCTCATTTCGACCGGCAAATACGCGTCTCTATGTGCTTTTTCGAACAATTTGCTATGGTGCCGAACCTGCCCGAGCCACAGCCAGCGTTGTTGTGGCGGCAGATCCGACTATAAGAGAAGACCTTGCCATGACCACAGCGCCCTCGAGCCTCGCGCAGCCCGACCAACCCGCACGACCGTTGACCCGCAATGACTACAAGACTCTGTCGCTATCGGCCCTGGGGGGCGCGCTGGAGTTTTACGATTTCATCATCTTTGTGTTCTTTGCCACCGTGGTCGGCAAATTGTTCTTCCCGGCCGACATGCCCGAGTGGCTGCGCCTGATGCAGACCTTCGGCATCTTCGCCGCCGGTTACCTCGCGCGGCCGCTGGGCGGGATCGTGATGGCGCACTTCGGCGACCTGCTGGGGCGCAAGAAGATGTTCACCCTGAGCATTTTCATGATGGCCGTGCCGACCCTGATCATGGGCCTGCTGCCGACCTACGCGCAGATCGGCCTGTGGGCGCCGATCCTGTTGCTGTTGATGCGGGTGATCCAGGGCGCTGCGATTGGCGGTGAGGTTCCGGGGGCGTGGGTCTTCGTTTCCGAACACGTACCCGGCAAGCACATCGGCTATGCCTGCGGCACCCTGACCAGCGGCCTGACCGCTGGCATCCTGCTCGGCTCGCTGGTCGCCACTGCGATCAACGGCATCTATACGCCAACGGAAGTTTCGGATTACGCCTGGCGGATCCCGTTCCTGTTGGGTGGCGTGTTCGGCCTGTTCTCGGTCTACCTGCGTCGCTGGCTGCATGAAACTCCGGTGTTCGCCGAACTGCAACAGCGCAAGGCGCTGGCCGAAGAAGTGCCGCTGCGTGCAGTGCTGCGTGACCATCGCGGGGCCATCGCCGTGTCGATGCTGCTGACCTGGCTGCTGTCCGCCGGGATCGTCGTGGTGATCCTGATGACCCCGACCGTGCTGCAAACGGTCTATCACTTTTCGCCGACCACCGCGCTGCAATCCAACAGCCTTGCCATCGTCTTCTTGAGCTTTGGCTGCATCATTTCCGGCGCACTGGCGGATCGCTTCGGTGCCGGACGCGTATTCGTGGTCGGTTGCACGGCGCTGCTGGCCAGCTCCTGGACCTTCTATCACAGCCTCGTCGATCACCCGGACTGGCTGTTCCCGCTGTATGCGCTGACCGGACTGCTGGTCGGCACCATCGGCGCGGTGCCGTATGTGATGGTGAAAGCGTTCCCGCCGGTCGTGCGCTTCAGTGGTCTGTCCTTTTCTTATAACGTCGCTTACGCGATCTTCGGCGGCCTGACCCCGATGGTCGTCAGCCTGCTGCTGAAAGAAAGCGCGATGGGGCCTGCCTACTATGTAGCGGTGCTGTGCGGGATGGGGATCCTGGTCGGCGCGTGGTTGTGGAGCAAAGGTCGCTAAATTCCCCTCACGCTGATCGTTCCCACGCTCTGCGTGGGAATGCATCCCGTGACGCTCCGCGTCACGTCTTGAAGCGGACGCGGAGCGTCCATGGCGGCGTTCCCACGCAGAGCGTGGGAACGATCTGTCACGACATGCTGGCCTTTCATCCAATTGTCATATTTCAGCCATAGAGTGTTCACACGGCCTGCTGATACTTGGCCCCGACTTAACACACCCTATCTGCTAGGAGTAAGGCATGAAACTGAAGCGTTTGATGGCGGCAATGACTTTTGTCGCTGCTGGCGTTGCGACTGCCAACGCGGTTGCCGCTGTTGACCCTGCTATCCCGAGCTACACCAAGACCACTGGTGTGTCGGGCAACCTGTCCAGCGTCGGCTCCGATACCCTGGCCAACCTCATGACCCTCTGGGCTGAGAACTACAAAAAAGAATACCCGAACGTAAACATCCAGATTCAGGCCGCAGGCTCCGCCACTGCGCCACCTGCGCTGACTGAAGGCACCTCCAACCTGGGCCCGATGAGCCGCAAGATGAAGGACACCGAACTGGCGGCCTTCGAGCAGAAATACGGCTACAAGCCAACCGCTATCCCGGTTGCCGTGGACGCCCTGGCTGTATTCGTGCACAAGGACAACCCGATCCAGCACCTGACCATGGAACAGGTTGACGCGATCTTCTCGTCCACCCGTCTGTGCGGCGCCAAGACCGACGTGAAAACCTGGGGTGACCTGGGCGTGACCGGCGACCTGGCCAACAAGCCGGTTCAACTGTTCGGTCGCAACTCGGTATCCGGCACTTACGGCTACTTCAAGGAAGAAGCCCTGTGCAAAGGCGACTACAAGCCTAACGTCAACGAACAGCCAGGCTCGGCTTCGGTTGTGCAGTCGATCAGCTCCTCGCTGAACGGCATCGGTTACTCGGGCATCGGCTACAAGACCGCCAGCGTGAAAACCGTTGCTCTGTCGAAGAAAGGCAGCACTGACTTCATCGAAGACAGCGAAGAAAACGCCCTGAACGGCAAGTACCCGCTGTCGCGTTTCCTGTACGTATACGTCAACAAAGCCCCGAACAAGCCTCTGGCCCCGCTGGAAGCCGAGTTCGTGAAACTGGTTCTGTCGAAACAGGGTCAGGAAGTGGTCGTGAAAGACGGCTACATCCCACTGCCAGCCAAAGTTGCTGCAAAAGCACTGGCTGACCTGGGTCTGAAGGAAGGCGGCGCTGAAGTCGCAAAAAAGTAACAAACTGAGTCAGGGGTGAACCCCGCCTGACTCATGTGTGGGGCCCGGCCCGCAAGCGGCCCGGCCCCCACACTCCCCGAATTCTTCTATCCACTGCCAGTGCCCTGCTGGCGGCGGATTTGGTGCGTCACTGCATTGTCATCTTTCTGTCATACAGGATCGCTAGGGTGTGCGCATGAATGATCTGGCCAATTCCAAAATGACTACGAACCCTCCCAAGCGCATTGACTTCAATACGCCTGAGTTGCAACGCAAGCGCCGCATTCGCGCGCTCAAGGATCGCTTCACTCGCTGGTACGTCCTCGTCGGCGGTCTGGCGGTGCTGGCAGCCATCACCCTGATCTTCTTCTTCCTCGCCTATGTGGTTGCGCCGTTGTTCAAAGGTGCTGACCTGACCGCGAAAGATGCAATCACCCCGGCCTGGATGCAGGACGCCGGCAAGCCGCTGATGATTTCGCTCGAAGAGCAGAATCAGGTGGCCATGCGCGTTTCCGACAAGGGCCAGGCGCTGTTCTTCGACATCGACAGTGGCGCTGAATTGAAGCGCGTCGATCTGCCTTTGCCGGCAGGCACCAGTGTGACCTCCATCGGCGAAGACCAGCCGGGCCATCCGCTGGTGGCCGTGGGCCTGTCCAACGGTCAGGCGCTGGTGTTCCGTCACACCTATAAAGTCAGCTACCCGGAAGGCAAGAAAACCATCACCCCGGCGATCGAGTTCCCGTACGGCGAAGCGCCGATTGCGCTGAACGAGAGCGGCGGTGCACTGGAGCACGTCAGCCTCAACGCCACCGACTCGACCCTGATGCTGGTCGGCTCCACCGGTTCGCAACTCAATGTGTTGTCGCTGACCAGCGAAGAAAACATGATGACCGGCGAAGTCACCAACGAGCAGAAGCGTATCGATCTGCCGCAGATGACCGAGCCTGTGAAAAACATCTTCGTCGACCCGCGCCAGCAGTGGCTGTACGTGGTCAACGGGCGTGCCCAGGCCGACGTGTTCAGCCTGCGCGACAAGAGCCTCAACGGTCGCTACAAATTGCTGGAAAACGGCGAAGCCGAAGTCACTGCCGCCACCCAGCTGGTGGGTGGCATCTCGCTGATCGTCGGCGATTCCAAGGGTGGCCTGGCCCAGTGGTTCATGGCTCGCGACACCGATGGCGAGCTGCGCCTGAAGCAGATCCGCACCTTCCAGATGGGCACCACGCCGATCGTTGAAATTACCGCTGAGGAGCGTCGCAAAGGCTTCCTGGCCCTGGACGCCAGCGGCAAGCTCGGCGTGTTCCACAGCACCGCGCATCGCACCCTGCTGGTCGATCAGGTGGTCGAAGGCCAGGGCCTGTTCGGTCTGTCGCCACGGGCCAACCGCGTGATCGTCGAAGCCGGCGGCAAGCTGCAACCGCTGCTGCTCGACAACCCGCACCCGGAAGTGTCGTGGAGCGCGCTGTGGAGCAAGGTCTGGTACGAGAACTACGACGAGCCTAAATACGTCTGGCAATCGACTGCGGCCAACACCGATTTCGAGCCGAAACTGAGCCTGTCGCCACTGACTTTCGGCACCCTGAAAGCCGCGTTCTACGCGATGCTGCTGGCTGCTCCGCTGGCCGTCGCCGCTGCGATCTACACCGCGTACTTCATGGCCCCGGGCATGCGCCGCAAGGTCAAGCCGGTGATTGAGCTGATGGAAGCGATGCCGACGGTGATCCTCGGCTTCTTCGCCGGTCTGTTCCTCGCACCGTATGTGGAAGGGCACCTGCCGGGCATCTTCAGCCTGCTGATGCTGCTGCCGATCGGCATTCTGCTCGCCGGGTTCACCTTCAGCCGCCTGCCTGAATCGATCCGCCTGAAAGTCCCGGACGGCTGGGAAAGTGCGCTGCTGATCCCGGTGATCCTGTTCGTGGGCTGGCTGTCGCTGTACATGAGCCCGTTCATGGAGAACTGGTTCTTCGGCGGTGACATGCGCCTGTGGATCTCCCACGACCTGGGCATCACCTACGACCAGCGCAACGCACTGGTGGTCGGTCTGGCCATGGGTTTCGCGGTGATCCCGAACATCTACTCGATCGCCGAAGACGCCGTGTTCAGCGTCCCGCGCGGCTTGACCCTGGGCTCGCTCGCCCTCGGTGCCACGCCGTGGCAGACCATGACTCGCGTGGTGATCCTGACCGCCAGCCCGGGCATCTTCTCGGCGCTGATGATCGGCATGGGCCGTGCGGTCGGCGAAACCATGATCGTGCTGATGGCCACCGGCAACACCCCGGTCATGGAAATGAACCTGTTCGAAGGCCTGCGCACCCTGGCCGCCAACGTGGCGGTGGAAATGCCGGAGTCGGAAGTCGGCGGCAGCCACTACCGCGTGCTGTTCCTCTCGGCGCTGGTGCTGCTGCTGTTCACCTTCATCATGAACACCCTCGCGGAACTGATTCGTCAGCGTCTGCGCAAGAAATACTCGTCGCTTTAAGAAAGGTAGAAGTCTGTGAAACAGAACTCCCTGAAAGGATGGTTCAAGAGCGGCGCCCCCGGCGTCTGGATCAGCGGTGGCGCGGTGTCCATCGCGGTCATCATGACCATTGGCCTGCTGGCGGTGATCGCCGTGCGCGGTCTGGGTCACTTCTGGCCGGCGGATCTGATCCACGCCAGCTATGACGTACCCGGCCAGGGCCAGCATCTGGTCGTGGGCGAAGTGGTGCAGAAAGAAGAAGTGCCGCGCGCCCGTCTGAAGAGCGCCGGCCTGCCGGTGCCTGACGAAGGTCCGGAATTCATGACCCGCGAGTTGATCAAGGTTGGCAACCGTGACCTGAACGGCAACGACTTCACCTGGATCGTCGGCGAGTGGCTGACCAACCAGACGAACCCGCCGGAGCTGATGGCGCTGGAGCGCCGTGAGTGGGGCAACTTCTACGGCTACCTGGTCAACGTCAAGCAGGACGGCAAGGTGATCGCCGAAGGTGAAGCGGCCTGGCCTGAGCTGCAAGCGCGGATCAACCGCGTGAATGGCCTCGCCGCGCAGCTCAAGTCGCTGGAAAAAACCGACATCGGCGCGATCAACGCCGGCCTCGAGCGCATCCGTCTGCACGGTCGCAAACTGGAACTGGAAGGTAAACTCGACGCCACCGCGCAAGCGGACATGGACGCCGAACGTGCCGAGCTGAACGCCCGCTATCAGGACGTCGAAGCCCGTCTGACCGATCTGCACGCACAGTTCAACCGCGACGCTTTGACCGCTCGCGATGCCAACGGCAAGGAAGTCGAAATCGGCCTGGGCAAAGTGGTTCACGCCTACCAGCCGAACGCCATGGGCACGATGACCAAGATCGGTTTCTACTTCAACAAGGTCTGGGAATTCCTCTCCGACGACCCCCGTGAAGCGAATACCGAAGGCGGGATTTTCCCGGCGATCTTCGGCACCGTGATGATGACTTTGATCATGGCGATGATCGTGACCCCGTTCGGCGTGCTGGCGGCGGTTTACCTGCGTGAATACGCCAAGCAGAACACCCTGACCCGGGTTATCCGGATTGCGGTGAACAACCTGGCGGGTGTTCCGGCGATTGTTTACGGCGTATTCGGTCTGGGCTTCTTCGTCTACGTGCTGGGCGGTTCGCTCGACCGTCTGTTCTTCCCGGAAGCGCTGCCGGCACCGACCTTCGGTACGCCGGGCCTGCTCTGGGCGTCGCTGACCCTGGCACTGCTGGCGGTGCCGGTGGTGATCGTGGCCACTGAAGAAGGTCTGGCGCGGATCCCGCGGACCGTGCGCGAGGGCTCGCTGGCTCTCGGCGCGACCAAGGCTGAAACCCTGTGGAAGATCGTTCTGCCAATGGCCAGCCCGGCCATGATGACCGGCATGATCCTCGCCGTGGCCCGTGCCGCGGGTGAAGTGGCGCCGCTGATGCTGGTGGGTGTGGTGAAACTGGCGCCGTCGCTGCCGGTGGACGGCAACTACCCGTACCTGCACCTGGACCAGAAGATCATGCACCTGGGCTTCCACATCTACGACGTCGGCTTCCAGAGCCCGAACGTCGAAGCCGCACGACCGCTGGTGTACGCCACCGCGTTGCTGCTGGTGCTGGTGATTGCCGTGCTCAACCTGTCGGCAGTGTGGATTCGTAACCACCTGCGCGAGAAGTACAAGGCGCTGGACAGCTGATTTGCAGCACTGATTTCTATGTGGGAGCGAGCTTGCTCGCGAAGGCATCACCGCGGATTCACAGAGACACCGCGTTGCCTGAATCGCCAGCAGGCTGGCTCCCACAAAAAACGAACCGAATTTGTTAGCACAGGGGATCTCCCATGCAGCACGAAACACATACCCACGGCATCAACATGTCTGCCCTGGGCCGCGACAAGCAGAGCCTGAACCTCGAGCAGGAAACCGTGGCCATCGAAGTGCCGGGCCTGAGCCTGTTCTACGGCGACAAACAAGCGCTGTATGACGTCAGCATGAACATCCCGAAACAGCGCGTGACCGCCTTCATCGGCCCGTCCGGCTGCGGCAAGTCCACGCTGCTGCGTACCTTCAACCGCATGAACGACCTGGTGGACGGCTGCCGCGTCGAAGGCGCGATCAACCTGTACGGCAACAACATTTACCGCAAGGGCGAAGACGTGGCCGAGCTGCGTCGCCGGGTCGGCATGGTGTTCCAGAAGCCGAACCCGTTCCCCAAGACCATCTACGAAAACGTGGTCTACGGTCTGCGCATCCAGGGCATCAACAAGAAGCGCATCCTCGATGAAGCCGTCGAGTGGGCACTCAAGGGCGCGGCCCTGTGGGACGAAGTGAAAGACCGTCTGCATGACTCGGCCCTCGGCCTGTCCGGTGGTCAGCAACAGCGTCTGGTGATCGCCCGTACCATCGCGGTGGAACCGGAAGTGCTGCTGCTCGACGAACCGTGCTCGGCACTCGACCCTATCTCGACCCTGAAAGTCGAAGAGCTGATCTACGAGCTCAAATCCAAGTTCACCATCGTCATCGTGACCCACAACATGCAACAGGCAGCGCGGGTGTCCGACTACACGGCATTCATGTACATGGGCAAACTGGTGGAATTCGGCGACACCGATACCCTGTTCACCAATCCGGCCAAGAAGCAGACCGAAGACTACATCACCGGTCGTTACGGCTAGCAGACACTGGTTGTCGCTCACTGAATTGACGCTCGCACCTTACCGGACGCTCCAAGGACGCCAACATGATTAGTAAAGAAGGCCTTACCCATCACATTTCCGCGCAGTTCAACGCCGAACTGGAAGAAGTGCGCAGCCACCTGCTGGCCATGGGCGGGCTGGTCGAGAAGCAGGTCAACGACGCGGTCACCGCGCTGATCGAGGCTGACTCGGGCCTGGCCCAGCAAGTGCGCGAGATCGACGACCAGATCAACCAGATGGAACGCAACATCGACGAAGAATGCCTGCGCATCCTGGCCCGTCGTCAGCCGGCGGCGTCCGACCTGCGTCTGATCATCAGCATCTCCAAGTCGGTGATCGACCTGGAGCGCATCGGCGACGAAGCGACCAAGATCGCCCGCCGCGCGATTCAGCTGTGCGAAGAGGGTGAAGCGCCACGCGGTTACGTCGAGGTGCGCCACATCGGCGACCAGGTGCGCAACATGGTGCGTGATGCGCTGGACGCCTTTGCCCGTTTCGACGCCGACTTGGCGTTGTCGGTGGCGCAGTACGACAAGATCATCGACCGCGAATACAAGACCGCCCTGCGCGAACTGGCGACCTACATGATGGAAGACCCGCGCTCTATCTCGCGGGTCTTGAGCATTATCTGGGTACTGCGTTCGCTGGAGCGGATCGGCGACCATGCGCGCAACATCTCGGAGCTGGTGATTTACCTGGTGCGCGGCACCGACGTGCGCCACATGGGCCTCAAGCGCATGAAGGAAGAAGTTGAAGGGACAAGTGGCGAAACCGCTAATGTTCCGGACGATGCTGACGATAAGTAAGATTGCCTGAGAAAAGCGCCCGGCCCTTTGGCCGGGCGTTTTTGTTTCTGCTTTCAGAAAGCGGATCCGAGTTGAAGAGCGAATTAAAAAGCAGCACCCGCGAACGAAAAGTCCCGGCGTGACTGAAGAGTTTTGGCAATGTGCCATCAGCCAGCGTTATGCTTGCCGGGATTTTAATAGGGGTGTTGGATGAGCAAGATCAGTGTGTTGGTCGTGGACGATGCATCGTTCATTCGTGACCTGGTGAAAAAGTGCCTGCGTAATTACTTCCCGGGGATCCGCGCCGAGGACGCCATCAACGGCAAGAAGGCTCAGGCCATGCTGGCCAAGGAAGCCTTCGACCTGGTGCTGTGCGACTGGGAAATGCCGGAAATGTCCGGCCTCGAACTGCTGACCTGGTGCCGTGAGCAGGACAACCTCAAGACCATGCCGTTCATCATGGTCACCAGCCGGGGCGACAAGGAAAACGTTGTGCAGGCGATCCAGGCCGGCGTCACCGGATACGTCAGCAAGCCGTTCACCAACGAGCAACTGCTGACCAAGGTCAAGCAGGCCCTGAACAAGGTCGGCAAGCTTGACACCCTGATGAACAGCGCTCCGACCAAGATGAACTCGGCATTCGGCAACGACTCCCTGAGCGCCTTGACCGGCGGCAAGGCTGCCGTAGCCGGTTCCGCACCGACTGCTGCTGCGGCCAACCCGTTTGCCAAGCCTGCCGCTGCGGCCCCGGCACCTGCCGCCGCGCCACAGCGCGGTCTGCTCAACAGCCCGCCAGTGAAAGCCCCGGCAGCCTCCAGCGCTCCGGCCGGTGGTCGCGGTCAGGGCCAACTGCGCCTGCCGAGCGGCACCCAGCAATGCGTGATCAAGGCCCTGAGCATCAAGGAAGCGCTGCTGGTGGTGAAACGCACCGACAACCTGCCTCAGGTCCTCGACAGCGCCGTGCTGGACCTTGAGCAGGGCGACAACGCCGAAATCGCCCGCCTCAACGGCTACCTGCACGCCGTCGTCGCCCACGAGCCGAAACCCGACAGCGACTGGTTGCAACTGACCTTCCGCTTCGTCGACCAGGACGCGCAGAAGCTCGACTACATCTCCCGCCTGATCGCCCGCGGCACGGCGCAGAAGCACTTCGTTCCAGGCGCGTAATCTTCGTCGCCTGACATTGATCGTTCCCACGCTCCGCGTGGGAATGCCTCAAGGGATGCTCCGCGTCCCCCCACGCAAAGCGTGGGGACGATCATTCACGCCAATTTGAAACATCTGTCGACTAGCCTGGTCTGCTTCAGCTGCTAGGCTCATTCCCAGGCCTTACTCGACAGAACTTTTGCCCATGCCCCTGCGCCTGCTGTTTTTCTGTGGTCTGTTCATGGCCTCCACCTCGACTGTGGCCATGACGATCTACAAGTCCACCGATGCCAACGGAGTGGTTTCGTACAGCGACCGTCCGAGCAAAGGCTCCCAGGTGTTCGTGTTTCAGGACCGGATGGTCGAGCGCCTTGAGCGCCAGGTCTATCTCGACATCAAGAAGCAGAAGGGCGCGGACGTGGTGTTCGTGCGCAACGACCTGTATGCGCCGGTCGAGGTTGCGCTGGCGTTTACCGGGTTGAGCAACGTGCGTGGCGCGCCGGCGCAAACGATCCGCCGGGTGCTGCCGGCGCGCAGCAATACGCGGCTGGCGCTGCTGACGGCGGTGTCCGGTGGCAAGCCGCTGGTGTACACGCCGATGTTCCAGTATTCCCTCGGTGACCCCGCTGGCGCGGCTCAGGGCTATCGCTATCCGTTTCCGTGGCGGGGCGGGCCGTTTCGTCTGAGTCAGGGCGCCAATGGCGACTACAGCCATTTCGGGCCGAAGAACAAATACGCGATGGACATCGCTATGCCGGTCGGCACGCCGATCATCGCCGCGCGAGCCGGGGTGGTGGTGAAGACCGAGAATTCCCAGAACGGGCGCGGCACCGATCCGTCCGGCAACTTCGTGCGGATATTGCACGACGACGGCACGATGGGCGTGTACCTGCATCTCAAGCAAGGATCGGTGAGTGTGCGGGAAGGTCAGCGGGTGACGGTGGGCAGTCCGCTGGCGCTGTCCGGCAACACCGGCAACAGCAGCGGTCCGCACCTGCACTTTGTGGTGCAGCGCAATACCGGGATGGGGCTGGTGTCGATTCCGTATCAGTTCAACCAGCCGCTGGGGGCGTTGCCCAACTTTGCGTTGGGCAAGCAGTAAACCCCGTCAGTCGAGCATCAGTACCTTGGCCAGAATGATCTTCGGACCTTTCATCTTCTTGATGATGATCCGCAGGCCTTCGACTTCCAGCACTTCTTCCTCTTCCGGCACCCGTTTCAGGGTTTCGTAGATCAGCCCGGCGAGGGTTTCGGCTTCGATGTGGTCCAGGTCGATCCCCAGCAGGCGCTCGACCTTGAACAACGGCGTATCGCCTCGTACCAGCAACTTGCCCGGCTGGTAGGCGAGGATGCCGCGCTCGGCCTTGCGGTGTTCGTCCTGAATGTCGCCGACCAGCACTTCCAGCACGTCTTCCATGGTCAGGTAGCCGATGATGTTGCCGTCGGCTTCTTCCACCACGGCGAAGTGCGAGCCGCCCTTGCGGAACTGCTCCAGCAGCTGCGACAGCGGCATGTGCCGCGACACGCGCTCCAGCGGGCGGGTCAGCTCGGCGAGGTTGAACGACTCGGGAATGTGATCCAGCGCCGCCAGTTCCAGCAGCAGGTCCTTGATGTGCAGCAGGCCGACGAATTCCTTGCGCTCGCTGTCGTACACCGGGTAACGACTGAACTTGTGGCGACGGAACATCGCCAGGATTTCTTTCAGCGGCGCGTTGAATTCGAGCGTAATCAGGTCTTCCCGGGAGTTGGCCCAGTCGACCACTTCCAGTTCGCCCATTTCCACCGCCGAGGCCAGTACGCGCATGCCCTGGTCGCTCGGGTCCTGGCCACGGCTGGAGTGCAGGATCAGTTTCAGTTCTTCACGGCTGTAATGGTGCTCGTGGTGCGGGCCGGGCTCACCTTGCCCCGCGATGCGCAGGATGGTGTTGGCGCTGGCGTTGAGCAGGTAGATCGCCGGGTACATGGCCCAGTAGAACAGGTACAGCGGCACCGCAGTCCACAGCGACAGCAGCTCGGGTTTGCGGATCGCCCAGGATTTGGGTGCGAGCTCGCCGACCACGATGTGCAGGTAGGAAATGATGAAGAACGCGGTGAAGAACGAGATGCCTTTGACGACTTCGGCCGACTGCACGCCGACCGCGCTCAGCAGCGGCTCGAGAATGTGCGCAAACGCCGGCTCACCGACCCAGCCCAGGCCGAGGGAGGCGAGGGTGATACCGAGCTGGCACGCCGAGAGGTAAGCATCGAGCTGACTGTGCACCGTGCGCAGGATGTGCCCGCGCCAGCCGTGCTGCTCGGCGATCGCTTCGACCCGGGTCGAGCGCAGTTTGACCATGGCGAATTCCGCCGCAACGAAGAAGCCGTTGAGCAGAACCAGGATCAGAGCGAAAAGAATCATGCCGAAATCGGCGAATATTGTTGCGAGGGACAAGCCAGGGGAAGGGTCCATGATGGAGTTTTGCGGGTTCCGTGTGATTCGAAGAAAGAAAAATCCGCACCTGAAAAGGCAGGCGCAAGTCAGCCAATGTAGCGGCTGACCTGGCGATTGCCTAGTCCGGCATTACTCAGCGGCGCTGATGACCCGTGCCTGAGCGATCTGGGCCGGAGCGAAATGGCAGGTAAACGTGCTCCCGTGACCGGGCACGCTGCTGATCTCCATCCGTGCGCGATGGCGCAGCAGTACGTGTTTGACGATGGCCAGACCCAGGCCCGTGCCGCCGGTGTTGGAGTTGCGGCTGGAGTCGACGCGGTAAAAGCGTTCGGTCAGGCGCGGCAGGTGTTTGCTGTCGATGCCGATCCCGGAATCCTGCACGCTGAGGTGTGCGCCTTGATCGTCGCCCCACCAGCGAATGCGGATATTGCCTTCGGCCGGCGTGTATTTGACGGCGTTGAACACCAGGTTGGAGAACGCACTGCGCAGTTCCGCCTCGCTGCCCTTGAGCAGAATGCGGGTGTCGGCTTCCAGGGTGATGTGCTGATTCTTTGAGCCGGACAACTGCTGCGCGTCGCTCTTGATCGACTGCAGCAAAGTGTCGATGTGCACCGGCTGATTGTCCGACGGGTAATCGGTGGCTTCCAGCTTGGCCAGCAGCAGCAGGTCGTTGAGCAGGGTTTGCATGCGGCCGCCCTGTTGTTGCATCTGCTGCAGCGCGCGGCTCCAGCGCGGGTTCACTTCCTCGACGTTGTCGAGCAGGGTTTCCAGGTAGCCGCAGATCACCGTCAGCGGCGTGCGCAGCTCATGGGAGACGTTGGCGATGAAGTCCTTGCGCATCTGTTCCAGCTGATGGATGCGTGTGACGTCGCGCACCAGCATCAGGTGTTCGTTGTTGCCGTAGCGCGTGAGGTACATCTGAATGCGCACGCGATCATTGGTCGGCGAGGGGATTTCCAGCGGCTCGGCGTAGCTTTCCTGCTCGAAGTATTCCTTGAAGCGCGGATGACGAACCAGGTTGGTCACGGGTTGACCGCTGTCTTGTGGGGTCTTGAGGCCGAGCAAGGTCTCGGCGGCGCGGTTCCACCATTCCAGATTGCCGTCGCTGTCGAGCATGATCACCGCGTCTTTCAGCGCGGCGGTGGACTCCTGAACGCGGTCGATCACCGCTTGCAGGCGTCCGCGTACCCGTTGGTCGCGGCGTTGCAGATGGTAGATGCTGTCGAACACCTCGCCCCACAGGCCGTAACCGTCGGGCGGTGCTTCATCGGGTTGGTGCAGGCGCAGCCATTCGTGCAGGCGCAGCAGTTGTTTGAGCGTCCAGGCCAGGTACAGGCCCAGGCCCGCTGCCAGACTCCAGCCGTAGTAGCCGGTGATCAGGCCGATTACCAGGCAGCCGGTGACCAGCAACAGCATGTGGCGAATCAGGGTGCCATGCCAGTTTTGGTTCACGGAAAATGCGGTCCTTGTCTGCGGGGCTGGCGCTCGGCTCAGGCTTTGGTGGAGAACCGGTAGCCGGTGCCGCGCACGGTTTGTACCAGGTTTTCGTAGGCGTCGCCGAGGGCCTTGCGCAGGCGCCGGATGTGCACGTCGACGGTGCGCTCTTCAACATAGACGTTGCCGCCCCAGACCTGGTCCAGCAACTGGCCGCGGGTGTAGGCGCGTTCCTGATGGGTCATGAAGAATTGCAGCAGACGGTATTCGGTCGGGCCCATCTCGGCCGGACGGCCGTCGATGGTCACGCGGTGGCTGATCGGATCGAGCAGCAGGCCGCCGACCTCGATTGGCGCTTCGCCATCGGTCGGGCCGGCGCGACGCAGCACGGCCTTCAGGCGCGCCACCAGTTCGCGTGGGGAAAACGGTTTGGTGATGTAGTCGTCGGCGCCGACTTCCAGGCCCTGGATCTTGTTGTCCTCTTCACCTTTGGCGGTGAGCATGATGATCGGAATGTCACCGGTCAGCTCGTCACGCTTGAGGCGGCGGGCCAGCTCGATGCCGGAGGTGCCCGGCAGCATCCAGTCGAGCAGAATCAGGTCCGGCTTGCGATCGACGATGATGGCGTGCGCCTGCTGCGAGTTCTCTGCCTCGAGGCAGTCATAGCCGGCCATTTCCAACGCAACGGCGATCATTTCGCGAATGGGCGCTTCGTCGTCGACGATCAGAATGCTCCTGCCAACCATGCCTTAATCCTCTTGTCATTTAACTGTCTTGCGCCGCATTAGATAACGGAATTATTGCAGTCGTGTGACAGTATTTTAGTCCGGCGGCGATTGTGCAAATCCTGAACTAAGCTCTAAGTCCGAATCCTGACAACCACAAAAGAAGGTTTCCATGACTCAATTGACTGCTTCCTTTAAGGCTTTGCTGATGGCTGCCGCCCTGACTCTGCCTGGACTGGCGATGGCGGCCGAGCCGGCCATGATGAAGGACGGAATGATGGTCGACCACAAGGGCATGACGCTTTACACGTTCGACAAGGACAGTGGCGGCAAGTCGATGTGCAACGGCGATTGCGCCAAGAACTGGCCGCCGATGATGGCTCCCGCAGGCGCCAAGGCCGAAGGCAAATGGACGGTGATCAAGCGCGATGACGGCATGATGCAGTACGCCTACGACGGCAAGCCGCTGTATACGTTCGTGAAGGATGAGAAGCCCGGAGAAATGAAGGGCGATGGCATGAAGGACGTGTGGCACGTGGTGCACGAGCACAAATAAACGCAACTCCCCTGTGGGAGCGGGCTTGCTCCCACAGGTTCTGTGGATCAGCGCAACGCGTAATCCAGCACGATCCCGACGAAAATCGCCAGCCCGGCCCAGTGGTTGTGCAGGAACGCCTTGAAGCAACGCATCCGGTCCCGGTCGCGGGTGTACCAGAACTCCCAGGCGTAGCACCCGGCAGCCACCAGCAGGCCGAGGTGGAACCAGATCCCCAGCTCGAACTTCGACCCCGCCAGCAGCAGACAGCCCAGTGACAATGCCTGCAAGGTCAGGATGATCACCCGGTCGGCATCGCCGAACAGGATCGCCGTGGATTTCACGCCGATCTTCAGGTCATCGTCGCGGTCGGTCATCGCGTAATAAGTGTCATAGCCCACCGTCCACAGCAGGTTGGCAATCCATAGCAGCCAGGCTGTGGCCGGCAACTCACCGGTCTCGGCGGTGAACGCCATCGGCATCCCCCAGGAGAACGCCGCGCCCAGCACCACCTGCGGGTAATAGGTGTAGCGCTTCATGAACGGATAAGTGAACGCCAACGCCAGACCACCCAGCGACAGCCAGATTGTCGCGGCGTTGGTGCACAGCACCAGCAGGAAACTCACGCCCATCAGCAGCGCGAAGAACACCAGCGCTTCTTTCGAGCTGATCTTGCCGGCAGCGATAGGTCGCTGCGCAGTGCGTTTGACGTGGCCGTCGACCTTGCGGTCGGCCCAGTCGTTGATCACGCAGCCACCGGCGCGGGTCAATACAACGCCGAGGACGAAAATCACGATATTGGCCAGCGATGGCGAGCCTTTACCGGCAATCCACAGGGCCCAGAGCGTCGGCCACAGCAGCAGATAAATGCCGATCGGCTTGTCCATCCGGGTCAGCTGGATGAAGTCCCAGGCGCGCGGGTTCAAGCGATTCAGGGATTTGAGCAGGCTTTGGTACATCAGCAGTTCTCCGGACGGGCGCGGACGGCTTCCCACAGCGCAGGCAGGAAAATCTCCGCCACCAGTACGCTCAAGGCGCCACGGTCGAAGCGCGAACGGCGGCCCCACAGGCCGGCAGCCCGGGAACCTTCGGGCAGCCAGTGTTCCGGGTAATGGCAGACTTCGATGGCGCGGCGCTGGAAGGCGTGATCGCAGAACAGCAGTTCGCCCAGCGAACGGCTGCCCAGTTCATCCATGTGCAAGCCGTCGCCCTGCAAGGCACTGCGTGACGCCACGCTGCGGGCGAACACCCAGGCCTCGCCATGCCCGCGCAGATAAACCTCGCGCACCCAGCCTTCACTGCCTTCGGCCAGATCCAGCGCCGCGCATTCGTCGTCACGCAGGGTCTGCCAGCCCTCGAACAGCGGCGTTATGCTGAAGCCGTCATCGGACAGGCGCGTCAGCCGGCGGGTCAGGGAACCTTCGTCGAACAGCCAGTCGAGCGTGGATGTGTCGGGGAGGGGTGTCAGTTCGCTTTGCGGGCGCCACAGCGGGTCGTTTGTGTGTTGCACAATGAGTCATTATTGGCAGCAAATGAGGCGGCGAGCTTACCATGGCGAGCCGCGAGTTTGAGTGATCCGGGTCGCCGCTGCGCCGAACAGGCTTGCATCTGCCCGGCCCGATCAGTACAAAACGCCCTGAGCCGGACGGCAGCGCGGCACCATCGACCGTCCGCGCCGGATAAAGCCTGAACCCTGAGGAAGTACCTGAATGAAAAAGTGGCAATGTGTGGTCTGCGGCCTGATCTATGACGAAGCCAAAGGCTGGCCGGATGACGGTATTGCGCCGGGCACCCTGTGGCAGGACGTGCCGGAAGACTGGCTGTGCCCGGACTGCGGCGTCGGCAAGATGGACTTCGAAATGATCGAAATCAACTGAGAAAACATTGAGGAGTAGGGCATGAGCGCACCTGTCGTAATCGTTGGCACCGGGCTTGCGGGTTACAACCTGGCCCGCGAGTTTCGCAAACTCGATGGCGAAACCCCGTTGCTGCTGATTACTGCCGATGACGGTCGTTCCTACTCCAAGCCGATGCTGTCCACCGGTTTTGGCAAGAACAAGGACGCCGATGGCCTGAGCATGGCCGAACCGGGCGCCATGGCCGAGCAATTGAAGGCCGAAATCCGCACCCACACCCGCATCAGCGGCATCGACCCTGGCCACAAGCGGCTGTGGATCGGCGAGGAAGCGGTGAGCTATCGCGACCTGATCCTTGCCTGGGGCGCCGAAACCGTGCGGGTGCCGATCGAAGGCGATGGCGGGGATCTGGTGTTCCCGATCAACGATCTCGAAGACTACGCACGTTTTCGCGAGGCGGCGGCAGGCAAGCGTCGGGTGTTGCTGCTCGGCGCCGGGCTGATCGGCTGCGAGTTCGCCAATGACCTGATTCTGGGCGGCTACGAGGTGCAACTGGTTGCACCGTGCGAACAGGTGATGCCGACCCTGCTGCACCCCGCTGCGGCGGCTGCGGTGCAGGCCGGGCTGGAAAGTCTCGGTGCGCGTTTTCACCTCGGCCCGGTGCTGACCCGTCTGCAAAAAGTGGCTGATGGGCTGGAAGCGCACCTGTCCGACGGCCAGGTCATCCCTTGCGATGTGGTGGTCTCGGCTATCGGCCTGCGTCCACGGATCGATCTGGCGGCGGCTGCCGGTATCCAGACCAATCGCGGCGTGGTAGTCGACCGTCATTTGCAGACCTCTCACGCCAATATTTACGCCCTGGGCGACTGCGCCGAGGTCGACGGGCTGAATCTTCTGTACGTCATGCCCCTCATGAGTTGTGCGCGAGCGCTGGCACAGACTCTGGCCGGAAACCCGACCGTGGTGAATTACGGGCCGATGCCGATCACCGTGAAAACGCCGGTTTGCCCGCTGGTGGTTTCGCCGCCACCACGGGGCCGCGAGGGTGCCTGGACGGTCGAAGGGCAGGGCGCCGACATCAAGGTGCTGTGCCACGACGCCGAAGGGCAATTGCTCGGTTATGCCCTGACCGGTGCGGCAGTGATGGAAAAACTCGCGCTGAACAAACAGCTTCCGGCCTTACTGGCGTAAATACCGGTCGTTCTGTCGGAATCACCCCGCTTTTGCCCCCACAAAGGTCGCGTGGAGACTGGCGCCGCCCTTAACCGCGTGCCATCCTCACTCCCGTCTGCCGCAGAGTAGAGCCTGCGGCGCCTTGGGCGCTGTTCCAACGAGAACAGCACGGACATAACAACAAAAAACCGTCAAAGGGGCTTCACTAATGCGTAAACCAGAACTCGCCGCTGCAATCGCTGAAAAAGCAGATCTGACCAAAGAGCAGGCCAACCGCGTTCTCAACGCCGTTCTCGAAGAAATCACCGGCGCCCTGCACCGCAAGGACAGCGTCACGCTGGTGGGCTTCGGCACCTTCCTGCAACGCCACCGCGGTGCCCGCACCGGTAAAAACCCGCAAACCGGTGAACCGGTAAAGATCAAGGCCAGCAACACCGTTGCGTTCAAGCCAGGCAAATCGTTGAAAGACAGCGTCAATCCGTAATCCACAGCCCGCGTAGCGGGGGAGCGGAATAAAAAATGGGCATCTCGATTGCGGTCGGATGCCCATTTTTGTTGGCTGTTGACCAGCCGAACCGGACTTGGCAGATCGTAATGGCATTTGTCTTGGCCGGTTACCCGTAGGTGGCCAGCACCATTCTGGCGAACTCGTTCTTGCTTGGCTGGTGTCCATAAGATTTCAGGTATTTACGCCACTCGGACTCGAGTATGGGGCTTTCGTATTCGCCCTCCGTCGCCAGATGTGTGGCTGCATCGTCTATCAGGGCCTGGGTGTAATGTTTCGAGGATTTGTTTGCACTGGCCTCCGAAGTTGAAATGAACGGTCCCGCCACTGTGAGAAGCAAGCCGATACCCGTCAGCATTGAGAACTCCAGGGGGCCACCGTTCACCAGGCATCCAATACCAACGCAGCCTTCCGCTCGAACAGAGGTGCTGGTTGTGAGCGTCAGCATGACAACCAGAGCGCATCCAATCCCCGATATTGATTGTTTATTGTGTCTACCGCTCATGATGCTTTTAACGCTCCCTTTATTGATTACGGAATCCTTCGTGCAGCGATTGCACATGACAAGTGACTGGAGGGTGTTTGTGATGCCTTACCAGCTCCCGAAGGGGATGCCGTATTTTTCGATGTAGGTTTTGGATACGTCTTTGAGAGGTCGATGTTTACCTCCGGATTTACCGTCATAGGGACCTTTGGGATTGATAGTTCCTTCGACTCGGGTAATTTCGACTGACCTCAAGCACGGTCCCCTCAGCCACACCTTGGCAATTCCCCCGGGCGCCAAGCCAATAGTTACGCGGTCGCGGTAATCCGTGATCCATTTACCATCCAGTCTGCAGTACGCCTTTTCCGGCTTGCGCATGATTTCCTGCGCAGATTCGGGAATCACAATGTAGGCCTCATAGGTTTGAGGCTCAGCCAGTGATTGCCATCGCACATAGATCAAGCGGGGAAGATCGGCACCGGTGACGTCACGTCCGGCGCCGCTGCCGGGGCTGTCAGGCCAGCCTGCGGGCTTGCCCTTGTTGTCGGCGGGGGTGTTCACCGAGGCAATCCCGGCTCCGGCGCGTTTGAACACACGTTCACGGATATCCACCACGTCGGCCGTTTCAATCCAGACCTCCATGTAGGCGGGTGCTCCGAAGCCGAGGTACCAGGGCCGTTTGGTGATCGGTTGTGCATGACTTTGAGTGCAAAGCACCAACAGCAATCCGAAGACGAACCCCGTGTGTTTTTTGACGGGCCGAGTGAATTTATTCATGGGGGTGCACCACTCGTTGTTTGTTCTTTGTTGGGCGGTTGATAAAAACAACGCTCCAGTCGCTGTTGTTGAAATCTTTGGCTGCGTTCCAGTGCGCAGATAGGTGGATATAGCGGCTGCGTAACAAAGCCCGTTCTTGGATGGTCAGTCCCTCAACGGATGAATTTCCAAGCGCATAAGCCTCAAGCTTGGTGTGGATCGGGATCAGTTCCTCAGGTAGCGAAAGTTTTGAATCGTTTTCGTCAATCGCTTCAAATGGCACACCATGTCTGACCCCCAGCTCACGCATGATGCGTAAATACACCAACGACAACTCACCGTGTACCGGGCGCTCAATCATGGCCGCAGCATAAACCCGCTTCTGGGGATCCGGTGTGGATCGGCCCCTTTCCAATCGTTGAATTACAGGGGTTTCCCAGAGTGCAACCCGCAGTTGATTGCCTGGAGCGTCATCTTCGATGACGCCTTTCGTATACCAGGCAAACGCCTCCTTTTCGGCAGCGACATAGGCTGCGCTACGAGTCGCTTCGTGGCTTCGGCTGATGGTGCTGGTGACCGGGCTGCTCAACAGAAGCTTCTCCCTGGCTCTGGGCAGATAACCACCTCCCAGATCCGAATGGACGCCGGGCAAAACCAGATCAATCTCACCCAGGCTGTTAAGGGCAAAGTTCTCGCGATGTTCATCACGGGCCACCAGGTGCACCACTTTGCTGGCGCAACCATCCGGCAACTTTAAGTTCAGCCCCGGATTTCTGCTGTTTGCACCTGTGAAATCGAGCAACCATGGATTGGCGATTGCCGCGACGGTATCAAACAGACCAATGAAATTGATGCCGATACTGGATTGTGAATCCCAGTCAAAGCTACTGACTAAGAAAGGAGAGCCCGCTGGCAACGCCTTTGCGAGAATGCTGCGTTTGCCTTTGAGCACTTCGTTTGCGAAGTGCCGTGCAGCGGCGGCGCCTCGACTGAAACCGAAAATATCGAACTCGATTTTTTCTATTAGCGCGTTGGGGTTGCTATCAATCAGTGATCGAATTTGCTCCATGATTTTTTCAGGGCTCTGCTCCACACGAGCCAGGACACCCGTTTCGCCTCGTCCGGTTGCCTGGGCGTAAAGTGAATCGCCTCCATCAGCTGTCGTACCAATGCCTTCGATGTATACGCGCAAGGACGCCTGTTTCGTTTTCTCCGGCAATACCTCGAAGGCATGGTCTGTATACAGCTCATGCAAACGCACAATGTTGCTCACATCATTGCCATAACTGTTATCCGGCGAGTTGCCATTTCCGTCATAGCCATAAGTGGCGCAGTGCTTCTGAATCTCTTCGGCCGCCTCCGCCAGATTGGCATCTGGCGCATAGCAAGCCGCGACCGTTTCGCTGTTGGCCTTGTTGTTTCCCGTTCCATCGAAAAACACGCCAATCCGCAACGTAATCCCGGCAGGCGTTTCATCCTCCAGCTCGACTTCTTCTTCCTCTTCTTCGAGCTCGCTTTCCTCTGGGGAGGGTCGCGAGGCTGTCGTCTGTCTTGCTGCCGGATCACCCGTGGCCTGCGACACAAAACGCTTGGCAGATCCATCCCTGGATACCTCGCCGCCCATCACAATCTCGGTACTGCTGAAGATCCCGCCCTCGTCGATCACGATGTGATGACCGCCCGCTTTCAGCGTGATGCTGGCGCCCGCATCCAGCACCACATTGGCACCGGCCTTGATCTGCACGTGCTGTCCTGCCTCGACGGCAATGACCTTGCCGACAGATGTCTGGCTGCTGCCCTGGATGCTTTCTTGTCGATCGCGTCCGACCTCCAGTCGACTGTCATGGAGGATCTGCCGCTCCATGTCGCGCTGGGCGCGCAGGTAAACCAGTTCCTGGCCGGCACGGTCTTCTAGCGTCAGTTCGTTGTAGCCGCCGGTGTCGGGTGAGCTGCGACTGCGCAGCACGGTGCGGGTCTTGTGCTCGGGCAATCTGTAAGGCGCGGGCGTGAGTTTGTTGATCACGCAACCGGTAATCAGTGGCTGATCGGGGTCGCCCTCCAGAAAGGTCACCACGACTTCCATTCCGACACGGGGAAGGGTCATTGCGCCAAAACCGTTTCCGGCCCAGTTCGACGACACTCGTACCCAACAACTGCTGCGTTCGCAGTTCAGCTCGGCCCGGTCCCAGTGGAATTCGATCTTTACGCGACCGAACTCATCGCAGTAGATCTCTTCACCTTTTGGCCCGGTTACCCGAGCCGTCTGGCTCACCAACGGTGGCCGGCGCGCAGGCAGTGGAGGGCGGAAAACCACTTCGGCAGGTATGGCGCGGAAGCTGTTGCGATACCCCTGGGTAAAACCGTCTGCAGTAGTGGTTTCGTTTGTGGCGTGTTCCTCCAGAACTTGAGGTTGTCGCCCGGTGTGCGTGACTTCGAGTAATTGCCACATCCCGTTGCATTGCTTGCGGGGATGTTCAGTCAATTCGAACAGGTGGCCACAGCGCAGGGTTGGCTGGTTGCTCTGACCCTCGGCCGTTTCATAATCGGAGCGATGGCGTTCCAGGGCCTGACGGGCAAGTTGTTTGCCGCGCTTTTCGTTCTCGATCGCCAGCGGGTAGCGATAGTCCTCAAGTTCGGGGGTGAAATCGGCGACAAAGCGGGTTTCAAGCAACAGGTGCGGGCGCTTCAGGTCGTAGTCCCGACGGGTGACGCGGCTGGTACGTGTTCGGGCATGCCAGGAAAACCGGTGGACCATCGGGTGCTCCGCCACCATCGCGCTGTCGTGCCGGTAGGTTGTTGCGTGCAATGTCGGCAGGAACACCGTGTCATCGGTGAACACCAGCAAATGCCTCTCCACAGAATGCTGGTGATGCCATGTGATGCCGTCTTCGGCGCACAGGCGCTGGATGAACTCGAAATCGCTTTCACCGTACTGGCTGCAGTACGCGCGTGGTGGCAAGGTCTGGACATGGAACCTGAACGCATCGGCAAGGATGCCGTGACGTTTGAGCACTTGGGTGATGATTTGCGGGACAGTCTGGTTCTGGAAAATCTGTTGATCGTGACTGAACTGCAAATAGTGGAGGACTGGAACCAGTGTCAGGCCATAGTGCGACAGGCGCTTTCCAGACTCGCCTGCCTGTACATCCTCGATGCACCCGTGAATACCTTCGCCATCCAGTCCGAAGCGCAGGAACGCCGGCTGACCAAGCAAAGGTTCCATGTCGAAATCCTGAACCTCGCAGACGAGTTCTACCTTGATGGCATAAAGCGTGTTGACGGCCTCGGAACCCTCGAAAGCCAACACCTTGAAGTCGTTGCGAACGGTGGGAATCTGCAGCGTAAAGCGCGCAGAACTGACAGCTCCAGACATACGCTTGTCCTTAAGCAGAGAGGGAAATTTGGCGTGATGTCGAAACCCTCCCTGGTCAGCGCACGCGAACATTGCCCGGCACGCTAACAAGGCGTGAAACAAATTTATGTAAGAAGAGTCCCTGGTTTAAGTCGGAACATTCCGCGTTGTAAAACAGCGCCAGGGTTGTGGGAAATGCCTGTGGGAAAGTGATTCAAGGTGATAAGGAAACCCTGCGATAGTCCTGTCTGTGCAGGTATTCCAACAATATTCAACATATGAATTGCCATCAATTTGATGGCACTTTTATTGTTTGCTGCTGTCGCCAGTCATTTGTTAATAGATGAGCGTGTATTTTCGGAATCGTCCTACTTCAAATTTTTTCCGTTTTTGTCATGCTTTCATCCGTATTTATGGAACGGGCGTGCTACTACTGTTGCTGGCTTTCACTGGGCGCTCTAGATCAATGCTTACGGGGCAGCAGGTCGAAAATGTGAAATATAAACCGATATCAGGGAAACCCCTGCGACATATAGGGGATCTCCTACACACCCCAATGAACACTTCGTCTTGTTGTTTAATCAGATGCTTGCTAGTGGCCATCATAGTGATTACGATGCGCCCACTTGAAAGAGCACGTACTCAATTGGATGAGTCTTCCCTCTGCTCTTCGATACTGTCCCGCGCCGCTGCAATTCCAATAGGCGCACGACCGTAATCCAAATAAAGGCCATGGATGTCCTACTCAAGCAAACTTTCCGCCCATTACCTCGAACTCGCTAAAGTCTCTGTTTCCAAAGAGAATTTTGCGGGCGAAGACGTTCGTTTCTCGAGCGAGTTCGAGGCGCTGGAAAGCGAGCTGGCCAAAGCCTCGTCGATGCACGAAAGCGGACAGATCGACTGGCTGAAAATTCGCGAAAACAGCGAAAACCTCCTGCGTACCCAATCCAAGGATTTGCGTGTCGGCGCCTGGCTGACCTGGTCGCTGTACCAGCGTGAATCCTTCCCCGGTCTGCTGGCCGGCCTCGGAATGCTGCACCACTTGTCGGAAAACAACTGGGCCGAAGTTCACCCGCTCAAACCCCGCACCCGGGCCGCCGCCATTGGCTGGCTGGTGCCGCGTCTGGAGCAGGTGATCACCGAGAACATCGCGATCAAGGAACAGCTGCCGATGTTCCGGCAGTTATCCGAGCACCTGTCCGGTCTCGACGCCGCCTGCACTGAGCATCTGGGCGATGATGCGCCGCTGCTGCTGCCGCTTTCCCGCCGCCTGAAAACCATGATCCAGCGCGCTGCCGACAATCAGCCGGCTCCCGGCGTGGTGGGCGCGGCGGTGGCACAGGTCAAACAGGCCGCCAGCCAGTTGCTGGCGCCCGGCGCGCCGATCGACAACGAGAAAGAAGCCCACAAGGCCCTGCGCGCCCAACAGGAAAGTGCCCGCCCGTTGTGCGCCTGGTGGCTCAAGCAGAAAGCCACCGACCTGCGCGCCCTGCGCCTCAACCGTACCTTGCTGTGGATGACGATCGACGCGGTGCCCGAGCGCAACGCCGAGCAGATCACCGTGCTGCGCGGGTTGCCGGTCGACAAGCTCAAGCAGTATCAGGACCGTTTCGACCAGGGCAAATACGCCGACCTGCTGGTGGAGCTGGAGGCGAGCCTGGCGAAGGCGCCGTTCTGGTTCGATGGCCAGCGAATGGTCTGGGAATGTCTCCAGAACCTCAACGCCGAGCTGGCCATGCGCGAAGTGGAAATCCACTTCGCGCTTTTGATTCAGCGCCTGCCCGGCATCATCGAGCTGCGTTTCCATGACGGCGCGCCGTTTGCCGATCCGTCCACCCGGGCGTGGATCGCCGGCAACGTCATGCCGCACCTGCAAAGCGCCAGCGCGCCGCGCAAGGTCGAGACCGAGAACGTCGAAACCCAGCCTGCCTGGGAAAAAGCGCTGGAAGAAGTCCAGCCGATCCTGCGCAAGGAAGGCCTCAAGCCAGCGGTGCAGATCCTCAAGCAGGGCCTGCAATCGGCGCACGGCGGCCGCGAACGCTTCTTCTGGCAGTTCGCTCTCGCGCGGCTGTGCTTCCTGGCCAAGAAATACGAACTCGCCAAGAACCAGCTCGAAACCCTCGATCAGACATTACAGGACTCAGGCCTGCACGCCTGGGAGCCCGATCTTGCATTGGAAGTGCTGCACCTGCTGCACAGTTGCTGCGAGTTACTGCCGCAGAACCATGCCGTACGTGAACGCAAGGAAGAGATTTATCGCAGGCTGTGCCACCTCGATCTCGAAGTGGTACTCGAATAGGCCCCAGGGCCACAACCGCAAGGAGAAAAGCCATGGCCAAAGAAGGCTCGGTAGCCCCCAAGGAACGCATCAACGTCACCTTCAAACCCGCCACCGGCGGTGCTCAGGAAGAGATTGAACTGCCGCTGAAGCTGCTGGCAATCGGTGACTACACCCACCGCAAGGACGATCGCAAGATCGAGGATCGCAAGCCGATCAGCATCGACAAGATGACCTTCGACGAAGTGCTGGCCAAGCAAGAGCTGGGTCTGACGCTGAGCGTGCCGAACCGTCTTCAGGAAGATGGCGAGGCCGACGAGCTGGCTGTGCAACTGCGCGTCAACTCCATGAAGGACTTCAACCCGGCCAGCCTGGTCGAGCAAGTGCCTGAGCTGAAAAAACTGATGGAACTGCGTGACGCGCTGGTGGCCCTCAAAGGCCCGCTGGGTAACGCACCTGCGTTCCGTAAAGCCATCGAAGGCGTGCTCGCCGACGATGAATCCCGCGGTCGCGTACTCGGTGAGCTGGGCCTGAACGCCGCAGCCCCGGACGCTTGAGACTCCAGCAGCCAAGGAAGCCAACACAATGAGCACTAGCGCAGCACAACAGAACGCCGCAGAAAACGGCGAGTACAGCATCCTCGACAGCATCATCGCCGAAACCCGCCTGACGCCGGACGACGAAGCCTACGACATCGCCAAGCGCGGTGTGTCGGCGTTCATCGAAGAGCTGCTCAAGCCGCAGAACAACGGTGAGCCGGTCAAGAAAGCCATGGTTGACCGCATGATCGCCGAGATCGATGCCAAGCTCAGCCGTCAGATGGACGAAATCCTGCACCACCCGGACTTCCAGGCGCTGGAATCGTCGTGGCGTGGCCTGCAACTGCTGGTCGACCGCACCAACTTCCGCGAAAACATCAAGATCGAAATCCTCAACGTCTCCAAGGACGACCTGCTGGACGACTTCGAAGATTCGCCGGAAGTGATGCAGTCGGGCCTGTACAAGCACATCTACACCGCTGAATACGGCCAGTTCGGTGGTCAGCCGGTTGGCGCGATCATCGCCAACTACTACCTGTCCCCAAGCTCGCCGGACGTGAAACTGATGCAGTACGTGTCCAGCGTAGCCTGCATGTCCCACGCGCCGTTCATCGCTGCTGCCGGCCCGAAATTCTTCGGTCTGGAAAGCTTCACCGGTCTGCCGGACCTGAAGGATCTGAAAGATCACTTCGAAGGCCCGCAATTCACCAAATGGCAGAGCTTCCGTACCTCGGAAGACTCCCGCTACGTTGGCCTGACCGTTCCGCGTTTCCTGCTGCGTAACCCGTACGACCCGGAAGAGAACCCGGTCAAGTCGTTCGTGTACAAGGAAAACGTTGCCAACAGCCACGAGCATTACCTGTGGGGCAACACCGCTTTCGCCTTCGGTACCAAGCTGACCGACAGCTTCGCCAAATTCCGCTGGTGCCCGAACATCATCGGCCCACAGAGCGGCGGCGCGGTCGAAGACCTGCCTCTGCACCACTTCGAAAGCATGGGCGAAATCGAAACCAAGATTCCTACCGAAGTTCTGGTTTCCGACCGTCGTGAATACGAACTGGCCGAGGAAGGCTTCATCTCCCTGACCATGCGTAAAGGCTCCGACAACGCGGCGTTCTTCTCCGCAAGCTCGGTGCAGAAGCCGAAGTTCTTCGGCATCAGCGCAGAAGGCAAGGCGGCAGAGCTGAACTACAAGCTCGGCACCCAGCTGCCGTACATGATGATCGTCAACCGCCTGGCTCACTACCTGAAAGTGCTGCAGCGCGAGCAACTCGGTTCGTGGAAAGAGCGTACCGACCTCGAACTGGAACTGAACAAGTGGATCCGCCAGTACGTGGCCGACCAGGAAAACCCGAGCGCCGAAGTCCGTGGCCGTCGTCCGCTGCGCGCTGCGCAAGTGATCGTCAGCGACGTTGAAGGCGAGCCGGGCTGGTACCGCGTCAGCCTGAACGTGCGCCCGCACTTCAAGTACATGGGTGCCGATTTCACCCTGTCGCTGGTTGGCAAGCTGGACAAAGAGTAAGAGCGACTCATGGACGGATACGGCAGCCTTTTCGAACGCCTCAACGGCGACGCGGAACTACGCAAGGGCAAGAGCCTCGAGGCTTCTGCCATGGCGTCGGTGGCTGCCCATCTGGCCAAAATGCTCAGCACCCGGGCCGGCAGCGTGCAAACGCTGTCCGACTACGGGTTGCCCGATCTCAATGACATGCGCCTGAGCCTGCACGACTCCCTGAGTCAGGCCCGCCTGGCCATCGAAAGCTTCATCGAAGCCTACGAACCGCGCCTGAGCAACGTGCGTGTCATTTCCCTGCCGCGTGATCACGACCAGCTCCGCCTGGCCTTCAGCATCGAAGGCCTGCTGGAAGTCGAGGGTTTCAAGCGTCAGGTGAGTTTCGCCGCGCGCCTGGATGGCAGCGGTCAAGTGAAGGTCAACTAAGGAGAATCCCGATGTCTGGCAAACCTGCAGCACGCGTATCCGACCCCACTGCTTGCCCGCTCCCCGGCCACGGCACCAACCCGATCGCCGCCGGTTCTGGCGACGTGTTCTTCGACGGCCTCCCGGCCGCTCGCCAGGGCGATGCCTCGGCGTGTGGTGGCGCGTTGGTCGGCGACCTTGCGACTACGGTTCTGATCAACGGCAAGCCGGCTGCCACCGTTGGTTCGGTCGGGGCCCATGGCAACAAGGTCACTGCCGGCTCCGGGACGGTGATTATCGGCAATTCGCATTCGCCGGCGCCGTTTGTGCCGCCGGAGCCATTAGTCATTCCTGGAGTTTTCAACCGCGTTTTTTCTTTCCATACAGCGGATGGACAGCCAGTAGCAAACCTGAATTACAGAATAGTTTCTGACAGTGGCTTAGAGAAAGCAGGATGTTCATCGGCGGCGGGAGGCACAGGGTGTTTCTCCACTGGAAAACAAGGCGAGATGGTTACCATCTACGTGTCGTCGGAGTAATCGCGTGGAAACTTCTATTGTCATCGACGGCGTTGCTCACATTTTCGAAACTTCCGATGGAAAAACGGAACTGAAAATCAAAGCCGAAACTACGCCGAGTGAAGATAAAAAACCGAAACAGATTCCATTGCCTCACGTCTGGCTAATAACCAGAGGGAATGGGGTACCTCTTTTTGCTCTAAAACCGAATGCTTCAGATGTTCAGTTCAGAATCATGAAAGCTGAGAAACTGTATGCGGAAGCAATTCAATGGTTTGAGCCTCTGGCTGATAATTATCGGAAGAAAATTTGGGTGAATCCCGAGTCTAAAACTGCTGGCACAGACGCTTATAATGCCTATAAGCAGTTTAACTGGTCGCAAATTATTAAATTTGCAATTGTTGATAGGATGTCAATTAGCTTTGCTCCGACAATGCCTGGTGATTGGAAAAATAGTTCTGAGGGTGGTGCCGGATTTATATTGGTCATGATCGATGGTGAGCCCTATTGGGGTGATGGGGTTGGGCAAATACCGTTTGCGACCGATACCTACCGTTTATATCTGGAAGAAACCAAATCTTTGGAAGCCGCTATTAAGAAAACCGTTGAAACCGGTATGAAATATGGTGACGGTGTTCCTATATTCCCAAAGGAGGACAAAACCAACGAATACGATAATTACATGGTGCTGCGTGGGGCTTTATGGGCTTCGGAGAACTTTGAACTACGTACTGAAACGGTAAGGGTATTTGCTGGGCGAATGGGCTATCGCGAGAAAGTGGTGACCAGCACGGTTTATCTCGGCACATCCGATCAGAAGTTAAGAAGCTCCATCACGCAAGGCTCTGTAGATAAGTATGGAGAGTGGAAAAGATGATGGCGAGGCTGGCGGCGGGCCTATCAGTGCATTTTTTTGCCTGCGTAATTTATGTCGTTGTTAATTACTATGGTGTTTCGCTATATAAGGTTTTATTTGGTGGTTTGACTTCGCGTGGCGCTTCTGTCGGGATTGCCATGTATATGGTCTTTTATCTATTTGTTTTTGTAAATTTAGTTGTTGCTTTGATTCCAGGGCGGATATTTAAATTTAGCATCGTTTTTTTAATGGTTGCATTGATATTGATTTATCTTTTGCCGCTTTACCCTGTTCGCGCGGCGGCTTATAGCGTTTTAACGGGTGGGCTGACTGCTCTGGCGATATGGGTGGCTAACAAGTTTGAAAGATTATTGTTGGCTCGGAGTACTAAATGAAATGTTTTCTTTTTTTCGTATTAACGCTTTCAGTAGTTTCAGTTTGCAAATAAAACGAATCAATAGCTAGGCAGCCAGACATGTCCTTTAACCACTACTACCAAAGCGAACTCACCGCACTGCGCCAACTGGGCCGCCGTTTCGCCGAGCGTAGTCCGGCACTGGCGCCGTTCCTGGGGCAGGCCGGGCGGGATCCGGATGTGGAGCGGTTGCTGGAAGGCTTTGCGTTTCTGACCGGGCGTCTGCGCCAGAAGCTCGATGACGAGTTGCCGGAGCTCAGCCATTCCCTGATGCAGTTGCTGTGGCCGAACTACATGCGCCCGCTGCCGGCGTTCAGCATTCTGCAGTTCGATCCGCTCAAGCGTTCCGGGCCGGCGCTGAAGGTCGAGCGTGATACGCCGGTCGAGAGCGTGCCGATCGAAGACGTGCGTTGCCGTTTCCGCACCTGCTATCCGACTGAAGTCATGGCGCTGGATCTGGCTGCGCTCAACTACTCGGTGAAGGGCGACGGTTCGCTGCTCAGCCTGCGCCTGGAGATGAGCGCCGACGGCCACCTCGGCGAGCTGGAGCTGAGCAAGCTGCGTCTGCACTTTGCCGGCGAGCGCTACATCAGCCAGATGCTCTACCTGAGCCTGCTGCGCAACCTCGACGGCATCGAACTGATCCCCCTCGACGGCGCCGGCAAGCCCATCGATGGCGTGAGCGGCAAGCCGATGGCGTTCAAGATTCCGGGTGACCGGGTCAAGCCAGTGGGTTTTGCCGAAGAAGAAGCGTTGATCCCGTATCCGCTGAACACCTTCCGCGGCTATCGCTACCTGCAGGAATACTTCGCTTTCCAGGACAAGTTCCTGTTCGTCGATGTCCACGGTCTGGACATCCTCAAGGCGCTGCCGGAAGACACCCTCAAGCAAATGCGCGGCCTGGAATTGCGCTTCGACATCCGCAAGAGCGGGATCATGCGCATGCGTCCGACGACGGATAACGTGAAGCTGTTCTGCACGCCGATCGTCAACCTGTTCAAGCACGACGCACTGCCGATCCGCCTCGACGGCAAACAGGACGAATACCTGCTGCTGCCGGCCGAATACGATCTGGAAAACTGCGGCGTGTTTTCGGTGGAAACCGTGACCGGCTGGAAGCCCGGCGGCCTCGGATATCAGGAGTACGTGCCGTTCGAATCCTTCGAGCATGACCCGAGTTTCGACGTGCCCAACAGCCGTCCGCATTACAGCATCCGCCAGCGTTCGTCGTTGCTGCACGACGGTCTCGACACCTACCTGAGCTTCGGCATCCGCCACACCGAAGCCCACGAAACCCTGTCGATCGAGCTGGTCTGCACCAACCAGAACCTGCCGCGCAAACTCAAGCTCGGGCAGATCTGCATGGCCTGCGAAGAGACCCCGGAGTTTCTGAGTTTCCGCAACATCACCCCGGCCACTTCCAGTTTCGCGCCGCCGCTGAACCGTGACTTCCTGTGGAAGCTGATCAGCAACATGTCGCTCAACTATCTGTCGCTGGCCGACGTCAATGCACTGAAGGTGATTCTCGAAACCTACGACCTGCCGCGCTACTACGACCAGCACGCGGAGAAGGTCAGCAAGCGCCTGCTCGGCGGCCTCAAGCACATCAAGCATCACCACGTGGACCGGTTGCACCGTGGTCTGCCGGTGCGCGGTCTGCGTACCGAACTGACCATCGACCCGGAAGGGTATATCGGTGAGGGCGACCTGTTCGTCTTCGCCTCGGTTCTCAACGAGTTTTTCGCGCTTTACGCCAGTCTCAATTCATTCCACGAGCTGCGGGTAAAAAGCACACAGGGAGAGGTGTACCAATGGACACCACGTATGGGCCTGCAGCCCCTGCTTTAAGCGGGCTGACGAAGGTAATACGCGAGTACTCGCTGTTTCAGGCCGTGCTGCTGGTGATCGACCGGCTGCGCGATGCGCACCCGTACCTGAGCGAAGACGACCTGTACGACCAGCTGGAATTCCAGGCCAACCCGAGCCTCGGGTTTCCGCGCAGCGATGTCGATCGCGTGGAGTTTTTCGAAGAGCACGGGCAGATGCGCGCGCGCCTGCGCTTCAACCTGATCGGCCTGGTCGGTTCCGGCTCGCCGCTGCCGGCGTTCTATGGCGAGCAAGCCCTGGGCGACAGCGAAGACGGCAACCCGACGCGCAATTTCCTCGACCTGTTCCACCATCGCCTGCAACGACTGATGCTGCCGATCTGGCGCAAGTATCGCTATCGCGCGAGCTTCCAGAGCGGCGCGGTCGACCCGTTCTCCTCGCACCTGTTTGCCCTGATCGGCCTCGGCGGCGACGAGATCCGCAAGGCCAAGGAACTGAACTGGAAACGCCTGCTGCCGTACCTCGGCCTGCTCAGTCTGCGAGCGCACTCGGCGGCGCTGATCGAAGCGGTGCTGCGTTACTACTTCAAACACGAAGACCTGGTCATCGAGCAGTGCATCGAGCGCCGCGTGGAAATTCTCGAAGAACAGCGCAACCGCCTCGGCTTCGCCAACAGCGTGCTGGGTGAAGACCTGGTGTTGGGCGAACAGGTGCGCGATCGCAGCGGCAAATTCCGCATTCACATCACCGAACTCGACTGGGAGCGATTCCACGAATTCCTGCCCATCGGTTTCGGTTACCAGCCGCTCTGCGCGCTGGTTCGGTTCACCTTGCGTGACCCGCTCGATTACGACATTCGCCTGGTGCTGCGTCCGGAAGAAATCCGCGAACTGCGCATTGGCGAGAAGAACGACTGTCGCCTGGGTTGGACCAGTTGGCTGGGCTGCGAGAAAGCAGACGGCGTGGTGACTCTGGGCAGCAAAATTCATTAAGGACGTGAGCCATGATCAACGTAGACCTGCAACAACTCATCCAGGCGCTGGACGCCGAAACCCGTCGCGATCTGGAGCGTTCGGCCGAGCGCTGTGTCGCCCGTGGCGGCAGCAAGATTCTGGTCGAGGACTTGCTGCTCGGCCTGCTGGAGCGCCCGAACGGTCTGCTCTCCCGCGCGCTGCAGGATGCCGACGTTGATGCCGGCGAACTGAGCGCCGCGCTGCAATCGCGGGTCGAGCACAGCGCTTCGCGCAACCCGGTGTTCGCCCCGGAGCTGGTGCAGTGGCTGCAGGACGCGCTGCTGGTGGCCAACCTTGAACTGGGCCAGACCTCGGTCGAAGACGCGGCGCTGATCCTCGCGCTGCTGCGCAACCCGATGCGCTACGCCGGCAGCCGTTATCAGCCGCTGCTCGCCAGACTGAACATTGATCGCCTGAAAGAATTCGCCCTGTCGCAACAGCCTCAGGCCGCGGCCAACGGCAAACCGGCCGCCCAGGGCGAATCCCTTTTGGAGCGCTTCACCCACAACCTGACCCAACAGGCCCGCGACGGCAAACTTGACCCGGTGCTGTGCCGCGATGGTGCGATCCGCCAGATGGTCGACATCCTCGCCCGTCGCCGCAAGAACAACCCGATCGTGGTCGGTGAAGCCGGTGTCGGTAAAACCGCCATCGTCGAAGGACTGGCCTCGCGCATCGCGGCCGGTGAAGTGCCGCAAGTGCTCAAGGGCGTTGAACTGCTGTCGCTGGACATGGGCCTGTTGCAGGCCGGCGCCAGCGTCAAAGGTGAATTCGAGCGTCGTCTCAAAGGCGTGATCGACGAGGTCAAAGCCTCGCCGAAACCGATCATCCTGTTCATCGACGAAGCCCACACCTTGATCGGCGCGGGCGGCAATGCCGGCGGTTCCGACGCGGCCAACCTGCTGAAACCGGCGCTGGCTCGCGGTGAGCTGCGCACCATCGCCGCCACCACTTGGGCCGAGTACAAGAAATACTTCGAGAAAGACCCGGCGCTGGCCCGTCGTTTCCAGCCGGTTCAACTGCACGAACCGACCGTGAGCGAAGCCGTCACCATCCTGCGTGGCCTGGCGCAGGTTTACGAGAAGAGCCACGGCATCTACTTGCGCGATGACGCGGTGGTCTCGGCAGCGGAACTGTCCGCCCGTTACCTTGCCGGTCGGCAACTGCCGGACAAGGCTGTCGACGTCCTCGACACCGCGTGTGCCCGCGTTCGCATCAGCCTCGCTGCTGCCCCGGAAAGCCTGGAGCGCCTGCGTGGCGAGCTGGCTGAAGGTGGCCGTCAGCGTCAGGCCCTGCGCCGCGATGCCGAAGCCGGTCTGCTGATCGACCACGAAGCGCTGGAGGCACTGGAAACGCGTCTGGACGAAGCCGAAGCCGAAATGGTCGCACTGGAAACCCTGTGGACCGAACAGAAGCAACTGGCCGAGCGCCTGCTGGAGCTGCGTCAGCAACTGGCCAAGGCTCGCGAAGCCGCCGCCGTCGAGCCGACCGTCAGTGTTGAAGAGGACGCCGAAGGCACCGTGATCGAAACTCGCGCTGCCGAAGTCGCGCAAGGCCAGAGCGTCGAAGCGCTGGAGGCCGAGCTGAACAAGACTCACAGCGAGCTGACGGCTGCGCAGGTCAAAGAGCGTCTGGTCAGCTTCGAAGTCTGCCCGCGTCTGGTGGCCGAAGTGATCAGCGCCTGGACCGGCGTGCCGCTGGCGCAACTGGCCCGTGAACACAATGCCAAGGTCGCAAGCTTCGCCACTGACTTGCGCACCCGTATCCGGGGTCAGGAACAAGCCGTGCACGCGCTGGATCGCTCGATGCGCGCCACCGCTGCCGGCCTGAACAAGCCTGACGCACCGGTTGGCGTGTTCCTGCTGGTGGGCCCGAGTGGCGTCGGCAAGACCGAAACCGCCCTGGCGCTCGCCGACCTGCTGTACGGCGGCGACCGTTTCATCACCACCATCAACATGTCCGAGTTCCAGGAGAAACACACCGTTTCCCGCCTGATCGGTGCACCGCCAGGCTACGTCGGTTACGGCGAGGGCGGCATGCTCACCGAAGCCGTGCGCCAGAAACCGTACTCGGTGGTGTTGCTCGATGAAGTCGAGAAGGCCGACCCGGACGTGCTCAACCTGTTCTACCAAATCTTCGACAAGGGCGTGGCCAACGACGGCGAAGGGCGCGAGATCGATTTCCGCAACACGCTGATCCTGATGACCTCGAACCTGGGCAGCGACAAGATCAGCGACCTCTGCGAAGACGGCGCGCGTCCGACCGCCGAAGTGCTGGAAGAAACCATTCGCCCGGTGCTCAGCAAACACTTCAAACCGGCGCTGCTGGCGCGGATGAAAGTGGTGCCGTACTACCCGGTCGGCGGCCCGGTATTGCGCGAGCTGATCGAGATCAAGCTCGGTCGTCTGGGCGAGCGTCTGAACCGTCGCCAACTGGATTTCAGCTGGTGCCAGAACCTCGTCGATCACCTGTCCGAGCGCTGCACGCAGAGCGAAAGCGGTGCGCGCCTGATCGACCATTTGCTCGACCAGCACGTGCTGCCGCTGGTGGCCGACCGCTTGCTCGATGCCATGGCCACCGGTGAAAGCCTCAAGCGCGTGCATGCGACGCTTGACGGCGAAGCCGGTGTGACCTGCGAGTTCGCCTGAGGTGAGTGTGATGTTCACTCAAGTGCCGCAGCCACTGGTCTATGCCGAAGCCTTGCTGGCGCAGTTCGCCAGCCTGTCGCGCGCGGCGGACGGTGCTGCGCTGCTGGGTGACTTCGTGCGCGGTCTGGCCGGGCTGAGCGGTTGCGAACTGACGCAGCTGTACCTGTTGGACGCCACGCACACGTCGCTGGGGATGAATGCCGAATGCCTCGACGGTGTGCTGCAACCGCGCAGCGCGGCGAGCCTGCCGGCGGACTACAACGGCGAGCAACTGTTGCAGTTCGCCCTGTGCCAGAACCGCGTGGTGTGCCTCGACGACCTGGGCGGCAGCCTGCACGAAACCAGTTTTCTGCCGGCGTCGTCCACGCCTTGGCAATCACTGTTGTGCGTGCCGCTGGTCAATCAGCAGAAGGCCGTCGAGGGTCTGTTGCTGTGCGCCAGCCGTCGGCATGTCGACCTGCAAGGCTTCGCCGATTCCCTCGGCCAGCTCGGCTCGTTCGTGCTGGGTCAGCTGCATCTGCTGCAACGCCTGCGCCAGCCAGTGGATGCGGCCGCGCCGGTCGTGCGCAGTTTGCCGAGCGCCAGCGGTTACGGCCTGATCGGCAAAAGCGCGGCGATGCGCCAGACCTATTCGCTGATCAGCAAAGTCCTGCACAGCCCGTACACCGTGCTGTTGCGTGGCGAGACCGGCACCGGCAAGGAAGTGGTCGCGCGGGCGATCCACGATTGCGGCCCGCGCCGATCCCAGGCGTTCATCGTGCAGAACTGCGCGGCATTCCCGGAAAACCTGCTGGAAAGCGAGCTGTTCGGCTACCGCAAAGGTGCGTTCACCGGGGCCGACCGTGACCGCGCGGGCCTGTTCGACGCGGCCAACGGCGGCACCCTGTTGCTCGACGAAATCGGCGACATGCCGCTGTCGCTGCAAGCCAAGTTGTTGCGTGTTCTGCAGGAAGGCGAGATCCGACCGCTGGGTTCCAACGACACCCACAAGATCGACGTGCGCATCATCGCCGCGACGCACCGCGATCTGTCTGTGCTGGTCAGCGAAGGCAAATTCCGTGAGGACCTTTACTACCGCCTCGCGCAGTTCCCGATCGAGTTGCCGGCCCTGCGTCAGCGCGAAGGCGACATCCTCGACCTGGCCAGACACTTCGCCGACAAGGCTTGCACCTTCCTGCAACGTGATCCGGTGCGCTGGTCGGACGCGGCCCTGGAACATTTGTCCGGTTACACCTTCCCCGGCAATGTGCGTGAGCTCAAAGGCCTGGTCGAGCGCGCGGTGTTGTTGTGCGAGGGCGGCGAGTTGCTGGCCGAGCATTTCTCGCTGCGCCTGGAATTGACGCCGGCGCCGGAAGACCACTGCGGCCTGAATCTGCGCGAACGACTGGAAGCGGTCGAACGCAATCTGCTGCTTGATTGCCTGCGCAAGAACGACGGCAACCAGACGCTCGCCGCACGCGAACTGGGCTTGCCACGCCGCACGCTGCTGTACCGGCTCGGCCGCTTGAACATCAATCTGGGTGATTTCGATGGGTAGGCGAAAGTCCGTCGGATTCACCTCGAAAACCTGTTTCAGCGCCGCCCGCGAGGGTCGGCGCTTTGTGCTTTGTCTACACCTGGAGACCCTCTGATGTCTGTTCGTCACTGGCACGCTGTCCTGCTGACCCTCGTCGTTCTATGCGGCCTCGGCGGTTGCAGCGGCAATTACAAATTCAACGATAACGATTACCGCCCGTTGGGTGATCCGCAGGCGGTCAATCGCGGCAAGTGACCGCAAGGAGCATCAAACATGGAATTGGTTTTCGAAATGCTGAACACCAAGCAGTTCGTGCCCACCGAGCTGTGCCAGCGGACCTTCAAACAGGCCGGCGGCGTGATCGGGCGGGGCGAGGACTGCGACTGGATCATCCCTGACCGCAAGCGTCACTTGTCCAATCATCACGCGATCGTCAGCTATCGCGAGGGCACGTTTTTCCTGACCGACACCAGCAGCAACGGTGTTCAGGACGGCGACAGCGGCGCACGCCTGCACAAGGGCGAACCGGTGCGTATCGAGCACGGCAGCACCTACGTGCTGGGCGACTTCGAGATTCGTGCGCGCCTGGTGCGCGACCCGGCGACCTTCGACGGTGAAGTCGGCCTGCCCCGCGCCGCCGGCAGCATCATTCCGGACGACGCGTTCCTCGACCTCGACCCGTTGAAATCGCTGGAGCAGCAAGAGCGCGTGTACTCGGAGTTCGAGGAAATGCTCGCACCGGTGACCGACCCTGAAGACTCCCGTCAGCGCGCCGACTACGCGCGCATCGACATGGAAAGCCTGATGGTGCCGGAGTTGATCGTCGAGCCCACGCCAGAACCTGCGCCGGCGCCGAAAGCGGTCGAGCGTCAGAGCGAAACCTTCTGGGATAGATTCGGCGCAGCCCTCGGCGTGAACGTGAAGAACCTCAGCCACGACGAGCGAGAAGCCCTCGCGCTGAACGCTGCACGTCTGCTGCGCCAGAGCATCGGCGGTCTGCAACAGAGCTTGCGCACCCGTTCGGAGCTGAAGAACGAACTGCGTCTGGCCCAGACCACCGTGCAAGGCACCAACAAGAACCCGCTGAAATTCGCCGTCGATCCGAGCGAAGCGCTGGACATCCTGTTGCAGCCGCACAAGCCGGGTCACTTGCCGGCCGAGCAGGCGATCTCCCGTGCGTTCCGCGACTTGCAGGCGCATCAGGTAGCGCTGCTGACCGCCAGCCGCGCGGCGGTGCGCGGCACTTTGGAGCACTTCTCGCCAGAGCAACTGACCTTGCGTTTCGAGCGTGACAACAAGCCGTTGCTCGCCACCGCCGGCGGGCGCTGGAGAGCGTTCAACCGTTATCACCATGCGCTGCGTCAGGACGACGACTGGAGCGAGCGTCTGCTGGCCCGCGACTTCGCCCAGGCCTACGAAGAACAGATCCGCCTGATCTCCACCCTCCACACCGACCACCAAGGATGATGCGCATGTCTCGCCGCTCGACCGCTTTTTTCAAGACGCTGACCGCGCTCACCCTGATGGTGCTGCTCGCCGGTTGCTCGTCGCTGTCGCCGTATTCGAAAGTGACCAAGATCAACCTGAAGCTGACCGGCAGCGACCAGCTGAACCCGGACCTCAACGGTCGTCCGTCGCCGATCGTGGTGCGCCTGTTCGAACTCAAGCACCCGGTGACGTTCGAGAACGCCGATTTCTTCAGCCTCTACGAGCGCGCCAAGGAATCCCTCAACCCGGATCTGGTGGCCAGCGAAGAACTCGAACTGCGCCCGGGTGAAACCGTGGAACTGAAACTCAGCGTGGAGGAGGGCAGTCGCTTCATCGGCATCCTCGCCGCGTACCGTGACCTGCCGGAAACCAAGTGGCGCCACACGTTCCCGATCACGCCGCTGGAAGTCACCGAAGCCGATCTGACTCTGGATCAGGCCGGTATCCGCAAGACCAACGAAGTGCTCGCCAAGGCGGATGACTGACCATGAATACCCATAAAGTCATCTGGCAGGAAGGCATGCTGCTGCGTCCGCAGCACTTCCAGCACAACGACCGCTACTACGATCACCAGATGAAGACCCGCACCCAGTTGCTGGGCGGCTACACCTGGGGTTTCCTGAATCTGGAGATCGACTTGCAGTTCCTCAACATGGGCAAACTGGTGATCAGTGAAGCCTCGGGGATCCTGCCGGACGGCAGCCTGTTCGAACTCGGCGGCAACACCGAACCGCTGGCCCTGGACATTCCGCCGAACACCGGCAACATGCCGGTTTACCTGGCGCTGCCGCTGGTCACCGGTAACCACATCGAGGCCCGTCGCCCGGAGCAGTCGGACGTGCTGGCGCGCTACACCGCGTATGACGCCGAAGTGGCCGACTCCAACGCCGGTGATGATTCCGCCAGCCAGGTCAGCTGCGGTCGCCCGGACTTCAAGCTGTTGCTCGGCGAGCAGCAGAGCGACCAGGCCTACGTGAAGCTGAAAATCTGCGACGTGCTCGACACCACGCCGGACGGCGTGATCAGCCTCGATCCGGATTTCGTGCCGACCTACATTCAGGCCCACGCTTCCAGCTACCTGCTGTCGTGCCTGAAAGAAGTGATCAGCATGCTCGGTCACCGGGGCGACACCATTGCCGAGCGCATCCGTTCGAACGGCAAGGTCGGTGGCGCGGAAATCGGCGACTTCATGATGCTGCAACTGATCAACCGCACCGAACTGCTGCTGCGCCACTACCTGGGTCTGGAGCAGGTTCATCCGGAAGAGTTGTACCGCACGCTGCTGACCATGCTCGGTGATCTGGCGACCTTCTCCAGCGACAGCAAACGCCCGCGCCTGGACAGCCGTTACTCCCACGCCGACCAGGGTGCGAGCTTCCGCAAACTGATGGAGTCGATCCGTCAGGTACTGTCGATGGTGCTGGAACAGCACGCTATCGAACTGATCCTGCAAGCGCGTCAGTACGGGATCATCGTGTCGCCGCTGCACGACCACAAACTGCTGGGCTCGGCGTCGTTCGTGCTGGCAGCCAGTGCCAACTGCGACTCCGAAGAACTGCGCAACCGCTTGCCTGCGCACCTCAAGGTCGGCCCGGTGGAACGCATCCGCCAACTGGTCAACCTGCACCTGCCGGGGATCAAGGTCAAACCGTTGCCGGTGGCCCCGCGGCAGATCGCGTTCCATTCGAACAAAACCTATTTCATCCTCGAACTCAGTTCCGAAGACCTGGCGCAACTCGAGCGCTCCGGCGGCTTCGCGTTCCACGTGTCCGGCGAATTCGCCGAGCTTGAACTGAAATTCTGGGCCATCAGGAACTGACCGACATGATCAAGGACATGGAACACAACCAGGACGACAAAACCGTCCTGCTCGACCGTCAGGGCCATGGCCCGGCGGCGAGTCCGCTGACCGACTTCGCTGCGCCACCGCGCTTTGAACAACTGGAAGAACGGATGATCTACGCCGCGCGCCTGCGCCCGGCGGAAGCCTTCAATATCAGCCTCAATTCGCTGGTGGCCGCCTCTTCCGAATTGCTGTCGGAAGTGGTGCGCCTCAAACACAGCGACACCCGCGAAGACCTCTACGCGCTCAACGAGCGCCTGACCGCCGGGCTCAAGCTGTTTGAAGTGCGTGCCCTGCACAACGGCGCCGAAAGCAGCCAGGTGATGGCCGCCCGTTACGTGCTCTGCACCGTGGTCGACGAAGCCGTCGTGACCACGCCGTGGGGCAACGAAAGCGAGTGGTCGCAGATGAGCCTGCTCAGTAGTTTCCACAACGAAACCTTCGGTGGTGAGAAGTTCTTCCAGCTGCTCGATCGGCTGTCGAAAAACCCGGTCAAGCACCTGCCGATGCTGGAGCTGATGTACCTGTGCCTGTCCCTCGGTTTCGAGGGCAAGTACCGCGTGCAGGCACGCGGCATGCTGGAACTCGAAGGCATCCGCGACGCCCTGTACCGGCAGATCCGCCAGTTGCGTGGCGATGTGCCGCGTGAATTGTCGCCGCAGTGGGAAGGCCTCAACGATCAGCGTCGCAACCTGGTGCGCATCGTGCCGGCGTGGATGGTGGTGCTGTTCACCTTCGTCTGTCTGGTGATGATGTATTCGGGCTTCGCCTGGGTCTTGGGCGAGCAGCGCGACACCGTTCTGCAACCTTATCAGCCGCTTGATCCGGCCGCGGCCCAGCCGCAGTCGCAGCCGTAAACAGGGACGTGTGATGAAAAAGTTTTTCAAGAAAGTCGGCGCCTTCCTGCGCCAGACCTGGGTCTGGACTCTGCTGCTGGTGCTGTTCGTGGCACTGCTGGTGTGGTTCGTCGGCCCGTTGTTGGCAGTGGATGATTACAAGTTCTGGGAGAGTTCCACCTCGCGCTTGCTGACCATCGCCGTGCTGTTCCTGATCTGGGGCCTGACCATGGTCTTCGTCAGCTGGCGCGCCGGCATCCGCAAGAAAGCCGTCGAAGAAACCGAAGACGGCCAGGACCGTATCCGCCGTGACGAACTGATCGAAGAAGAGCAGAAGGAGTTGAAGGAGCGTTTCAAGGACGCCCTGAAAACCCTCAAGACTTCGAGCCTGTATCGCGGCCGCAGCGAGCGCTGGCGCAGTGACTTGCCGTGGTACTTGCTGATCGGCCCGCAGGCCAGCGGCAAGACCAGCCTGCTGGACTTCTCCGGGCTGGAATTCCCGATCAACAAGATCGACCGCAAGCTGACCCGCGACACCCACGGCACCCGTCATTGCGACTGGTACTTCGCCGATCACGGCGTGCTGATCGACACCGCCGGCCGCTACCTGACCCAACCGGATTCGGAAGTCGACGGCAGCGCCTGGACCACTCTGCTGGAGCTGCTGCGCAAGCGTCGTCGCGGTCGTCCGCTGAACGGCGTGCTGGTGACCATTCCGGTGGAAACCCTGACCAGTGGCAGCGAGCAGGACATCGACACTCTGGCTCGCCAGGTGCGCGCGCGTCTGCAAGACGTCTATCAGAAGCTGCACGTCGACGTGCCGGTGTATCTGGTGCTGAGCAAGGCTGACAAGCTGCTGGGCTTCGACGAGTTCTTCGACCAACTGACCCGCGAAGAAAGCGATCAGGTGCTGGGGACCAGTTTCCGCAAGGATCAGGTCGGCACCGACGTGGCCGTGTTGCGCAACGAGTTCGAAGAGCTGCTGCGTCGCCTCAACAGCCAGGTGATCATGCGCATGCACTCCGAGCGCGACACCCAGCGCCGTGGCCGCATCCTCGATTTCCCGCACCAGATGGGCCAGATCGGCGAGCGCCTGTGCCTGTTCGTCGACATGGCCTTCACCGGCAACCGCTACCAGCGTGCGACGCTGCTGCGTGGTTTCTACCTGACCAGTGCTCCGCATCTGACTAAGGAAATGGATTCGACCACTGCCGGTATCGGCGCGAGTCTGGGCATGAGGGCCGGCGTGCTGCCGACATTGCGCAGCGGTCGTTCGCGTTTCATCCACCATTTGCTCAGCCGCGTGATTTTCCCCGAGTCCGACCTCGCCGGTCTGGACAAGCGCGAGCGCAGCCGCATCCATTGGGGCCAGCGTGCGTTGTACGTCGGTGCATTGGGCGCGCTGGTGCTGTTCGGCATGCTCTGGGCCGGTGGTTTCTCGGCCAACTGGGAGCGTCTGGAAAACCTGCGCAATCTGGCGCAGAACTGGACCCAGCAACGCACGGCACTGTCGCCGCGCGATGACGCCATGGGCACGCTGAAAACCCTCGACACCAGCTACGCCGCGACCCAGGTGTTCCCGAAGAAAGGCGACGCTGCGTACCACGAGCGGATGGGGCTGTATCAGGGCCAGGACGTCAATCCGGTGGTCAAGGAGGCTTACGAGCACGAGCTCGAAAAGCAACTGCTGCCGCGCGTTGCAACGATGCTTGAAGGCCAGATCCGCGCCAACATGAAGGACCGCGAAAAGCTGATCAACAGCCTGCGCGCGTACCTGATGTTGAACATGAAGGATCGTCGCGACGCGGCATGGCTCAAGGACTGGATCGCGGCGGACTGGTCGCAGCGTTACACCGGCAACACCGCAGTGCAGAACGGTCTGAACACGCACCTCGAGCGTCTGTTGCAGCAGCCGTTTATCTATCCGCTCAACGAGCAACTGGTGACCCAGGCGCGTCAGATCCTGCGCAGCGAGTCGCTGGCGACCGTGGTTTACCGCATGCTCCGCGAGCAGGCGCGCAACCTGCCGGATTACCGTTTCAGCCAGCACCTCGGGCCGCAGGGCTCGCTGTTCATCGGCACCGAATACGTGATTCCGGGCTTCTACACCCAGACCGGCTATCAGCAGTATTTCTCGGTGCAGGGCGCATCGCTGGTCACCGACATCCTGCGTGACAACTGGGTGCTGGGCGAAGGCGCGGGCATCAGCGACATGGACTTGCGTCGCCTGATGGTCGAGCTGGAACAACTGTACTTCCGCGACTACGCCAACTATTGGAGCGAAGCGGTTGGCCAGGTGGCACTGCCGCCGATCAGCGATGCCGGTGAAGGCGCCGAGCAACTGGCGGGCCTGACTTCGGCCAACTCGCCGGTGCTGGCGCTGCTGACCGAAGTGCGTGAGAACACTCGTTTCCCGGCGGCCCCTGAGCCGGTGGATGAAGCCGGTGACGCCGCCGATGCACTGGCAGGCCAGAAGGGCAAACTGGGCAAGGTCGGCAAGCTCGCTTCCGTTGTCGCCGACAAGGCTTCGGCCATGAACGTGGCGAAGAATCTGCCGGACACTGCCAAGAAGTCGCTGCAACGTCGCTTCGAGCCGCTGCATAAACTGCTCGACGACAACAACGGCCCGGCCGCTGACCTGACCCCGGCCTTCACCGCGCTCAACGACCTGCAACTGCAACTGGCGGGCCTGGCCCGTTCCAGCACGCCGGAGCAGGCCGCGTTCGAACTGGCCAAGACCCGCATGAGCGGCCAGCGTGATGCGCTGACCAACCTGCGCAATGCGTCCGGCCGTCTGCCGCGTCCGCTGAGCGTGTGGTTCAACGTGCTGGCCGAAGACTCGTGGCGTCTGGTGCTCAACGATGCCTACCAATACCTGAACGGCCGCTATCAGAACGAGCTGTACAGCGTGTATGGCAAAACCATCAGCAAGCGCTATCCGTTCAGCGCCTCCAGCACCAGCGATGTGGCGATCAGCGATTTCCGCGAGTTCTTCCGGGCGCAAGGCACCATCGACCGCTTCTTCGACAACTACATGCGTCCGTTCGTCAGCGGTGATCCGGGCAACTACCGGATGCGCAGCATCGATGGTCGCAGCCTGCCGGTGTCCAAGGTCTTCCTCGACCAGATGGCGGCTGCACTGAACATTCGCCAGAGCTTCTTCTCGATCAACCCGGCCGAACCGACTGTGCAGTTCAAGCTTGAGCCGTACACCCTCGATCCGGCGGTCAGCCGTTCGGAGTTCAAATTTGGCGACAAGACCATGGAATACCGCCACGGTCCGATTCTGCCCATGAGCTTCAAGTGGCCGACCGATGCTGAAGACGGTCGCACCAGCCTGGTCATGGACAAGATGGCAGGGCGCCCGATCGGCATCGAGAAGAACTCCGGCCCGTGGTCGCTGTTCCGTCTGTTCGACCTGATGCAGACCGAGTACCTGACCGGTCGCGACGTGCTGGTGTTGAAAGCCGACGTAGGTGGCCTGCGCGCCAACTACCTGCTGACCAGCCAGCGCACGCCGAATCCGTTCGACATGGGCGTGATGCGTACCTTCCGTATGCCGGTGCAGCTCTGATGCTGGTGGCCAGTCCCTGGCGCAGCGCGGCGCGAACCGACCCGGGCAAGGTGCGGTCGCGCAACGAAGATGCCTTCCTCGACACCCCGCAGCATGGGCTGTGGGTGGTCGCGGACGGCATGGGCGGTCATCAGGGTGGCGATATCGCCAGCCAGTTGATCGTCGCCAGCCTGGCTGAACTGCCGCAGCACGAGGACTTCGACGAACGCCTCAAAGCCATCCGCCAGTGCCTGCACTGGCTGAACCGACGCCTGGGGCAAGAGTTGACTGTCACCGCCGGGCGTCACGACAGCATCATGGGCAGCACCGTTGTGGCGCTGTTGGTGGAAGGTAATCGCGCGGCTTGCATCTGGGCCGGTGACAGCCGCTGCTACCTGTGGCGCGGGCAGCGCTTGTATCAGCTGTCGAAGGATCATTCGCTGCAGCAGCAGCTGATCGACGAGCAACAGATGAGCGTCGAGCAGGCGGCGGCGCACCCGGCCGCCCAAGCCCTGACCCGGGCCGTGGGCGCGGCGGAACAGTTGACCCTGGATGTGCTGGAACTCGAGGTGTATCCGGGCGATGTGTTCCTGCTGTGCAGTGATGGTTTGTATCAAGGCCTGAGCAGTGATGCCCTCGGCAACGCTCTCAGTCTGGCGGCGCCGCATGTGGCGCTGGAACGTCTGTTCGACGGCGCCCTGCGTGGCGCCGCTCGCGACAACCTGACGGCCGTGGTGATCCGCCAATGACTGAAATCGAATCTTCAGTCGACGACTTGCTGATGAGCGAAGAGCAGGCCAATAACCTGACCTATTTCGCTTTCGCGAAGCAGCACAACGCCGAACCCGCGCTGGCGCCGACCAAGGCCAGCGTCGGCGAACTGCCGGACGTTCTGGCAGGCCGCTATCACCTCGAGCGCCTGCTCGGGGCCGGCGGCATGGGTGCGGTTTACCGGGCCCGGGATCTGCTGCACGAACAGTTCGGCGATCCCGATCCTTACATTGCGCTGAAAATCCTCAGCGAAGAATTTGCCGAGTCGCCGGACGCCAGTGCCTTGCTCTACAGCGAGTTCGCCCTGACCCGACGCCTGCGTCACGACAACGTGCTGCGACCGCACACGTTCGAAGTGGACACCGATTGCCAGCGGGCCTTCATCACCATGGAGCTCATGCGTGGCCTGACCCTGGACAAACTGCTCTGCGAGCGGCCACTGGGCCTGCCGTGGAAAGAACTGCGCGACATCGCGCTGCCGTTGCTCGACGCGCTGGCCTACGCCCACCGTCGCGGCGTGCTGCACGGTGACATGAAACCGAGCAACGTCATGCTCAGCGAAGACGGCGTGCGCCTGTTCGACTTCGGTCTCGGGCAGGCCGAGGAGGGCATCCTGCCCGGCCTGCCGCACCTGAGCCGCGAGCGCTTCAACGCCTGGACCCCGGGCTACGCCGCCCCCGAACTGCTTGAGGGCCGACCGCTGTCGGCCAGCGCGGACGTGTACGGCGTGGCCTGCGTGATCTATGAACTGGCGGGCGGCAAACACCCGTTCCGCCGCTTGCCCTCGACCCAGGCCCGTGACGAACACCTGGATCGCGAACTGCAAGCCCCGGCAAATCTGCCGACCCACTGTTGGCCGGCGCTGCGCACCGCGCTGGCCTTTGACGCGGCAGAGCGCAACATTTCTGCCGACCAATTGCGTGACGCCTTGGGCGCCACTTCGTCCTGGTTGCAGCGTTTGCGGCTGAGGGCGTAACGGATGACATTCGAACAGGGAGCACACTATGTTCAACCCAGCTAACGAAACGCACTTCAGCCTCACGGTCGAAGACTACGTAGGCGACCTGCAAGTCCTGTCGTTCACCGGCACCGAGGGCATCAGCCAGCCGTTTCGCTTCGACCTCGAACTGGTCAGCGAAAACCCGGATCTGGACCTGGAAAAACTCCTGCACAAACAGGCGTTCCTGGCGCTCGACCCGCAAGGCTCGGGCATTCACGGCCAGATCTACCGCGTTGCCCAGGGCGATGCCGGCAAGCGCCTGACCCGCTACAAGGTTTCGCTGGTGCCGCAGCTGCAATACCTGCATCACCGCACCAACCAGCGTATCTACCAGCAGATGTCGGCGCCGAAAATCATCGCGCTGATCCTCGACGAGCACGGCATCAAGGGCAACGCCTACAGCTTCCAGCTCAGCCAGCCGTGCCCGGATCGCGATTACTGCGTGCAGTACGACGAAACCGACCTGCACTTCGTCCAGCGTCTGTGCGAAGAAGAAGGCATTCACTACCACTTCCAGCACAGCAAGAAAGGCCACCTGCTGGTGTTCGGCGATGACCAGACCGTGTTCCCCAACCTCGGCCAGCCGACCGCGTATGTGCAGGGTAGCGGCATGGTCGCCGAAGAACCGGTGATCAAAGGCTTCAAGCTGCGCCTGGAAACCCGCACCAGCCGCACCACCCGCCGCGACTACGACTTCGAAAAGCCGCGTCTGCAAATGGAAGCGGCCTACAAGCCGGACGGCGAGAGCACTGAACCGGATCTGGAAGACTACGACTACCCCGGCCGCTTCATCGACCGTGCGCGAGGCAAGTTCCTCAGCCAGCGCGCCCTCGAACGCCACCGCGCCGACTACCGTCAGGCCGAAGGCCGCAGCGACCAGACCAAACTGGTCAGCGGCCACTTCATGGAAATGTCCGACCACCCGCGCAGCGAGTGGAACGACCTGTGGCTGCTCACCGAAATATTCCACGAAGGCAAACAGCCGCAAGTCCTCGAAGAATCGGTAACCAGCGACACCACCGACAACAAGGACGACTTCCACCAGGGCTACCGCAACCGCTTCCTCGCCACCCCGTGGGACGTGTTCTACCGCCCGGCGCTGGAACACCCGAAACCCCGCGTCCTCGGCAGCCAGACCGCCATGGTCACCGGCCCCAAAGGCGAAGAAATCCACTGCGACCAGTACGGCCGCATCAAGGTGCAATTCCACTGGGACCGCGAAGGCCTGGCCGACGACAAGACCAGCTGCTGGCTGCGGGTCTCCAGCTCCTGGGCCGGCGACCGCTACGGCGCCATCTCCATCCCGCGCATCGGCATGGAAGTCCTCGTCACCTTCCTCGAAGGCGACCCCGACCAGCCACTGGTCACCGGCTGCCTGTACCACAAGGAAAACCCGGTGCCCTACGCCTTGCCGGCGAACAAGACCCGCAGCGTCTTCAAAACCCTCAGCTCCCCGGGCGGCGGTGGCTACAACGAACTGCGCATCGAAGACAAAAAAGGCGCCGAACAAATCTTCATCCACGCCCAGCGCGACTGGGACGAAAACGTCGAACACGACCAGAAGATCCGCGTCGGCAACGAACGCCACGACACCGTGGTGAAGAACACCTACACCGAACTCAAGGCCGAAGAACACCGCACCACCATCAGCGACCGCAAGATCGAAGCACGGCTGGACGACCACCTGACTATTGGTGAAAGCCAGCATGTGAAGCTCGGGACGGCGCAACTGACCAGCGTCGGGAAAGAGATACACATCAAGGCGGGAGACAAGATCGTCATCGAGGCCGGTTCCGAACTGACGATTCTCGGCGGCGGCAGTTTCATCAAGCTCGATGGCGGTGGTGTGACGGTGGTTGGGCCGGTTGTGAAGATCAATGCCGGCGGCTCGCCGGGTGCGGGCACTGGCATCGGGATCAAACCGCCGGTGCTGCCGGGGGCGGCGGATAAGGATAAGGCGGGGAGTTTGATGGATCAGGCGTTGTTGAATGCGCCGCCTGAGAAGGTTAAGCCGAAGGCTTTTTTTGTGTTTTCTGAGTGATCGACATGAATGGTTTTTTGAAGAAAAGGCACGGTTTCGCGGTAGCGGCTTTCACCGCCTCGCTGCTGAGCCTGTTTCATGGCAGCGCTTATGCTGATGATTGTCCGTCTGAGGACTTTTCCCAATTCCTGACGGCGTTCTCTGCGAATGCTGAAACTCAGCAGCGGTTGACTGCGATGACGGTGAAGTCGCTTGTTTTGAAGCCAGTGGGAGAACACGGAGTTTTTGAGCCACAAACGACGGGAGTCAAGAGCTCCAGTTTGCCATTTCCGCTCATGTCGCCTGTGGGCACAGACAAGACTGAACGCGTGGTGGTCGAAGCGATCGACGATAGCCATTTCAACGTAGTGGACAAGCGAGCAGGTAACAGCCACATCAAGATCTTCAACTTTTCTCGCCAAGCGTGTTGGGTGCTTGAGGGTGTTGAAGATTGGTCGATCAGAGAGAAAGATCTCGTAGAGGCGAGCAATGCCCACATGAGCGAGGCAGAGAACTTTTGCTTCCAGCGTGCAGAAGCCTTCAGAGGCCTGGGGGGGTTAGAGCAGTACCGACTCACAGGTGAGTTATTTGAAGCTTCTTTGGAAAACTACCTATGCGCAGCAGCTTCCGGTGATCCTCAGGCTAGTTTGAATGCTGCAAGTTTGAGCCTTTCTGGCATGGCTCCGCAGCTAGAAACTAATAAGGTTGAACAGCTATTCAAGGCAGCAGCGACCACTTTGCCTGAGGGTGCGATGAGCCTTTCGTTGTTTTATTGCGATGGAAACAATGTTTCCTCTAATGCTCCATGCCAGCATCCAGCAGAGGCTGAAGAAGCGTTGACGCAGGCGGCCCGTATGGGAGATGCCTTTGCAACAAATGCACTCGGTCGAGCTTTTGAAACTGGAGAATTGGTTACTAAGGACATGTCCAAGGCGATTGCCTGCTACCAACTCGCTGCCCAAAAAGGCAGCAAAGGGTCTATCGCACATTTGGAACGTCTGAATAAGCAGCCTGCTGGAATTGCTAAAGCCAGCTATTGCTATTGATTATTGCAGGAAGCAGAAATGACAGAGCCACTGGATTTATCTGGAAATTACACCAGCGCGAATTATAGCTATAAGGAGGGCGGGGATGGTTACGCTGTAGAGAATGGTAAAAAAATTGTCGACTGTTCTCATATGGTTAACTTGTTGCTGACGGGGGCGGGCTACGAAGTTCCTTATCAGAATACCGCCGGGCTTAATAGCCAGGAAGCGCTCAAATATTACGATGTGATAAGCCCGGCTAATGTGAAGCGGGGAGATATCGTACTCTGGATTAATGCCACGTCAAATCATCAAAACAAGACGTTAAACCATACAGGTATTGTAGAAAGTTATGACAGTACGCTGGATTCTGAGTTTGGAGAATTCTTCGGAGCACAAAGTTCTGGACCAGCCACTGCCAAATTCGGTGCCGTTGGGAAGGCTTGGTACTGGCCAGTCCCTACAAAATTTTTAAGGGTTAAGGAGTCGACTCGGACGGGGGGGGGCGCTCCCGCTCCCGCACCGGCAGCTGCGGGGGCTGCACCATTGATGAGTTTTCAATATCCATTTAGAAAACCAGATGGTAAGCAGTTCACTGGAGCAGATGAAGTATACAAAGCCCTAGAGGCTGAAACTGCTGGCCACTACCTGCTGGGCAGCAACAAGTTTTGGCACGGCGGCATTCACATCAGCAATGCCAGCGCTCCTCAATGCATTTTGAACGAACCAATTCGGTGTATGGCCGACGGTGAAGTTGTGGCCTACCGACTTAACGAAGATTATTTGGAGTCCACATTCGGCGAAAATGAGAAAAAACTTAAGTATTCCAACTCGTTTTGTTTGGTGCGACATGAGTACAAATCTGCACCAAACCCAGAAGAAGGACCGAATAAAGGCAAGCAAAACAAGCTTAATTTCTACAGCTTGTACATGCACCTTCTGCCCTTCAAGCGTTATCCGCTGACTGAGGAAGAAACTCCAAAGCCTAAAGTGACCATGAAAGTAAGTGACTTCAACGCTTACGACGATTTCCCTGAATCCAGCAGCATACAGAACGTCGGAAAGCTCGTTGCGGGGACCAAACTTGAGATATTGGATCAAAAGGACTTAGGCAACGTTACCTATGCGAAAGGGAAAATCCTGTCAGGTAGCGTTAAAAAAAGTGGCCACAAAGTTCGCGAAGCTGGCAAAGAGGTCTGGTTCGCGTACTTGAAAGATGGAGAGCCCTACAAAAACTCCAAACCCGCACGTATATGGCTGGCAGACCCGATCCCGGAGCGTTTAAAGCCCAAATATTGGCAAGGCAAGGTGAAGGGAACCGCATTGAAGAGATTGGAACTTTATCAAGATCCGGTCTCGCCCCAAAATGGACAGGCCGCCGGTGCCAAGATGGGCTCGCTGCAACTTACCCCTCATAGTACGGTGGAGTTTGAAAGCAAAGAGGTTCTGAATCTCAATGTTTCCGGGACAATTCGCCGAATGGCGAAGTGTACCAGCAGTGGTAGTTTGGCAGGGGCGGGAAGCCTTCCTCCCAGCTTTTGGGCGATTGTGGAAAACGACCACGTTGCCTGGGATGTAATCCCGAGTAGCTTCAATTCTGTAGAATCTGCCAGTACCGGTATCAAGGCGGGAGATCCGATTGGCTATCTGGGATTGACTGAAAATCTGACCGGCGAAGATGGCGGTGTAGCGAGTAAGTATCAAGTACACGTCGAGATATTTACTGCCGAAGCCGACATAAAATACTTCCTCAAGAATACGGCTGGGCTGAAGATCGGCAAGCAATATCTGTATTTGCCGGCCGGAGGTGAGTTGAAGAAAAAAGCACCTGCGACGGATAGTACGGTGCTGAAAACGGAACATGCGGTTGATTTGAACAAGGCCCCGGTCATTAAAGTGGGTACCGACGATTACTACGATGTGACCGTCACTGACAATGCTCAGGCGGTCAACGGCCTGGTCAAGAAAGCCGGTGCACAAATCATCACTCAGCATGATTGGGAAAAGCTGGGGTTTCAGATCGTCGAAGAAACCAATGCGACAGCGGACGGATTTCTCGATCCGAAAGACATGCCTGCGTTCTTTCAGGATCTGTTTGCGAAGATCGATAAAGACAAGAGCGGGGACGTCGATCCGACCGAGTTGGCCGAGGCTTTGAAAAACCCAGACACGCGCTCGCAATGGTCCAGGCTGGTGGCCCATCATCCGACCGAGTGGAAAGCGAAAGCAGATGCTCCCAAATGGAGCCGGCTCGATACAGAGCTTGAGCATGCTCCGAAGACACTGAAGCATGAAAAAGAAAGGATCAGCAGCTATGTATTTTGGGATGATCTGAAAGAAAAGGCTGCCATCAGTACCGATTTGATATGGCATTTTCATTCGATTGCATTTGTAGCGAACGCGCTGTCAGCTGCTTGTATCCCACTCAGCAAGGCGAAAGAAATTGCCCTATTGGTTTCCTCCGGATACGAAGGAAAGAGCAAGCTGGATTATGAGGCACTGGCGGGTAACTTCGACGGTCAAGGAATGTCTTTCGGTGTTATTCAGTGGAACTTTGGGCAGGGTACTTTGGGGCCGGTTTTGTTGGAGATGCGGGGAGCGGATCAAGCTACTTTTGATGGATGCTTTGGCGCCAACATGAATTTCCAGGCATTGATAACTTCGCTGAACTCTGCGGATACGACTGCCCAAATGAGTTGGGCGTCGGGAGTGATCGCCAACAACAACGCGGGGTGGAAGTCGGCCTTTAAAAAAATTGGCGAAGTCGAGGCGTTTCAGAAGATTCAGCTGAATCATGCGGCGAAATACAATGACAATGTGACGTCTTGCATCAAATTGATGCGCGAATTGGCACCGAATTTGATGGTGAAGATTCAGCTACGGACGTACTGTGCGCTATACGATTTGTGTGTTCAGCAGAACAACCTTTCGAAGGCGGAACAGCTTATTAGAACTGAGTTCCCAAGCGCCAATATTACAACTCAGAAAGAACTACTGATTTTTGTATGTAAAAAACGAGCAGAAAAAGCGGCGACGGCCTACAGGGCTGATGCATTCAGTCGTCGGATGGGGATCATTCAAGGACAAAAATATACCGCTACAATGAGTGGCAATACGGCCACGCGAGAAAACGGTAATTACGGAATAATCGTTGAGGGTGATATTTGTGAGCTTTAAATTCCGCTGGTTTATTACTTTGATTTTGTTTTCTTCACCGGCGTGGAGCGAAAGCAAAAAATTAGTATGCGATCCTGATACCAATATTTGTTCTGTGGCTATTTCGGAGAACTTCTGTGGTTCTGATGGCGTTCCGAAGGCGAAATTTGATATCAGGAGCCAAAGTTATATATTGAGTTGCGAATGTGACTGTAGCTCTCAGGAAAACAGCTTCTGGATACTTAGTTCTAACGGAAAGGTGCAAACACTTGATGCGAGCAAGATCGTAAGTAGTGTAGATATTGGTAAAAACAGGTCCGGAGTACCTGATATTTTTGGTGTGGTTCCTTATTGTCAATCAATCAATACAAATGATGATGGCCTTATATATCTGCAGAAAGGTCCTGGCTCTGCGGGGCAGCCGCAACCATATTGCTATTCGGTACTTGAGCATGACGAAACGCAGAAATGTGAAAGTTCTGATTGCTTGAGTAAGTTACAATTGGTTTCCGGCGTGGAAAAAAAAATAAAAGAAGAGCTGTTGATTGAGTTCAAAAATGCTACATCGCGCCTTTATAAGGATGAGTCCAGGTTTGCTGATTTTCCGAAGCGTAGTTTTATTGAACGCTACATTGGTGAGTATGGTTATTCTTCTGCCAGCCAGCAAGTGTTCAATGACGTAGCATTTTTTTGGCAGCAGGCAGGCTTCAACAACGACGCAATTTGGCTCTTGAAAAAAGTTATTTCAGAAAGTCCTAGGCGGACAGTCGCCTATCTTAATCTGGCAGATGCCTATTGGGCGGAAGGTGATCAAGCATCCGCAGAAAAAAACTACAAGGTGTACATCGAACTCATGAACGAAGATGGCAAGCAAGCCAAGGTTCCTGATCGGGCGAGGCAGCGCGCTACGGCGCAGTAATAGAAGAAGTTGCAGATTACTCTTTATTAAGGCTCACCAGTCATGGCTGGGCCTTGGCAGCGCTGTCGTTTGATGGGGTTTCTGCCAAGGGACTTCAAATTGAATTGTCCGGTTGGTTCTTCCGTTTTTTTTTGCGGGGTATTGGATTGCAATTCATCAATGAAGGGATGCGAAGTGAAACGACTGTTGTCGGTGAGTTAAAGGGGGCGGATTTATTTGTTGCGCTCGATTTTGCGAAAACAAATTCGTCCCGTTTTTGCTTGAAACCGCTTCGGACAGTAATGGGCTATGAACGATAAAGAGCGCGCGGTGCCGGCGTACAAGCAATATGCATCGAGCATGTCGGAAGCAGGAAAGGCTTCGAAGATTCCTGCTCGGGTTGCTGAGCGCAGCTCTGGAGTATCCGGATCATGATCAAACTCAAGACGTTCCTTGAACTGGTCGCGGGTGTTTCTTTGGCTGCTTTGCTGGTTCCTGCGCATGCTCAGGAAACCTGCAATCCCGACAGCTTTTCCAATCCCGATTTGATCATTTGCGGTCAGCAGTCTTTCGAGAAAGTCGATGCAGTGCTGAATGAGCAATACAAGAAAGCGCTGGTCGGTTTGGCGCCGACCGACAAGAAGAAACTGACTGATGTGCAAAAGAAGTGGGTGCGCTTCAAAGAGGCGTATTGCGAGGATGTCTATCAGTCGGCCTTGCCCGGTGCAGAGGCGCCCATCGAAAGGCTTGGGTGCCTGGTGCAAACAAGCAATGCCCGGTTGGGGGAATTGGTTGCTCTGCAGACTGGGTTACCCCTGGACGGTTTTTATAAAGCTGCATCGGCCATGGCGGGGCAGGATCGAGAAAAAGGTCTGACGGCTTCGATGGAACGATTGGGGGGTGACAACTTCGACGATCCGTTGTGGCGGCAATACGTCGATGGACACTGCGAAATGAGTGAGCGTGTGTTCCGGGAGGACATCGCTAACTGCGCAGTGCGCATGCGCTTTCAATTACCTCTTAATCGTTGAAGGAATGAACGGTTTGAAAACTGCCTCAATGTTCTTTGTTGCGTTGCTGTGTCTTTCTCCGCTTGCCGCCCATAGCGAAGTCTCAACGCGGGTTTCTGCTTTCGCTCACTTGATGGAAAAAACATCAACTTTGAATTCAGAACCTATTTCGACACTGTCACCAAATGGGGCGGCGCAGGTGTCAGGTATAGCAAGTCGAAGAAAGCTATCCCCCTTGTCTATCGGAACACCGAGGACGAGGTCATGACTGAGGAGGGCCCTCATCAGTTCACGACGACGTGGGTAGAAGTTTCTGACGGTGTGGTGACTGGAGAATATGAGATGGCAACTCAGGGTGCGAGGGTGAATTCGATGCACTACAGGAATTACAAATCGGGCAAGCAATACTCGTTCGATCAAGACATCACCATGGAGGCGACACCTGAGACCGGTTGCCAATGGTAAGAACGGATAGTTTCGAAAGGGGACTCAACGTCCCCTTTTTTCCGCCCGCAATTCAGCTACGGCTTGGCCTGATACTCCCGAAACTCAATGTGATCGAGCGTGCCTTCCACCATTAACCGCACGCCGTCCGCCATTCTGCTCAGGCCGAGCGCCATTGAGCGGCGGGGGCCGTCGAGGTCGTCGGCCAGGTTGGCGGCGAAGGCGCTGATGGACAGGAGGTCTTCGGAGGCATTGGCCATGAGCGCTTCGGCGTCGGCGTTGGGGCAGAGGGCGAACAGGCCTCCCAGGCGTTTGGGGCGTGTGGCTCTGGGTTTGAAGTGGTGGTCGAGGGCGCGTTCGGCGGCTTCGTGGAGTTTCTTTGAATCGAGGGATTCGTAAGGGGAGGTTTCCGGGTTTTCTGGAATTTCGGGGGGATTGGGTGTTGGTTTGATCATTGCGCAGCTTCCTGGAATTGTGAGGCCGACACCCATTCGCTTTGCACTTCGAAATAGGTGGCAGCTGTGCGTTGGTGTGCAAGACCGGTCCAGGTGGCCGGCAGACTCAAGAGTCTCCGACGCACAGCCGCCATAACGATCCGCGAGCATAGGAAAACGCTCGGCGAAATGCCATTGCGATTGTGCACCTGAACCGGACTTGCACGTCCGAGTCACCGATTTTGCGGTGACACACAGAGGCTATCGGTGATGTCCCAGCCTGCCTAGTTCATAGGTATCCCGGCGCTTCGCAGGAAATTTCCCATAGGTTTGCGGGGCAGCAGACCGAAAGATCGCAGCCTTCGGCAGCTCCTACAGGAATGTGTTTCTTCAGGTGTAGGACGGGGGGATGGTGTGACGCGGAGCGTCACGGGAGACATTCCCACGCGGAGCGTGGGAACGATCAGGTTGTGGGGCGGAAATCGTGACTTGGTAGTCATCATGCGAGAAAAGCCCTGCATCGTCTTCTATCAATCCAGGATAGTGGCGAATCCGTCCGAATCCCTTACACTCCCCCGGCCGTTCATTTTCCTTTTGAGGCTGTGCGCATGAAATTTCGTTTTCTTCTGTGGATGCTGGGTCTGTTGATGGGTAAGGCCAGTCGGACAAATCCTGCGTTCCAGCAGCAGTTGGGTGACAAGGATCTGGTGTTTCAGCTGCAGACTCTGGACGGGAAGGTGGCGCGGCATTTCGTGGTGAAGGACCAGCGCATTACCAGCAAGTCCGGGGTGGTGGCGGAGCCGGCGTTTGCGATTGCCTTTAAAGACGCGGCGTTCGGGTTTGCCACGATGCAGGCCAAAAACAAGCAGCTGGCGTTCATGCAGGGGATTCAGGACAAGACCATCCAGCTCAAGGGCAATCCGGCGCTGGTGATGTGGTTTCAGGGGTTGATGAAGTATTTGAAGCCGAGGAAGGCCAAGCCGAAGGCTGCTTGAGTATTGCGTGAGGCTGTGACGCGGAGCGTCATGGGCTGCATTCCCACGCAGAGCGTGGGAACGATCAAATACAAAGGCCCCACACTCGGTTGAGTGTGGGGCCTTTTTTATAGGCGCAAATCAGGCCTGGCTGAACTGCGAAGCCAGTTCGCGCAGGAGGACTTCGGCTTCCAGTACTTTGCTGACCACATCATTGGCCTTGTCGCGAGTCAGGCCAACGCGTTCCAGCAGCGCATCCGGAATGTCTTCATCCGGGCCGGAGCCGATGCCGCGACTGCGCAGCAGGCGCACGGCCAGGCAGACGAGGTTCGGGTATTCGGCGTAGGCGCCGTCGTAGTTCGGGTCGTGCTGGAAGCGCAGGGCGGTGGCCAGTTCGTCCGGCATGTCCCAGTAGCGCATCAGCCAGGAGCCGATCTGTTCGCGGCTGATGCCCAGCAGGTGTTGCTCGACGTAGCTGTGGCACAGGTGCGGGTTGACCTCCAGGTGCCGGCAGATCAGCGAGAAGTGCGGCGGGAACACGTGGGCCAGCAGCAGGTAGCCGAAGTTGTGCAGCAGGCCGGCGAGGTAGGTCAGGCCGGATTCCGGACGCTGGGCGCGCGGCATGGCGCGGGTCAGGCCTTCGATGACGGCGGCGGTGTAGATCGACTGCTGCCAGTACGGCGTGGTGTGTTGCGGGTGGTCTTTCGGCAGGCTCAGGGTCTTGCCGAGGGCCAGGCCCAGAGCCAGGTTGATCACCAGATCGAAGCCCAGCACGCGCACGATGGCGTCTTCCACCGAGCGGATCTTGCCCGGCGACGCGTAGTACGGCGACGCCGCCCAGCTCACCACTTGCGCAGCCAGCGCCGGGTCGGTTTCGACCACGCCGGTGATGTCGTCGATGGTGGCGTTCGGGTCGACGCGCAGCTTGATGATTTTTTGTGCGGTTTCGGCCAGTGGCGGAATCTCGATGGTCGCTTCCAGACGCTGCTGGATGCGCCGCGCGGTAAACGCCTGTACGGCCTGGGTGATTTCCTCGCGGTCATCGTCCGGGCGGTCGAGGTTCGGGCGGATGCTGCTCAGGGCTTCGCCGAAGTTGGCGGCGCTGGCCTTGGTCAGCATGGTCTTGAAGTCGTCGCTGGCGATTTCCAGCAGCAGGCCCGGCTCGCCGGAGTTGATCAGCAACTTCGGTTCACGCAGCAGGCTTTCTTCGTAGAGGCACGGCGAGCTGGTCAGCGCCGGCAGGCCCGGCAGCAGGCTCAGGCTGTGTTTGCCGAGCATCTTTTCCAGGCGCTCGGTGGACACGGCGGTCAGGCGACGGCCTGTCAGTTCGGCGAGGCGGTTGAGATCCAGCAACTGGCTCTGTGGAAACAGCACCATCAGCGCACCGACCGCGTCGTCCAGCAAAACGGCCTGCACTTTGCGCGAGGCGTTGAGGCCGTGGTGGTCGAGCACTTCTTCGTAGGCGACGCCCAGCTTGTTGAGCAGCAGCCGAATAACAGACGGAGCGTGCGGGGATTCGGGGGCGAGAGCAGCTTCGGTCATGGTCTGTATCCGTTTTTGAAACAATTGCTGGAGTATAACCAGCTTGGTTGGAACGAGCTTTGAGAAACTGCGACGGTGCTCACACTTGGCCGTATTGCTGCCCGTGTCGCAGCCAGCGGTCGAGCAACGGGCTGACGTGGGTGGGCCAGCGTTCGAGCAACGCTTGGGCGGCATCGCGTACGGCGGGCAGCAGATCGGCGTCGCGCATCAGGTCGGCGACCTTGAATTGCAGCAGGCCGGTCTGGCGGGTGCCGAGCATTTCGCCGGGGCCGCGCAGTTCGAGGTCTTTTTCGGCAATGACGAAACCGTCGTTGGTCTCGCGCATGATGCCCAGGCGCTGGCGGCCGATTTGCGACAGCGGCGGATGGTAGAGCAGCACGCAATGGCTGACTGCGCTGCCCCGACCGACGCGACCGCGCAACTGGTGCAGTTGCGCAAGGCCGAGGCGTTCGGGGTTTTCGATGATCATCAGACTGGCGTTGGGCACGTCCACGCCGACTTCGATCACGGTGGTGGCGACCAGCAGTTGCAGGTTGCCGGCCTTGAACTCGGCCATAACGGCGGCTTTCTCGGCGGGTTTCATGCGGCCGTGGATCAGCCCGACCTTCAACTCACCGAGGGCGGCGGTCAGGTCTTCGAAAGTGGTTTCGGCGGCCTGGCAGGTCAGCTCTTCGGACTCTTCGATCAGCGTGCACACCCAATAGGCCTGACGGCCCTCGGCGCAGGCGCTGCGCACCCGCTCGATGACTTCGACGCGGCGGGTATCGGTGACCAGCACGGTGTTGACCGGGGTTCGCCCGGGCGGCAGTTCGTCGAGGATCGAGGTGTCGAGGTCGGCGTAGGCGCTCATCGCCAGCGTCCGCGGAATCGGCGTGGCGGTCATGATCAGTTGATGCGGACACATGCGCCCGCCGACGCCTTTCTGCCGCAGCGCCAGACGTTGCTGTACGCCGAAGCGGTGTTGTTCGTCGATGATCACCAGCGCGAGGTTCTTGAACTGCACTTCGTCCTGAAACAGCGCGTGGGTGCCGACCACCATCGGTGTGCCACCGGCAATCTGTTCCAGCGCGGCCACGCGGTTCTTGCCCTTGAGCTTGCCGGCCAGCCACGCCACCTCGATGCCCAATGGTTCGAGCCAGCGCTTGAAGGTGATGAAGTGCTGCTCGGCAAGGATCTCGGTCGGCGCCATCAGAGCTACCTGATAGCCGGCCTCCAGCGCTTGCAGCGCAGCGAGGGCGGCGACCACGGTTTTGCCCGCGCCGACATCGCCCTGAATCAGCCGCAGCATTGGTTCGTGCTGACTGAGGTCGTAGGCGATTTCGTTGCCGACTCGTTGCTGAGCGCCGGTCGGGTTGAAGCCGAGGTTGGCCAGGTATTTCGCCGGCAGTCTGGTGGCTTTCGGCATCGCCGGCGCGCGCAGGGAGCGCATGCTTTCGCGCAGGCGCTGCTGCGATAGCTGATGGGTCAGCAGTTCTTCGAAGGCCAGGCGATGCTGGGCCCAGTGATGTCCGAGGGCGAGTTCGTCGACGTCGGCATTGGCGGGCGGGTTGTGCAGGTAGCGGATCGCGTCGGCCAGCGGCGCCAGTTGATAGTCGCGGGCCAGTTCGGTCGGCAGCCAGTCGGGCAGGGTGGCCGGTTTGAGCAGGGTCAACGTCTGCGTGCACAACTGGCGCAGGCGCGCCTGGGTCAGGCCTTCGGTCAGCGGGTAGACCGGGGTCAGGGTTTCATCCACCGGCGGCGGCTCGTCGCCGTTAATGGCGCGGTATTCCGGGTGGTAAATCTCCAGCCCCGAGGCACCGGGCCGGGCTTCTCCGTAGCAGCGAATCCGCGTGCCGCGCTTGAGGCCTTCTTTCTGCGCGTTGCTGAAGTGATAGAAGCGCAGGCTCAGGCCGCCGGTGCCGTCCTGCAAACGCACGACGAGGCTGCGACGCCGGCCCATGACCACGTCGGCACCGCTGACGGTGCCTTCGACCACAGCGTCCTGTCCCGGCCGCAACGCGCCGATCGGCACCACGCGGGTGCGATCCTGATAACGCAGCGGCAGGTGGAACAGCACGTCCTGGAGGTTCTCCAGGCCGACCTTGGCCAGTTTCTCGGCCATGGCTTCACCGACACCCTTGAGTGCGGTGACCGAGACCTGCGACAGCTCAGTCATGACTCTGGCTTAACCGGCCGTGACCGGCGCGGCAGGTTTGGCGACCGAGCACAGGCGAATGGAGTCGGCGAGGATCTCGATGGCTTTCGGCCGCGGGAAACTGGCGCGCCAGGCGATGGCCACGGTACGGAACGGCACTGGTGCCGACAGCGGACGTACTTCGATCACGCCCGGGGCGTAGTGATGGCTGTCCACCGCCGACAGCGGCAGGATCGAAATGCCCAGGCCGGAGGCGACCATGTGGCGAATGGTTTCCAGCGAGCTGGATTCGACCGTGGTGTGCTTGGCGCCGTCGTTGCCCTTGGTCAGCGTCGGGCAGGCTTCCAGCACCTGATCGCGGAAGCAGTGGCCTTCGCCGAGCAGCAGCAGGCTCTTGTCATTGAGCAGGGCGGCGTCGATGGATTCTTTTTGCGTCCACGGGTGCTGGGCCGGCATCAGGACGTAGAACGGCTCGTCATAGAGCGGCAGGGTCAGCACGTCGGCTTCGTTGAACGGCAGGGCGATGATGATCGCGTCCAGTTCGCCGTTGCGCAGTTTGTCGCGCAGCACGTGGGTGAAGTTTTCTTCGATGTACAACGGCATCTGCGGGGCGACCCGGTGCAGTTGCGGAATCAGGTGCGGGAACAGGTACGGGCCGACGGTGTAGATCGCGCCGACTTTCAGCGGGGCGGTCAGCTGGTTCTTGCCGGCCTGGGCCAGTTCGCGGATGCCCTGGGCCTGCTCCAGCACTTTCTGCGCCTGAGCGACGATGCCTTCGCCGACCGGGGTCAGGCGCACGGCGCTTTTGCTGCGCTCGAAAATCAGCACACCGAGTTCGTCTTCAAGCTTTTTCACGCCCACCGACAGGGTCGGCTGGCTGACGTGGCAACGCTCGGCCGCGTGGCCGAAATGCTGCTCTTGGGCGAGGGTAACGATGTAGCGTAATTCTGTGAGAGTCATAGCAAGCGTCCATGAAGATGCGGGCCAAGCATACCGGCTGCAATCGATAGACGCACGTTATCAGACTGAGTGATGAATGCGACACCGGGCAATGCCGGTTTGCCGTTGGTAGATATGACAAAGGCACCTTTGGGTGCCTTTGTGTCGGGTTCGTCCGGTTGTCGCAGAACCCTGTGGGAGCGAGGTTGCTCGCGAAAGCGGTGTATCAGACGAAGCAGCGTTGCCTGACAGGCCTCTTCGCGAGCAAGTTCGCTCCCACAGGTTTTGCGGTGTCTTCTAGCGGCGGCGTTCCAGCGAGTAAACAAACGGCGCAACGATTTCGATTGCGCCATTGGTCAGCATGTCGGCCGGTGGCTTGGGCAGCGGCTGGGCGCGGCGGATCATTTCCAGGGTGGCCCGGTCCAGATCGGCGTTGCCGGAACGGCCCACCAGTTCGAACGACAGCACGTTGCCTTCGCCATCAACCACGAAACGCAACCGGTTCAAACCTTCCTTGCCCCGTGCCTGAGCGCTGGCCGGGTACTTTTTGTACTTGGCCAGATGCGCAAGCAGGGTACCTTGCCAACTGGCCTTGGCCGCCAATTGTGCAGGCGACGGGCCCGGTGCCGGCTGGGCGGATTTCTCCGTCGGCGCCTGGGTCTGCTGAGGCTCCGCCGGTTTTTCCTCGGAAGGTTTTTCCTTCACAGGCTCCGGTTTCTTCTCAACCGGCTTGGGCGGTTGCGGCTTTGGCTTGGGTTTTGGTTTTTGCTTGGGCACCGCGATCTCGGCTTTTGGCGCTTCGGCCAGTTTCGGGATCGGCAGTTCTTCAACCGGAGCCGGTGGCTGCGGTGGCGTGACGACTTTCGGCGGAGCGGGCGGTGGCGGGGCCGGAACCGGTGCCAGCTCGACCATCATTGCCTGCGGCGGCAATTCGATGGGCGGGCGGGCGTTCCAGTTCAGCGCCAGCGCAATGGCCAGCGCGTGAACACCCAGCACCACGGCCAGGCTACCGCTGTAACGCGTCAGCTTATGGCGCGTCGTGATCATTTCTTGACTGCGCTCTCGAGTCCGACCAGACCGACCTTCAGGTAACCGGCGGCGCGCAGGTTATCCATCACGCTCATCAAGTCGCCGTAATCCACGCCTTTGTCGGCCTGGAAGAAGATCGTCGTGTCTTTCTTGCCCTGGGTCTTGGCGTCGAGTGCGGCGCCGAGGGTTTCGGCTTTCACTTCGTCATCGCCGATGAACAGGCGCTGGTCAGCCTTCACGCTGAGGAATACCGGTTTCTCCGGCCGCGGTGCCGGTTTGGCGGTGGAGGCAGGCAGGTCAACCTTGATGTCCACGGTGGCCAGCGGAGCGGCCACCATGAAGATGATCAACAGCACCAGCATCACGTCGATGAACGGCGTGACGTTGATTTCGTGGTTCTCGGCCAGATCGTCGTCTGCGCCTTCTTTCAAATGCAGGCCCATGGCCGATTACCCCACTTTCACCATGTGCGGTTGCGAGCTGTTGCGCTCAGGCTGGTGGTCGAGGTCGCGGCTGACCAGCAGCAGAACCTGAGCCGACGCATCGGACACCTGAGCCTTGTAACCGGCGATGGAGCGGGCGAAGACGTTGTAGATGACCACGGCAGGAATCGCGGCAACCAGACCCAGTGCGGTAGCCAGCAGCGCTTCAGCGATGCCCGGTGCTACGACGGCAAGGTTGGTGGTCTGGGTTTTGGCGATGCCGATGAAGCTGTTCATGATGCCCCACACGGTACCGAACAGACCGACGAACGGCGCAGTGGAGCCGATGGTGGCGAGGACGCCGGTGCCGCTGCTCATGTTGCGGCCACAGGCGGCAACCAGACGCTCGAGGCGGAAGCTGACGCGCTCCTTGATGCCTTCTTTCTCGCGGGCGTTGGCCGACAGGCGCATTTCTTCCAGGGCGTCGTGTACCAGCAGGTTGGCCAGCGTGCCTTCTTTCGCCGCGGTAGCGCTGGCTTCCTTTAGGGAGGCAGCTTTTTTCAGGTGGGCGATTTCACCGCGCAGCCGGCGTTTGGCGCCCATCAGCTCGAAGCCCTTGGCGATCCAGATGGTCCAGGTGATGATCGAGGCGATGGCCAGGCCGATCATCACGGCTTTAACGATGACGTCGGCGTTCTGGTACATGCCCCATGGCGACAGGTCATGGGCCATGCCCAGGCTGTTGTCGGCTTCGAGGACTTCCGGTGCATCGGCTGCGCTGGCCTCTACGGCCTGCACCGGATCGGTCGCGGCAGGTGCGGCGGCCGGAGCGCTCTGCTCGGTGGCGGCTGGCGCGGCCGGGGCTTGTGCGTCAGCGAATGCAGCAACTGGTGCCAGCATCAGGCTGAGCAACAGAGCAGCCACGGCGCCCCAGGCGCGAGGTCGGTTGGTTGGCGAAGCGGAGTTTTGAATGCGTGTCATGCTGGCCGGACCTGAGATAGAAAAACGGTGATGCTCTTCCAGGCCTCGTGAGGCCGAGAACAAAAGTGGCGTGCATTATTGCAAGTAATTCTTGTTAACAAAAGTAATAGAGTTGCTTTTTTTCCTTCATTGCTAGCCGCTCGTCCTTTGCCGAGGCTAGTCTGTCGCTTTCCGATGGGAGATTTTTGATGTCCGCGCCTTCTGTTTTGATCGCCGGTTGCGGTGATGTCGGCAGCCGTCTGGCCACGCAATTGCTGGCTGCCGGCTTCCAGGTATACGGCCTGCGCCGGGATGTTTCACGTTTGCCGGAGGGCGTTATCGGTGTGGCCGGTGACTTGTTCAATGAGGATTGCCCGGCGACCTGGCCGGTGGGCGCTATCGATTACCTGGTGTATAGCGCGGCGGCCACCGATCACGATGAGGCCGGTTATCGCGCGGCATATGTGCAGGGTTTGCAGCATGTGCTGGGTTGGCTGAACGATTACGGGCAACAGCCTGATCGGTTGCTGTTCGTTTCCAGTAGCAGTGTTTACGGGCAGCAGAACGGCGAATGGGTTGATGAAAAATCCGAAACCGTTGCCGCGGGTTATTCCGGTCGGTTGATGCTGGAAGCCGAGCAGGTTGCGCTCAACAGCGGCATTCCCGCGAGCATCGTACGCCTGACCGGCATTTATGGCCCGGGACGTGAATGGCTGCTGACCCAGGTACGCCGTGGTTATCGTGTGGCGGTTGACCCACCGCTGTATGGCAATCGCATCCATGCCGATGATGCGGCGGGGTTGATGGCTTATCTGCTGGACGCGGATCGCAAGGGCGTGGCGCTGGATGACATCTATATCGGCGTGGACGATGCGCCGGCGCCGCTCGCCGAGGTGGTGGCGTGGCTGCGCGAGTATCTGGGCGTCACCGAATGGTCGGAAGACGAGAGTGTGCGTCGTACCGGCAGCAAGCGTTGCAGCAATGCACGGGCCAAGGCGTTGGGCTGGGTGCCGAAGTATCCGAGTTATCGCGAGGGGTATGCCGCGATTCTTGAAGGTCGCTGCTGACTTGCGGACATAAAAAAGGCGGGAGCAATGGCTTGCTTCCGCCTTTCTTGTCTCAAGCGCAGATCACTGCTTCTCAAGCAACCACTTGCGCTCACCCGGGGTGAACTGCGGTTGTTCGTCCGCCAGCGCCGTATTCACGGCCTGCAGGATTTCCAGCTCTTTGCCCTTGCGCACAAAGATCCAGTTGTTGCCCTGGCCGTTCTGCTGCAACCACATGCTGTCGTTGCCGCTGCTCATCGACGCGCAATCGCCCGCGAGGCACAGGGCATAGCGGTCGGCACCCGGCAGACCGGAGACTTGGCCGTCAGCCTGAAACTGCACGGTGGCGCCTTCGCCCTGGCCGCTGGTGATCGTCCAGTTGCCGCCCAGATAAGCGGAATACAGCGCGCGTTCGAAGCTGGCGCCGATCGGTGCGCCGTCCGGCACTGGAATTTGCGCGCGGTCGAAGACTTGTTCCGGTTCGTTTTCGTTGGCGGCTTGTTGCAGTTGGCCACCATCACGTTTCAGCTCGCTGGCGGAGCTGCCATAGAAGTCGACTTTCCAGACGCCGGACTGTTCGCCGAGCAAGCGACCTTCGACGTTTTCGAAACCGTTGGTATAGCGGGCCTGGCCGGCCTTGGTGTTGACGTCCCACTCCAGATTCGGGCCGTAAGCCTGAAGCGCTTCGCGCAGGGGGCCGCCCTTGGCAGCGGCATCGATGGCGACCTGATTGATCCAGGTGCCGCTGATGTCACGGTCGGCAGGGTTGCTGGCGCAACCGCCGAGGAAAATGGCGAGCAGCGAGAGAGCAAGCGCTTTGCGCATGGTGGAATCCTTTCAAAACCTTTTCTTTACCGCAGAGCGGTCGGCGCGGTGTGTTGGACCGCGCCATGGCGCATTACTCGATGACCAGAATGGCATCCATTTCAACCTGCGAACCCTTCGGCAGGGCTGCCACGCCGATGGCGGCGCGAGCCGGGTAAGGCTGGTCGAAGTACTTGCCCATGATCTCGTTGACCTTGGCGAAGTGGCTCAGGTCGGTGAGGAAGATGTTCAGCTTGACGATGTCCTTGAACGAACCGCCGGCGGCTTCGGCCACGGCTTTCAGGTTCTCGAACACCTGGACGGTCTGGGCTTCGAAGCCTTCGACCAGTTCCATGGTTTTTGGATCGAGGGGAATCTGACCCGACATGTAAACGGTATTGCCGGCCTTGATCGCCTGGGAATAAGTACCGATGGCGGCCGGGGCCTTGTCGCTGCTGATAACAGTCTTGGTCATGTATGACTCCTTGTATTGTTTGAGTTATGCGCGCATGCGGGTGATGCGGATCACTCCGGTCAGGGCGCGCAGTTTCTTGATCACGCGGGCCAGGTGCACACGGTCGTGGACGCTGACCACCAACTGGACGACGCTGATGCGGCCATCGCGTTCGTCCATGCTGATTTTCTCGATATTGCCGTCGGCTGCGTTGACGCTGCTGGCCAGCAGGGCGATCAGGCCGCGCTGGTGCTCCAGCTCGACGCGCAGTTCGACGTTGAATTCGCCGGTGACATCCTTGGCCCACGAGAGCTGGATGCATTTTTCCGGGTTGTGGCGGATTTCGCTGATGTTGCGGCAATTTTCCAGGTGCACGACCATGCCTTTGCCCGCCGACAGGTGGCCGACAATCGGGTCGCCCGGGATCGGCGTGCAACATTTGGCATAGCTGAGGACCAGACCTTCGGTGCCGCGAATCGCCAGCGGGCCTTCCGGACTTGGCAATTGCTCGCCTTCGCCGAGCAGGCGGCGTGCCACGACATAGGCCATGCGGTTGCCCAGGCCGATGTCTTCGAGCAGGTCTTCGATCAGTTCGAGGCGGTATTCGGTGAGCATCGCCTTCACGCGCTCGGCCGGAATCTGTTCCAGCGCGCTGTCGAAGCCGTTGAGCACCTTGTTCAACAGGCGCTCGCCGAGGCTGATGGATTCGGAGCGGCGTTGCAGTTTCAGCGCATGGCGGATGTGGGTTCGCGCCTTGCCGGTGACCACGAAGTTGAGCCACGCCGGGTTCGGCCGCGCGCCGGGGGCACTGACGATCTCGACCGTGGAACCGCTTTGCAGCGGTTCGGACAGCGGTGCGAGACGACGGTTGATCCGGCAGGCGATGCAGCTGTTGCCGACGTCGGTGTGCACCGCGTAGGCGAAGTCGACCGCCGTGGAGCCTTTGGGCAGCTCCATGATCCGGCCTTTGGGCGTGAACACATAGACCTCGTCCGGGAACAGGTCGATCTTCACGCTTTCGATGAATTCCAGCGAGTTGCCGGCACGTTGCTGCATTTCCAGCACGCCTTTGACCCACTGACGGGCTCGGGCGTGAGTGCCTTTCGGCTGCTCGTCGCCGCTGGATTTGTACAGCCAATGGGCGGCGATGCCGTTGTTGGCCATCTCTTCCATTTCGCGGGTACGGATCTGGATCTCGATCGGTACACCGTGCATGCCGAACAGCGTGGTGTGCAGCGACTGATAGCCGTTGGCCTTGGGAATCGCGATGTAATCCTTGAAGCGGCCCGGCAACGGTTTGTACAGATTATGCACGGCACCCAGTACGCGGTAGCAGGTGTCGACCTTGTCGACGATGATCCGGAACGCGTAGACGTCCATGATCTCGTTGAAGGCCCGACGCTTGCCGCGCATTTTCTTGTAGATGCCGTAGAGGTGTTTCTGGCGACCGCTGACTTCGCCCTGGATGCCGTCGATGGCGAGGCAATGGCCGAGGGACTCTTCGATCTTGTTGACGATTTCCTTGCGGTTGCCGCGGGCGCGTTTGACCGCCTGGTAAATCCGCGCGGAACGCATCGGGTGCATGGCCTTGAAGCCGAGGTCTTCGAACTCGATGCGTACCGAATGCATGCCCAGCCGGTTGGCGATGGGGGCATAAATCTCAAGGGTTTCCTTGGCGATGCGCCGGCGCTTTTCGCCGGACAGCACTTCCAGGGTGCGCATGTTGTGCAGACGGTCGGCGAGCTTGACCAGGATCACGCGAATGTCGCGCGCCATGGCCATGGCCATTTTCTGGAAGTTTTCCGCCTGGGCTTCGGCCTTGGTCTCGAAGTTCATCTGGGTCAGTTTGCTGACCCCGTCGACCAGTTCGGCCACGGTCTCGCCGAACTGCGCTTGCAGCGCTTCCTTGGCGATACCGGTGTCTTCGATCACGTCATGCAGCATCGCGGCCATCAGGCTCTGATGGTCCATGTGCATGTCGGCAAGAATGTTCGCCACGGCAAGAGGATGCGTGACATACGCCTCGCCGCTGCGGCGGCGTTGGCCGTCGTGGGCTTGTTCGGCGTAGAAATACGCTCGGCGGACCAGATTGACCTGGTCCTGACCGAGGTAGGTCGATATTCGATCGGCGAGGGCGTCTATGCTCGGCATGATGACTCCTGCCGCAAGCTGTGATCCCGCGCCTTGCTACGTCGACCAGGCATAGGCTTAAACGGCCTCGTTGGACTCGTCCTCTGGAGCAAAGGCAGCGAAGACCGGGTCTTCGGTGACAATTTCTTCGGCGGCGATGAATTCGGGAGTCACGATACCTTCAGCGATTTCGCGCAGGGCGACGACGGTAGGCTTGTCGTTTTCCCATGCCACTTTCGGCTCTTTGCCGCCGGTGGCCAGTTGACGGGCACGCTTGGTAGAGAGCATGACCAGCTCAAAGCGGTTATCCACGTGTTCTAGGCAGTCTTCAACGGTTACGCGGGCCATGGTATTCCTCGGAGCGAATGCAATATGCGCGCTGCCCGGTTGGGCGAGCGGACTCGGCAGTTTAAAAAAACACCAGCGATTAGGGAAGCGCTGATTTTTTGACCAGACTCTTCAACGCGCTGCAAGCACCAATGTAAAGCTCTTGCAGCGGTTTTGTGAAGTGCTGTTTCAGCCCAGCAATTCAGCCAGCAATTTGCCAAAACGCACTTGCTGGCGTTTCTGTTGCAGCTGGTTGGCGCGGAAAATCGCCTTCAGATCATCCAGCGCGTGGGCGAAATCGTCGTTGATGATCAGGTAGTCGTATTCGACGTAGTGGCTCATCTCGCTGACCGCTTCGCGCATCCGGCCGTCGATGATCTCGTCGCTGTCCTGGCCACGGTTGGTCAGGCGCTGGTGCAGGGCCTGCAGCGATGGCGGCAGAATGAAGATCGAACGGGCCTGCGGCATCAGCTTGCGCACTTGTTCCGCGCCTTGCCAGTCGATTTCCAGAATCAGGTCATGGCCTTCGTCCAGGGTCTGCTGCAGGCGGCTTTGCGAGGTGCCGTAGAAGTTGCCGAAAACTTCGGCGCGTTCCAGGAAATCGCCGTGCTCGCCCATCTTCACGAACTCTTCGCGGGTCACGAAGTGATAGTTCACGCCGTCCACTTCGCCCGGGCGCATGGCGCGGGTAGTGTGGGAAATCGAGACACGGATTTCCGGTTTGGCGTCGGTCAGGGCCTTGACCAGACTGCTTTTGCCCGCGCCCGAGGGGGCGGAAATGATGTACAGGGTGCCGGTACTGTGGGTCATGTCGGGGATAGCCTTACTCAATATTCTGCACTTGTTCGCGCATCTGCTCGATCAACACCTTGAGGTTGACCGCCGCCTGGGTGCTGCGCGGGTCGAAGGCCTTGGAGCCCAGTGTGTTGGCTTCGCGGTTGAGCTCCTGCATCAGGAAGTCCAGGCGCCGGCCGGCGGCACCGCCGGATTTCAGCACCCGGCGAACTTCGATGATGTGAGTGCTCAGGCGATCCAGTTCTTCGGCCACGTCGCTTTTTTGCGCGAGGATGACCATTTCCTGTTCCAGGCGCTGCGGGTCCAGTTCGGCCTTCATGTCGGCGAAACGGTCGAGGACTTTCTGGCGCTGGGTGGCAAGCATCTGCGGAACCAGTTCGCGCAGGGTCACCACATCTTCTTCGATGGCGGTCAGGCGATCGTTGATCAGGCGTGCCAGCTCTGCGCCTTCGCGCTCGCGGCCGGCCTTGAGGTCTTTCAAGCCTTGATTGAACAAGGCCAGCGCCTCGGCGTTCAGCGCTTGCGGGTCGGTGGCGTCTGCGACCAGTACGCCCGGCCAGGCCAGCACTTCCAGCGGGTTCAGCGCCGCCGGGTTCTTGATCAGGCTGGCGACGGTTTCGGCCGCAGCGACCAGTTGCGCGGCGCGCTCGCGATCCACTTGCAGCGGCTTGCCGGCGCTTTCTTCGGTGAAGCGCAGGGTGCACTCCAGTTTGCCGCGCGACAGGCCCTGGCGCAGGGCTTCGCGGACGGCGCCTTCGAGGTCGCGAAACGATTCCGGCAGACGTAGATGGGGTTCCAGGTAGCGGCTGTTGACCGAGCGCAGCTCCCAGCTCAGGGTGCCCTGAACGCCGGCTTTTTCGACGCGGGCGAAGGCGGTCATGCTGTGCACCATGGGGTGACCTCGCGATACAGATCGGCGCGAATTGAAGCTCCGCAGCTCGATATCAATGAATTTAAGCCGACTGGCAGCAAAGGCGCAGGATTGTAGCGCAGTGCGGCAGATGCGCCCAAACACACGGTGTGACAAAGGGCTGCAGGCCGTCGGCGAAGCGCGTTTCAGGGCCTTCGGTCGTCGGCGGGATTTTTTAACGAGTGCCCAGGCGCGGCGTGCGGCTCTATAATGCTCCGCAGTTTTCCGTCCCCAGTACAGGTATCTCCTATGAAACGTCCAAGTGGTCGCGCTGCCGATCAGCTCCGCTCGATCCGCATTACCCGCAACTACACCAAACACGCCGAGGGATCCGTACTGGTCGAATTCGGTGATACCAAAGTCATCTGCACCGTCAGCGTTGAAAATGGCGTGCCGCGTTTCCTTAAAGGTCAGGGCCAGGGCTGGCTGACCGCCGAATACGGCATGCTGCCGCGTGCTACCGGTGAACGTAACCAGCGTGAAGCGAGCCGTGGCAAGCAGGGCGGTCGCACCCTGGAAATCCAGCGCCTGATCGGCCGTTCCCTGCGCGCTGCACTGGACATGTCCAAGCTGGGCGACGTCACCCTGTATGTCGACTGCGACGTGATCCAGGCCGACGGTGGCACCCGTACTGCGTCGATCACCGGCGCCATGGTTGCGCTGGTCGATGCACTGAAAGTGATCAAGAAGCGTGGCGGCCTGAAAGGTGGCGACCCGCTCAAGCAAATGATCGGTGCCGTATCTGTTGGCATATACCAGGGCGAGCCAGTGCTGGATCTGGACTATCTTGAGGATTCCGCCGCCGAGACCGACCTCAATGTGGTGATGACCAGCACCGGTGGTTTCATCGAAGTGCAGGGCACCGCTGAAGGCGCGCCGTTCCAGCCTGAAGAGCTGAACGCGATGCTGGAACTGGCCAAGAAAGGCATGAACGAGATCTTCGAACTGCAAAAGGCTGCGCTGGCCGACTGAGCAGGTTCGCAACCCGCAAGGAGGACGAGATGAGTGATGAGCAAGAGTTGTTGCCCAAGCCGAGCCAGGAGGTTCGCCAATGGGCGATGTTTTGTCACTTGTCCGCCTTGCTGGGGATCTGGATTCCGTTCGGAACGCTGATCGGGCCACTGGTCCTGTGGCAGATGAAGCGCGAGACCGATCCGTTCATCGACGCCCAGGGCAAGGAAGCGCTGAATTTCCAGATCACCGTGGCGATTGCTTCAATGATCTGCTTCGTACTGATGCTGGTGATCATCGGGTTCGTGCTGTTCGGCCTGCTGGCCATTGCGGCGCTGCTGCTGACAATCATCGGTGGCGTAAAAGCCAATGAAGGTTTTCCGTACCGTTATCCGTTTACCTGGCGCTTGATCAAATAGCATTCAGCCGAAGGTGCATGTTGGAATAATCAATTCTGTATATTTAAAAAGCCCTGGCCTGCCAGGGCTTTTTTTGCAACTTAATAAACCTGAGTTCCTTGTAGGAATAATCTGTCTGCGATGAATGGCAAAAGAAATTTTATATATTCATCGGTCTTACATTTTTAGTCACAACTGTAATGCCTCGATGCGGCCAATGGGCATTGGCAGCATGACTTTGCGCTTGTTAAGGTTGCCGCACGTCATATTCCTTCAGAAATATTTCGATATATTCAGACCATCGAAGGCTCTTGAATTTCAGTGTTTCCAGTGTTGAAACAGCCAGCCGATTCGTGAGGCGTAACCAGGGAAAAGTTCGCCTGCGAATATATAGCCAAGAATAAACCAGATGATTCAGCTCGATTTCTACGGCACGCTCGTGGCCGCTTCTCTTGTACTTCTGCTGGGACGTGGTCTTGTTACCCGTGTTGGTGTACTGCGCAATTTCAATATTCCCGAACCGGTTGCGGGTGGCCTGTTGGTTGCTGTGGTTCTTCTGGTATTGCGAGCGCTCGATATAGAAGTCCGATTCGATACCTCGCTGCAGGCACCGCTCATGCTGGCGTTTTTTGCCACTATCGGTCTGAGTGCGGACTTCGCCAGCCTCAAGAAGGGCGGCCGCGTAGTAGGGATATTTATACTAGCGGTCGCCGGTCTCCTGATCCTGCAGAACGCCATGGGCATCGGACTCGCCACATTGCTGGGGCTTGACCCGCTGATGGGGCTGTTGACGGGTTCCATCACACTGGCCGGTGGTCATGGAACCGGTGCCGCGTGGGGAACGGTATTCAGCGAGAAATACGGTCTGGCCTCCGCCTCCGAGCTGGCGATGGCCTCGGCGACATTCGGTCTTGTACTGGGTGGTCTGATCGGTGGGCCGGTTGCCCGTCTGCTTATCAAACGTGTCGAGGTGCCTGGTTGTCATGCGCAGGAGGCGCCGCGTCTGCCAAAGGGGTTCGAGCAGCCGAACAGGGAGCGCTCGATCACGCCGTTCTCGTTCATCGAAACACTGGCGCTGATCGCGGTCAGCCTGCTGGTGGGCAATCTTCTGAACGGGCTGCTGCACGGCACGGCATTCGAGTTGCCGACATTCGTTTGTGTCTTGTTCGTGGGCGTCGTGTTGCGTAACGGCCTCTCGGCGTTTGGCCTGTATCAGGTATTCGAGCGGGAAGTCTCGGTGCTGGGCAACGTCAGTCTGTCGCTGTTTCTGGCCATTGCACTGATGTCGCTCAAGTTGTGGGATCTGGCAGCCCTGGCGTTGCCGATCTTCATCATCCTGGCCGTGCAGACGCTGGTCATGGCGTTGTTCGCGGTGTTCGTGACGTTCAGGATCATGGGCCGCAATTACGACGCGGCAGTGCTGGCGGCCGGGCATTGCGGTTTCGGCCTCGGTGCGACGCCTACCGCCATCGCCAACATGCAAGCGGTGACGCAGCGTTACGGTCCTTCGCAGATCGAGTTTCTGGTCGTACCGATGGTGGGTGCCTTTTTCATCGATATCATCAACGTCATAGTGATCAAGTTGTATCTGGCGCTGCCGTTCTTCGCCGCGGTCTGACGCGCGTTCCAGCCTGGGTTTGACGCAAAAAAATGCCCGTATCCTGCGATACGGGCATTTTTTCTACTGCGAAACGACGCTTAGATGGTCAGCGTCCAGTCGTAGTCGACGATCAGCGGCGCGTGCTGCGAGAACCGTGGCTGACGCGGCAGGCGTGCGCTGCGCACGAAGCGCCGCAGGCCCGGGGTCAGGATCTGGTAGTCGAAACGCCAGCCCAGATTCAGCATCTCGGCCTGTTCGTTGTCCGGCCACCAGCTGTACTGGTCGCCTTCGCGGCTGACTTCGCGCAGGGCGTCTACATAGCCCATGTTGCCGACAATCTCGTCCATCCAGGCGCGTTCTGGCGCCAGGAAGCCCGGAGATTGCTGGCTGTCGCGCCAGTTCTTGATGTCGAGCTTCTGCTGCGCGACGTACAGCGAGCCACAATAAATGTACTCGCGACGTTTGCGCCGCTGTTTGTCCAGGTACTTGCCGAAGTCGTCCATGAGCTTGAACTTCTGGTTCAAGTCTTCATCGCCGTTCATCCCCGAAGGAAGCAGCAAGGTGGCAATACTGACTTTGTCGAAATCTGCTTGCAGGTAGCGCCCGTAGCGGTCGGCCGTCTCGAAGCCGAGACCGCTGATGACAGCCTTCGGTTGCAACCGCGAATACAAAGCCACGCCGCCTTGGGCAGGGACTTCAGCATCGCAGGCATAAAGGAAGTAGCCGTCCAGTTGGAAGGCTGGGTCGTCCAGTTCAAAGGCGGAGGCACGGGTGTCCTGCAGGCAGATGACGTCGGCATTCTGTGCCTGCAGCCAACTGAGCAAACCGCGCTCGACTGCAGCCTGAATACCATTGACGTTCACACTGATGATCCGCATAAATGGCCCCAAAAATCGCGTGCGTGTATGATACACGGCGTCAAGCTAATTAGCTAAATCCGTGGTATTTGGGGTTTTTTTCATGCAAGCGTATCAGCGCGATTTCATTCGTTTTGCCATCGATCGCGGCGTTTTGCGCTTCGGTGAGTTCACCCTGAAGTCCGGGCGCACCAGTCCTTACTTCTTCAATGCCGGCCTGTTCAACTCGGGCTCCGCGCTGGCACAGCTGGGCCGTTTCTACGCCGCAGCCATCGCCGAGAGCGGTATTCCGTTCGACGTGCTGTTCGGCCCGGCCTACAAAGGCATCCCGTTGGCGGCAACCACTGCCGTGGCGTTGGCCGAACACCACAACCGTGATCTGCCATGGTGCTTCAACCGCAAGGAAGCCAAGGCTCACGGCGAAGGCGGCAGCCTGGTCGGTGCACCACTGACCGGTGAGGTGCTGATCATCGACGACGTGATCACTGCCGGCACCGCGATCCGTGAAGTGATGCAGATCATTGCTTCCCAGGACGGCGCCAAGGCTGCCGGCGTGCTGATCGCCCTGAACCGTCAGGAGCGCGGCAACGGTGAGCTATCGGCAATCCAGGAAGTCGAGCGTGATTTCGGCATCCCGGTCATCAGCATCGTTTCGCTGAATCAGGTGCTGGAATTCCTGGCTGACGATCCGCAGCTCAAGCAGCACCTGCCAGCCGTTGAAGCCTATCGCGCCCAGTTCGGCGTCTGATCGCTTCTTCCAGGCAAAAAAAGACCCCGCTCAGTCAGGCTGAGCGGGGTCTTTTGGTTTTCAGCTAACGCAGCATGCGCCATTTTTTAAGCAATTTCAGCGTCAGGATCGTATTGGTCAACGCAAATGCCAGCAGCGCCCCAACCACCATCCCGTACAGCGTGCGATCAACATCGAAGTCCCACAGATCCAGTGTGCTGCTGTCGATAATGCGCACGGCGGCTGGCAGATTGACGTAAAACAGCGCCACAAAGGCGCACGTCAGTGGTAGCGCATGCCAGTAAAAGGCGTTTTTGATCTTCTGGCGACTGCGCGCATGCTCTGCTGCAGAATGTCATCGAGCTGATTGCGAAAGCGCGACACGGTGTTCTTCAGCAAGGTTTTGCTCTGACTCTGGGTCAGTTGAAAAATGGTCGAGATTTGCGATTCGGTCGGTAATGTCTGCCCGAAGTAGCTTTGAATCAGGTAAAGGAGACGATCCTGCCTGGCTTCGTCGGCCCGGCTGGGCATGCCGCCCTCGACCAGCATTTTCAGGTACTCGGTCAGGCTGGCCTTGGCGATACGCTGAAGAGCGTGGGCAATTTCCGCGTCGCCGATGCGCAGGGTTTTTTTTGACCGGTTCCTTTTACTCCTGCTCGAAAGCGTCGGCGTCGATCGTGAATGAGATCTGCATGATTCAGTTCTCCACGATTATTTGGAAGACTGATCCGGATACGGATCTGCCACTGCATCGCCCTGACCGCTCAAGATGTTCCAGCCATTGAGCACGTGGGTGCTGGGTTGGTAGTCAGGGCAGGGCGGAAGCGAGGTTTTCGATTGATTGGAGTACTGGCGTCCACAGTCTGCACATTTGTAGGTGCCTGCTGAAACGTCACTGCCATACGGTACGTGGTTTTTTTGCATGGGGAAGATCTCCTGTGAATTCAGGGAAGATCCTATGAAGATTGCTGCTTTCGCGATGTAGGACGCTTCGCTGATGAGGGTCGGATATTTCTTTCGCGCACAAAAAAATCGCAGACTTCGTCATCTCCTGCAGAAATTTCATACACGCGAAATTCGTTTTTGCAGGAATTGCCGCAGGCTGCGATCTTTTATCTTTCAGCGATCAGGGACGCTTGCGATTACTGATCAGCGTGCCCACACCGGTGTCGGTGAAGATTTCCAGCAGGATCGCGTTCGGTACGCGGCCATCGATGATCAGCGAGCTGCCGACACCGCCCTGAACCGCTTCCAGCGCGCAGCGGATTTTCGGCAGCATGCCGCCGTAGATGGTGCCGTCGGCGATCAGGTCGTCGACCTGCTGAGTGCTCAGGCCAGTCAGTACGGTGCCCGACTTGTCCATCAGGCCGGCGATGTTGGTCAGCAGCATCAGCTTCTCGGCTTTCAGTGCTTCGGCAACCTTGCCGGCCACCAGGTCGGCGTTGATGTTGTACGACTCGCCGTTTTCACCCACGCCGATCGGCGCGATCACCGGGATGAAGTTGCCCTTGACCAGCAGGTTCAGCAGTTCGGTGTTGATCCCGACCACTTCGCCCACATGTCCGATGTCGATGATTTCCGGCTGGGTCATCTCCGGGGTCTGGCGGGTGACGGTGAGCTTCTTCGCACGAATCAGCCCGGCGTCTTTACCGGTCAGGCCGATGGCGCTGCCGCCGTGACGGTTGATCAGGTTGACGATGCTTTTGTTGACCTGGCCGCCGAGGACCATTTCCACTACGTCCATGGTCGCGGCGTCGGTGACACGCATGCCGTCGACGAAATGGCTTTCGATCGACAGGCGCTTGAGCAGATCACCGATCTGCGGGCCGCCGCCGTGAACCACGACCGGGTTGATGCCCACGGCCTTCATCAGCACGATGTCGCGGGCGAAGCCGGTTTTCAGCTCCTCGCTTTCCATCGCGTTGCCGCCGTATTTGATCACCAGCGTCTTGCCGACGTATCGGCGGATGTAAGGCAGCGCTTCGGACAGGACCTTGGCAGTGTTGGCGGCGGCATCGCGTTCGAGGGTCATTCAGGGCTCCGGGTGAATCAGCAATCAGAACGGTAGTTGGAGATCAGGTGCAACGCGTTTCAGTTGGGCATGGAACACAGCCTTGATGCGCTGCAGTTCCGCCTCGTCATCGGCCTCGAAGCGCAGCACCAGCACCGGTGTGGTGTTGGACGCACGCACCAGGCCCCAGCCTTTGGCGTAGTCGACCCGCACGCCGTCAATGGTGGTCAGGTCGGCGCCTGGGCCCCACTGCGCATCGTGCAGTGCATCAATGATGCTGAATTTGCTCTCTTCGGTCACATGGATATTGATTTCCGGCGTGGAAATATCGTTCGGGAAGGTCGCGAACAGCTCCTCGGCCGAAGATTTTTCCTTGCTGAGGATTTCCAGCAGCCGTGCGGCACTGTAAATGCCGTCGTCGAAACCGAACCAGCGCTCCTTGAAGAAAATGTGCCCGCTCATTTCGCCGGCCAACAGCGCGCCGGATTGTTTCATTTTCTTTTTGATCAACGAGTGACCGGTCTTCCACATTAGCGGCCGGCCGCCATATTCCTTGATCAGCGGGATCAGACGGCGGGTGCATTTGACGTCGAAGATAATTTCCGCGTCCTGGTTGCGCGCCACCACGTCACGGGCAAACAGCATCAGCAGGCGATCCGGGAACACGATGGTGCCGGTGTTGGTCACCACGCCGACGCGGTCGCCGTCGCCGTCGAAGGCCAGGCCGATGTCAGCCTTGGTTTCCTTGACCTTGGCAATCAGGTCGACGAGGTTCTCAGGCTTGCCCGGGTCCGGGTGGTGGTTCGGGAAGTTGCCGTCGACCTCGCAGAACAGCGGGATGACTTCGCAGTTCAGCGCTTCGATCAGTTGCGGGGCGATCACGCCGGCCGCGCCGTTACCGCAGTCGACCACGACTTTCAGGCGCCGGGCCAGTTTGATGTCCTGGACGATTTCGGTGGTGTAGCGGTCGAGAATTTCGACCTGGGTCACGCTGCCCGTGCCGCTGCTCAGGTTGCCGGTCTTGAGACGCTCGTGCAGGGCCTGGATCTGCTCATTGGCGAGGGTGTCGCCGGCGATCACGATCTTGAAGCCGTTGTAGTTCGACGGGTTGTGGCTGCCGGTGAGCATCACGCCGGATTTGCCGGCCAGCACGTTGGCGGCGTAGTACAGCGCCGGGGTCGGCACCAGGCCGACGTCGCTGACGTGGCAACCGCTTTCGGCGATACCGCGAATCAGTTCTGCGACCAGTTCGGGGCCGGACAGACGGCCGTCACGGCCAACGGATACGTTCGGTTCGCCCTGGGCCAGGCTTTGGGAGCCAATGGCGCGGCCGATCCAGTAGGCGGTTTCGGCATTGAGGAATTCCGGCACGGTGCCGCGAATGTCGTAGGCGCGGAAGATGCTGTCGGGAAGCTTCGGGGCGACTTGGGCGGGGGTGCTCATCTGCGAAAATGCTCCATCTCGAAAGTGGCTGGACACGCCGGCGATTCATTCGACGGCAAGCTCAAACTGAAGGGTATGACGGCGGTTTTCACAGAGAGTTCGTGGTGTGAAAGGGCCATGACGCCTTGTCCGGCGTGGCTTTGGCCTGCCAATGCCTTGATTTTCGGCGCTAAACCTTGCAGATGACATTTTGAATTTCGTGGCAAGCAACACGCACTCGCCACGATGGATTTCTAATCGATCACTTGGTGCCGGAATGGCCGAAACCGCCAGCGCCACGCTCGGTTTCGACGAACTCTTCGACCATTTCGAAGTGCGCCTGCACCACCGGCACCAACACCAGCTGCGCCAGACGCTCGCCGACCGGCATGGTGAATTCGGTCTGGCCACGGTTCCAGCAGGACACCATCAGCGGACCCTGGTAGTCGGAGTCGATCAGGCCGACCAGATTGCCCAGCACGATGCCGTGCTTATGGCCCATGCCCGAGCGCGGCAGGATCAACGCGGCGAGGTTCGGATCGCCGATGTACACCGACAGCCCGGTAGGGATCAGCACGGTTTCACCCGGTTTGATCACGATGTCCTCTTGCAGCATGGCGCGCAGGTCGAGGCCGGCGGAGCCCGTTGTGGCGTATTGCGGCAGCGGGAATTCGGTACCGATGCGTGGGTCGAGGATCTTGGCTTGCAAAGCGTGCATGTAAATTAAACCTGGTTCAGACGTTCGGCGATAAAGGTGACGAGCTGGCGAGCGATCTTGCTCTTGCTGGTCTGGGCGAAAACCGTGGCGTGCAGCCCACGGTCGATGACGCTGCAGGCGTTTTCTTCGCTGTTGAAACCGATGCTCGGGTTGGCGACGTCGTTGGCGACGATCAGGTCGAGATTCTTGTCCTTCAGCTTGCGTGCAGCGTAGTCGAGCAGGTGTTCGGTCTCGGCGGCGAAGCCGACACTGAACGGACGGTCGGAACGGGTCGCGATGGTGGCCAGGATGTCCGGGTTGCGCACCATTTGCAGGACGAAGCCGTCACCGCTCGTAGGATCTTTTTTCAATTTTTGTGGGGCGACGACTTCCGGACGGTAGTCCGCGACCGCCGCCGAGGCGATAAAGATGTCGCAAGGGATCGCGGCTTCGCACGCGGCGAGCATGTCGCGGGCGCTGACCACGTCGATACGGGTGACGCGATCCGGCGTCGGCAGGTGCACCGGGCCGCTGATCAGCGTGACGCGGGCGCCGGCTTCCACCGCCGCTTCCGCTAGGGCGAAGCCCATTTTGCCGGAGCTGTGGTTGGTGATGTAGCGCACCGGGTCGATGTTTTCCTGGGTCGGGCCGGCGGTGATGACCACATGCTTGCCGGTCAGTGCCTGACGCTGGAAGCAGTCCGCCGCGAGCTGGGCCAGATCGGTGGCTTCCATCATGCGGCCCATGCCGACGTCGCCGCAGGCCTGGCTGCCGGAGGCCGGGCCGAAGGTCTTCAGGCCACGGCTTTCAAGGAGTTGCAGGTTGGCCTGGGTCGCCGGGTCGCGCCACATGGCCTGGTTCATCGCTGGAGCGACCGCGACAACGGCGTCGGTGGCCAGCACCAGCGTGGTCAGCAAATCATTGGCAATGCCTTGAGCCAGACGGGCCAGCAGGTCGGCGGTGGCCGGGGCGATCAGCACCAGATCGGCCCACTTGGCCAGTTCGATGTGGCCCATCGCCGCTTCGGCGGCCGGGTCGAGCAGATCCAGGTGAACCGGGTGGCCGGACAGGGCCTGCATGGTCAGCGGGGTGATGAATTCGCTGCCGCCACGGGTCATGACCACGCGCACTTCGGCGCCCTGATCGATCAGGCGGCGCACAAGGTCGGCGCTCTTGTAGGCAGCAATGCCGCCGCCGACGCCCAGAACGATGCGTTTCCGATACAGCCGCTGCATAGGTCTGCCTTTCATTTCGTTGGTGACATGCGTGGCGAAACCCCCTCCCCAGGGTGAATTCGCCCGCAAAAAAGATGGGCTACGATATCACAGCGACCGCTATGGAACAGCGGCGCCCACAGACAAGGAACGTGTATGAGTATTCGCGATTGGCCGGCGGCGGAAAGGCCGCGGGAGAAGCTGTTGGAACAGGGCTCGGGAAGTCTTTCCGATGCCGAATTGCTGGCGATTTTTCTCCGAACCGGCGTATCCGGTAAAAGCGCGGTGGATCTGGCGCGACACTTGTTGAATCAGTTCGGCAGCCTGCGGGCGTTGCTGGAGGCTGATCTCGGGGCGTTCAGCGAGCAATTGGGCCTGGGGCCGGCGAAGTTTGCCCAACTGCAGGCTGTGCTGGAGATGGGGCGGCGACATCTGGCCGAGCGCATGCGGCAGAAAACGGCGCTGGAGAATCCACAGGTGGTCCGCGATTACCTCAAGGCGATGCTGCGCCACGAGCCGCACGAAGTGTTCGGTTGCCTGTTTCTCGACTCCAAACATCAAGTGCTGACCTTCGAGACGCTGTTTCGCGGCTCGATCGACAATACGGCGGTGCATCCCCGCGAAGTGGTGAAGCGCTCGTTGGCCAATAACGCGGCGGCCCTGATCCTGTGCCATAACCATCCGTCAGGTAACACCGATCCCAGCCAGGCTGATCGATTATTGACCAAACGCTTGCAGAAGGCTTTGGAGCTGATCGACGTGCGGGTGCTCGATCACTTCATCGTTGGTGACGGGGAACCACTGTCGATGGCGGAGTGTGGCTGGATGTAGCTTGCAGCGACTGCAGTCGCTGCAAGCCGGGGCGGATTACTTGAGGGTGACCTTGGAGTAATCCTGCCGACCGAACGGGCTCACCGAATAACCCTGCACATCCTTGCGCGTCAGCGCATACGCCGTCGGATGCGCCAGCGGCAGCCACAGCGCCTGCTGCTGGATCTGCGCCTGCGCCTGCTCATACAGCTTGGTGCGCACACCTTGTTCGCTGGTGGTCTTGCCGGCGCTGATCAGTTTGTCCAGGTCGGCATTGCAGTAGCGGGCGAAGTTGGTGCCGGACTTCACCGCCGCGCAGGAAAACTGCGGGGTGAGGAAGTTGTCCGGATCACCGTTGTCACCGGCCCAGCCCATGAACAGCAGGTCATGCTCGCCAGCCTTGGCACGACGGATCAGCTCGCCCCATTCGATCACGCGGATTTCTGCCTGAATGCCGATTTCCGCCAGATCCGATTGCAGCAGTTGTGCGCCGAGGCTCGGGTTCGGGTTGAGCAGGCTGCCGGACGGGCGCGTCCAGATGGTGGTCTGGAAACCGTCCTTCAGTCCGGCCTTGGCCAGCAATGCCTTGGCCTTGTCCACGTCGTGCGGGTAACCCGGCAGGTTCTTCGCGTAGCTCCAGGTGTTCGGCGGATATGGGCCGTTGGCGGCTTCGGCGGTGTCCTCGAACACGGCTTTAAGGTAGTTGGCCTTGTCGAAAGCGAGGTTGATCGCCTGGCGCACTTCCGGCTTGTCCAGCGGCGGATGCTGACTGTTGATGCCGACGAATGCGGTCATGAACGCGTCAGTCTTTTCGACTTTCAGCGTCGGTTCTTCTTTTGCGGCCTGTACGTCCAATGGCTTGGGTGACAGGGCAATCTGGCACTCATTACGCCGCAACTTTTGCAGGCGCACGTTGGCGTCCGGGGTGATGGCGAAGATCAGCGGATCCACCGCCGGTTTGCCGCGGAAGTAGTCCGGGTTGGCCTTATAGCGGATCGAAGCGTCTTTCTGGAACCGGTTGAACACGAACGGGCCGGTGCCGATCGGCTGGCTGTTCAACTTGTCGGTTGCGCCAGCCTTCAGCAGCTTGTCGGCATATTCAGCAGAATAAATGGAGGCGAAACCCATGCTCAGGGTCGCGAGGAACGTCGAGTCCGGGTGATCGAGGGTGAAGCGCACGGTCAGCGGATCCAGTGCGTCGATCTTTTTGATCAGCGTTGGCAGTTGCATTGACTGGGCATGAGGGAAACCGCTCTGGGCGACTTTGTGCCACGGGTTGGCCGGGTCGAGCATGCGGTCGAAGCTGAACTTGACGTCTTCGGCGGTCAGTTCGCGAGTCGGCTTGAAGTACTCGGTGCTGTGGAACTTCACCTGCGGGTGCAGCTTGAAGACATAAGTCAGGCCATCGGTGCTGACTTCCCAGCTGTCGGCCAGGCTCGGGACGACCTTGCCGCTGGCGGTGTCGAAGTCCACCAGGCGATTCATCAGCACATCGGCCGAGGCGTTGGTGGTGGTCAGCGAGTTGTACTGCACCACGTCGAACCCTTCGGGACTGGCCTCGGTGCAGACGCTCAGGGCGGCGGCCTGGGCCAGTGGACTCAGTAACAGCGGGGCGAAGAGCAGGGGGAGGGCAGCGAGGCGCATGGTCGGCTTCCTTTACAGATCGAAGGCCCATCTGCAAGTGCAGTCTGGAAAAGGCCTACCCTAGTGGTCGCGATTGCAAATGACTATCCCCTTTTTGCATTTTCGCGGCTTCGCGGCTGAGGATTTGTCGGAAGCGACGGCAGGAAAAGTCTCGACAGCGGGTATTATCGATTTTCTTCGACGAATGGTAAAAATTGCCGGCAGCCTTTATCCAAGGCGTCTGCAGGCAGAAAAAGCGGCTTTTTGACCATTCTTTGCACACGGAAAGTTGTTGCTCCGTGGTCTTTCTGGTATAAAGCAGCGCTCTTTTCTAGGGGCCCGGTTCCTTCGCTTGTAGGTGTAGCCGGTAAGACCTCTAAAGAATCGCGGCGCCTGGCGCCACAATGACTAGAGATTAAGCGGCCAACCCATGCCGGGTTGGGCATGTGGTTTTAGAGGGCTGAGGCATGTCTAGAGTATGTCAAGTTACCGGTAAGGGTCCGGTAACCGGGAATAACATTTCCCACGCAAACAACAAAACCCGTCGTCGTTTCCTGCCGAACCTGCAGCATCACCGCTTCTGGGTTGAAGAAGAGAAACGTTTCGTACGCCTGCGCGTTTCCGCCAAAGGCATGCGTATCATCGACAAGCGTGGCATCAGCGTTGTGCTGGCCGAGCTGCGTCGCGACGGCAAGGTTTAAGGGAGCTAATCATGCGTGAATTGATTCGTTTGATCTCGAGCGCCGGTACTGGTCACTTCTACACTACCGACAAGAACAAGCGTACTACCCCGGACAAAATCGAGATCAAGAAATATGATCCGGTTGTTCGCAAGCACGTGATCTACAAGGAAGGCAAAATCAAGTAATTGATTTTTCCCGACTTACGAAAAAGGCCCGTATCTCACGATACGGGCCTTTTTTGTTGCCGAAAAGTCGTCGCTGCCGTGATCCTGATCCACAAAAAAGGCCTGCACCTTTCGGTGCAGGCCTTCTTGAGAGGGGGAGTTTCAAATCCGTCGGATCATTTTCGGTTCAGATTGAACCAGATAATTCCACGCATGGGGTTGAGGTCGACGATCAGGGTCTCGACGTTTTCAAGATCTTCCTGTTCCTGTTCCTGTTCGTCTGGATCTTTGACGGAGTAGCCGGTGAGCTCCTTGATGTAGGCCCTGACGGCCGGTACAAAGGGAGTACCGATCAGGTGGCTGATCAGTTGAAATGCGTTTTCCTGAGTCATGTTTTCATATCCTTATGATTGAATGTCCTTTGTGGACGTCAGGATTTTTCACTCTTCTCCGGCACTCCGTGCGATATTTATTTATTTTTTGTCTTCAAAAATCACATAAATCTTGCGGCACGCCTCCAGCACTTCCCAGGTGCCACGGAAACCGGCCGGAATCACGAAGCGGTCGCCGACACGCAGAGTCTTGGCATTGCCTTCGCCGTCACGCAGCACCGAAACGCCTTGCAGGATTTCGCAGTATTCGTGCTCGGTGTAGTTCACCGTCCACTGACCCACCGCACCTTCCCACACGCCAACGCCCATTTGCCCGCAGGGGCTGTCGTACTGATTGAACACCGCTTGCTCGGGATCACCCTTGAGCACTTTGGCCGGATCCGGGCGATAGCGTTCGGCCTGGTCCATGGTCAGGCTGATGTCGACGACGTTCTGGATGTTCATTGTTGTTTTCTCCCGTGATGACGGCGCGGTGGCGTGAAAGGGTCAAAGTCTATGTTGATTAAATTGAACGCCGCAAGGCTGTATAACTGCCTTATGTCAAATATATTGAAACAACCCCGGCCGCTGGTTTAGGGTGGCGGGTGCCTTGGGCCGAAAAGCAGGCTGGCCGGGCAGTATTCCTGAGGACGACCGCGACGATCGCGGCGCTCGTATTGAACAAGAGGAGGACACTCGAATGACCACCCTGACTCGTGCCGACTGGGAACAACGCGCCCGCGACCTGAAGATCGAAGGCCGCGCCTACCTCAATGGCGAGTACACCGATGCCGTCTCCGGCGAGACCTTCGAGTGCATCAGCCCGGTCGATGGCCGTCTGCTGGGCAAGATTGCCAGCTGTGACGCCGCCGACGCCCAGCGTGCCGTGGAAAACGCCCGCGCCACTTTCAATTCCGGCGTCTGGTCGCGCCTGGCGCCGACCAAACGCAAAGCCGCCATGATCCGTTTCGCCGGCCTGCTCAAGCAGCACGCCGAAGAACTGGCCCTGCTCGAAACCCTCGATATGGGCAAACCGATCAGCGATTCGCTGTACATCGACGTACCGGGTGCCGCCCAAGCCCTGAGCTGGAGCGGTGAAGCGATCGACAAGATCTACGACGAAGTCGCCGCCACCCCACACGACCAACTGGGTCTGGTAACCCGCGAGCCTGTGGGCGTAGTCGGTGCCATCGTGCCGTGGAACTTCCCGCTGATGATGGCCTGCTGGAAACTCGGCCCGGCCCTGTCGACCGGTAACTCGGTGATCCTCAAGCCGTCGGAAAAATCCCCGCTGACCGCCATCCGCATCGCCGAACTGGCCGTTGAAGCCGGTATTCCGAAAGGCGTGCTGAACGTTCTGCCGGGCTACGGACACACCGTCGGCAAGGCGCTCGCGCTGCATAACGATGTCGACACCCTGGTGTTCACCGGTTCGACCAAGATCGCCAAGCAACTGATGATCTATTCCGGCGAATCGAACATGAAACGCGTGTGGCTGGAAGCCGGCGGCAAGAGCCCGAACATCGTGTTCGCCGATGCGCCGGACCTGCAAGCCGCCGCCGAATCCGCCGCCAGCGCCATCGCCTTCAACCAGGGTGAAGTCTGCACCGCAGGTTCACGTCTGCTGGTCGAGCGTTCGATCAAGGACAAATTCCTGCCGATGGTGATCGAGGCGCTGAAAGCCTGGAAACCGGGCAACCCGCTGGATCCGGCCACCAACGTGGGTGCGCTGGTCGACACCCAGCAGATGAACACCGTGCTGTCCTACATCGAGTCGGGACACACCGACGGCGCCAAACTGGTGGCCGGCGGCAAGCGCATCCTTCAGGAAACCGGTGGCACCTACGTCGAGCCGACGATCTTCGACGGCGTGAGCAACGCGATGAAGATTGCCCAGGAAGAGATCTTCGGCCCGGTGCTGTCGGTCATTGCCTTCGATACCGCCGAGGAAGCGATCAACATCGCCAACGACACGCCTTACGGTTTGGCGGCAGCGGTCTGGACCCAGGACATTTCCAAGGCGCACCTGACCGCCAAGGCCCTGCGTGCCGGTAGCGTGTGGGTCAACCAGTACGATGGCGGCGACATGACCGCACCGTTCGGCGGCTTCAAGCAGTCGGGCAACGGTCGCGACAAGTCGCTGCACGCGTTCGACAAATACACCGAGCTGAAGGCAACCTGGATCAAGCTGTAAACCGTTGACGGAGCCTGCTCAGGCGGGCCGCGAACGATACAAAGATCCCTGTGGGAGTGAGCTTGCTCGCGTTAGTGGTGTATCCATCAGCACATCGGCTGAATGTGAAACCGTTATCGCGAGCACGCTCGCTCCCACAGTGTTTTGGGGTGCACATAAAAATTATCCACAGGAGCGTGGACCATGCGTTGGGCGACGTATTTCGCCGTGTTGGCGTCTGTCTTGAGTGTTGGCCTGGCCCTCGGCGTCAGCATGCCGCTGGTGTCGTTGCGTCTGGAGGGTTGGGGCTACGGCTCGTTCGCCATCGGCGTGATGGCGGCGATGCCGGCCATCGGTGTGTTGCTGGGGGCGAAGATCTCCAGTCATCTGGCGGCGCGCTTCGGTACGGCGAACCTGATGCGCCTGTGTCTGTGGGCCGGGGCGCTGTCCATCGGCCTGCTGGCGTTGCTGCCGAGCTACCCGATCTGGTTGGTGCTGCGGCTGATGATCGGCGTGGCCCTGACCATCGTGTTTATTCTCGGCGAGAGCTGGATCAATCAACTGGTGGTCGAGCACTGGCGCGGGCGATTGGTCGCGCTGTATGGCAGCAGTTACGCGTTGAGCCAACTGTCCGGTCCGTTGCTGTTGGGCGCACTCGGCACCGATCACGATTACGGTTTCTGGGTGGGTGTCGGTCTGCTGATCGCTTCGCCGTTTCTGCTGCTGGGCCGCAGCGGCGCGCCAAGCAGCGAGGCCAGCAGCGTGACCTTCGGCGATCTGTGGGGTTTCGCTCGTGAACTGCCGGCCATCGCCTGGGCGGTGTCGCTGTTCGCCGCGTTCGAAGCGATGATCCTGACGCTGTTGCCGGTGTATTGCCTGCAACAGGGTTTCACCGCAGAGATTGCGCTGGCGATGGTCAGCACCGTGGTGGTGGGCGATGCGCTCCTGCAATTGCCCATTGGTGCGTTGGCCGACTACCTGTCGCGCCGGACTTTGTTCACCGGCTGCGCCGTGGTGCTGATGCTGTCGAGTCTGGCGATCCCGATGCTGCTCGACACTTTGCTGATCTGGCCGCTGTGGGTGCTGTTCGGCGCCAGTGCCGGTGGCTTGTTCACCCTGTCGCTGATCCTGATCGGCGAGCGCTACCGCGACGATGCGCTGGTGCGCGCCAATGCGCATGTCGCGCAGCTGTGGGGCGTCGGTTGCCTGATCGGGCCGTTGATGGCGGGCGCGGGCAGCCAGTGGATCAGCGGTCACGCGTTGCCGTGGCTGATGGCGGCCGGGGCGTTCGGGCTGGTGATTCTGTTGTCGCGGCAAGGGGCGTTCGGCAAGGTGCCGGAGCCCGCTTGATGTGCCGGTTGGAGCGGGCTGCTACAGCATCCGCTCCAGTCCCACGGTGGTGCTGAACCACGCATTGAAGCGTCGCCACCAACTGCCCGGTTCCTTGGTCAGCGTGTGCATCTGGCCGTTGTCCTCGGTGACCCACACCACTTTTCCGTCCTGCAGTTTGGCTTCGTAACTCAGTGCTGGCGCCATGCCCTGCAAGGCCAGCTCGCGCACGTGAGCCGCCAGTTCGGGGCTGTCCACCAGCACACCGACCTCTGTATTCCACAGTACCGAGCGCGGGTCGAAATTGAACGAGCCGATGAACGATTTTTTGCCGTCGAAGATCATCGCCTTGCTGTGCAGACTCGAATCCGAGCCGCGATAGGACTTGCTGTAAAACAGGTGCGGGCCGCTGCCGTAGTTATCCCCAGGCTGGCGCCGCAGCTCAAAGAGCTTCACGCCATGTTCCAGCAGCGCCTTGCGATAGGGCGCATAACCGCCGTGCACCGCCGGCACGTCGGTGGCTTCCAGCGAGTTGGTCAAGAGGCTCACCGCTACGCCGGCATCGGCGCGGCCGGTCAGGTAAACCAGCCCTGGCTGCCCCGGCACGAAATAGGCGGAAATCATCATCAGTTCTTTGCTGACACCCGTCAGCTCCGGTGCCAGTTGGGTCGTCAGCAGCAATTGCGGATCGGGTTCATCCTTGGCCAGCACCTTGCTCGGCGCGTCCCACAGCGCCTGGTTCCAGGCCCAGATCAGCTCTTTGCGCCAGATATCCATGCGCGGGTCGGTGCGGTAGGTCATCAACTGCTGATACAGCGCATGATTCTGTTTGCGGGTTTCTTCCAGGGATTCTTCCAGGCGCGTGCGGGTGTTCTGCAGGTCTTTGGCTGATGGTTTGCTGGAAAGGAACTCGTCGATCGGCTTGCTCAGGGCGCTGTTCCAGTACTGGTCGAAACTGTGCCCGAGCTGCTCGGCGACCGGCCCGACACTGAGCATGTCGATATCGGTGAAGTTCAGGTTGGGCTCGGCATCGAAGTATTCGTCGCCCAGATTGCGCCCGCCGACGATGGCCGCGCTGTTGTCCGCCAGCCACAACTTGTTGTGCATCCGCCGGTGTTGCAGCGACAGGTTGAACAGGCGTCCCGCCGCCCGGGTCACGCCGGTGCTGCGCCCCAGGTGCAGCGGATTGAACAGGCGGATCTGGATCTGCGGATGCGCTGCCAGAGTCGCAATGATCAGGTCGAGGCCGTCGCTGGTGGTGTCGTCCAGCAGGATTCGCACCCGCACGCCACGGTCGGCAGCCTTCAACACTTCTTCCACCAGCATGCGGGTGCTGATGCCGTCATGGACGATGTAGTACTGCAAGTCGAGGCTGCGTTGAGCGTTGCGGATCAGCTCGGCGCGGGCGGTGAAGGCTTCGGTGCTGTTGGACAGCAGGCGAAAGCCGGACTGGCCCTTGTAGGGCGCAGCCTGAGCCTGGATCGAACGGCCGAACGCGGAGTCGGAGGCGGGCAATGCCTGGCTCGGTTCGCGCGGGACATCCAGTGAGGCGCACCCGGCGAGAACCAGGGCGGGCAGCAGTACAAGCGGCAGGAAGTGTCTGGAGCTCAAGTCGGATGGTTCCGGGTGTGGGCGAGGTCTGGAGTATGGCACGGTGCACGCCGCCTGTTGCCTGTTCGAGAGGGCAGTTAATCCGATCCCTGAAACAGAGCGGCTTGTAGCTTATGACTGTCGGCAGGACGCCTTTTCTTAAACAATTTGAGGATTTTTCCGGCTCACATCAGCTACACCCCACAGCGATTTTTCCAGCGCGCATTACTCCCTCGCCTTACATCGCTGTCAGGAAGCAATCTGAATAATGGCGGCGCTGATTCTGAGGCAGGAAATTTCCTGTTTTTCAGCAGAAGAAGCGCAGCTGGCCGTCATCTTTCGATTCTTATGGAGTGAGAATTTTCATGCGCAAGACCTTTCGTGCAATCGCTGTCGCCAGTGCCCTGAGTCCGGCACTGGCCATGGCCGCCGGTGCAGACCTGACCATCACCGGCAAAATCATCCCGACCACGTGTACGCCGGCCTTCACCGGCGGTAACACGGTGGATCTGGGGAATATTTCCGCCGCGGCACTGAACCGCGACAGTCAGACCGAACTGACCAACCACAATGTCACGCTGAATGTAAGTTGCTCGGCCTCCGCGCCCATGGCCATCAAGGTGCATGACAATCAGGCCCATACCCAACTGCAAGGTATCGTCATCGATGGCACCGATTGGGCTTTGTACATCTACGGAATCGGCGAGGTGGCGGGCACCAAGATCGGTGGTTACGGCCTGCGATACGGTACCCCCACAGTCGATGGCAAGCCGTCGATGATCATGTACAAGCAAGGGGGCATGACCAACTGGGACTCTCCGGATACCGCAACGCTGGTGGGAAAGAATGCCGAGGGCGGCAATCTTCGTTATTCGTGGGGCGCATCCCTGGCCGCAGGCCCGACGCCGGGCGTCGTGCACACCTTTCCCATGACGCTGGTGCCGGTCATCGGCCCGTCGGTGAACCTGCCGATCACTTCTGACATCGCGCTCAATGGCTCGGCAACGTTCGAGCTGCTCTACCTCTGACACCGCGCGCAACGCGCAACTAATCGACAGGCACCGGTCGCTTCCGGGCCTGTCCGTTCCAATCAATGTAATCGGCTGGCCTGTGGCCCGGCATGGATGCCGGCTGCGCGCTCGCCCGTGGACAACGTCATGAACGCCTTTTTGCGAAAAGCCATCGCCAGTGTGCTGCTGGTTTCCTTGTGGGTGCCCGGCTCGATCCGGGCGGCGGGAATGGTTCCCGAGACGCCTGTCGTTGTGCTCGACGAAGGTGTGGGTGAGGCCGGCATCAATGTGTTCAACAGCGAGTCGCATCCCGCGCTGCTGCACACGTCTGTCGAAGACGTGCCGCAAGACACCGAGTCATTGCTGTTGCTGACCCCGCCGGTCGCACGGGTCGAGGCTGGTGCGACGCAGCGTGTGCGTTTCATTCTGCGCAGCGCACAACCCTTGAAGACTGAGCGTCTGAAGCGCGTGATCTTCGAGGGCATCGCGCCGCAGGACTCGACGGGCAAGGCGCAAGTGAGTCTGAGCGTGCGGCAGAACATTCCGGTGATCCTGCGTCCGGCGAATCTGCCGGTCGACCGCGAGCCCTGGAAGCATCTGGTGTGGTCGCGACAAGGCGCAGACATCCAGGTGCGCAATCCCAGCCCGTACGTGGTGCGGCTGGGCCATTCGGTGACGCTGCTGCCGGGCTGGAAGGAGATGGATCTGGGTCGCACCTATGTGCTGCCCGGCGAGCAACTGACCTTGAGCGGAACGCCTGATCCGAGTCATGCGCCACTTCAGGTGCGGCTGTTTCCAGTGACCACCTACGGTTTCGCCATTGCGCACTTCGATGCTCCTTTGGTGACGGATTAATGCATCGAAGTTGTCTGGCCGGTGCGGCGTTGATCATCGCTCTCGGTACCGCCGGTGTCGCCAGAAGCGCCGAGGGTCTGCCCGTGCAGTTCAACCAGGACGTGCTCAAGTCCCGTGGGCTGGATCCGCGTCTGGCCGAATATTTCAGCCAGGCACCGCGTTTTCGCGAGGGCGTGCAGGCCGTCGCGCTGTCGGTCAATGGGGTTGCGAAGGGGCGGGTGCAGGTGGCGTTCGATGCCGAAGGCGAGTTGTGTTTCACGCCGTCCCTTCTGGAGCGGGGCGGCATCCGGTTGGCGCATCGCCTCGAACCGGCGGGCGGATCGGGATGCGAGCTGTTCGCCCGGTATTTTCCGGACGCGGTGGTACAGGTCGATCCGACGCAGGAGCACATCGCATTGCTGTTGCCCACCGATGCGCTGGTGCCTGATCGCCCGGCCGGTCGCAGTTTCCTCAACGGTGGCACGGCAGGCCTGTTCAACTACGACGCCTTGCTGCTGGACAGTCGTTTCGCCGGTCAGTCTTCGCAATTTCGCAATCTGAATGCCGAGCTGGGCCTGAATACGGCGGACTGGTCGTTTCGCAGCCGCCAGGTGTACAGCGAGTTCGACGGACAGGATCGTCTCGAGCATTTGTATGCCTACGCCTCGCACACCTCGGAACGCTACCGGGCCAATCTGCAACTGGGTCAGTTGAACATGGTCTCGCCGCTGTTTTCCGGTGAGGCGTTCAACGGGTTGCAGGTGCAACCGGAATTGGCCCTGATCGCGCTGGACGATGACAGCGCCGGTGCGCGGGTTGAAGGCATCGCCTATTCCGCCGCGCGGATCGAAGTAACCCAGAACGGTGCGCTGATCTACACCACCGTGGTGCCCGGCGGGCCGTTCACTTTGGTGGGATTGCCGTTGCTCAGCCAGAGCGTGGATCTGGAAGTGACGGTGCATGAAGAGGACGGTCAGCAACGGCGTTTCATTGTGCCGGCGACGCAGTTGCGAGACGCAATGACGGGCAGGGCGGCAGGTTATGCGCTGGCCGCCGGGCAGGTGCGGCGCTATGCCGGTGACGAGCGTGATGCGCCGTCCTTCGTTTCAGCCAGCAAGGACTGGCTGTGGGGGCCGCGCGGGCAGATCACGGCCGGCGTCATGTTCGGTACGGGTTATGAGTCGCTGGGCTGGGCATTGCAGGGCGGCGTCGGCGATCGCTGGGTACTCGGTGGCCGGCAGGTGATTTCCCGGGCACAGGATGAGGCTGTGTCCGGCACGCAATTGCAGTGGACCGCCAGCGGTCGGTTGAATGAAAGGTTGTCGACAAGTGTTGCGCTGACCCGACAAACACGGGGTTTCCGCACACTGTCGGACACCACTTGGGATTCGCGCAATGAGCGACCGTTCCAGCGAGTACGCAATCAACTGACGGCAAACCTCAGCACCAGCAGTCCGCTGTACGGAGGCTTTTCCACCAGTTACTCGCGGTTTTCCATGTTCGACGGGACGGCCACTTCCAGAGTCGCCCTGGCCTGGTCGCAGAGCATTCGGCGGACCAATGTGACATTTACGGTTGAACGGGATGTCGCCGGGGCCTCCAACGATGCTCGTGGCACCGCGGCCTATCTGAGTGTCAGTCTGCCGTTGGGCGGGCGCCAGACGTTGAACGGTTATGTGCGCAACGACGACGTGAGCGGTACGCGTAGCGGTCTGCGCTTCAATGAACAACTCAGCGACACCCTGGCCTACAGCATCGGAGCCGAGCGACCGGATGACGGCAGCGCCGGGTTCAACGGGCGGGTCAACCTTTTGCCCCGTTACAGTCAGATGGACATGGGCTATTCCCGCAGCGGCGCCGGCAACCGGAACTATGACATCGGCCTTCGCGGCGGTGCGCTGGTACACAGTGACGGCGTGACTTTGTCGCCTTATCCGCTGCGCGAAACCTTCGCCTTGCTCAAGGCCGGTGACAGCGCGGGCGTCAAGTTGAACACCCCGCGCGGCCCGGTCTGGACCGACTATTCCGGGCACGCCGTGGCGGCCAGTCTGCCGGCATACAGCAGAGGCCGCGTCGAGCTCGACACGGCCAGCCTGGGGCGCAACATCGATGTGCACAACGCTTTTCAGGAAGTCGAAGCCGGACGTGGCGCGGTGGCGTATCTGGCGTTCGACATGGTCACCGCACGTCGTCTGCTGTTGCAGGCGCGCACCGCCGATAACGTTCTTTTGCGCAAGGGCGGAGCTGTTTTCGACGCGCAGGGGCAGTACATCACCAACGTATTGGAGGCCGGCACGATCTTTCTGCCCGATGCCCGGCCAGACACGATTTTGCACGTGGTGCTGCCCGATGGCAGTCGCTGCCGGTTGGCCTACAGCCTCGGCGAACAACCCGATACGCAAGCACTGTACGAAACAGCGCATGCCACCTGCCACGCGGTTTAAGGAGTCAGTCACCATGCATCGTTTGAATAGCGCCACGATAGGTCTGGCGTTGCTGAGTACCGTGTTCACCGCCGAGCCGGCACAGGCGCAGTCGGGCTGTGCAGTCAGGCTGGGGCAGCCTTCCATCGATTTTGGTGCGATGACGCGCGGCCAGTTGCTGCAACAGCCCCTGGAAAATGACCTGTTGAGTTTCGGGCGCCGGCGGGTGCAGATCACCGTTCAATGTGAACGGCCAGCTGCGCTGCGACTCGATCTGGCGGCGCCGGCAGCGGATGCCGTGGACTATCGGTTTGGCGCAGGGACGTTGAGGGTCCATGTGCTGGCTGTTCGGGTGGATGGCAAAGCCGTGCAGTGGCTTGGCTTTGAACCGGGTGTCGCCTCCGGAGTGGCCGTCTGGCCCGCCGGGCAAAGCCTGATTCCAGCGCGGGCGGGGGTTGCACTGGAAGGTCAGCGCATGGACGTTGAAGTGGAACTTGAAGGGCGGGTCGGGTCAGCGCAGACCCGGGTTGCCGATCTGACCCGGTTCGAAATCGATGTGCGCTTTAACGCGTACTGAAACCTGGACTCGGGAGGCATGGCGGTACGAAGCATCTCGCCACAGAAATGTAGGATTCCGCCACTGAGTACAAATTGCCTATTCAACCAGTCGTAATTTCACTATTTGAGCGCTCCCGTTTCCTACAGATTTATCTCTCATAAGCCGCAATCATCATCCCGCTTAATTACATACCTGGTTTGCAGGGACTGAACTGTCAATCAAATGGAAGATTACGGCTTATGAAAAAGACATACCGTCTTGCAGTACTGGCGGCGGCGCTGCTGCCAACAATCGCAATGGCAGAAAGCGTTGACCTGAATGTCATCGGCACCATTATCCCGACCTCCTGCATTCCGGCATTTGCCGGTGGCAGCACGGTGGACCTGCGCAAGATTTCGGCGGCGACGCTGAATCCGACCACCCAGACCCTGTTGCCCGGTCGCGATGTGTCCCTGCACATCAATTGCGATGCGCCGGCGCCCGTGGAAGTGTCTGTGCGTGACAACCGCGCCGGCACCAAACTGCCGGGCATCAGTGATGGTACTGGCCAGAGCGATCCGGCGCTGTTTTACGGGCTGGGCGAAATCGGCGGTACGCGTATTGGTGGTTTCGCCTTGCGTCACGGTATTCCAGAGACCGACGGCAATGCCCAGACATTGCTGACCCGGACGCTGGCGGCCCCGGCATGGCGTGTGCCGAACAGTACGCTGGTCAGCAATGCGCCGCAGTTGTACTCGTGGGGCGCCAGCGCCGCGACCGGTCCGGTCGCTGCCCGCCACCACGGTTTCCCGATGCATCTGCTGCCGATCATCGGCCCAAGCAACGCCCTGCCGATTGCCAACGAAATCCCGCTGGACGGCTCCGTGACGTTCGACATGTTCTACCTCTGACGGCCGCGTCCCGGCGTCCCTCAGGCACCGGGACTGGCGGGTACACGCGAGCGCGATCCGGCGCCTGCCGGATCGCATTCAGGATTTCACGGATTATCCCGATGCTCATTTCTTTCAAGTCTGCTCTGAAGACGGCACTGCTGTGCCTGTCCGCATGGTTTTCAATGCCGCTGGCCCATGCCGCCGGAATGGTTCCGCAGACGCCGGTGCTGCTGGTGGAGGAGGGCATGGGTGAAGCGGTGATGAACGTGCGCAATACCGACACGCATCCCGCATTGCTGCACACCACCGTTGAAAACATCGAAGACAGTGACGACGTACTGCTGATCTTCACCCCGCCCATTGCCCGGGTCGAGCCGGGCGGCATTCAGCAAGTGCGATTCATTCTGCAAAACCGGCAACCGTTGAAGACCGAGCGCCTGAAGCGGGTGATCTTCGAGGGGATCAGCCCGACCAGTGACGCCGCCGGAGCGCGGGTTGCTCTCGGTGTACGCCAGAACCTGCCGGTGATTCTGCGTCCTGCCGGTTTGCCGATCGAGCGCGAGCCATGGAAACGGTTGACCTGGTCAATGGACGCCTCGGGTGTGCAGGTCGTCAATCCGAGCCCCTATGTGGTCCGACTGGCGAAAACCATTGTGCCTTTGCCGGGCACCCTTTCGGTGAATCTGCCCAAGACCCACATCCTGCCCGGTGAGCGCTTGCACGCTGAGCTGCCACTGCACACCTCGACCCAGACGATGGCGGTCAGGATCTTCCCGGCCACGACTTACGGCTTTGCGGTCGACCATTACGACGCGCCGGTTACTCGCTGATGAAGGTCTGCGCTCGTTGGGGCGTGTTGCTGATCGCGGCCAACGGCACCGCGCTGGCGGCCGAACCGTTGGAGTTCGACGCCCGCGTGTTGAGAGACCGCGGCATCGATCCTGCGCTGGCGGCGTACTTTCGTGAGGCGCCGCGTTTCACCCAAGGCGAGCATTCCGTGGCGCTTGAGGTCAACGGGCAGGCCAGAGGCCGTGTACGGATGACATTCAACGAGCGCGGCGAATTGTGTTTGCACACCCAGTGGATGAACGCTGCGGGCGTGCGTCCACCAGCTTCGATGGCCGGGCTGCAACCGGAACAATGCATGACGCTGACGGAGGGATTTCCCGAAGCGGTCGCGCAACTGGATCCGGGGCGCGAGCTGATTGATCTGCTGGTGCCGACCGACAGCCTGATGTTGCCGGCGCGTGCGCCCATCAATTTCGCTCATGGCGGTACGGCCGGCGTTTTCAACTACGACGCGTTGCTGGTCGGCAGCCAGCAAGAAGGCCGGGACGACAGGTTTCAGAGCCTGGGCTCGGAGGTCGGCCTGAATGCCGGTGACTGGGTGCTGCGCAGTCGGCAGTCCTATACGTCGACTTCCGGCAACTCGCGGTTCGAGCACTTGTATGCCTACGGTGCGCGAACCCTGGAGGACGCCGAGGCCAGTCTGCAGATCGGGCAATTGAATCTCGCATCGACCTTGTTTGCCGGCGAGTCGTTCGACGGTGTGCAGATCGTGCCGGAAGCGGCATTCGCCCAGTTGCGAACGGCGCAGGACGGTGCGCGCGGGCAAGTGGAAGGCGTTGCCTATTCGCCGGCTCGCATCGAAGTCCGGCAGAACGGCGTGATGATCTACACCACCATGGTGCCGAGTGGGCCGTTCACGCTGCGAGCGCTGCCGTTGCTGAGCAACCGGATTGATCTGGACGTGACCGTCCACGAACAGGATGGGCAGGCGCGGCGCTTGCGCGTGCCGGCGGCCAGCCTTCACGAAGCGCAATGGGCCGGGCCGAGCGGGTTCAACTTTGCGCTGGGTACGGTGCGACGGTTGGGCTCGGACGACCGACCGACACCTTCTTTCACCGCGATCAGCAAGGATTGGGATTGGGGACAGGCCACCCGACTGACCGCCGGTGTACTGGGGGCAACCGACTACCTGTCGGCTGGCTGGGGCCTGCAACGGCAGTGGGCCGGTGGCTATGCACTGGGCGTGAAGCAGGTGTTGTCCGATGAACGCTCCCGTGGCGTGAAGGGCAGCCAGACGCAATTGACGCTCGGTGCGCCGTTGTCCGAGAGCCTGTCGACGAGTCTGGTTGCGGTGCGCCAGAGCCGGAACTTTCGCACGCTGTCTGACACCGGTTGGGATCAAGACCTTCACCGCGCCGAATCCCCCGGTCGCGATCACCTGGTTTTTTCTGTCACGGGGTCGGCGGATCAATGGGGCGCATTCGGGGCGACCTGGTCACGCTATTCGACCCAGGGTGAACCGGCGCAGTCGCGTCTTGGCCTGTCGTGGTCTCGCACATGGCCTGAGCGCATCAGCCTGTCGTTGAACCTGGAACGCGCCATTGGCGATGCGGCGCCCGATCGCCTGGGCAACTCCGCCTACCTGACGCTGGGAATGGCGCTCGGAGGCCAGCGAAGGTTGCGGGGTTATTTGCGCCGTGATGATCGATCCGGCCTGCGCCGGGGCGTGGCCGTCAGCGACGTACTGGGTGAAAACCTGGCTTACAACGCCAACGCTGAATACCGCGATGAGACTGCGGCCAGTTATGGCGTGCGCTTCAATGCACTGCCGCGCTACACCAGCCTCGACGCAGGCGTCGGCCAGCGATCCGGCGCGACCGATTACGACGTGGGGCTGCGCGGTGGTGTAGCGCTGCATCGCGATGGCGCAACGTTGTCGCCCTATCCCCTGCGCGATACCTTCGGCGTTCTCAAGGCCGGTGACCGATCGGGCGTGAAACTGCACACGCCTCAAGGTCCGGTCTGGACCGATGGCTCGGGCCACGCAGTCGCGGCGAATCTGCCGGCCTGGTCGACCGCACGGCTGGAAGTCGACCCGCGAAGCCTGTCGCGCAACGTTGAAGTGCTCGACGGGGTGAAGCAGGTGCAGCCCGCCCGCGGATCGGTGCAGCATCTGGACTTCTCGCTCGTCACGGTCCGGCGCCTGTTGCTCAACGCCATGACCGTCGACCGGCAATGGCTGGCCAAGGGGTTGAGTGTTCACGATGAACAGGGCCGCTACCTGACAACGGTCCAGGACGGCGGAACGATTTTTCTGCCTGACGCAAAAGCGGGTCAGCGCCTGCATGTGCAGCTCCCTGACAACACGCGGTGCTCGTTGCGTTTCCCGCTTTCCGAATCCCCTGAAGACAGCGCACTGATCGAGCGGGTCGATGCCACCTGCGCCCCGGCCGAACTGTCCTGAACGAGTGCATCTGATGAAATTTCTGCTGTTTCTGGTCGTGTTGCTGTGCCTGGTAGTTGAACCGGCGTCAGGCGCCGAAACGTGTCAGTCGAGCCTGTCGTCGGCGAGCATCAACCTGGGTAGCGCAACGCGCGCCGACCTGCTGCAACGCACGGCGCTCGATGGCCGGGGGCCGGGCTTCGGCCTGCGCAGCGTGCATTTGCGGGTGCAGTGCCCCGACGTGCGCTTGATGCGCTGGGCATTTGTCGCGCCCCCGGCCGATCCGCAGCGTTTCCGTTGGGCGACGGGCACGCTGCAACTGCGTATCGTGGCAGTGCGTCTCGATGGTGTGGCGGTGCATTGGCGGCTGGACAGCGGTCAATCGGTCGAAGGCGATGTTCTGCGCCCGGGGATCCGCGTCGTCCCGTGGCGGGCGGACACCGGTGCCCGGGGCAGTCTGCTGGAAGTGGAGATGGAGCTTGATGCGCGGGTGGATGACGCCTCAAGCCGCCCCGTCGAACCGGTGCGGTTTGAAGGTCAGGGCGCCTTTACGGTGGATTAATCGGCCTCGGCCAACAGCTTGATCGCGGCCGCGCCGACTTTGCGCACCGCCTCTTCGATCAGCGCTGTCGGTTTGGCCGCGTAGTTCATGCGCAGGCAATTGCGGTACTTGCCGGAGGCGGAAAAGATGCTGCCGACGGCAATCTGTACGCCCTGGTCGTGCAGCGCACGATTCAGTTTCAGCGTATCGAAACCTTCCGGCAATTCGACCCAGAGCATAAAGCTGCCCTGCGGGCGGCTGGCGCGGGTGCCGGCCGGGAAATATCGGGTCACCCAGTCAATCATCACGTCGCGATTGCGCTGGTATTGCGTGCGCATCCGCCGCAAATGTGGCTCGAAGTGCCCGGCCTTGAGAAATTCGGCGATGGCGATCTGCGGCTGTGGGGCTGTAGAACCGGTGCTGATGTATTTCATGTGCAGCACCCGTTCGAGATAGCGACCGGGCGCGACCCAGCCGATGCGCAGCCCCGGCGCGAGAGTCTTGGAAAACGAACTGCACAGTAAGACACGGCCATCTTCGTCGAAGGATTTGATCGTGCGCGGACGTGGATAGGTGTAGGCCAGTTCGCCATACACATCGTCCTCGATGATCGCCACGTCGAAGCGCTGGGCCAGGGTGAGGAGGGCGCGTTTACGCGACTCCGGCATGATGTAGCCAAGCGGGTTGTTGCAGTTGGGCGTGAGCTGGATGACCTTGATCGGCCATTGCTCCAACGCCAGTTCCAAGGCTTCGAGGCTGATGCCGGTGAGCGGGTCGGTGGGGATTTCCAGCGCTTTCATGCCCAGTCCCTTGAGGGTCTGCATGGCGCCGTGAAAGCTTGGTGAATCCACCGCGACGATGTCGCCGGGCTCGCAGATCGCGTGGATGCTGGTGGACAGCGCTTCGTGGCAACCGGTGGTGACCACCAGATCGCTGGCGCTCAACTGGCAGCCGGAATCGAGCATCAGCCGGGCGATCTGTTCGCGCAGTTCGAGGGTGCCGTGGATGTTGTCGTAATGCAGACCGGGCATGTCCTGACGGCGGCTGATACGGGCCAGGCCGCGCAGCAGCGGTTTCATCGTCGGTGACGAGATATCCGGCATGCCGCGACCGAGTTGCACCACGTCCTTGCGCGGCACGGCGCGAATCAGTTCCAGCACCTGATCCCACTGGGAAATCTCCACCGGCCGTTGCGCCGGACGCCCGACCGCCGGCAGTTCCGGCAACTCGCGACCCACCGGCACGAAGTACCCGGACTTGGGTTTGGGCGTGGCCAGTCCGCTGTCTTCCAGCATTCGATAGGCCTGCTGCACCGTGCTCAGGCTGACCCCGTGTTCCACGCTCAGGGCGCGCACCGACGGCAGGCGATCACCAGGACGGTAGAAGCCTTGTTCGATGCGGGTGCCGAGCAGTTCGGCAAGGTTCACGTACAGGGTCATGGCACTGCCTCGATGCAGATGATTCGAAAAACCAGTACAGATGCGGCGTAAATCGACAATTCAGTCTCGGGAACAACAAATCTGTATGGAAATAATACAGATGTGTTGAATCTGTAATGCTTTTGCTCGCCCGCGCATCATGGAATCTCTGGCTACCCAAGTAAACAGGAGCGACAAAAATGAACGGCTTGAGCGATGTGCGGCTGACGTTACACAGTCAGGAACTGGAGGCTGGGCAACAGGACAACGCGCGCAATGAGATCCTGCGCAACGCACCGTCCGGCCTGAGTCGCTGGGGTCTGTTCTGGCATCGTCTGCACACGCGCAAGGCGTTGCTGCGCCTGACGCCGGAACAGCTCAAGGATATCGGGCTGACCCGCGAACAGGCGCTGGAGGAGGGGTTGAAGCCGTTCTGGCGGATTTAGAGGGATCGTTCCCACGCTTTGCGTGGGAACGCCGCCCCGGACGCTCCGCGTCCGCTGTGACGCAGAGCGTCACTGGATGCATTCCCACGCAGGAGCGTGGGAACGAGCTCACACCAGCTCTTTAAGGCGATGCCACAACATCCCCAACGCCAGCAGCGGCGAACGAAGATGCTTGCCGCCGGGGAAGGTGATGTGTGGCACTTTGGCGAACAGGTCGAAGCCACCGCCGTGCTGGCCGCTGATGGCCTCGGCCAGCAGCTTGCCCGCCAGGTGCGTGGCATTCACGCCGTGACCGGAATAGGCCTGGGCGTAATACACATTCGGCTGGTCGGCGAGCCGGCCAATCTGCGGCAGACGGTTGGCGCCGATGCCGATCATCCCGCCCCACTGATAATCGATCTTCACCGAGGCCAGTTGCGGAAAGACTTCGAGCATCTTCGGCCGCATGTACGCGCCGATATCCTTCGGGTCACGCCCGGAGTAATGGCACGCGCCGCCGAACAGCAGGCGCCGGTCCGCCGAGAGCCGGTAGTAGTCGAGCGCCACTCGCTGGTCGCAGACCGCCATGTTCTGCGGCAGCAGGTTGTGGGCCTGCTCCTCGCTCAGCGGTTCGGTGGCGATGATGTAGCTGCCGGCCGGCAGCACCTTGCCGCTGAGTTGTGGATTCAGATTGTTGAGATAGGCATTGCAGCCGAGTACCAGGGTTTTTGCCCGCACCGAGCCTTGCGCGGTGTGCACGCGGACTTCGGGGCCGTAATCGATGCGGGTCACCGCCGATTGCTCGAACAGTTTCACCCCCGCTTGCTGCGCCGCGGCGGCTTCGCCGAGTGCCAGGTTCAGCGGGTGCAGATGCCCGGAACCCATGTCGATCAAACCGCCTACGTAGCGTCTGGAACCGACCACGGTGTGCATCTCGTTCGCCTGCAGCAGACGTGTTTCATGGCGATAACCGAGGCTGCGCAACTCTTCGGCGTCTTCGGCAAAACCTTCCAGGTCGGAGGGTTTGTTGGCGAGGTCGCAGTAACCCCAGGTCAGGTCGCAGGGGATCTGAAATTTCTCGACGCGCCGGCGGACGATTTCCACCGCTTCCAGGCCCATGAGTTTCATCTGCCGCACGCCGTCGGCGCCGATCACGTTGGCGAACTGATCGAGGCCATGACCGACCCCGCGAATCAGTTGCCCGCCGTTGCGACCGCTGGCGCCCCAGCCGATCCGGTGCGCTTCCAGCAGCACCACGCTCAAGCCCCGTTCAGCCAATTCCAGCGCGGTGTTCAGCCCGGAGAAACCGCCACCGACCACGCACACGTCGGCGATCAGTTCACCTTGCAGCACCGGATGGTCGGGTTGCGGCAGGCTGCTGGCGGCGTAGTAAGAGGCAACGTGGTGCTGGCTCGCGGTGGCTTGGGCGCGGGCATTCATGGGCGTCATCCTGAGCGGGTGTCGAGAAAATTTGACGGAGCATAAGCCGCAGGCCCGAGGCCGGGCAACATTGGTCGGCCCGTGGTGTCTGGAACACGGCTTTTGCGGCACAATTGCCGCCTATTTCGCTCCGGTTAATGCTGCAATGAGCTGCAACAGTCAGAAAATCCGCACCCTGCGTCAGCAGATTCCCACGTTCGAGTGCGTGCCAGGCTGCCATGACTGTTGCGGGCCGGTGACCACCTCACCCGAGGAAATGTCCCGCCTCCCGCGCAAGACGCGCGCCGAGCAGGACGCGGCCATGGAAGCACTCAACTGTGTGCACCTGGGGCCGAATGGCTGCACGGTGTATGACGAGCGGCCGTTGATCTGTCGGTTGTTCGGAACGACCCAGACCTTGCCGTGCCCCAACGGCCGGCGGCCGGTGGAGCTGATTCACCCAAGGGTCGAGAAGCAGGTGTTCGAGTACATGGCGGAAAACCGACAGGTGCTGGTCTGAGCGTTCAGTCCGGAATCGGCAGGCTCAGGCTCTCTTTCACTTCTTCCATCACGATGTAGCTCTTGGATTCACGTACGTGCGGCAGCTTGAGCAGGATGTCGCCCAGCAGCTTGCGGTACGAGGCCATCTCGGAAATCCGTGCCTTCACCAGATAGTCGAAATCCCCTGACACCAGATGGCACTCCAGCACGTGGGGCAACTTCAGCACCGCACGTCGGAACTCTTCGAAAGTATCGCCGGATTTGTAGTCGAGGCTGATCTCGACGAACACCAGCAGGCTACCCTTCAAGTGCTGCGGATTCAGGCGGGCGTTGTAGCCCATGATGATTCCCTCACGCTCCAGGCGCCGCACCCGCTCGGTACACGGCGTGGTGGAGAGCCCGACCTTCTCGCCCAGTTCGGTGAATGAAATCCGCCCGTCCGCCTGCAGAATCCGCAAGATGTTGCGGTCGATCTTGTCCAGCTCACGTTTGGTCTGAGTGTTGGTACGCATAGGGGATGCGCCTCCGTGAAAAGGGTTTTTGCCGAGAATTGTCGCCAAATATAGGCGCTTATACAGTGAAAAGCACTGGCGAATCTTTTTTACACTGCGCGCATCATTGCTCTAACAACAGACGTACGCGGCACGCCGCGAGAGGGATACAAAAATGCGCGTTATGGTCTTGGGTAGCGGCGTCATCGGTACCGCCAGTGCTTACTATCTGGCCCGTGCCGGGTTTGAAGTGGTGGTGGTCGACCGGCAGCCCGCCGCGGCCATGGAGACCAGTTTCGCCAACGCAGGCCAGGTCTCGCCGGGCTACGCCTCGCCGTGGGCTGCGCCGGGCGTGCCCCTCAAGGCCATCAAGTGGCTGCTGCAACGTCACGCGCCGCTGGCGATCAAGGCCACTGCCGACATCGACCAATACTTGTGGATGGCGCAGATGCTGCGTAACTGCACCGCAAACCGTTACGCGGTGAACAAGGAGCGCATGGTCCGCCTGTCCGAGTACAGCCGTGACTGCCTCGACGAATTGCGCGCCGAGACCGGCATCGCCTACGAAGGCCGCAGCCTCGGTACGACTCAATTGTTCCGCACCCAGGCGCAACTGGATAACGCCGCCAAGGACATCGCCGTATTGAAAGAGTCCGGCGTGCCGTTTGAAGTGCTCGACCGCGCCGGCATTGCCCGCGTCGAACCGGCTCTGGCGGGTGTCACCGACATCCTCGCCGGTGCCCTGCGCCTGCCGAACGACCAGACCGGTGACTGCCAGATCTTCACCACTCGCCTCGCCGAAATGGCCACCAGACTGGGTGTGGAATTCCGTTTCGGTCAGGACATCCAGCGCCTCGACTTCGCCGGCGACCGCATCAACGGCGTGTGGATCGACGGCAAGCTGGAAACCGCTGACCGCTACGTACTCGCCCTCGGCAGTTACTCGCCGCAACTGCTCAAGCCGCTGGGCATCAAGGCCCCGGTGTATCCGTTGAAGGGCTACTCGCTGACCGTGCCGATCACCAATCCGGACATGGCCCCGACGTCGACCATTCTCGACGAGACCTACAAGGTCGCGATCACCCGTTTCGACAACCGCATCCGCGTCGGCGGCATGGCGGAGATCGCCGGTTTTGACCTGTCGCTGAACCCGCGCCGGCGCGAAACCCTGGAGATGATCGTCAACGACCTTTATCCTCGGGGCGGCAATCTGGCCGAAGCGAGTTTCTGGACCGGCCTGCGCCCAACCACCCCGGATGGCACACCGATCGTCGGTGCCACCCCGTTCAAGAACCTGTTCCTGAACACCGGTCACGGCACCCTCGGCTGGACCATGGCGTGCGGCTCCGGTCGCTTGCTGGCCGACCTGATGGCGAAGAAAAAACCTCAAATCAGCGCCGAAGGCCTCGATATTTCCCGTTATGGCAACACCACCCAGGAGTCCGCGAAGCATGGCAATCCAGCGCCAGCTCACCAATGAGCGCATGAGTCAGATCGTCAGCCACAACGGTACGGTGTATCTGTCCGGGCAGGTCGGCGATGACTTCAACGCCGGTGTCGAACAGCAGACCCGCGACGTACTCGCCAACATCGAGCGTCTGCTCGATCTGGCCGGCACCGACAAGCAACATCTGCTGTCGGCGACGATCTACCTGAAGGACATCGAGGCGCACTTTGCCGGCATGAACTCGGTGTGGGACCAGTGGCTGCCCAAGGGAGCCGCCCCGGCCCGCGCCACGGTGGAAGCGAAGATGGCCAAGCCGAGCATCCTGGTCGAGATCTCCATCGTCGCTGCATTACCGTAACCCGTTGTAAAGATCCCTCTCCCGGTGCTGTTGGCGGTTCACGCCGTCAGCCAGCGCCGGTTTTTATTTCCATGACCGCCAAGAAGTCTGCTGCCATGCGTCCTGCCCGTGCCCTGATCGACCTTCAAGCCCTGCGTCACAACTACCGTATCGCCCGTGAAGTTACCGGTGCCAAGGCACTGGCGGTGATCAAGGCCGATGCCTATGGCCATGGTGCAGTGCGTTGTGCCCAGGCGCTGGAAGCTGAAGCGGACGGCTTCGCGGTGGCGTGCATCGAAGAAGCGCTGGAGCTGCGTGCTGCCGGGATTCGTGCACCGGTGCTGTTGCTCGAAGGCTTTTTCGAGGCGGACGAACTGGCGCTGATCGTCGAGCACGATTTCTGGTGCGTGGTGCATTCGCTGTGGCAGCTCGAAGCTATCGAGCAGACGGCATTGAGCAAACCGATCACCGTATGGCTGAAGCTCGATTCGGGCATGCACCGTGTCGGCCTGCATCCGAAGGATTACCCGGCGGCTTACCAGCGTTTGCTGGCCAGCGGCAAGGTGGCGAAAGTCGTGCTGATGAGCCACTTCGCCCGGGCCGATGAGCTGCACGAGCAGAGCAGCGCCGATCAGGTTGCGGTGTTCGAAGCGGCACGTCAGGGGCTGGCGGCTGAAGTCAGCCTGCGCAACTCGCCGGCGGTGCTGGGCTGGCCGCAGATTCACAGCGACTGGGTGCGCCCGGGCATCATGCTCTACGGCGCCACCCCGTTCGAAGAAGCCAACGCCGTGGCCGAGCGTCTGCAACCGGTGATGACGCTGGAGTCGAAAGTCATCAGCGTGCGCGAACTGCCGGCCGGCGAGCCGGTGGGCTACGGCGCCAAATTCATCACCGACAAACCGATGCGCATCGGCGTGGTTGCCATGGGTTACGCCGACGGTTATCCGCGTCAGGCGCCGACCGGCACCCCGGTGCTGGTGGCCGGCCAGCGCAGCCGCATTCTTGGCCGGGTGTCGATGGACATGCTGTGCATCGACCTGACCGACGTGCCGCAAGCCGGCCTCGGTTCGACTGTCGAGCTGTGGGGCAAAAACATCCTCGCCAGCGACGTGGCGAAGTGGGCGGACACCATTCCTTACCAGATCTTCTGCAACCTGCGTCGGGTGCCAAGGCTCTATTCCGAGGGTTGAAGCGCAAGCGGGGCCCAAGTGTTGTAAATACTGAACGCTGTCGCCATGATAACGCTCAATATTTCTACAGCATCAGGAGGCTCCCGCCTTGGACGTCGGTGAACGACTGCAATCGATCCGCAAGCTCAAAGGACTGTCCCAGCGTGAACTCGCCAAGCGCGCGGGCGTCACCAACAGCACCATTTCGATGATCGAAAAGAACAGCGTCAGCCCTTCGATCAGTTCGCTGAGGAAAGTTCTGGGCGGGATTCCCATGTCCATGGTCGAGTTCTTTTCCGAAGAGATCCTGCAGGAAAAACCGACTCAGATCGTCTACAAGGCCAACGAGCTGATCGACATTTCCGACGGCGCCGTGACCATGAAACTGGTCGGTCGCGCGCACCCGAGCCGGGCCATCGCGTTCCTCAATGAAATCTATCCGCCGGGCGCCGATACCGGCGAGGAAATGCTCACCCACGAAGGCGAGGAAACCGGGATTCTGGTGGAAGGGCGCCTGGAGCTGGTGGTGGGTCTTGAAACTTTTATCCTCGAAGCCGGCGACAGCTACTACTTTGAAAGTACCAAGCCGCATCGTTTCCGTAATCCGTTCGATGCGCCGGCGCGACTAATCAGCGCAGCCACGCCGGCGAATTTTTAAACAAAGAGGCGCCAGGCCACACGGCGAAGGCACCCGAACCGTTGTTCCACAGCGCGATATAACCCCTTCGACTTTGGGGTTGTTTCAGTGAAGCGGGCTAACCGCTATACTTGCGCCCGCCTGCGAACCGTGGCCGCAGGCGTGAATAGCCACCATTGAGGGTGAACGCGTGAACCTAATTATGAAAATGCTGGCTGCACCAGCAACCGTACTGGCCCTCTGGGCTGTCAGCGCTCAAGCTGCGACGAATGACGACATTGCCAAACGCCTCGAGCCGGTCGGCCAGGTGTGTGTTCAAGGGCAAGAGTGCAAGGGGATGGAAGTCGCTGCTTCGGCAGGCGGCGGTGGCGGTGCCAAGACGCCGGACGAAGTGATTGCCAAACATTGCAACGCTTGCCACGGCTCCGGCCTGTTGGGCGCACCGAAAATCGGTGACACCGCGGCCTGGAAAGAGCGCGCCGATCACCAGGGCGGCCTCGACGGCATCCTGGCCAAGGCCATCACCGGCATCAACTCCATGCCACCGAAAGGCACCTGCGCCGACTGCTCCGATGAAGAGCTGAAGGGCGCGATCCAGAAAATGTCCGGCCTGAAATAAGCCACGCTTTCGACGAAAAAAACCGTCTTCGGACGGTTTTTTTGTACGCGCGATTTGGGCCTGAGGCTGTTCTTTGCAGCAAACAACCGGCAATCTCGGTCGTACCTCTATTCACGGAACGGGCAGGAGGCTTCAGATGGTGCAGTTGTGTTCGATCGAACAGGCAGTGGACGACGTACTGGCGCGGTTGCCGGCGCATATCCACATGGGCCTGCCGCTGGGGCTGGGCAAACCCAACCCCTTCGTCAACGCGCTGTACCGCCGCATCGCCAGTTTGCCCGAACGGCAACTGACGATCTACACCGCCCTGTGCCTCGGCCGTCCGGCATTGGGCGATGGGTTGCAGAAGCGCTTCATCGAACCCTTCGTCGAGCGGGTGTTTGGCGATTACCCGGAGCTGGACTTCCTCGCCGACCTGCACCGCGACAGCCTGCCGTCCAACATTCGCATCGAACAGTTCTTCATGCAGCCCGGCAGCCTGCTAAACAGTGCGCCGGCCCAGCAGGATTACGTCAGCAGCAACTACAGCCACGCGGCCCGCGACATCAATGCCGCCGGCCTGAACCTGGTGGCGCAGTTGCTCGCCAGCAGCAGCGAACATCCCGATCGCCTGAGCCTGAGCTGCAACCCGGACATCACCCTCGACCTGTTCCCGATGATCGCCAAACGCCGGGCAGCGGGGGAGACCATTCTGCTGGTCGGCCAGGTGCACACCGAGTTGCCGTACATGCCGGGCGATGCCGAAATCGATATCGACACCTTCGACCTGCTGATCGATGAAAAGGACAGCAGCACGCTGTTTTCCACGCCGAACATGCCCGTCGGGTTTCAGGATCACTTCATCGGTCTGCACGCCAGCACCCTGGTGCGCGATGGCGGCACCTTGCAGATCGGCATCGGTTCGATGGGCGATGCGCTGACCGCTGCGTTGCTGGCGCGTCAGGCTGACAACGCCTCGTACAAGCACTTGCTGACCGATGTGAACCTCAGCCAGTGGGCACAGTTGATCGAACGCGAGGGCGGCATCGAACCGTTCGCCAAGGGCCTGTACGGTTGCAGCGAAATGTTCGTCAACGGCCTGCTGGTGCTGGCCGAAGCCGGGATCATCCGGCGCAAGGTCTACCCGGATGTGCAGACTCAGGAGCAGGCCAACGCCGGGACTCTCGACGAGGCGGCGCAAACCGACGGCTTGTCGATTCACGGTGGTTTCTTCCTCGGGCCGCGCAGTTTCTATGAGCGCTTGCGCGAGTTGCCGCTGAGCAAACGCCTCGAATTCAACATGACCCGTATCAGCTACATCAACGAGCTGTATGGTCAGGAAGAGCTCAAGCGCCTGCAACGCCTCGATGCGCGCTTCATCAACACCGTGTTCACCATGACCCTGCTGGGCGCCGGGGTGGCGGATCAACTGGAAGACGGGCGGGTGCTCAGCGGCGTCGGCGGGCAGTACAACTTCGTTGCCCAGGGCCATGCGCTGCACGATGCGCGGTCGATTCTGCTGCTGCGCAGCTGGCGCGAGTCCGGCGGCGATGTCAGTTCGAACATTGTCTGGGAGTACGGCCACTGCACGATTCCACGGCACCTGCGTGACATCGTCGTCACCGAGTACGGCATCGCCGACCTGCGCGGCAAATCGGATGCGGTGGTGATCGAGGCGCTGTTGAACATCAGCGACTCGCGCTTCCAGCAAGGCCTGATCGAACAGGCGCAGAAGGTCGGCAAGCTGCCGAAGGATTTCCGTCTCGATCCGCGCTTTACCGACAACACCCCACAACGCTTGCAGGCGATTGCCGCACGGCATCCGAACCTGTTTCCGGAATATCCGCTGGGCTGTGATTTCACTGAGGTCGAGAAGGATCTGTTACGGGCGCTGAACTGGCTCAAGAGCAAATTCAAGCTGACCGAGATTCTGGAACTGGGCAAGGCCGCGCTGGATGCGCCGCAGGCTTCGTTGTATCCGGAGCATTTGGCGCGCATGCAGCTGACCCACCCGGAAGGCCTGAAGGAAGACCTGTTTCAGCGGTTATTGCTTACGGGCCTGAAGGCCACCGCGCAGTAACCGCTACACAAAACACTGTGGGAGCGAGCTCGCTCCCACAAGTATTGCGGCGCAGTTGAGTCAGTGATCAGTCGATGAAGGTCACGACGCCGCCCGCCAGCGATTTCACGCGAGCCAGCGACTCGACGCGGTAACCCTGCGAATCCAGTTCCGCACGGCCGCCCTGGAACGATTTCTCGATCACGATGCCCAGGCCCGCGACGGTGGCGCCGGCCTGTTTGATGATCGAGATCAGCGCCTGGGATGCCTTACCGTTGGCCAGGAAGTCGTCGATGATCAGCACGCGGTCGCTGCTGGTCAGGTGACGCGGGGAGATGGCCACGGTGCTTTCGGTCTTCTTGGTGAACGAGTAGACCGTCGCCGACAGCAGGTTTTCAGTCAGGGTCAGGGACTGTTGCTTGCGGGCGAAGATCACCGGCACGCCGAGGTTCAGACCGGTCATGATCGCCGGGGCGATGCCGGACGCTTCGATGGTGACGATCTTGGTGATGCCCGAATCCTTGAACAGCGTGGCGAATTCGTCGCCGATCAGCTTCATCAGGGCCGGGTCGATCTGGTGGTTCAGGAAGGCGTCGACCTTCAGGACCTGGTCGGAAAGCACAATGCCTTGTTCGCGGATTTTCTGGTGCAGGGCTTCCATGAAGCTGTCCTCTGTTGGCGCCTTGTGCGCCCTAAGGTTTTAAAAAAGTGGTCAATTCTAGCGCTTTAACATCGCGCGTATATCTGCCAATGCGCTATTGCCCCGCACGGCTTTGACTTCGGTCGGTGTGTCGTCGTTGCCTTCCCAGGCCAGGTCGTCCGGCGGCAGCTCATCGAGGAAGCGGCTGGGCGCGCAGTCGATGATCTCGCCGTACTGTTTGCGCTTGGCGGCGAAGGTGAACGCAAGGGTCTGGCGCGCGCGGGTGATGCCCACGTAGGCCAGTCGGCGTTCTTCTTCGATGGTGTCGGCTTCGATGCTGGAGCGGTGCGGGAGGATTTCCTCTTCCATGCCCATGATGAACACGTAAGGAAATTCCAGGCCCTTGGACGCATGCAGGGTCATCATCTGCACGCCTTCGGCGCCGTCCTCTTCTTCCTGCTGACGTTCGAGCATGTCGCGCAGAACGAGTTTGCCGATGGCATCCTCGACGGTCATTTCGCCGTCTTCGTCTTTTTCCAGGGTGTTTTTCAAGGCTTCGATCAGGAACCAGACGTTGCTCATCCGGTAGTCCGCGGCCTTGTCGCTGGAACTGTTGGTGCGCAGCCAGTTCTCGTAGTCGATGTCCATGACCATGCTGCGCAGCGCCGAAATCGGGTCTTCGCCGGCGCACTGCTCGCGCACCTTGTCCATGAAACGCTTGAAGCGCGACAGGCGATCGGTGAAGCGGCTGTCCAGATGCTCGCCCAGGCCGAGTTCGTCGGTGGCGGCGTACATCGAGATCTTGCGTTCGGTGGCGTAGTTGCCGAGTTTTTCCAGGGTCGTAGAACCGATCTCCCGACGCGGCACGTTGATCACCCGCAGGAAGGCGTTGTCGTCGTCCGGGTTCACGATCAGGCGGAAGTAGGCCATCAGGTCTTTCACTTCCTGGCGGCCGAAGAAGCTGTTGCCGCCGCTCAGACGGTACGGCACCTGATGGTGCTGCAGTTTCAGCTCGATCAGCTTGGCCTGGTAGTTGCCGCGATAGAGGATCGCGAAATCGCTGTACGGGCGGTCGGTGCGCAAGTGCAGGCTGAGAATTTCCATCGCCACGCGCTCGGCTTCGGCGTCCTCGTTGCGGCAGCGGATCACGCGGATCTCGTCGCCGTGGCCCATCTCACTCCACAGCTGCTTCTCGAATTCGTGCGGGTTGTTCGAGATCAGCACGTTGGCGCAACGCAGGATGCGGCTGGTGGAGCGGTAGTTCTGCTCCAGCATCACCACTTTCAGGGACGGATAGTCGTCCTTGAGCAGCATCAGGTTTTCCGGCCGTGCGCCGCGCCAGGCGTAGATCGACTGGTCGTCATCGCCCACCACGGTGAATTGGTTACGCTTGCCGATGAGCATTTTCACCAGCAGATACTGGCTGGCATTGGTGTCCTGATATTCGTCGACCAGCAGGTAACGCACCTTGTTCTGCCACTTTTCGAGGATGTCGGCGTGCTCTTCGAAGAGTTTCACCGGCAGCAGGATCAGGTCGTCGAAGTCCACCGCGTTGAACGCCTTGAGCGTGCGCTGGTAGTGGGTGTAGACGATGGCGGCAGTCTGTTCCTTCGGGTTGCGGGCGTTTTCCAGGGCCTGGGCCGGCAGGATCAGGTCGTTTTTCCAGGCGCCGATCATGTTCTTGATCTCGTCGACGCCGTCGTCGCCTGCGTATTCCTTTTGCATGATGTCAGTCATCAGCGACTTGACGTCGGTTTCGTCGAAGATCGAGAAACCGGGTTTGTAGCCCAGCCGTTCATGTTCCTTGCGGATGATGTTCAGGCCCAGGTTGTGGAAGGTGCAGACCGTCAGGCCGCGACCTTCGCCGGGGCGCAGCAGGGTGCCGACCCGTTCCTTCATCTCGCGCGCAGCCTTGTTGGTGAAGGTCATGGCGACGATGTACTGGGCGCGGATGCCGCAGTTCTGGATCAGGTGCGCAATCTTGCGCGTGATCACGCTGGTCTTGCCGGAGCCAGCACCGGCGAGCACCAATAGAGGGCCGCCGACGTAGTTCACGGCTTCTTGCTGCCGGGGATTGAGTCGGGACATACGGAAATTCGGGAGTCGTTGACGAAATGGGCCGGCATTTTAACAGGCTCAGCGATTTGTGCTGCTCTCTCCGACTTGTGACGCAGCACGCGATTGAAATTTGCCGGTTTTGTTACTTTCACGCAGGATGCGCGGTGATTTTGCGGCTAATGTTCTCATTCGTGACACAAAATAACGTTTTGATATCCGTTGTCGTTTGGTCATTGGTTGCCGCAACGGCATAATGCCCGCCGCCCACATCATTGCAGAGTCTAGGGAGTCAGCTTGACTACGCCTGTCGAACCCTTGCGTTTGCTGCTACTGGCCGAAGAGCCAGCGTGGACAGCGTTATTGCGCGAGTGTCTGGCTCCGTTGGGGAGTGCGGCGGTGCTGATCAGCGCGCCGAACTGGGAGTCGGTCAGCAGCCTGTTCGAAGACAACCGCCACGCGGTGTTGTTGACCGTTCCCGCGTTGCAGCCGGCGCCCGGCCGTTGCAGCCTGCCGACGGTATTGCTTTTGGAACAGGAGCCGGCGACCGCGCCCGATGGCGTCAGCGACTGGCTGGTGTTCGATGCCCTCGATGCCGGCATGCTCCGGCGTTGCCTGCGGCATGTGCGCGAACGCGGCGTGCTGGAAAACACCCTGCAACGCCTGGCCGAACAGGATCCGCTGACCGGCATCGCCAACCGCCAGGGCTTCCAGACCCTGCTCACGGCGCGCCTCGCCGAAAACGACGGTCGCGGCCTGGCCCTCGGCCACCTCGATCTCGACAACTTCCGCCACGCCAACGACGCCCTCGGCCATCAGGCCGGCGATCGCCTGATCCTGCAAGTCGTCGCACGGCTGAAAAGTCAGCTGGAAGTCGGCGATCAACTGGCACGCCTGGGCAGCGACGAATTCGCCCTGCTGATCGACACCCGCCGCGCCCCGCAACGGGCGGAATGGATGGCCGAACGCATCACCGAAGCCCTGGCCGAACCTTATTGGGTCGATGGCGAAAGCCTGTTGATCGGTTCCAGCCTCGGCATCGCTCATGCCCGGGCCCAGGCCGGTGCCGATCCGCTGATGTGGCACGCGCACATCGCCATGCAACAGGCCAAGAGCACCCAGGGCTGCACGTTTCACATCTTCAACGAACGGATCAACCGCAACGCGCGGAGCATGGCCGACCTCGAAAGCGAGCTGCGCCGGGCCTTGCGCCGCGATGAGCTGGAGCTGCATTACCAGCCGCGCCTGAATCTGCAGGATGGCCAGATCGTCGGCCTCGAAGCGCTGGTGCGCTGGCGTCACAGTGAGCGCGGCTTGCTTGCGCCGAGCGAATTTGTGCCGCTGGCCGAGCAGAGCGGCCTGATTGTGCCGCTGGGTTATTGGGTGATTTCCCGGGCCCTGCGTGACATGCAGGCGTTGCGCGAGCGCGGTCTGCCGGCGCTGCACATGGCGATCAACCTGTCGTTCCGCCAGTTTCAGGACAGCCAGTTGCTGCCGACGCTCAGCCGCTTGATCGCCGAGCGCGGTGTCGAGGCGCAATGGCTGGAATTCGAACTCACCGAAACCGCCGTGATGCGCCGCAGCGATCTGGTCAAGCAGACCATGGACGCGCTCGGTCGCCTCGGCGTGCGTTTTTCGCTGGATGACTTCGGCACCGGGTTCTCGTCGTTCGTGCACCTCAACAGCCTGCCGATCACCTTGCTGAAGATCGACAAGAGTTTCGTCGGCGGCATGGAGCAACGCGAAGAAAACCGCAAACTGGTGCACGCGATGATCAATCTCGCGCACAACCTGCACCTGGAAGTGGTGGCCGAAGGGGTGGAAACCCGCGAGCAACTGGATCTGTTGCGCGGTTTCGGTTGCGATCAGGTGCAGGGGTATCTGATCAGCAAGCCGCTGCCGTTGGCCGAGCTGGTTGAGTATCTGGTGGCTGATGCCAGTCAGCCGCCGCTGGGTATTGTGGTTTAGCCTCAAATACCTGAGGGAGCAAGCTTGCTCCCTCAGGGAAACTCACTCGGGCTGAGCGATCTTGAAGCCTTGAACTTGCGGCTCAAGGCGAATCATCCGCTTCATCTTCCATTCGAATGCCAGCGTCAGGCTCACTGCCGCGCAGGCCAGTCCCAGCGCCAGCCCCCACCAGACGCCGGTCGGCCCCCAGTGCAGATGGAACGCCATCAGCCATGCCGACGGCGCGCCGATCAGCCAGTAGCAGCCGAGCCCGACCAGAAACGTGGTCTTGGCATCCTTGAGCCCGCGAATGCAGCCCATGGCGATCGTCTGCGTACCGTCAAACAGCTCGAACCACGCCGCCACGGCCAGCAGGCTCACGGCCAGATGAATCACCTCGGCAAATGCCGGATCGTTATGGTCGAGGAACAAACCGACCAGCTGATTCGGCAGCAGCCAGAACACCATCGCAAACCCCAGCATCACCACTGCACCGAAGACGATACCGACCCGCCCGGACATCCGCGCATCGCTCAATTGCCCGGCGCCGTAATGCTGGCCGACGCGCATGGTGATCGCATACGACATCCCCGCCGGCACCATGAATGCCACCGAAACGATTTGTAGCGCAATCTGATGCGCCGCCAGTTGGGTGCTGCCCATGGTGCCCATGCACAGCGCCGCGAAGGCGAACAGCCCGACCTCTACCGCGTAGGTGCCGCCAATCGGCAGACCCAGGCGCCAGAGTTCTTTCAGGTACTGCCGGTTCGGCCGCGACAGGCCTTCACGCAGCGGGTAGGCGTTATAGGCCGGATGCCGGCGGATGTGCCAGGCCAGCGCCAGTGCCATGCAATTGGCAACAATTGCCGTGACCAGACCGATACCGGTCAGGCCCAGTTTCGGCAGGCCGAACATGCCAGTGATCAACGCGTAATTGAGCAGGAAGTTGGCCACGGTGCCGGCGAGGCTGATGACCATCACCGGTGTTGCCCGGCCGATGGCGCTGGTGAAACCGCGCAGGGCCATGAAGCTCAGGTAGCCGGGCAGGGCGAAGGGCAGGGCGATCAGGAACTGCCCGGCGGCGTTGACGTTGGTCTCGGTCTGGCCGAACAGCAACAGCACCGGTTTCAGATTCCATAACAGCAACCCGGCACCGAGTGCCATCAGCCACGCCAGCCATAGCCCGGCCTGAGTCAGGCGGGCGGCGCCGATGATGTCGCCGGCGCCCTGACGAATCGCCACCAGGGTACCGACCGCCGCGATTACGCCGATGCAGAAAATCGACACGAACGAATAGCTGGCTGCGCCCAGACCACCTCCGGCCAGCGCTTCGGGACTGAGGCGCGCCATCATCAGGGTGTCGGTCAGCACCATCAGCATGTGCGCCAACTGCGAAGCAATCAACGGCCCCGCCAGCCGCAGGATGGCCCAGAGTTCGGTACGCACAGGACGCTGCATGGTGTTCACATCCATATAAAAGAGGGAGCAGGAGACCGTCGATTCTCAGGGTTTGGTGCGGGTTGCACAAAGGGATAAAAAGGATGGGTGGCATGATTAAAACTCATCCTGCGACGATTCTGCTAAGTTGGCGCAATCCCGCCATTGGAGCGTTGTGCATGTCCCGTCGTCTTCCACCCTTGTATGCCCTGCGCGCATTCGAAGCGGCGGCCCGTCACAGTTCGTTCACGCGGGCCGCCGAAGAGTTGTCGATCACGCAAAGTGCGGTGAGCCGGCACATCCGCACGCTCGAAGAGCATTTCGCCTGCCGCTTGTTCCATCGCAGCGGTCGCAATCTGCAACTGACCGAGTCGGCGCGCCTGCTGCTGCCGGGCATCCGCGAGGGATTCGCCGCCCTGGAGCGAGCCTGCAATACCTTGCGCGCCGAGGATGACATCCTGCGCATGAAAGCCCCGTCGACCCTGACCATGCGCTGGTTGCTGGCGCGGCTCAGTCGCTTCCGCCATCTGCAGCCGGGCAACGAGGTACAACTGACCAGCGCCTGGATGGACGTGGATTCGGTGGACTTCAACAACGAGCCCTTCGATTGCGCGGTGTTGCTCAGTGACGGGCATTTCCCGCCGGACTGGGAAGCCAGCCTGCTGTTTCCAGAGGAACTGATTCCGGTCGGCGCGCCGAACCTGCTCAACGACCAGCCCTGGGACGTTGCACGGCTGGCCAGCGCCGAATTGCTGCACCCGACGCCAGATCGCCGGGACTGGCGCAGTTGGCTGGAACACATGGGGTTGTCGGATCAGGTGTCACTCAAGGGCGGGCAGGTGTTCGATACCCTGGAACTCGGGATGATTGCGGCGGCCCGGGGTTACGGTGTGTCCATGGGGGATTTGCTGATGGTGGCCGAGGATGTCGCGCAAGGACGCCTGAGTCTGCCGTGGCCGACGGCGGTCGCCAGCGGACTGAATTATTACCTGGTGTGGCCAAAAACCCGTCCGGGAGGTGAACGTTTGCGCCGCCTGAGCGACTTCCTGCAAGGCGAAGTCCGCGCCATGACGCTGCCGGCGGTCACACGCTTGAGCTGAAACGTTCGAGCCTGCACAATGCCGGCCTTTCGCCATAACCCTGCTATTCGCTCAAGTATTCGGTTTTACCGCCGAATACGTGCATGTGGAACCGTCGTGCCGGTATCCACGATTCACCCCCACTATTAGAAAAATTTCCGAGTCAGGATCAAGGAGGATCCCGTGGCTCGGCCAGGAGCTGTCCATGTCTCAACCTCGCGCTCGGATCGCCTCGCAGCTGGGCCTCGCGCTCGCCGTGATACTGGCGATTGTCATCAGCGGCAGTACGGTGTTCGCCCTGCGTTCGCTGGACACCGCCAACCTCGCCACTCGTGAAGAACACCTGGCCAGCGAGGCACGCCTGCTCGCCGATCAGTTGAGCACTTTCCACGGCACGCTGCGTGAAAGCACCCAGCGCCTGAGCGGATTGTTCGAGAAGCGCTTCAGCGCCGGCCTGAGCATTCATCCGGGCGAGCCGGTCAACGTCGCTGGCACCCAGACCCCAGGCCTGCATCTGGGCAGCGAAGTGCTGAACAACAACTTCAAGGAAGTCGACGAGTTCAAGCAGATGACGGCGGGTGTCGCCACGCTGTTCGTGCGCAGCGGCGAAGACTTCGTGCGGGTCAGCACCTCGCTGACCAAGCAGGATGGCAGTCGCGCCATCGGCACCTTGCTCGATCACGCTCACCCGGCCTACGCGAAGTTGATGGCGGGGCAGGGTTACGTTGGCCGCGCCTTGCTGTTCGATCGCTCCTACATGACTCAATACACCCCGGTGCGTGACAGCAGCGGCAAGGTGATTGCTGTGTTGTTCGTCGGCTTCGATTACACCGACGCGCAGAACGCCCAGTTCGAAAACCTCAAGCGCTTCCGCATCGGCCAGACCGGCTCGCTGGCACTGCTGGACGAAAAGAACCAATGGCTGGTGGCGCCGGCTGGCGTGCAGGCGCTGGATCAAGCGGTTCCTGTGATCAATGATCTGGCGAAAACGCCGGGTAAAGGTCGGTTCTGGAGCGACAAGTCCGAAGACTTCTACAGCATTGCCGTGCCGTTCGAAGGCGGCCCGTGGTCGGTGGTGGCGAGCATGCCGAAGGCCGAGATTCGCGCGGTGACCTGGAGCGTGGGTACCCAACTGGCCATCGGCAGTCTGCTGGCAATGTTGCTGGCGGTCGGCTCCGTGGTCTGGTTGCTGCGCAGCAAACTGGCGCCTTTGGGTGATCTGGTACGTCAGGCGGAAGCCCTGGGTGCCGGTGATCTGAGCGTGCGTCTGAGCGTGTCGAGCAATGACGAAATCGGCCAGTTGGCCCGCGCCTTCAACCAGATGAGCCAGGCACTGTCGACCATGGTCGAGCACATCCGCCGCGCCTCGGAAGAGGTCAACCGTCGGGCTCAAGCGCTGTCCGGCCTGTCTGGCGGCGCCTATGAAGGCATGGAGCAGCAGTCTGGCGAAATCACCAGCATGGCGGGTGCGGTTGAGGAATTCTCCGCCACGTCGCTGAACATTGCCGACAACATGGGCAACACCCAGCGTCTGGCCCAGGAAAACGCGCAGCAGACCCAGATCGGTCGCACGTCGATGGAAGAAGCGTCGTCCTCGCTGGAGCAGATTGCCGGCGCACTGAACACCACGGCGACCGTGATCAACACGCTGGGTCAGCGCTCCCAGGAAATCGGCGGCATCGTCAGCGTGATCACCTCGATTGCCGAACAAACCAACCTGCTGGCACTCAACGCCGCCATCGAAGCGGCCCGTGCCGGTGAACAGGGTCGGGGTTTTGCCGTGGTGGCCGACGAAGTGCGCAATCTGGCGTCGCGCACTCGTCAGGCGACCGATGAAATCTCCGGCATGATCCATAGCATCCAGCAGGAAACCGGCAACGCCATCAGCACCATGGAACAAGGCAACGTGCTGATGCAGGAAGGCCTGTCGCGCAACGCCAACGTCGCATCGGCGCTGGCGCGGATCGATGAGCAGAGCCGTTCGGCAGGCCAGCAATTTGCCGCGATCACCACCGCGACCCAGGAACAGAGCAGCACCGCGACGCTGTTGAGCAGCAACCTGCAGAGCATCGCGATGGCCAACAGCGAGCAGCGCGAGGTGGTGTCCAACCTGGCAATCACCGCCAAGGAACTGGAAGGCCTGGCAGCCGACCTGCGCCAGGAGGTCGACCGCTTCCGTTGAGGCCTCTTTGAAATAGCTATCGCGAGCAGGCTCGCTCCCCCAGGGTTCTTGTAGGACCTGTGAGAGCAAGCCTGCTCGCGTTTTGGCCCACCACCATCGCGGCACTTACTGAGTCGCCGGCCGGTATTGCAACGCTTCGGCCAGATGCTCGCGACTGATATCCGCGCACTTCTCCAGATCCGCCAATGTCCTCGCCACCTTGAGCAACCGGTGCGCCGAGCGCAACGACAAGATCAGTCTTTCGCACGCCGTCTCCAGCCAGGCTTCATCGGCTGTGGATAACTTGCAGTGCTTCTTCAGCCCCGGCAAATCGAGAAACGCATTGGCGCAGCCCTGGCGTTTTTGCTGACGCTCGCGGGCCTCGGCGACCAATGTGGCCGCGCTGGCGCTGTCTTCTCCCGGTTTCACGGCAGGGTTCAACGCTGTCGCCTCCCGCGCTACTGTCAGGTGCAAATCGATCCGGTCCAGCAACGGCCCCGACAGTTTGTTGCGATAGCGCTGCACCATGTCCGGTGTGCATGAGCATTTGCCGCTCGGTTCGCCGAGATATCCACAGGGGCAGGGATTCATCGCCGCCACCAGCTGGAATCTCGCGGGAAACCGCACCCGTTCCTTGGCACGGGCGATCACGATGCAGCCGGACTCCAGCGGTTCACGCAGAACCTCCAGCACCTTGCGATCAAACTCCGGCAGTTCATCGAGAAACAGTACACCGTGATGAGCGAGGGTGATTTCGCCGGGTTGCGGTTTTGAGCTGCCACCGACCAGTGCCGGCCCGGAGGCCGAGTGATGCGGCTGGCGAAACGGGCGCTGCGGCCAATGGGTCAGCGGCGCTCCACTGGCGACGGATTGAATCGCCGCCACCTCCAGCGCTTCACTCTCGGCCAGCGGTGGCAGCAACCCCGGCAATCGACTGGCCAGCAACGTCTTGCCCGTCCCGGGTGGCCCGCTGAACAGCAGGTTGTGTGCGCCAGCGGCGGCAATCAGCAGCGCCCGTTTGGCGGCCAGTTGGCCCTGTACTTCATTCAGGTCGGGATAGGGTTTGGCGGCATGGATCAGCCCGTCCGAGACATAGGGCTCGACCGGTGTATGCCCGTTGAAGTGCGCCACGGCCTCCAGCAGATGATCCACCGCAATCACCCTCAGTCCCGAAGCCAGACAAGCCTCCTCCGCATTCGCCCGTGGCACCACCAGCGTCCGCCCGGCCTTGCGCGCTGCCAGTGCCGCAGGCAACACCCCGCGCACCGCCCGCACAGCGCCGGATAACGCCAGCTCACCGAGGCATTCCACGTCATCGAGCGTCAACGTCGGCACCTGCACGCTCGCCGACAGAATCCCCAGCGCAATCGCCAGATCGAACCGCCCGCCATCCTTGGGCAGATCCGCCGGCGCCAGATTCAGCGTGATCCGCCGCGCCGGGAACTGCAGCCCGGAATTGATGATCGCACTGCGCACCCGGTCCTTGCTCTCTTTCACCGCCGCTTCGGGCAGGCCGACCATGGTCAGCGAGGGCAAGCCGTTGGCCAGGTGGACTTCGACGGTGACAGCGGGAGCATCCACGCCAATCTGGGCGCGACTGTGGACGATGGCGAGGGACATGGTCGTTCCTTGTGTTGAATCGGGGCCGCTTCCTGCGGGTTTTTTAAGGGTAGTTGAGCGGGGTTCTAGCGTTTGAGTAGAGGTTTACAAGACGTATCAGAAAGCGGTTGTGCGGGCCTATGCATTCATCTTCTGCCTGCTAACAGACCACTTGGCTCAAGCTCAGGTTCGCACGTAACGGCAACTTCAATAAACCTCCGTTGATTGGCTGACAAATTTCCAGCCAGTCGAAGTGCTTCGAGGTGTAGTTCAACAACCTGAAGTAGCTTTGTCTTCCTCTTTTTATCCTTCACTGAGACCTCCATCCTGATGGGTGCATTTTCGTTTGCCAATGTAATGACAGGTGTAAGGACTGCATAACCAGGCGTAGACGCCGATTTTTGTAGGGGCATGCCCTAATAGTTGTAGGACGCTAGTGAAAGCGACTCGACGGTCTTGTATTGCAAAGTCGGGTGCTCCAGTTTGGCCGCTCAATGCAGCCTCTGGAGGCGAAAAATGAACCGCAATGGTATGCGCTCGATTCACCCCGGCGAGGTTCTGAATAAGGAGTTCATGGAGCCGTTGGGCATGACAGTCATGGACTTGGCCATGCCCACGAACTGGCCTGAAACCGAGATCGAGAAGCTTGTGAAATGCCAGCTCAGGATCTGCGCCGATTTGGCAATCAGGCTGGCGATCCACCTCAATACCACACCTGAATTCTGGATGAATCTTCAGTCGACTTACGATTTACGCAGGGCCCAGCTCCGGCATGCGGGCCTATAGCGATTGCAGCATCCGCGAAGCCCTCTTCCACCAAGTGCCCGGTTCTGGGCGCTTTAGCATTTCCCGTTCTACCACCATCAACGGCACATCCTGCAACCGAATCCACGGCTGGTTATTCCAGTGCAGCAAACTCAACGACATCTCGGGCCAATTCAGCAGGCTTAGCTGTGGGCGTTCGCTTGTGGTGGGGTGCTGGGCGTCGCGCAGGGTGGGGATGACTTGATGGGTGAGCCATTCGCGCAGAGCACGGTATTCGGGGCAGTAGTGGTAGACGAGGAGGGCGTAGATGCCGGATTCGCTGATCAGGAGGGTGTTTTCGATCTGATTGTGGATCAGGGTTTTGCGGGTTTGGTATTGGTCGGGGTCGAGTTTTCGCAGGATGCGTTCGTTGAGGTAAATGTGCAGCAGGCGGCCCAGGTCGCGGGCGGAGAACCAGGGTTGGTTCTGGATGAGCAGGGCGTGGAGGGGGAGTTTGTAGCGGGTGAAAACCTGAGGAGTGAGATACGTCTCTTCGTTATTCATTGAACAGCTCCTTTTGCTTTAGGGCTGCCCTCAATTGTCGCCAAACAATTGGGTGGCAGTCGTACGCGGGTTGGCGAACCGGAGCAAAAGGAACCCGGCAGACCCGAAGGTCTCCCACGCACAACCGCCATGACTCGATGTGGCGGTAAACACAGCCGCCATCATGGTTGTCGTGCGCCTTAAGCTTTCCGGGTCGCCAAACCCAGTGCTGAACATTCAGCATTGGGTGAGCTTAGGAATCAGGGCTTCACGACGCAATCGGACGGCGGGGTTGCAAGCTGTAGGATTCTGCCGAGAGTCGATAGCGAATCCTGAATGGCGGGAAGGTCGTTCCGACCTTCATTCGCGGGCAAGCCCGCTCCCACAGGGGGCCGCATTCACAAAGACACGAGGTTTTACTCGGCCGGCGGCGTCAGCTTCGCTTCCAATTCAGCCACCTTCGCCTCAAGGCTTTCGAGCCGGGCGCGAGTGCGCGCCAGCACCACCATCTGACTGTCAAACTCTTCGCGGCTCACCAGGTCCAGTTTGCTGAAGGCACTTTGCAGCAGCATCTTGAACTGGCTTTCGATTTCGGCTTTTGGCAAGGGCGTATCGCCGCTGAACAGGCGGGAGGCGGTGCCGCTCAGGGCGTCGAGGAAGTCTTTGGGCGCGAGCATGGGATATGTCCTGGAAACAATGGCCGGCAGTGTATCACGCAGTGTCTATAGTCATTGACGCAGGCACGGATGCACGCTTTTCGCGCAACTGGATGCACGGCCGCGCACCGTTGTTGTGCGTATCCCGAGTGCCATTTGGGTGATGGCATCTGCGACAGCGGCCAAGGGATTGAAATCAGGGGTTTTTGGCGAGATGGCAAGCTTTCTGCTTAGTCACCTTCGACCCATGCACTGATGCAGTCGCTGTGACGAATGCAGTGCGGCAGACGGAGCGGGGAGTTTCGTCTGGAGCGGTTAGCTGGCGTCGACAACGAAGCGTTACAAAGCCAGGCACTGCGCTTAGACTTGAGTCGGGTTTGTTTTCCTGGGGCAAGTCCACCAATTCGGGAGAGAGTTTCATGAAGCTAGTCACTGCCATCATCAAGCCGTTCAAGTTGGACGACGTGCGCGAGTCGCTGTCCGAAATCGGCGTGCAGGGCATTACCGTTACTGAAGTCAAAGGCTTCGGTCGGCAGAAGGGTCACACCGAGCTGTATCGCGGCGCGGAGTATGTGGTCGATTTTCTGCCCAAGGTGAAAATCGACGTTGCCATCGACGACAAGGATCTGGATCGGGTTATCGAGGCGATAACCAAGGCTGCCAACACCGGCAAGATCGGTGACGGCAAGATCTTCGTGGTCAATCTGGAACAGGCGATCCGCATCCGTACCGGCGAAACCGATACCGACGCGATCTAAACGCCGCCACAAACCCAACGCCCCAGGAGAAAACAATATGACTCTGCGTAAATTCGCAGGGCTAGGAGCCCTGTTGTCTATCGTAATGCCCGGCCTGGCCATGGCGGCAGACGAAGTGGCAGCTCCAGTCCTGAACTCCGGCGATACCGCCTGGATGCTCACCTCCACAGCCCTCGTACTGTTCATGACCATTCCCGGCCTCGCGCTGTTCTACGGCGGTATGGTCCGGTCGAAAAACATTCTTTCCGTGATGATGCAGTGCTTCGCCATTACCGGCCTGATCAGCGTCCTGTGGGTCATTTATGGCTACAGCATCGCGTTCGACACCACCGGCATGGAGCAAGGCGTCGTCAACTTCAACTCGTTCGTGGGTGGATTCGGCAAGGCGTTCCTGGCCGGTGTCACGCCAGCGAGCCTGACCGGCCCGGCGGCGCTGTTCCCCGAGGCGGTCTTCATCACCTTCCAGATGACCTTCGCGATCATCACCCCGGCGCTGATCGTCGGTGCGTTCGCCGAGCGGATGAAGTTCTCCGCGATGCTGATCTTCATGGGCATCTGGTTCACCCTGGTCTATGCACCGATCGCGCACATGGTCTGGTCCGGCAACGGCGGCCTGATGTGGGACTGGGGCGTACTCGACTTTGCCGGTGGCACCGTGGTGCACATCAACGCCGGTGTGGCCGGTCTGATTGCCTGCCTGGTACTGGGTAAACGCAAAGGCTTCCCGACCACCCCGATGGCGCCACACAATCTGGGTTACACCCTGATGGGCGCGGCGATGCTGTGGGTTGGCTGGTTCGGCTTCAACGCCGGTTCCGCCGCAGCCGCCAACGGCACCGCCGGCATGGCGATGCTGGTGACTCAGATCGCGACCGCCGCTGCCGCACTGGGCTGGATGTTCGCCGAGTGGATCACCCACGGCAAACCAAGCGCACTGGGTATCGCATCCGGTGTGGTTGCAGGCCTGGTTGCGATCACTCCGGCCGCTGGCACCGTGGGCCCGATGGGCGCACTGGTGATCGGTCTGGCAGCGGGCGTGGTGTGCTTCTTCTGCGCCACCACCCTGAAACGCAAACTCGGTTATGACGACTCCCTGGATGCCTTCGGCGTGCACGGTATCGGCGGTATCCTCGGCGCGATCCTCACCGGTGTGTTCGCCGCACCGTCGCTGGGTGGCTTCGGCACCGTCACCGACATCGCCGCACAAGTCTGGATTCAGTGCAAAGGCGTCGGCTTCACCGTGATCTACACCGCGATCGTGACCTTCATCATCCTCAAGGTGCTGGATGCCGTGATGGGTCTGCGCGTGACCGAGGAAGAAGAATCGGTCGGCCTGGATCTGGCACAACACAACGAGCGCGGCTACAACCTGTAAGCACGCGCCGCAAAAAACTTGCCCGGCTTGCCGGGCATTTTTTTGTCTGGAATTTGTCTTCCCTGATATGGCTGAAAGGATTTTTCGTACGGCTTTGGTCGTGTTTACGACGTGTGTTTTTCTGCGGCCAAAGGCTTACATCATTGAAGGAACATCAGGGCCTTTGTTTTTTTCCAGAGCGCGCTAGAATGCGCCCCGAACGTGCGGAGAACTGTATGTGGCAACAGACTCTGATAACCCTGCGGGCGCGGCCCCGGGGCTTTCATCTGGTGACGGACGAGTTGCTCGCCGGCCTGCCCGAACTCAAGGCATGCCGGGTCGGTCTGTTGCATTTGTGGCTGCAGCATACCTCGGCGTCGTTGACCATCAACGAGAACGCCGATCCGGCGGTACGTCGCGACTTCGAACGATTTTTCAATCGTCTGATCCCACAAGGAGCAGACGGCTATGAGCATAACGACGAAGGCCTGGACGACCTCCCGGCGCACTTCAAGGCCAGCGTGCTGGGCTGTCAGATCAGTTTGCCGATAACGGCGGGCCGACTGGCACTGGGCACCTGGCAAGGCGTTTACCTGGGCGAGCACCGTGATCATGGCGGTGCCCGTAAAGTCCTCGCCACCTTGCACGGTGAAGAGGCATAAACCGTTGGTCACCAATGGTTACCGATTTTTTTCCGGCGACTTTCGACAGTCGCTAAAGCTGGTCTATAACTAATCTGCTTTTCGCAAGTCATGAGGTAGAACATGAGCGACGATGATCTGGAAAACGACGACCTCGAAGTAGGCGACGAAGACGAGGCCGAAGACGGTCTGGAAGCAGCAGCGGAAGACGTTGCTGAAGACGATGGCGGTGACGATACGCCGGCCCCGGCTGCCAAAGGCAAGGCCAAGGCTGCGGTATCGGTCGACGAGTTGCCGAGCATCGAAGCCAAGAACAAGGAGCGCGATGCCCTGGCCAAGGCCATGGAAGAGTTCCTTGCGCGCGGTGGCAAGGTTCAGGAAGTGGAGGCCAACGTGGTCGCCGATCCGCCCAAGAAGCCGGACAACAAGTACGGCAGCCGCCCTATCTGAGGCGTGCCGCTTGCTTGCTGAAAAAGCCCGCCGTCGCTGCGGGCTTTTTCATGGGCGAAAGAAATCTAGCGGCGGCTGTTCCAGCGGGCGAGCACCGCGGGCAGATCGGTCAGGCTGCGAATCTCGGCATCCGGCAGGCGTTCCGCTTCCCAGACCTTGCCGGCCGGGTTGAACCAGATCGCTCGCAGACCGGCCTGCTGCGCCCCGGCGATGTCATCCCCCGGATGATCGCCGATATGCACGGCGGCTTCGGCGCTCACGCCACCGCGTTGCAACGCTTCGTGGAACAGTCGCGCATCCGGCTTGGCGATGCCGATGTCTTCGGCGCACAACGCGAACTTGAAGTAGTCCGCCAGCCCGAGACGACGTACATCGGCGTTGCCGTTGGTGACCACGCCGAGGGCGTAGTGCCTGGCGAGGGTTTCCAGGATCGGCTCGACCTCCGGGAACACCTCGATCTGGTGCCGCGCATGCAGAAACACTTCAAAACTCTTGTCTGCCAGTTCCGACGCTTCGCCGTGGGCGTACCCGGCTTCCTCCAGCGCATGGAACAGCACTCGCCGGCGCAGCGCGCTGATGCGGTGCTTGAGTCCCGGTTCGTTGGCCAGCACCCGCTCGCGGATCGACCAAAGATGCTCCACCGGCACCGCGCCCAGATTCGGCGCATGTTCGCTCAGCCATTCGCGCAAAACCGCTTCGGCGCTGACGATCACCGGGGCGGTATCCCACAGGGTGTCGTCGAGGTCGAAGGTGATCAACTGGATACTCATGAATCGTCGCCTTTCATGCGTTTGGCCCGTGGATGGGCGCTGTCGTAGACCGCCGCCAGATGCTGGAAGTCCAGGTGGGTATAGATCTGGGTGGTCTTGATGTCCGAGTGGCCGAGCAGTTCCTGCACCGCGCGCAGGTCCTGGGAGGATTCGAGCAGGTGGCTGGCGAAGGAGTGCCGCAGCATGTGCGGGTGCAGGTTCTGTCCCAGTTCGCGCTCGCCCGCCAGTTTGACCCGCACCTGAATCGCGCGCGGGCCGAGACGTCGGCCTTGCTGGCTGACAAACACGGCATCGTCCGCCGGATTGGTCAGCGCCCGCAAAGGCAGCCATTGTTCCAGCGCTTCCCGGGCCTTTTTGCCGACCGGCAACAGGCGTGTCTTGCTGCCCTTGCCCAGCACCTGAACCATGCCGTCGGCCAGATCGAGCTGATCGAGATTGAGCCCGGTCAGCTCCGACAGGCGCAGGCCGGAGGAATAGAACAACTCCAGAATCGCCTGATCGCGCCGCGCGAGAAAATCGTCCTCCACAGCACCTTCAAGCAGTTGCAGGGCGCGGTCAGTGTCGAGGGTTTTCGGCAGGCGGCGCTCGCCTTTGGGCGGTGCCAGGCCGGTGGCCGGATCGTGATCGCAGAGGCCTTCGCGGTTCAGATAGTGATAGAGCCCGCGCACCGCCGAGAGCAGGCGCGCCAGGCTGCGCGAGGACTGGCCCTGGGCATGCAGGCGGGCGATCAGACTGCGCAAACGCTGGATATCCAGTGCCTGCCAGCTGCCGATGTTCTGTTTGTTGCACCAGTCGAGGACTTTATCGAGATCGCGGCGGTAGGCTGACAGCGTGTGCGGCGACACCTGCCGCTCACTGCGCAGGTGTTCGCAGTAAGCGTCCAGTTGTCGTTCCATGCTCAGCGTACCGAGCGCAGGGAGCTGTTGACCCGTGGCAGCACGCGACCCATGACTTCGGCGATGTAGCTGAGGAACAGCGTGCCGACCGAGCTCTTGTAGTGCTGCGGATCACGGCTGGCGATAGCCAGAATCCCGTGGATGCCTTGATGGCTGACGGCGACTACGGCGGTGGAGCCGATCTGCTTGCGTTGCTCTTCGCCGAACAGGAAGTCCAGCTCGTGTTCACGCAGGCTGCCGCTGACGCTCTTGCCTTCGGTGAGCAGGCCGCCGATGGCGGTTTGCGCATCGGCGTGGGTCACCCAGCGACCGACCGGGGCCGGGTTGTCGCCGAGCAGGATCAGGCTGACAAAGGGCACCTGGAAATCCTGGCGCAGGCTGTCTTCGACGCTGATCACCACGTCTTCCAGAGTGGCAGCGTCCATCAGGGCGAGGATCAGGCGACGGGTCTTGTCGAACAGGCGATCGTTGTCCCGGGCGACGTCCATCAGGTGCGAGAGGCGATGACGCATCTCGATGTTGCGGTCGCGCAGAATCGCCATCTGACGCTCCACCAGCGAGACGGTATCGCCGCGTTGATGGGGGATGCGAAGGGACGGCAGCAGTTCTTCATGCTCGACGAAGAAGTCCGGATGAGCCTCCAGGTACGCGGCAACCGCTGCCGCCTCCAGGCTCTCGGACGCTGATTCACCGGACTGTCGGGCGGGTACCTGAGGCTTATCGGTCATGGCTTCTGCTCACTCAAAGACGCACTTGTCCTTCGTATACGCGCACTGCCGGGCCGGTCATCAACACCGGTTGGCCGGGGCCTGCCCATTCAATGGACAGACGCCCGCCCGGCAGGTCGATCAGCAGTGGCGAATCCATCCACCCCTGACTGATCGCCGCTACAGCAGCAGCGCAGGCACCGGTGCCGCAGGCCTGGGTTTCCCCGGCGCCGCGTTCCCACACGCGCAGTTGCGCGCGATGGCGGTCGATGACCTGGAGAAAACCGACGTTGACCCGTGCCGGGAAGCGCGGATGGTGTTCGATTTTCGGCCCCAGTTCATGCACCGGTGCAGTGTTGATATCGCTGACCCGCAGCACCGCATGGGGGTTGCCCATGGACACCGCCGCCAGATCGACCGGCGTACCGTCGACATCGACCTGATAGCTCAGGGCCTGCTCCGGCGCCTGGAACGGAATGTCCGCCGGCACCAGACGCGGGGCGCCCATGTTCACGCCGATCTGGCCGTCGTTGCGCACGTCCAGTTCAATGATGCCGCCCTTGGTCTCGACGCGGATCTTCCGTTTGGCGGTCAGGCGCTTGTCGAGCACGAAGCGGGCGAAGCAGCGCGCACCGTTGCCGCACTGCTCCACTTCGGAGCCGTCGGAATTGAAGATCCGGTAACGGAAATCCACGTCCGGATTGCTCGGTGCCTCGACGATCAGCAACTGGTCGAAACCGATGCCGGTGTGCCGGTCGCCCCACATTTTTGCGTGCTTGGGCTGAATGTGCGCGTGCTGGCTGACCAGGTCGAGGACCATGAAATCGTTGCCCAGGCCGTGCATCTTGGTAAAACGCAGCAGCATGGGGTTACTCCGGCAGCAGGCTTTCGCCGGCAAACAGCTCGGCCACGGTCTCGCGGCGACGCACTTCAAAAGCCTGATCGCCATCCACCAGCACTTCGGCGGCACGGCCGCGAGTGTTGTAGTTGGAGCTCATCACGAAACCGTAGGCACCGGCCGAATGCACGGCCAGCAGATCGCCTTCTTCCAGCGCCAGTTCGCGTTCCTTGGCGAGGAAATCGCCGGTTTCGCAGATCGGGCCGACGACGTCGTAGGTACGCGCAGCGGTCTCGCGTGGCTTGACCGGGGTCACGTCCATCCAGGCCTGGTACAGCGCCGGACGGATCAGGTCGTTCATGGCCGCGTCAACGATGGCGAAGTCTTTGTGCTCGGTGTGCTTGAGGTACTCGACCTGGGTCAGCAGCACGCCGGCGTTGGCGACGATGAAGCGGCCCGGTTCGAACACCAGTGCCAGGTCGCGACCGACCAGACGCTCGCGCACGGCCTTGATGTAATCGGCGGCCAATGGCGGCTCTTCATCGCGATAACGCACACCCAGGCCGCCACCGAGATCGATGTGGCGCAGGTGGATGCCGCAATCGCCGAGGCGATCGACCAGATCCAGCAGGCGGTCGAGGGCATCGAGGAACGGTGGCAGGGAGGTCAGTTGCGAACCGATGTGGCAGTCAACGCCGACCACTTCCAGGTTCGGCAGGTGCGCGGCACGCACGTACACGTCTTCGGCGTCAGCGATGGCGATGCCGAACTTGTTCTCTTTGAGACCGGTGGAAATGTACGGGTGGGTGCCGGCATCGACGTCCGGGTTGACGCGCAGCGAGATCGGCGCGCGAACGCCCAGCTCGGCGGCGACCAGCTGCAGGCGCTCGAGCTCGTCGGTGGATTCGACGTTGAAGCAATGCACGCCGACTTCCAGCGCGCGGCGCATGTCGTCACGGGTCTTGCCGACGCCGGAGAACACGATCTTGTCCGGGCTGCCGCCGGCGGCCAGTACGCGTTCCAGTTCGCCACGGGAGACGATGTCGAAGCCGGCGCCAATGCGGGCCAGGACATTCAGGACACCGAGGTTGGAGTTGGCCTTGACCGCGAAGCAGACCAGGTGCGGCATGCCGGCCAGCGCATCGGCGTAGGCCAGGTACTGGGCCTCGATGTGGGCGCGGGAGTAGACGTAGGTCGGTGTGCCGAAGCGATCGGCGATGGCGGACAGCGCCACACCTTCCGCGAACAGTTCCCCGCCACGGTAGTTAAAAGCGTCCATGGCGATCCCTTAGTAAACGTCGTGCTTGTGTGCCTTGGAGACAGGCTGCTTTTGCGAAGACTGGGCTTGCTCGGCCGGGTCCTGATCTTCATCGGGCAGGTACAGCGGGCCTTTCTGACCGCAAGCCGAAACGAGGCAGGCAACCGCGACGATCGCAGCGATGGAAGAGATCAGGCGCTTCATGGCGAAATCCTTGAATATGCGTTAATTGCGCCGGAGTATACCGGCCACCCGGCAGCTTGCCTATGCGACGGAACTCCCGTCCGGCGGGGCTCGGGCTGCGGCGCGGAAACTTTTCCCGCGTGGCGGGTGGATATTTCGTCGCCGGGCAGGGCGCTTGGTCGTTATCCTTTGCAATCGGCCGGCAGCGTCCGTATCTTGCGGCGCTTGAGCCTGATCAGACATTTTTTGAGGTTGCCGCAATGAGTTTGTCCGAAGCCCGTTTCCACGATCTGGTCGATGAAACCCAGGAAAAACTGGAAGACATCTTCGACGACAGCGACATGGACATCGACATGGAGAACTCGGCCGGTGTGCTGACCGTCAAGTTCGAGAACGGCACCCAGCTGATCTTCAGTCGTCAGGAACCGCTGCGTCAGCTGTGGCTGGCCGCAGTGTCCGGTGGTTTCCACTTCGACTACGACGAAGAAAGCGAACGCTGGATGTGCGACAAGAGCGAAGAGCAGCTGGGCGAAATGCTGGAGCGCATCGTCAAGCAGCAGGCCGGCACCGAATTCGATTTCGAAGGCCTGTGATTTCGTGACTGATACCGCGCCCGTCCGTCCGCCGAAGCCGCTCTACAGCAACGTCAGCCCGGCCGTGCCTTCGCCGTGCACCGGCGTCTGTCGGCTGGATGAGCAGAAGGTCTGCCGCGGCTGCATGCGCCATGTCGAAGACATCCGCGAGTGGCGTTCGGCCGATGACGAGCGCCGTCGGGTGATTTGTGCGCAGGCGGCTCAGCGCCGGCAGCTCGCCGGAGCGTAGCTTGTATATTTTTTGAGCTGTGATAGTGTCCGGAAACGCCTCAACCCATCGAGGCCTGGTGAGAACCCCGTCTTTTTTGGCGGGGTTTTGCTTTTTTTGTGTGCAGAAGAAAGGAGTCTGCCCGGATCATGACCGCACCTTCCATCACCCTTACCCGTCTGGACGTGCAACGTCTGGAGCGCCTGATCGACAGCCTGGATGACTCGCTGCCGGGCGTGATCGCGCTGCAAACCGAACTGGACCGCGCCGATACCCTGGTCGGTCACGATGAAGTGCCTGCCGATGTCGTGACGATGAATTCCCGTGTGCACTGCCGTGAAGAAAGCAGTGGCAAGGACTACCACCTGACCCTGGTCTACCCGAAGCACGCCAACGCCGACGAAGGCAAAGTCTCGATCCTGGCCCCGGTCGGCAGTGCGCTGCTGGGCCTCAAAGTCGGTCAGCACATCGACTGGCCGGCACCGGGTGGCAAGACCTTGAAACTGACCTTGCTGGAAGTCGAGTCGCAGCCGACCAACGGCGGCGACTTCCCGGAATAACCCGCCTCAGACCTGCTCGAGCGCCTCGTTCAGAGAGCGTTCCAGGTCGGCCTTGTAACGCAGATACAGATTGCTTGAACTCTGCCCGTCACCGATCACACCCGACAGGTCGAGGTCGGTGATGTAGCAGCGGTAGCGCTCGGTTTCCCGGCGCTGCCCGACGATCTCCCGGGCGACCACGCTGAACAGCTGGTCGCCATGTTCCAGCTCGCTGAATTCCCGTTGATTGCAATACAGCGTGACCTGCACTTCGCCGGGTGCGGCTTTACCGACGATCGCCTGCACGTCGTAGAACGGTTTGTTGACCGGCGTCTGCGGCGCCGGGCGCATTTCGACCCGTCGCGCGCGTCCCGGCCCTGATGGCAATAACTGGTAATACAAGATTTCAAGGCTGACGGCGTGGCCCGAGTCCATCGGCAGCAGTGCTTCGCGGCGGAACTGGATCGATTGCAGGAATCGCTGCAACGGCACCAACAGGCTTTGCTCGTCGTGATAGGGCAAGTGCTGCTGCCACAGCGCGTTGAACTCGTCGAGTACGTACAGTTCGGCGGTTTGTTCGGTGAGCCGGTAGAACACCTGAATGCATTCGGGCTGGCCCATCGGAAGGATCAGCGCCAGGTCGTGGTCTTCCAGCGCCATCGGATCCAGGTGCAGCGGGCTGTAGCGCGGCTGTTCCTCACCAAGGTAATCAAGCAGCGCCGGCAGGGTGGCGAGGGCCACATGGCTGACCTGGCCCGGCACCAGTTCCAGCACGTGATAGTGCTGCTGCACCTGGATCAGGTAGCGGTGATTCAAATCGCTTAACAGCAGTGTCTGCGCGGTGTCGACGATTTCTTCCACCCGGCGGGCGATGAACTGCGCGCGGTTGTGACAGAAGCAACGCACTCGCAGCGATGGCTGTTGCGGCCCGCGCGGCAGGTTGTTGAGGTAATCGCGCAGGCAGTCCATCAAGGCATGCGGACCGTCAAAGCGGTTGACCAGTACCTCGTTCCAGCTGTTGAGCGTGACCTGATCCAGGGTCAGCACCAGGTTCTCGCGCACACCGGCGTAGCTCAGCGAATCGGTACGCTCGGTGGTCATCAGGATGTTCAGGTCGCGGTGATGCTTGAGCGGGTCGACCCCGACATTCACCAGCATCAGCACTTCGCTCGGCACGGCGGCGCGCAGCAGCGGTTCTTCGGCAACGGTCGACAAGGGCAGGGCGATGCTCTGTTGCAGGCTGCCGAGCAGGTTGAACAGTTCGAATTCGCTCAGGTCGCTGGTGCCGGGGTGCAGGGCCAGTCGGGTGCTGCTGTCGATCACGCCGTTGCGGTGGCACCAGGTCAGCAGTTCCAGCAACTCGCGGCTGCGCTTGATCGGCGCGAAATGTTCCCACTCCAGCGCCGTCAGGCTGCCGTTGTACAGGCCCCACTGGGTTTGGCCCGGTTCCTTTTTGTTCGGCGATTGCACCAGGGTCAGGGTGTCTTCGGCCAGATCCGGGGCGATGCCGGGATTGATGAACTCGACCTTGTCCGCCTTGCGCTCGAACGCGGCGTACAGGCGCCGGCCGAGAACGTTGAGGTCGCGCTTGTTGATCAGGCTGACGGTCTGTTCGGTGCGGGCGAACTGGGTCAGAAAGCGGTAGCTGTAATTCAGCTCGTTGACCAGGGCCCGGCGCTCGGCGCTGACCTGGCGGACTTTCCACTGGCTGCGGCTGTCGAGCAGTGCCAGTTGCCGCTGGTCCCAATGCCATTCGCTGGCCAGTCGTTCCAGCAGTGAACGCTGCCAGCTCTGGGTGCGGGTGTTGCCGGTGAGCTTGCGGTTGACCTTGAGGTACAGCGCCCGGCGCACCAGTTCCAGACGCTCCGGTTCGTTGCGCGCCGTGAGGTATTCCTCGATCCGCCGGTAAACCACCATGTACGGGTCCAGCTCGTCGAGGTCCAGCCGGTTGGCGAATACGGCCTGCTTGAAGCGCAGGCTCAGGCATTGCACCTGTGGATGCTCGCTGGCGTAAACCTCGGTCAGCAGCAGCTTGAGCACCGACTTGTAAGGCGACTCGATACCCTTGAACAGTTGCCACAGCCCGGCGCCGACAAACTCGCCCGGCGGAATGTGCGCCATCGGCCCCAGGTCGAGGGTTTCATCGTTGCGGATAAACCGCTTGGAAATCAGGGTGTGGGTGTACGCGTCATAGGCGCGTTCTTCGTAGACCGGCACCAGCCACCAGATCGGCGTGCGCCCGGCGAGCCAGATCGCGGTGCGATAGAACTCGTCCAGCAGCAGATAGTGCTGGGTGGTGCCGCAATCTTCAGAGCTGAGCTGGGTGTCGCGGTCGCCTTTGACGAAGCGCACCGGGTCGATCAGGAAGAAATGCGCTTCTGCCCCCTGGCTGGCAGCCCAGGTTTCGAGCAACTGGCATTTCTTGCGCAGCTCGGCCAGTTCACTGTCGCTCAGGTCGGGGGCATGGCAGACCCAAACGTCCATGTCGCTTTGATCGGCCTGGGCCAGCGTGCCGAGGCTGCCCATCAGGAACAGCCCATGAATCGGTCGAGGCGGGTTGCTGCCGTGACGCGGTTTGTAGGAGAACGAGCGGGTCAGGCGCTGGGCTTCGGCCAGCGCGTCGGCATCCGGTTCGTAATTCGACAGCCCGGCCGGCGTACCGCCCGAGACATAACCGGGCAACAGCGGATGATTGACGTGAAAAAACAGCGGCAGCAGCGTCAGCACACTTTGCTGGCGCGTCGACAGGCCTTCCAGTGCCCGGTTCAGGCGACCTTCATTGAGTTTCAGAAAACGTGCACGTAGCTGGCTGAGTACCTTGCGGTCGATGCCTTCGTCCAGGTCGGGGCGGATTTCATGGGTGCGGGTCATGTCGGCTCAAACCGGCGCGCAGGGCTCGGAGGCAAGGGGTCTCGGGTGTCCGGGAGTTTAGCGCCTGAGCAGCAGGAGTTTTAAGCTGAATTTGTTTTTTTGACGTCAGATTTCCAACGTTGGGCGATGGGCAACGTTCATGGCTGGCCCGCGGAAATCCCGTGGCAGGGGTTTCCGTGGGCAAAGTCGGGAGGATCAGGCGTTTTGCTGCTCTTTGAGAATCGTCAGTACGGTTTGCACGTTTTGTGCGGCATCGCGACCGAGGCTGGTCAGGTAACCGCCATCAGGCTGGTCTGTCAGTTCTTTTTCAAACAGGCGTTGTGCGGCGGCAATGTGCTTCGGGGCAGCGGTCTGATGAATTTTCAGACCTTCCTGGGAACTGTCCAGGTTGAAGAGTGCGAGGACTTCCAGTTCGGCAACCAACTCAGGGGTAAGCGACATAAGGACTCCAGACTTTCTAGGAATTGGACGACAGCGCCCCTAAGGTGAACCTGCCGGCGCGGCCTGTCCAGTGCGCGTGTCAGGGTTTTTGTCCCGGGGTGGATTCCAGTGTAGTCAGGGGTCAGCAGAAGGCCGTGGAGATGGATGACAAATTGTGTGGGAGCAGGCCTGCTCCCACAGGGCGAGACCGGTTACTGCTTTTCCGGTGGCAGTTCCGGCAATGCGCGCAGCGCGGTTTCGTACCATTCGGTATCGAACGCGCGGTCATCGTCGAGCATCGAATCGATTTCGTAGGCCAGCACATGGGCCATCAGGTTCAGGATGTCTTCGCGCTCGTAGCCGACCAGCGTCAGCTTGTTGAAGGTTGCCTTGGCCGCTGGCGGGTTGTCGCTTTCGATCTGGTTCTCGATCGCTTCGATCAGCGTCGATTCGGTGAACTCTTCTTCATCATTGTCGATGTCAGTCGGCTCGCTCATGGCAGGCTCCTCAAGGAAAGGCGCCAGTTTACCCGCATTCAGCGGCGTGATGCTGCTGGCGAGAATCCCCCGGGCGATCTATAAACAGGCACTGCCCACCCCGCACGGCCTGGAGGCCATGTAATGTTCAAGCTCTATGGATTCTCCGTCAGCAACTACTACAACATGGTCAAACTGGCGCTGCTGGAAAAAGGCCTGCCGTTCGAAGAGGTCACGTTCTACCCGACGCCGACGCCTGAATCTCTGGCCATCAGCCCGCGCGGCAAGGTACCGGTGCTGGGGGCCGAGGGCGGTTACATCAACGAAACGATGGTGATGCTCGAATACCTCGAAAGCAGTCAGCAGGGTGTCCCGTTGTTACCGACCGAGCCGTTCGCCCGTGCCCAGGTGCTGGCAGTGGCCAAGGAAATCGAGCTGTATATCGAGCTGCCGGCCCGTGCCTGTTATGGCGAAGCGTTTTTCGGTACGGCGCTGCCGGAGGCGATCAAAGAGAAAACCAAGGCTGAATTGCTGCTGGGTTTTGCGGCGCTGGGACGTCACGGCAAGTTCGACCCGTATGTGGCGGGCGACAGCCTGAGCATTGCGGATTTGTACTTCCTCTACAGCGTGCCGCTGGCGGCTGCGGTGGGGCACAAACTGTTCGGTCTGGATTTGCTGGCGGAAATGCCGAAGGCCAGGGCGCTGCTGGAGCGGCTTGAGCAGAATCCGCACGTGCAGAAGATCGAGGCGGACAAGGATGCGGAGATGCCGGCGTTTTTGGCGATGATCGCGGCCAAAAAGTAAGTTTACTGGTGCTTTCGAGATGGCTTTCGCGAGCAGGCCCGCTCTCGCATTCGATCTGCTGCGAACACCGGGCAGATGTCCAATCGAGATCAATTGTGGGAGCGGGCCTGCTCGCGAAGCTTTCAGCTTTTAGCGGCTGGCGATCAACGCCTGGCCGCGAATCACGGCAGCCTTGACCTGCGCCGGCGCTGTGCCGCCGATGTGGTCACGGGCATTCACCGAGCCTTCCAGGGTCAGCACGGCGAACACGTCCTGTTCGATCTGATCGCTGAACTGACGCAGTTCTTCCAGGCTCATCTCGGCCAGATCCTTGCCGGTGTCGACGCCGTACTTCACCGCGTGACCGACGATCTCGTGGCAATCACGGAACGGCAGGCCACGGCGCACCAGGTAGTCGGCCAGGTCAGTGGCAGTGGAGAAACCGCGCAGCGCCGCTTCACGCATGATGGCGTGTTTCGGTTTGATCGCCGGGATCATGTCGGCGAAGGCACGCAGCGAGTCGCGCAGGGTGTCGGCGGCGTCGAACAGCGGTTCCTTATCTTCCTGGTTGTCCTTGTTGTAGGCCAGTGGCTGGCCTTTCATCAGGGTCAGCAGGCCCATCAGGGCGCCGAACACACGGCCGGTCTTGCCGCGTACCAGTTCCGGCACGTCGGGGTTTTTCTTTTGCGGCATGATCGAGCTGCCGGTGCAGAAGCGGTCCGGCAGATCGATGAACTGGAACTGCGCGCTGGTCCACAGCACCAGCTCTTCGGAGAAGCGCGACAGGTGCATCATCGCGATGCTTGCGGCGGAGCAGAATTCAATGGCGAAGTCCCGGTCGGACACGTTGTCCAGCGAGTTGCCGCCGACGGCGTCGAAGCCCAACAGTTGCGCGGTGTATTCGCGGTCGATCGGGTAGGTGGTACCGGCCAGCGCGGCGCTGCCCAGCGGCATGCGGTTGGTGCGCTTGCGGCAGTCGACCAGACGCTCGTAGTCGCGGCTGAGCATTTCGAACCAGGCCAGCATGTGGTGCCCGAAGGTCACAGGCTGAGCGGTCTGCAGGTGGGTGAAACCCGGCATGATGCTCGCGGCTTCGCGCTCGGCCTGCTCCAGCAGGCCTTTTTGCAGGCGGGTGATTTCGCTCAGGATCAGGTCGATCTCGTCACGCAGCCACAGGCGGATGTCGGTGGCGACCTGGTCATTGCGGCTGCGGCCGGTGTGCAGCTTCTTGCCGGTGATGCCGATGCGGTCGGTCAGGCGTGCTTCGATGTTCATGTGCACGTCTTCGAGGTCGACGCGCCAGTCGAACTGGCCTTCCTCGATTTCGCCCTGGATGGTCTTCAGGCCATCGATGATGCTGTCGCGCTCGGCATCCGTCAGCACGCCGACCTTGGCCAGCATGGTGGCATGGGCGATCGAGCCCATGATGTCGTGGCGATACAGGCGCTGGTCGAAAGTGACGGAGGCGGTGAAGCGGGCGACGAAGGCGTCGACGGGTTCACTGAAGCGGCCGCCCCAGGACTGATTGGTCTTGTCAGTGCTCATGAATTCGCTCGTATCGGCTTGAAGAAAGAAGGCGTGAAACGCTGGCGCGGATAATAACAGGGTTGCCAATCCTGTCGCTGACACTGGTCGATACGTTTTTTTCTCATGTCCTCCTCCATAGTCGCCGGTGTCTGCGGGGGATTTGCGCAAGGATATTTTTCGATTGAGCAATATCGGCCTGACGAGCGTCTACAGTAGGACATAGGGGTCGACGTGGCGGCGGATCGCGCAAAGGTCCGGCCACCGACTATAAGAAGAGAGAGGGGTGGGTGTATTGGCCATTGGCATACCCTGCGTAAAACGCAGTCGGCGACGGGCGTCAGTCGGTACGTTGCTCGTGTCGGCAAATATTGCCGGCCGACGTACGGCACTTTTTGACGCTCGCGCTAGTCTTAGCGTGGATCGCGGTGACGGACGTCACTCCACTTGTCTACGCTATCCTTGTGCGAGACTCACGCAGGAATCCAGCGCAATATGAATGTCCTGATCGTTGATGACGAACCACTGGCCCGCGAGCGCCTCGCCCGAATGGTGAGCGAGCTCGAGGGCTACACAGTCCTGGAGCCTAGCGCCACCAATGGCGAAGAGGCGTTGGCGCTGATCGACAGCCACAAGCCGGATATCGTGCTGCTCGATATTCGCATGCCGGGCCTCGATGGCCTGCAGGTGGCTGCCCGTCTGTGCGAACGCGAGACCCCGCCAGCCGTGGTGTTTTGCGCAGGTCCCGATGAATTTGCCGTGGAAGCCCTTCAGGCCAGCGCCGTGGGCTATGTGGTGAAACCCGTGCGAACCGAACATCTGCATGACGCCCTGAAACGGGCTGAACGTCCCAACCGGGCCCAGCTCTCGGCCCTGACCCGTCCTGCCGCCGAAAGCGGTAACGGCCCGCGCAGCCACATCAGCGCCCGCACCCGTAAAGGCATCGAACTGATCCCGCTGGATCAGGTGGTGTATTTCATTGCCGACCACAAATACGTGACCTTGCGCCACGAAGCCGGCGAAGTTCTTCTGGATGAGCCGCTCAAGGCACTGGAAGACGAATTCGGCGAGCGCTTCGTGCGGATCCACCGCAACGCGCTGGTCGCCCGCGACCGCATCGAGCGACTGCAACGCACACCGCTGGGCCACTTCCAGTTGTTCCTCAAGGGTCTGAACGGTGACGCGCTGATCGTCAGCCGCCGGCATGTGGCGGGCGTGCGCAAAATGATGCAGGGGCTTTAGGCCGCAGGCTCCGGGCGGTTCTTCGTTCTTTTCACCAGGCATTGCAGGCCAGGGAGGCCACGCCGTTTCTGATTCAGGTCAAAGTGGATTTGGCTGAGCTGTTATTATCCGCCGTATCTATTCAGTACGGATTGATCCATGTCCTCTCGCGAAATCCGCATCGCCACCCGCAAAAGTGCTCTGGCCCTCTGGCAGGCCGAATACGTCAAAGCTCGTCTGGAAGCAGCCCACCCGGGCCTGCTGGTGACGCTGGTGCCCATGGTCAGTCGTGGCGACAAGCTGCTTGATTCGCCCCTGTCGAAAATCGGCGGCAAGGGCCTTTTCGTTAAAGAACTGGAAACCGCGCTGCTGGAAAACGAAGCCGACATCGCCGTGCACTCGATGAAAGACGTGCCGATGGATTTCCCCGAAGGCCTCGGTCTGTTCTGCATCTGCGAGCGCGAAGATCCGCGTGACGCGTTTGTCTCCAATGCATATTCCAGCCTCGATGTATTGCCTGCCGGCAGCATCGTCGGTACCTCCAGCCTGCGTCGTCAGGCGCAGTTGCTGACCCGTCGTCCGGATCTGGAAATCCGTTTCCTGCGCGGCAACGTCAACACCCGTCTGGCCAAGCTTGACGCCGGCGAGTACGACGCGATCATCCTCGCGGCAGCTGGTCTGATCCGTCTTGGTTTCGAAGACCGCATCACCTCGGCCATCAGCGTCGACGACAGCCTGCCGGCCGGTGGCCAGGGCGCCGTCGGTATCGAGTGCCGCAGTGCCGACACGGAAATCCATGCCCTGCTCGCACCCCTGCATCACGCCGACACCGCTGACCGTGTCACGGCCGAGCGTGCCCTCAACAAACATCTGAATGGCGGCTGCCAGGTGCCGATCGCCTGCTACGCCGTGCTCGAAGGCGATCAATTGTGGCTGCGCGGTCTGGTGGGGGAACCGAGCGGCGGCAAGCTGCTCAGCGCACAGGCCCGTGCGCCGCGTGCCGCAGCCCAGACGCTGGGCGTGCAGGTGGCCGAAGACCTGCTCAGCCAGGGCGCCGACGATATTCTCAAGGCAGTCTACGGCGAGGCAGGTCACGAGTGACCGCTTGGCGCCTGCTGCTGACGCGCCCGGCGGAGGACTGTTCGGCGCTCGCCGCCGTGCTGGCCGAACAAGGGTTTTTCAGCAGCTGTCTGCCGCTTTTGGAAATTGCGCCACTGCCGGTCTCTGACACAATGCGCCACACGATCACGCTACTGCCGCGTTATAGCGCCGTGATCGTGGTCAGTAAGCCGGCGGCGCGGATCGCGGTGGATCTGCTCGATTCTCTGGGTCTGTCGACTCCGACGATGCCATGGTTCAGCGTGGGTGCAGCGACCGCCGCGATCCTTCGGGATCGGGGGCTGGATGTGAGCTTCCCGGACGCGGGCGACGACAGCGAAGCCTTGCTGCAATTGCCGCGTCTTCTGGCGGCGGTGGCCGTACACGGTTCGCAGGTGTTGATCCTGCGCGGGGAGGGCGGACGCGAATTGCTGGCCGAGCGCCTGCGCGCGCTTGGTGCTAGTGTCGAATATCTGGAGTTGTACCGTCGCGACCTGCCGGACTATGCGCCGCAGGAGCTGCCTCGCAGGATTGCAGCGGAACGCCTGAACGGGCTGGTGGTCAGCAGTGGACAGGGTTTCGAGCACCTGCGCCAACTGGCCGGCGATACCTGGCCTGTGCTTGCGCAGTTGCCGTTGTTTGTTCCAAGCCCAAGGGTTGCCGAGCAGGCCAGTGCCGCCGGGGCCCGAACAGTTGTGGATTGTCGCGGCGCGAGTGCCGCGGCTTTGCTGACGGCGTTACGGGAGCATCCCGTGCCCGTTCTCTAATGCAAAGGATGGATACGTGAGCGAAACAACCTTGCCTAAAGATGACGTTCAACCTGTGATCGATGCACCGGTTGATGCACCGCCACCGGCCGCCGAACCGCGCCGAGGCAACGGATTGGCCATTCTCGCGCTGCTGCTCGGCGCCGCCGGTGTTGCGGTGGGTGGCTGGGGTGTCTGGCAGGTGCGACACCTGCAGGCCAACACTCAAAATCAATTGAGTCAGGTTCAAGCGTTGAACGATCAGGCACAGACCCTGAAGCTCAACGAGCAACGACTGACCGAGCGTCTCGGGCAATTGCCCGGCGCCGATGAACTTGCCGATCGCCAGCGTCTGGTGACCCAGCTTCAGGGCGATCAGCAGCGCCTCAATCAGCGTCTGGAAACCGTCCTCGGCGCCAGCCGCAAGGACTGGCGTCTGGCCGAGGCCGAACACTTGCTGCGTCTGGCCAGTCTGCGTCTTTCCGCCCTGCAGGACATCAGCAGCGCTCAGGCACTGGTGCAGGGTGCCGACGAAATCCTGCGTGAGCAGAATGATCCCGGTTCGTTCGCCGCCCGCGAGCAAGTGGCGAAAACCCTTGTGGCGCTGCGCAGTACCGAACAGCCGGATCGCACCGGGCTGTTTCTGCGCCTGGGCGCCTTGCGCGATCAGGTCGTCGGTCTCACCGAGCTGGCGCCGGAATACAAGGATCGCGGCGATTCGCTGCTGGGCCTGACTTCCGACGGCGACGGCGCCAGTCGCTGGGCGCAGTGGTGGGATCAGATCTCGCGTTACATCCGCATCGATTTCAACGCTGACAAAAACGTCCGGCCGCTGCTTGCTGGCCAGAGTCTGAGTCAGGTGCGTCTGGCCCTGAGCCTTTCGCTCGAGCAGGCGCAATGGGCTGCGCTCAACGGCCAGGCGCCGGTGTACACCCAGGCCCTGGCCGAAGCGCGTGACGTCCTCACCGGCAACTTCAATCCGGACAACCCGCAGAGCAAAATCATGCTCGAGCAGGTCGCGGAACTGAGCAAGCAACCGGTTACCGTCAACACGCCGGATCTGGCCGGAACGTTGAGCGCGGTGCAGGCGTATCTGGAGCGCCGTAACGTCAACGCCGAGGAATCAGTGAAACCCTTCGCCAAACCGGCCGCGAGCACCGCTCAGGAGGCGACACCATGAAGCGCCTGTATGTGATCGTGTTTCTGGTGATCGCGGCAACGGCGGCGCTGGGCCTGGCGATTGCCGAGCATTCCGGTTACGTGCTGGTCGCCTACAAAAGCTTTCGTTATGAGTCGAGCCTGTGGGCAACCCTGGCGGTGGTCGCGGTGCTGTGGCTGCTGGTCTGGGGCATAAAGGCGCTGGTCGAGTTGGTGCTGACCTCCGGCGGCGTGGTCAATCCATGGTCGCGACGCAACCGCAGTCGCCGTGTACAGGTGGCGATCGAGCATGGTCAGCTCGACCTGGCCGAAGGTCGCTGGGCCAGTGCCCAGCGCCACCTTTACCGGGCCGCTGAAGCCGAGCGTCAACCGTTGCTGTATTACCTGGGCGCCGCTCGCGCCGCCAACGAGCAAGGCCACTACGAGGAAAGCGATCGCCTGCTGGAGCGCGCCCTCGAGCGTCAGCCGCAGGCCGAGCTGGCGATCGCCCTCAGCCATGCGCAGTTGCAGACCGATCGTGGCGATACCGATGGCGCGCTGGTCACTTTGCAGGCGATGCACGAGCGCCATCCGCACAATGTCCAGACTTTGCGTCAGTTGCAGCGCCTGCATCAGCAGCGCGGTGACTGGTCGTCCGTGATCCGGCTGTTGCCGGAGCTGCGCAAGGACAAAGTCCTGCCACCGGCTGAGCTGACCGAGCTCGAGCGTCGCGCCTGGGGAGAAAATCTGTCCCTGGCGGCCCAGCGTGAAGAGGATGGCGCAGTCGGTTTGCAGTCGCTCAACCGAGCCTGGCAGCAGCTGACTTCTGCCCAGCGCCAGGAACCGGCGCTGGTGCTGGCCTACGCCGAGCAGTTGCGCCAACTGGGCGCCCAGGTCGAAGCGGAAGAAGTGCTGCGCACGGCGCTCAAGCGCAAGTACGACAGCCATCTGGCGCGCCTTTACGGTCTGGTGCGCGGCAGTGATCCGGCGCGTCAGTTGCAGGCGGCTGAAGGCTGGCTCAAGGATCATCCGGGCGACGCCAGCCTGCTGCTGACGTTGGGGCGTTTGTGCCTGCAAGCCAGTCTGTGGGGCAAGGCGCGGGATTATCTGGAAAGCAGCCTGCGAGTGCAGCGTAATCCGGAGGCCTGCGCCGAGTTGGCTCGCCTGCTGGCCCGGTTGGGTGACACCGAGCGCAGCAATCTGCTGTTCCAGGAAGGGCTCGGGATGCTGGATGAACGCCTGCTGGCTGCGCCATTACCCGTAGCTGTTCGAGCGTGATCAGAAAGGAGGAGCGATGCTCCTCCTTTTTCTTCCGGTGACTGAATAGTTACCCGTAAATCCCTTCCTGAGCAAAGTCCTACAGTGGACTGCACCGAATCCTTCTGTGCTTGTCGGGATTTCCCTACACTTCTGATGAAGTGTCGCCAGTGACCTGCCTTGAAAGCCCGAGGCGCTTTCCTCTACCGTAACTGCCTGTCTTTATTTTTACGGATAAGCCATGTCTTTGGCCTGCTCACGCTCCCTGTTCTTTATGGCTTTCACTGCGGGGATTCTGGCCCTGGGAGCTTCCTATTACCTCGAATACGCGGTCGGTCTGGTGCCTTGCAGCCTGTGTCTGGTCCAGCGTCTGTTCATGAGTGTCCTCACCCTTTGTTGTGGTATGGCTGCGATCCATGGGCCGCAACGTGTCGGTCTGTCGCTGTATTGGGTGATGGCATTGTTGACCAGTCTTGGCGGCATGACGGCGGCCTGGCGGCAAGTGCTGTTGCAAAGTGATTCCCTGCAAAGACTGGCGCATTGCGGGCCCGGGCCGGAAGAGATGTTCAGCAGCCTGCCGTGGTTGTGCGCACTGATGCGCATGTTCAACGACACCGCCGATTGCGCGGAATTGTCCTGGACGCTGTTCGATCTGAGCATTCCGGAGTGGAGTCTGCTGTTTTTTGTGGGGATGTCGATCCTGGCTTTTTATCAGTTGCTGCGACAGGTCTGGATGGCATTGCAGCGACCGCTGCGCGGCCAACCGTCGCACCCGGCGCTGGTCAGGGATTAAACACTTGTATGAACTTTCTCTCCTGCGTACCTTGAAGCCATAGTCGTGCGGGCATAATCTGGCCCGCACGTGTCATTGGAATTGTGTTGCTCGATGACGCTCTGCCTGGCCGCCTCTCAAAGCATTAGCCACAAGAAGGGGCGCGGGTGTAGAGCAGCATGACCCACAAGGGAAGAGAGATCGCCATGCTCGAAAGTTGTCAGAATGCTCAGGAACGCTGGGGTGGAGTTCATCTGCTGATCGACCGCTGGCTGCAGGAGCGTGAGGAGTTGATCGCTGCCTATGACAAGCTGGGCGCCAAGCCTCAGGCGCTGTCCGAGGATCGAAAGCCCTTGCAGGAGTTCTGCGGCGTGCTGGTCGATTACGTCTCGGCCGGCCACTTCGAGATCTACGAACAGCTGACGGGCGAGGCCAAGGCCTTCAACGACAAGCGCGGCCTGGAACTGGCCGAGACGATCTACCCACGGATCGATGTCATCACCGAAAAGCTGCTCGCATTCAACGACCTTTGCGATGAAGGCAAATGCGTTGCTGAGAAATTCAAGGAGCTGGGCGGCCTGCTCCACGAGCGCTTCGAACTGGAAGACTGCCTGATCGAAGTGCTGCATACCGCACATAAGGAAGAGGATTCGGTTCAGGCCTGAATCCGGCCTCGCAAGAACCAGAAACGGTGCGCCCCAGGCGCACCGTTTTTTATTGGGCGATCAACTGGTCGCGCCGCGCAATTCCACTTCGAACACCAACGGTGTAAACGGCGCGATCAGGTCGCCGGCACCGTCAGCGCCATAAGCCTGATCCGACGGAATCACCAGACGCCACTTCGCGCCCACGGGCATGTTCTGTAGCGCCGTGCGCCAGCCGGCGATCACGCTGTCGAGATTGAACCACTGTGGTTGTGTGTTTTGATCGAACACGGTGCCATCCGGCAGTCGGCCGATATACAGCACCTGCACTTTTCCATCCGGGCCGGCCTTCGTGCCGTTCCCCGGCGAAAGCTCGGTCAGCAGGATGCCGTCGGCCAGCTCCTTCACACCCGGTTTGGCTTTTTCGGCGGTGAGAAAACGTCGCTCGTTTTCCATCGCGGCTTCAGTCGAAGGCATCGCTGCCTGCTCGGCTGTCTGCGATTCGTGATCGGCGAGGATCTGCTCGATGCGTGCCTCGCTCAGTGCCAGCGGTTTGCCTTGATAGGCCTGTTGCAGACCTTCGATCAACGCCTGGATCTGTAGCTGCGGCACTTCCTGGCGCAGCCGTTCACCGAGGCTGGCACCCAGGCTGTAAGCCAGATCGTGGGCATCGTTTGCAGTGTTTTTTTCGTCGGCCTGCGCCAAGGAAAAAATCATGCAGAGGGATAAAAAAAGGTAGCGCGACATGGGCACTCTCCGTCCTGAATTGCGGTGGATTATGCCAGCGCGAACGTCTGCAACGGTGAACTGCTTTTGCCAATGCGCAGAAGTTTTTCGCAAGCCTGCAACCGAGTGCTTTCGATACTGTCAACATGCCCTAGCGGCGGTAGCAGCAGAGGTCTAGTATGAGCCGCACTCACGTCAGCCAGGAGGTAAACCATGTCGGCCACCAAGAAGCCTGTAAACACTCCGTTGCATTTACTCCAACAACTCTCGGGCAGCTTGCTCGAGCATCTGGAAAACGCTTGCTCCCAAGCCTTGGCTGATGCTGAAAAACTGCTCGCCAAACTGGAAAAGCAGCGCGGCAAGGCACAAGAAAAGCTGCACAAATCCCGCACCAAATTGCAGGACGCAGCAGCGGCCGGTAAAGCCAAGGCGCAGACCAAGGCCAAGGCTGCCGTGAAGGAACTCGAAGATCTGCTTGATGCCCTGAAGGAGCGTCAGTCCGATACCCGCAGCTACATTCTGCAACTCAAGCGCGATGCCCAGGAAAGCCTGAAACTGGCCCAGGGTGTCGGTCGTGTTCAAGAGGCCGTCGGCAAGGCGTTGTCCCTGCGTTCGGCCAAACCGGCAGCGGCGCCTGCGAAAAAAGCGGCTGCCAAACCTGCTGCAAAAGCACCGGTCAAAGCCCCGGCAAAAGCGCCAGTGAAAGCCGCTGCAAAACCAGCCGCGAAGAAACCTGCAGCCGCCAGCGCTGCTAAACCTGCGGCCAAAACCACAGCAGCCAAACCAGCGACTTCCAAACCAGCTGCTGCCAAGCCGGCTGCTGCAAAACCAGCTGCCAAACCTGCGGCGAAAACCGCTGCTGCGAAGGCCGCTCCGGCAAGCACTGCCGCTGCGAAACCTGCTGCCAAGCCAGCCACCAAAGTGGCTGCAAAGCCGGCAGCAAAACCAGCCGCTAAAGCCGCTGCCAAACCAGCCGCCAAAACTGCTGCTGCCAAGCCTGCGGCGAAAACCGCTGCCAAACCTGCGGCGAAACCTGCTGCCAAAGCGGCGGCGAAACCTGCGGCGAAACCTGCTGCCAAAGCGGCGGCGAAACCTGCGGCAAAAGCTGCTGCCAAACCAGCCGCCAAACCGGCTGCCGCCGCGAAGCCTGCAACCACCGCAGCCAAGCCAGCGACCGCTGCCAAACCGGCCGCCAAGCCAGCAGCGAAACCTGCTGCAAAACCTGCGGTGAAAAAACCTGCCGCTGCCAAGCCAGCTGCCGCCAAGCCAGCAGCAAAACCAGCTGCAGCAAAACCTGCCACTGCGCCTGCTGCCAAACCTGCCGCACCGACAACCCCGGCTCCGACTGCAGCACCGGCACCGGCCGCCACTACCTCGACCACCGCAACCACGCCATCCCCGGCGCCGGTGTCGAGCGTCACCAGCAATCCGTCCAGCGCTTCCTAAGCGCCGGTCGCCGCGACGCGCAGCACTTGCAGCGCGTCGCGGTTCAGGTTGGCCGCCGGGCCGGCCAGCACGTTCAGCCAGTCACTCGATTCCTTGGAGTCACGCTTCCAGCCTTGCGCGGCGCCTTCAAGTCGCGACAGCAGTGCACGCTCCGCCTCCAGCTCCAGTCCCTTGATCTGCTCGCGCATGCCCTTGAGCACCGGATCGGTGTCGGCCAGGGTTTTCCACTGCGTGCGCAATGCGCGTAACGGCTGGACCACTTCCCGGTCCCAGGGCTCTGTCAGTTCCACAAGCTGCCGGGCGCGCACCTCGTCACAGGTCACATCGCGTTGTTCCAGCCATAAGCCGCATAGCATCAGGCACACGTTGGCTCCCGCCGATTGCAGGCGCAGGCAGGCATCCTCCACGCCAGGACGGGCGTAGACGGCAAGGGCAAAGCTCCACAGGTCAGAGGACATCGTGCTACTCGCGCCAGTTGCGGGGGAAGCTGGTAGACTCCGCCGCCATTATGATCCGACTTCAGAACCTGACTTTACAGCGTGGCCCGCAACGTCTGCTAGAAGACGCCGAGCTGACCCTGCACGCCGGCCAGAAAGCCGGCCTCATCGGTGCCAACGGCGCCGGCAAATCCAGCCTGTTCGCCTTGCTCCGCGGTGAGTTGCACCCGGACTCGGGCGACTGTCTGCTGCCGGCCGACTGGCGTATCGCCCACATGCGCCAGGAGGTCGATACGCTCGAACGCCTGGCGGTCGACTATGTGCTCGACGGTGACCTGCGTCTGCGCCAAGTGCAGCGCGAGCTCGCGGCAGCCGAAGAGGCCCACGACGGCACCGCGCTGGCGCGCCTGCACGCCGAACTCGACAGCGCCAATGGTTACACCGCCGATGCGCGAGCGCGCAAGTTGCTCGCCGGGCTCGGTTTCACCAACGAGCAGATGGATCGTCAGGTAGGAGATTTCTCCGGTGGCTGGCGGATGCGTCTGAACCTTGCGCAGGCTTTGATGTGCCCATCAGACCTGCTGCTGCTCGACGAACCGACCAACCACTTGGATCTCGACGCCATCATCTGGCTCGAAGAGTGGCTGAAAAGTTACCCCGGCACCTTGCTGCTGATTTCCCACGACCGGGATTTCCTCGATGAAGTGGTCGATCATGTGGCCCACGTCGATCAGCGCAAGCTGACGCTCTACCGTGGCGGCTACACCGCGTTCGAGCGCGCCCGTGCCGAACGTCTGGCCCAGCAACAACAGGCCTACGAGAAGCAGCAGGCGCAACGTGCGCACATGGAAAGCTACATCGCCCGCTTCAAGGCCCAGGCCACCAAGGCCCGTCAGGCTCAGAGCCGGATCAAGGCGCTGGAACGCATGGAAGAGCTGTCGGCGGCCCACGTCGATTCGCCGTTCGACTTCGTGTTTCGCGAGTCGACCAAGATCTCCAGCCCGCTGATCGACCTGTCTGATGCGCGCCTGGGTTATGGCGAGAAAACCGTGCTGGAGAAGGTCAAGCTGCAACTGACCCCCGGCGCGCGAATCGGCTTGCTCGGCCCCAACGGTGCAGGCAAGTCCACGCTGATCAAAAACCTCGCCGGTGAACTCGAACCACTGGCCGGGCGCCTGACTCGCGGTGAGAACACTGTGGTCGGCTACTTCGCCCAGCATCAGCTCGACTCTCTGGATGCCAAGGCCAGCCCGTTGCTGCACTTGCAGCGTCTGGCGCCAACCGAGCGCGAGCAGACCCTGCGCGACTTCCTCGGTGGTTTCGACTTCCGCGGTGCGCGGATCGACGAGCCGGTGCTGAATTTCTCCGGTGGCGAAAAGGCCCGTTTGGCCCTGGCGCTGATCGCCTGGGAGCGGCCGAACCTGTTGCTGCTCGACGAACCGACCAACCACCTGGATCTGGAAATGCGCCTGGCGCTGACCATGGCGTTGCAGGAGTTCAGTGGTGCGGTGCTGGTGGTTTCCCACGATCGGCATCTGCTCAAGAGCACCACCGACAACTTCTTCCTGGTCGCGGACGGCGAGGTCGAAGAGTTCGACGGCGATCTTGAGGATTACGCTCGTTGGCTGGTCGAATACCGCCAGCGCAACGCCCCGGTCAGCAACACGCCGGTCAATCCGGACAAGACTGACAAGAAGGCCCAGCGGCAGGCCGCCGCTGCGTTGCGTCAGCAACTGGCGCCGCACAAGCGCGAGGCTGACAAACTCGAAGCCGAGCTCGGCAAGCTGCACGAGAAGCTGGCGAAGGTCGATGCCAGCCTTGGCGACAGCGACATCTACGAGCCGGCGCGCAAGAGCGAATTGCGTGATCTGCTGGCCGAGCAGGCCAAGCTGAAAGTCCGCGAAGGCGAACTTGAAGAAGCGTGGATGCAAGCCCTGGAAACGCTGGAAAGCATGCAGGCGGAGCTGGAGGCGTTGTCCTGATGGAAGCCTTCAAACTTCCATTGCCGGCCATGTGGGTCGAGCCGATCTGGCTCGGCGTGCAGATTCTGCTGATCCTGCTGGCCGGCTACTTCGCCCAGCGTGTCGTCGCCCGATTCCTGACCCGCCTGGGCGAGAAGTATCCGTTCCCGCCGCAGCTGCTGATGCCGCTGCGCGGCGGTCTGCGCTGGCTGATCATGGGCAGTGCGCTGATCTTCGTGCTGGAACGCCTTGGAGTCTCGGCCACGGTGCTCTGGACTGCGTTGTCGGGCTTCGTCGCGGTGGCGGCGGTGGCCTTTTTCGCGATGTGGAGCGTGCTGTCGAACCTGCTCTGCGCAATTCTGATCTTCACCGTCGGTCCGTTTCGTCTCGGCGACGTTGTCGAACTGGTGGACACCACCGACAAGCCCGGCGTCAAAGGTCGGGTGGTAGCGATCAATCTGCTCTACACCACCTTGATCGAAGCCGAAGAACTCGGCACCGGCAGCGCCATGGTGCAAGTGCCCAACAGCCTGTTCTTCCAGCGTTCGGTGCGACGCTGGCGCGGCACGGATGTGTTCCCTTCCAGCGGTTTCGAAAAGTGATCGCGCGCCGGCCGCGTTGGTCGGCGGCCGCAACATCCTGCAAAAAATCGGTAGTCATCCAGCCAAATCCGCATTAGCTTTGAGGATTGTCACGAGTCCGAAGTCGAGGTGTGCGATGGAGCTTCAAACATGGCTGGCGTTTTTTGCCGCCTGCTGGGTGATCAGCCTTTCTCCGGGTGCCGGCGCCATTGCGTCGATGTCCAGCGGCCTGCAATACGGTTTCTGGCGCGGCTACTGGAATGCCCTGGGCCTGCAGATCGGCCTGGCTGTGCAGATCGCCATCGTCGGCGCCGGTGTCGGCGCGATTCTCACCGCTTCGGCCACCGCATTCCACGCGATCAAATGGTTCGGTGTCGCCTACCTGGTTTATCTCGCGATCAAGCAGTGGCGCGCACTGCCGATGGACATGAGTGACGACGCGGCGGTCCGGCCGATCGGCAAACCGCTGGCCCTGGTGTTCCGTGGCTTTCTGGTGAACATCAGCAACCCCAAGGCCCTGGTGTTCATGCTGGCGGTGCTGCCGCAGTTCATCAATCCGCATGCGCCGCTGTTGATCCAGTACGTGGTGATCGGCGTGACCATGATTGCGGTCGACCTGATCGTCATGGCCGGCTACACCGGTCTGGCTTCGAAGGTGCTGCGCCTGTTGCGCACACCGACTCAGCAGAGACGCATGAACCGCACGTTTGCCGGGCTGTTCATTGGCGCCGCGGCGTTCATGGCGACGTTGCGCAAAGCTGCTGCGTAAAGCGTACAGGCACAAAAAAGGCGACCTTTGCAGGTCGCCTTTTTCGTTTCCGACTGTTAATCAGCGCAGAATCACTGGCGCCGTATCACGCGGCAGATTGTTACGTTGCTGCGGCTCACGCGGCTGCTCGTAACCGCCACCGCCGAGCTGCATGCTCAGTTGCCCGGCCACGTCTTCGCCCAGCGCCTTCGACACGTCACGCACCACCCGCGGGCGGTTGAGCGAGATCTTGATGTCGCGGTGGTTCACCAGTTTGGTGTCCTGCGCTTCACCCATCGCCGTGAAGGCCGAGGTGATTTCGTAGGTCTTGGTGTTGATCAGGCTGAAGTCAGCCACCAGCGTCAGGCCCAGCACGGCGGAGTAGCTGTCGGTGTTCGCCAGCTCGTTCACGTCCTGGGTGAAGTCGATGTCCGATACAGTGCCGAACAGCACGTAATCGGCACCCTTGAAGTTGCCGGCCTTGATCCGCTTGATCACGTCGTAGACGTCACCTTTGGAGGACGCGGTGTACGGCGTGCCCTGCACCAGCTGGAACATGCCGGTACGCAGGATTTCACCCTTGATGTCACCGGTGAATTTACGCAGTTCGGTCTGTTCGATGTAGCTGGTGGTGGCTTCGAGCTCGTTGTAGCTCGAAGACCCACTGGCGCTGTAATAACCTTCGCGGTAATTGTTCTGTGCCGAAACGATGTGGATGTATTGCTCCACACGTTCCTGGTACGCCAGATCCGTCACCGCGACTTTCGGGGCCGCCTGCACGCTGAACGCGCAAGCCAGGGCCATCATGCCAATCCATGCGCGCATCGATTAACGCTCCGTGGTTTTGCGGATCTCTTTTTCGTCCATCCACTCGGCCAGACCGCTTTCAACGTCGATCAGTTGCAGGCTGAATTTGTAGAAGACGTCTTTGTAGTCGCTGCTGCGCTTGACGATCGAACTGATCGAACCTTCAAGACGGTATTTGGCGGCGATCATGTTGCCAGTCTTGGCCACGGTGCTCTTCTTGTACAGGCCGCTCTGATTTTGCAGCTTGAGCTGGTCGACCTGGCTCTGCATCGCATTGTTGTCGCTGGCGAAGCGGGCGGTGCCGGACTTCATCAGCTGGGTCTTGATGCTGGTGGTGATTTCGCGGGTGTCGATGTATTCGCTGGTCTTGTTCTTCACGTCGTAGACCTGCACCACAGGGCGACCCTGCAGGATGCCTGACTGGGCCAGCGAACGGGTCATCGATTCGGCGATCATCTGCAGGTCGGTGGAGCCGAACTCGTTGGTCACGGTTTCAACGGCCTTGGTGTCGCCGTAGCTGATGTTCTTGCTGCCCAGGGTCGGCGAAGTGTTGGCGCAACCGGAGGCCAGCAGGGCGAGGACGGCGATGAAGGAAAAGCGTGCAAACATGGGAATGATCTCTGAATCGGAAATAGGGTGTCGGGCTTAAGGCGTCTTGAGTTCCAGACGGAAGTCCACGGCTTTCGGCGTCGGGGCAATGCCCTGGATGAAGCTGGTCTGGGCGCCGTACATCATCTGGCTCTTCCAGACTTCTTCTTCGGCGATCGGGAACCCTTCCGGCCCGAGCCAGGCGAAGCGGTAGTAGAACGTCTTGTTGCTGTTGAGGGTGTTGCTCAACTGCACGTTGACGGTCATGAAACCGTTTTCGCGGGCCACGCGCATCGCGCCGACCACGATGTGTTTCTGCGGGCCCATGGCCACGACCTTGCTCGCGGCGCTGCCCGGCTCCGGCGGTGGCGGGGTGGCGCAGCCGCTCGCCAGAAGGGCGAAGGCGGCGACGGCGATGAGTTTGAGGCGCATGCAAAGACTCCGTTCTTAAGGTTGTTTGAGGCTGGCCACGGCGGTGGCGCCAGCGCTCGGGGTGACGTGGGCGGCGAGGCCGGCGGCGAACACCTGATTGCCGACGGCGCGCAGGGTGATCACCTGGTAACGCTGATCGACGGTCACCTTGACCTGAGAGCCCCCGACGGCGCTCGGCAGAGTAACCTGGTGCTCACCCTTTTTCAGGCGCAGACGGACCACTTGTGTGGTGTCCGGCAGGGTGCGCCACGTACGGGTATCGGCACCTTCGAGCACAGCTGAAGAAATACCGACCGCCAGACCGGCCAGCGGGTTGGTTTCGTTGATCTTCTTCTGCGCCACACCTTTGGTGATCGCGCGCACGGTGGTGCGCAGGATGATCCCCGGCATGTCATCGCGCAGCGCGCGGCGGGACATGGCGGTGGTGCTGTTCAGTGCGGTCAGGTCGACCTGCTGGCCATCGACGCCGATCTGCGCGAAGGTCGCGGTGGAGGTGTCAGGTTTGATGATCGGGAACGACAGCGGGGTGATCACTACGTTGTTGGAGATTGGCAGCGGCAACGGCACGCGGATCGAATCGCGGGCCGGCGCCAGACCGCTTTGCACCACGATCAGGATGTCGCTGTCGTCGCTCTTGACCGGCTTGTCGAGGTTGACCAGCGCCTGCTCCAGCAGCGGGGTGTTCGGGCGCAGCTCGGCAGCCTTGCGATAGCCCGGCGCAGCCAGGTCTTTCTCGCCCAGGGCTTCATAGACGAAACCGGCCAGGTAGTGGCTGAACGCACTCTGGTAGCTGTTTTTCAGGCCGACCACTTCCGGCGCGTCGAGGCTGGCGACCGGATAGCCCTGCAAGTCCTTGTATTCGGTCTTGATGCCTTCTTTTTCGGCTTCCTCTTCGCTCTTGAGGTATTCCTTGTCGCGCAGGTCGGCGATCACCGCTTCACGTTCGTGCGTCTTCTTGATTGCGGTACGGGCGCCGTCGAAATCATTGACCGCCAGCAGGTTCAGGGCCATCTGCGTGGTCAGCATGACTTTTTCGTAGTCGTAGCCTTCGTAGCGGCGCACCTTGTCGTTGACCAGGAAGCTGCCGAACTGGGCCAGGTACTTGTCGGTGTCGAGCTTGACCGAGTCTTCCCACTTGCCCACCACCTGGTCGGCGCTGGTCCAGGCATTCTGGCTGCCGGACAGATCGCCCTTGGCGCGCAGCAGTTCACCCTTTTCGAAGTAATAGAGCAGGTCCTTGTCCGGGCCGGTGTTGTTCTTTTCCAGCAGGGTCAGGGCGGCGTCGACGTTGCCGGTAGCCAGTTGCTGGTTGGTCTGGGCCAGTTCGGAATCGTAGTTGCGAAACGCCGAACAGCCGGACAGCAGGGTGACGGCGCTGAGCGCGATCAGAGTGGGAGCGCGGAATGCCATGGGGTACTTCTTCCATGAGTAGCGACAGCCTCGGGTGCGGGTCGGGCTGCTGGGACCGATCGACAGTGGCATTGGCCTCCTGCCAATTCCTCATAAAAAGAGGAGCTTTAATGCCGCATCGCGATAGCGGGGGCGCGGCATTATAAGCGGGCGATGCTGGCTATGTAATAGCTTTTTAATTGCACCGGTTAGTTAGGTGCCATTACTTGTCCGGCAATCTGGCATTGCCGATTACGTTGGCGACATCTCTCAGAACTCGCAGGTTGACCAACTGGTGATCGCGGTCGATGCGCAGGATGACCGATGACGCTCCGGGCGCATTGGGCGCATTGAATCGATGATCGCCTTTCTTCAGTCGAATGCGTGCCACCAGTGTCTTGTCGGGGAGCGTGCGCCACGTTCGGGTATCGGCCTCCTCAAAGGGATCGTGCTCGGTGACGACCAGCGAGGCCTTGGCCGGATTGCGCTCGTTTTCCTGCGCCTGGGAAATGGCGGCCATGTTGGCGCGAAACATCGCCCGGGAAATGATCGCCGGCATGTCGTCGCGCAACGTACGGAATGCCATGTCGGTAACGCTGTTGATCATGGTCAGCCGCCGCTTGCGGCCATCCACCAGGATGTGGTCGAACGCCGGTGTGACGGTGTCCGGCACCAGAATGGGAAACGAGATCGGCGCGGTAATGACCAGATTTTCATTGAGCCGCACCGGGATCGGCACTGTTACCGAGCTGCGGGCCGGCGCCAGACCGCTCTGGACGACGATCAGAACATCGCTTTCATCATCCTTGGCCGGCGGTTTGTCGAGATTGCGCAGCGCCTGTTCGAGGAAGGGCGTGTTCGGGCGCAACTCGATCGCTTGGCGATAACCCGGTGCGGCCAGATCCCGTTCACCCAGCGCTTCATAGGTGAACCCGGCCAGGTAATGGCTGAAAGCACTCTGGTAGCCGTTCTTCAGTTCAATCACCGCCGGCGCATCCAGGGTGGTGACGGGATAGCCCTGCAGATCCTTGTATTGCACGACGATGCCTTGAGCTTTGGCCTGTTCCTCGAGCTCTTCATACTGGCGCTCCCGCTGGCGGGCGATCAGTGCTTCACGTTCGTGGGTCTTCTTGATATCTGCCCGGGCGCCGTCGAAATCACTTTCACCCAATTGGTTGAGGGCCATCTGTGTGGTCAGCATGACTTTTTCGTAGTCATAGCCTTCGTAGCGACTGAGCTTGTCGTTGACCAGCATGGTGCCCATTTCATAGGCAAACCGGTTGAGCAGCTTCATGGGGGCGGAAGGCACGGCTTCTTCGCGCTGGAACACCATCCGGTCGGCGCTGCGCCAGGCTTTCTGGCTCTGCGGGCGTGCGTTGGCGAAGCTGAGAATCGAACCCTTCTCGAAGTAGTAGAGCAGGTCCTTGTCTTCCCAGGGGTTGTGCCACTCCAGCACATCCAGTGCGCCCTGATAGTCGCCGAGCATCAGCCGGTCGTTGGTTTGCTGCATTTCCAGGTCGTAATTGCGGTAAGCGGCGCATCCGCTAAGTAGCAGGAGCGTGCCGATTAACATCGGGAACAGCAGGCATTGGCGCATGGAGTGCAGCTCTTCCTTGAACAGTAAGGCGGGAGGTGTCGGATTATATGGGCGGGCGATGGCCAAGTGCCGGCGATTGGAGAGAAAGCTTGAGTCAGGCTCCCTCGACGTGAACAATATGTAACTTCGCATTTCCACTTGAGACTCATTCATGACTGCCGCGTCCCGATTCCTGGCCTGGCTGGTGTTCCCGTTGTGCGCGCTGAGCAGCTTCAATCTGCTGGCCGACACCGTGGAAGGCGCACCGCAAGCGCTGCACCTGCTCGATTACATCAGCGCCGATTACCCGCCGACGGTGCAGGCTGGCAAGGTCATCGACGACGGTGAATACCGCGAGCAGCTGGAATTCACCCAAGTGCTGCAAGGGCTGATCGCCGGCCTGCCGGCCAAACCTGAGAAGGCGGCGCTGGAACAGGGTGTCACTGCCTTGCACGCCGCCATCACGGCGAAACAGGACGGCGCGGACGTGGCCCGTCAGGCCCGGCAACTGGGGGCGAAACTGGCGGTGGCTTATGAAGTCAGCCAGGCCCCGATCATCACGCCTGATCCGATCCGTGGCGCGCCGCTCTACGCGCAAAACTGCTCGGTGTGCCACGGCGACACGGGTGCCGGTGACGGCCCGGCGGGCCTTGGCATGACGCCGGCGCCGGCCAATCTGCGCGACGCCGCGCGGATGGATCACCTGAGTCTGTATGCGATCTACAGCACCCTCGGTCAGGGCGTCGAAGGCACTGACATGCCAGCCTTCGCCGATCAACTGGATGATCGTCAGCGCTGGGACCTGGCGACCTATATCGCACAGTTCAGCGCCGATCCGGCCACGGCCAAATCCGACAAGACCTACAACATCGCCGACCTTGCCCGTCAGACTCCGGCCGAAGTGCAGGCTGCCGAGGGCGCTGAAGCCGCTGCGATCTTCCGCGTGCAACGGGCGCAGCCGCCACAAGTCAAGCGCGGCCCGGCGCAGTTGCTCGACTACACCGCCGCGACGCTGGACAACAGCCTGGCGGCGTACCGTGCCGGTGAGCACGATCAAGCCTATGACCTGTCGGTGGCGGCGTATCTGGAAGGCTTCGAACTGGTCGAAAGCTCGCTGGACAACGTCGATGCCAACGTGCGTAAAGACACCGAAAAATCCCTGATGGCCTATCGGCAATCGCTGCAGGACGGTTTGCCGGTGGCGCAGGCCGAGCAGCGTCTGGACGCGGCCAAGGCCAAACTCAAGGAATCTGCCGGTCTGCTGGGCAGCGACGGTCTGAGCTGGTCGCTGAGCTACATTTCCGGCCTGCTGATTCTGCTGCGCGAAGGTCTGGAAGCGATTCTGGTGCTGGCGGCGATCCTCGCGTTCCTGCGCAACACCGGCCAGCAATCGGCGGTGCGCAGCGTCAACATCGGCTGGGGTCTGGCGCTGCTGGCGGGCCTTGGCACCTGGGCGCTGGCGGCGTACGTGATCGATGTCAGCGGCTCCCAGCGTGAACTGCTCGAAGGCGCCACGGCGCTGTTCGCCAGTGTCATGGTGTTGTGGCTTGGCGTGTGGATGCACGACCGTCGCCACGCGGCGGCCTGGCAGGATTACATCAAACAGAGCCTGGTCGGTGGCGGCGGGCGTTTCGGCTTCGCGATCCTGGCGTTCTTCTCGGTGTACCGCGAGCTGTTCGAAGTGATCCTGTTCTACGAAACCCTGTGGTTGCAGGCCGGTCCCGCCGGGCATAACGCGGTACTCGCCGGCGGCGCGACGGCGCTGGTGCTGCTGTTCGGTCTGGCATGGGTGATCCTGCGCGGTTCGGCAAAACTGCCACTGACGCTGTTCTTCAGCATCAACGCGGCGCTGCTCTGCGCGTTGTCGGTGGTATTCGCCGGCCACGGCGTGAAGGCGTTGCAGGAAGCCGGGATCTTCGGCACCCGGCCGGTGGCGTTCTTCGATTTCGACTGGCTGGGGATTCACGCCGATGCCTATTCGCTGACGGCGCAGGCCGTGGCGATTGCGGCGATCATCGTGCTCTACGGTCGCAGCCGGGTGGCGGAAAAGCGCCGGGTGGCGGCCTGAGATGATGCGCGTATGGATCGATGCCGACGCCTGCCCGAAGATGGCTAAAGAGCTGGTGGTGAAGTTTGCCCTCAAGCGCCGCTTCGAGGTGGTGCTGGTGGCGGGGCAGCCGCAGAGCAAACCGGCGCTGGCGATCGTCAAGCTGATCGTGGTGCCGAGTGGCCCGGATGCGGCGGATGATTATCTGGTGGAACACGCGGTGCCGGGCGAACTGGTGATCTGCAGCGACATCCCGCTGGCCGACCGGCTGGTGAAGAAGGGTGTGGCGGCGCTGGACCCGCGAGGCAAGGAGTTCGACGCGCAGAACATGGCTGAGCGGCTGGCGACGCGCAACCTGTTCACCGACTTGCGTGAACAGGGCCAGGTCAGCGGCGGCCCGGCACCGTTCGGTGACCGGGAGAAGCAGGCGTTTGCCAACGCGCTGGATCGGATCCTCACCAGGCTCACCCGCAAAACCTGAACATTGATCGTTCCCACGCTCTGCGTGGTAATGCCTCTCGGGACGCTCCGCGTCCCAGCCTCACCGCCGATGCAATGCAGACGCGGAGCGTCCAAGGCTGCATTCCCACGCGGAGCGTGGGAACGATCGCTATCGCCGGTCAGGCGTCGTTTTCGTGGGTCAGCTCAAGCACCCGATCCACCAGCTTGTTGATCCCCGAAGCCGCCTCGCTGATCGTCTGCGCCAGCATGTACGCCGGGGTCGTCACCAGTTTGCGCGCCTTGTCTTCGATGATGTCGGTCACCGCGCAGTCTTCGTGGGTGGCGCCCATCTTGTTCATGGCGGCGGCCGTGTCGGCATCGTTGCCGATGGTGCAGGTCACGCCCGGGCCATAGATTTTCGCGGCCAGCGCGGGCGAGATGCAGATCAGGCCGACAGGCTTGCCCGCTTCGGCAAAGGCTTCGGCCAGCGCCAGCACTTCCGGCTGTACGGTGCAGCCGGCGCCTTCGCTGGCGAAGTTCGACAGGTTCTTCGCTGCACCAAAACCGCCGGGCACGATCAGCGCATCGAAGTCCTCGACATCGGCCTCGCCCAGGTCCTTGACGTTGCCCCGGGCGATGCGTGCCGATTCCACCAGCACGTTGCGCGACTCGGGCATTTCTTCACCGGTCAGGTGGTTGATCACATGCAATTGCGCGATGTTCGGGGCGAAGCACTGCACCTGAGCGCCGCGCTGGTCGAGGCGCAGCAGGGTGATGACGCTCTCTTGGATCTCGGCGCCGTCGTACACGCCGCAACCGGACAAGATCACTGCAACTTTTTTGCTCATGGGTTTCTCTCCAGATTCATGGCGTTAAATGTCCACTAATTTGTCGCTCGTTGCCATAGGGTGCAGCCGCGGCTACACCTAGGATCTGTGCTACAGATTTCGACCAGGGCACGTCATGAACTTCATTCTGTATGCGGTGCCGTTTTTCTTCGTATTGATGGCGGCCGAACTCATCGCCGACCGCTGGCGCGGGGTGAGCAACTATCGCCTGGCCGATGCGGTGAACAGCATCAGCACCGGCGTGTTGTCGACCACCACCGGCCTGCTGACCAAGGGTGTTGGCCTGGTGACCTATGCGTTTGCCCTTGAGCATCTGGCGCTGGTCAGGTTGCCTGCGGACAGCGTCTGGGTGTGGGTGTTGGCCTTTGTTCTCTATGACTTCTGCTATTACTGGCTGCATCGCATGGGCCATGAACGCAACATCCTCTGGGCCGCGCATTCGGTGCATCACCAGAGCGAGGACTACAACCTTTCTACCGCCTTGCGCCAGACCAGCACCGGGTTTCTGCTGAGCTGGATTTTCTACCTGCCGATGGCGGTACTCGGTGTGCCGCTGCTGGTGTTCGTCAGTGTTGCGGCGCTGAATCTGCTGTATCAGTTCTGGGTCCACACCCGGCATATTCCCAAGCTCGGCTGGTTCGAGTGGTGCTTCGTCACGCCGTCCAATCATCGGGCCCACCATGCACAGAACGCTCTCTACATGGATCGCAACTACGGCGGGGTGTTCATTATTTGGGACCGTCTGTTCGGCTCGTTCCAGGAAGAGGACGACAATGAACCGGTGATTTTTGGCGTGACCACGCCGTTGGCGAGCTGGAATCCGTTGTGGGCCAACCTGCAGTTCTACGCGCAGCTGTGGGAGGACGCGCGTCGGGCCGAGCGCACGTGGGACAAAATTAGGATCTGGTTCATGCGCACCGGCTGGCGTCCGGCGGACGTCGCGGCGAAGTACCCGATGAGCAAGCCGGACCTGCGTCAGTTCCGCAAATTCGAGGTGGCGCTGGACAGCCGTCGGCAGTGGTACGTGGGGTTGCAGTTCGGCGTGTACGTGGCGCTGGGCAGTTACCTGATGAATCTGGAACACAGTCTGTCCACCGCTGCATTGCTGCTTGGCTGGAGCGCGGTGGCGTTCGGTCTGTTCGTGTTGGGCGTGGCCCTGGAGAATCGCCCGTGGGCGGGAAGGCTGGAAGCGCTGCGGCTGGCATCGAACCTGCCGCTGGTGTGGCTGGCGCCGCTGGTCGGGCTGTGGCCGGCCAGCCCGGGGATATGGGTCGGCCTGCTCAGTTACAGCCTGCTCAGCGGCATCGGGCTGTATTGCTGCCGCCAGCGACTTACTCGGCTGGCGTCTTAGGGTCGGCAGCCTTGGCCATGTCGGCTTTGTGCTGTTCGGCCTTGGCCAGTTGCTCGGCCTGTTCTTCCTCGTAGACCTTTTTCGCCAGCCGGGCATTCTTGAACCGGCGGCGCAGCCACAGGCCCAGGCCGAGCACCAGCAGTGCGCCCAGTACCCACAACTCATACTTCTTGATGCTGCCGAGCATGCCTTCGAGCACAGCGCCGAAGTGGTAGGCGGCAGCGGCCAGGGCGGTTGCCCAGATCGCGGCGCCGATACCGTTGAGCAGCAGATAACGTCCCGGCGGATAGCCCGACAGGCCGATCGCTACTGGCATCACCGTGCGCAGGCCGTATACGAAGCGAAAGCTCAGGACCCAGATGTCCGGGTGCTTGCGGATGTGTTCCAGCGCGCGGTCGCCCATCATCTGCCAGCGCGGTTTGCGCGCCAGCAATTTGCGTCCGTGTTTGCGGCCCAGGAAGTACCACAGCTGATCCCCGGCATAGCTGCCGAAGAACGCCACGACCACCACCAGTTTGATGTCCATGTATTCACGGAACGCGAGGAAGCCCGCGAGCACCAGGATGGTTTCGCCTTCGAAAAACGTCCCGAGAAACAGGGCAAAGTAGCCGAAGTCATGCAGAAATTGTTGGAGCATTGTCTGGGTGCTGGCGAAATGAACGCGCAGCCTAACCCTTCGGACACATTCAGGAAAGTGTCGAAATGTGTCTCGACGTGAACATTTCCTACACGGACAATGGAAAGCGACTACCTGTCGCAGGGGTGCACATAACTGTCATACGACCGTCATAATGGCCATCTATAACTGTCACGCTCGCCGGTTTGCGCGGGCTCAGGAGTCTGCCGTGAGCTTTACCCCAGCCAACCGTCTGTTCCCTGCCACCCGTCTGCGTCGCAATCGCCGTGACGATTTTTCCCGGCGACTGGTGCGTGAGAACGTGTTGACGGTCGATGACCTGATCCTGCCGGTGTTCGTGCTCGACGGTGAAAACCGCCGCGAAGCCGTGGCCTCGATGCCCGGTGTCGAGCGCCTGACCATCGACCTGCTGCTGGAAGAGGCCGCCAAATGGGTCGAACTGGGGATTCCGGCGCTGGCGCTGTTCCCGGTCACCCCGCCGGAGCTCAAATCCCTCGACGCCGCCGAAGCCTGGAATCCGCAAGGTATCGCCCAGCGCGCTACCCGCGCCCTGCGTGACCGATTCCCCGAGCTGGGCGTGATTACCGACGTTGCCCTCGACCCGTTCACCACTCACGGTCAGGACGGCATTCTCGATGAAGAAGGCTATGTGCAGAACGACATCACTGTCGATGCGCTGGTCAAGCAAGCCTTGTCTCATGCCGCTGCAGGCGCCCAGGTGGTTGCCCCGTCGGACATGATGGACGGCCGCATCCAGGCAATCCGCGAAGCGCTGGAGCTGGCCGGTCACGTCAATGTGCGGATCATGGCCTACTCGGCCAAGTACGCCAGCGCCTATTACGGCCCGTTCCGCGATGCGGTAGGTTCGGCCGCGAACCTGGGCAAGGCGAACAAGGCCTCCTATCAGATGGACCCGGCCAACAGCGACGAAGCGCTGCACGAAGTGGGCGCGGATTTGTCTGAAGGCGCGGACATGGTCATGGTCAAGCCCGGCATGCCGTACCTGGACATTTTGTTCCGGGTAAAAGATGCCTTCAAAGTGCCGACCTTCGTCTATCAGGTCAGCGGTGAATACGCCATGCACATGGCGGCGATCCAGAATGGCTGGTTGAGTGAAGGCGTGATCCTCGAATCCCTGACCGCCTTTAAACGTGCCGGCGCTGATGGCATCCTCACTTACTTTGCTGTCCGTGCCGCTCAATTGTTACGAGAGCAGAAATAGCCCTCCCAGGAACATTCGATGAATACCGAAGGACTCACTGAAGTTGCCGTAAAAGAAGCTCAACCCGTGGTCGAGCAGATTACCGAAACCCCGCCGGAACTGGAGCCTGCGCCACCCGCGCCGGCAACCGAGCCTGCCGCGGCGGCACCGGCGATCGCGATTCCCGGCCTGGATGACAGCAGCCTGTACATCCACCGTGAATTGTCGCAACTGCAGTTCAACATCCGCGTGCTGGAACAGGCGCTGGACGAGTCCTACCCGTTGCTGGAGCGGCTGAAGTTCCTGCTGATCTTCTCCAGCAACCTCGACGAATTCTTCGAGATCCGCGTCGCCGGCCTCAAGAAACAGATTACCTTCGCCCGTGAACAGGCCGGCGCTGACGGCCTGCAACCGCATCAGGCCCTGGCCCGCATCAGCGAGCTGGTGCACGGTCACGTGGACCGCCAGTACGCGATTCTCAACGACATTCTGTTGCCCGAGCTGGAAAAGCATCAGGTGCGCTTCATCCGTCGGCGCAACTGGACAACCAAGCTCAAGACCTGGGTCCGCCGCTATTTCCGCGACGAGATCGCGCCGATCATCACCCCGATCGGTCTCGACCCGACGCACCCGTTCCCGTTGCTGGTGAACAAGAGCCTGAACTTTATCGTCGAGCTCGAAGGTATCGACGCCTTCGGGCGCGATTCCGGTCTGGCGATCATCCCGGCGCCGCGCCTGCTGCCGCGGATCATCAAGGTGCCGGAAGAAGTCGGCGGCCCTGGTGACAACTATGTGTTCCTGTCGTCGATGATCCACGCTCACGCCGATGACCTGTTCCAGGGCATGAAGGTAAAAGGCTGCTACCAGTTCCGTCTGACTCGAAACGCCGACCTTGCGCTCGATTCCGAAGACGTCGAAGACCTGGCCCGCGCCCTGCGTGGCGAGTTGTTCTCCCGTCGTTACGGTGACGCCGTGCGCCTGGAGGTCGCCGACACTTGCCCGAAACACCTGTCGGACTACCTGCTCAAGCAGTTCAACCTGAGCGAGACCGAGCTGTACCAGGTCAACGGTCCGGTGAACCTGACGCGTCTGTTCAGCATCACCGGGCTGGACAGCCATCCGGAACTGCAATACACGCCGTTCACGCCGCAGATCCCGAAACTGCTGCAAAACAGCGAGAACATTTTCAGCGTGATCAGCAAGCAGGACATCCTGCTGCTGCACCCGTTCGAATCGTTCACCCCGGTGGTCGACCTGCTGCGCCAGGCTGCCAAGGATCCGCATGTTCTGGCGGTGCGCCAGACCCTGTACCGTTCCGGCGCCAACTCGGAAATCGTCGATGCGCTGGTGGACGCCGCGCGTAACGGCAAGGAAGTGACGGCGGTCATCGAGCTGCGGGCGCGTTTCGACGAAGAATCCAACCTGCAACTGGCCAGCCGTCTGCAAGCGGCCGGTGCGGTGGTGATCTACGGCGTGGTCGGCTTCAAGACCCACGCCAAGATGATGCTGATCCTGCGTCGCGAGGCCGGCGAGATCGTGCGTTACGCGCACCTCGGCACCGGTAACTATCACGCCGGCAACGCCCGTCTGTACACCGACTACAGCCTGCTGACCTCGGACGATGCCTTGTGCGAAGACGTCGGCAAGCTGTTCAGCCAGTTGATCGGCATGGGCAAGACGCTGCGCATGAAGAAGCTGCTGCATGCGCCGTTCACCCTGAAGAAGGGCATGCTCGACATGATTACCCGCGAGACGCAATTTGCGCTCGACGGCAAACCGGCGCACATCATCGCCAAGTTCAACTCGCTGACCGATCCGAAGATCATCCGCGCGCTGTACAAGGCCAGCCAGTCCGGCGTGCGCATCGATCTGGTGGTGCGCGGCATGTGCTGCCTGCGTCCGGGCATCGCCGGGGTATCGCACAACATTCACGTGCGCTCGATCATCGGCCGCTTCCTGGAGCACACCCGGGTGTTCTACTTCCTCAACGGTGGCGAGGAGCAGATGTTCCTCTCCAGCGCCGACTGGATGGAGCGCAACCTCGACAAGCGCGTCGAGACTTGCTTCCCGGTTGAGGGCAAGAAGCTGCTGACCCGGGTCAAGAAAGAGCTGGAGCTGTACCTGACCGACAACACCCACAGCTGGAGTCTGCAATCGGACGGCCGCTACATCCGCAACACGCCGACCGGCAACCAGAACCCGCGCAGTGCGCAGGCGACGTTGCTGGAGCGGTTGGGCAGCCCGATTCTGCCGGTGAGCAGCTGACCGCAGGTTTCAAAGAAATAAAAAAGGCGATCCATCCGGATCGCCTTTTTTGCGCCTGACTTGCCACTCAGTGAACGGTCAGAACAATCCCCACCCGCGTCAGCCATTCGGCTTCAAGCCCGAAATCGGCCTGGGTCAGCTGGTTTTCATCCAGCCAGTTTTCCGGGAATTCCACGTCGAGGTGGTTGCCGTTGGCATGCAGCGCAACCTGCGGCATCGCCTGGGTGCCACGAATGTGGTGGAACAGGATGGCGAAACGCAATAGCACGCACAGACGGATCAGCTTGTCGCCGTCGTCGCCGAACTCGGCGAACTTGTCCTTGGGGATGTTGCGGCGGTGGCCGCGCACCAGCAGGGCGAGCATTTGCTGGTCTTCGCGGGAGAAGCCGGCGAGGTCCGAGTGCTCGATCAGGTAGGCACCGTGCTTGTGGTAGTGATAGTGAGCGATGTCGAGCCCGACTTCGTGCACTTTCGCCGCCCAGCCCAGCAGTTCGCGCCAGATGCCGTCGTCCAGCTCCCAATCCACGGCCACTTGATCGAAGGCGTGCAGGGCTTTGCGCTCGACCCGCGCGGCCTGTTCCAGGTCGACGTGGTAGCGCTCCATCAGCGAGGTCAGGGTGCGTTCGCGCACGTCTTCGTGGTGATGGCGGCCCAGCAGGTCGTACAGCACGCCTTCACGCAGTGCGCCTTCGCAGTGATCCATGCGTTGCAGTTCAAGAGCATCGAAGATCGCCTCAAGAATCGCCAGGCCCGCCGGGAAGATCGCGCGGCGGTCAGGCTTGATGCCTTCGAAATCGATCTTGTCGACATCGCCAAGCTTGAACAGGCGACGCTTGAGCCACGCCAGGCCTTCGGCGTTCACTTCGCCGGTGCCATGGCCGCCGGCCTTCAGCGCCAGGCCGATGGCGCGGATGGTGCCCGAGGAGCCGATGGCCTCATCCCAGGTCAGGCGGTGCAGGGCGTGTTCGATGCTCATGATTTCCAGGCGCGCCGCCGTGTACGCCTGGGCGTAGCGGGCCGGGGTGATCTTGCCGTCCTTGAAATAGCGCTGGGTGAAGCTCACGCAGCCCATTTGCAGGCTTTCGCGCAGCAGCGGTTCGAAACGCTGGCCAATGATGAATTCGGTGCTGCCGCCGCCGATGTCGGCGACCAGACGCTTGCCCGGTGTGTCGGCGAGGGTGTGGGACACGCCCAGGTAGATCAGGCGCGCCTCTTCACGACCGGAGATGACTTCCACCGGATGGCCGAGGATTTCTTCGGCGCGGCGGATGAATTCGCCACGGTTGCGCGCCTCACGCAGGGCGTTGGTGCCAACGATCCGCACGGCGCCCAGGGGCATGCCGTTGATCAGTTGGGCAAAGCGCTTGAGGCAGTCGAGCCCGCGCTGCATGGACTCTTCGTTGAGCTGACGCTCATCGTTGATGCCGGCGGCCAGTTGAACCTTTTCTCCGAGCCGCTCGAGAATGCGGATTTCACCGTTCTGGGCCTTGGCCACGACCATATGGAAGCTGTTGGAGCCCAGGTCGATCGCGGCGATCAGGGACAGATTCTTGGCTTGGGATTGGGGCATGGTCAGGGGGTCTCGGTCGATAACCCCGCCATCGTGCCACGATCAAACGCTGCCGCCAACGCGCAGGGTTCAAACCCTTGATTCAGCGCATAAAGTCAGTGACCGCTGCGCGGTCAATGACGCTGATCGTTCCCACGCTCTGCGTGGGAATGCCTCAATGGACGCTCTGCGTCCGCTTTTGGGACGCGGAGCGTCCCGGGCTGCATTCCCACGCAAAGCGTGGGAATGATCGGGTAGCAGGCCGTTTCAGGCAGTTGCTTCCACAGTGCCAATGAAATTCGCCAGTTCCGGCGTCTGCGGATCGGCAAACAGCACTTTCGGATCGCCCACCTCGTGCACCTTGCCCTGATGCATGAACACCAGTTTGTCCCCGACCTCCCGGGCGAAGCGCATTTCGTGGGTGACCATGATCAGCGTCATGCCTTCCTTGGCGAGCTGGCGGACCACGTTGAGCACTTCGTTGACCAGCTCCGGGTCCAGCGCCGAGGTGATCTCGTCGCACAGCAGCACCTTCGGCGACATCGCCAGCGCCCGGGCAATCGCCACGCGCTGTTGCTGGCCGCCGGAGAGACGCTCCGGGAAGGCATCGAACTTCTCGCCCAGACCCACACGTTCCAGCATCCGCCGCGCGAGTTCTTGCGCCTTGGCCTTGGGCACTTTCTGCACCACTTGCGGCGCGAGCATCACGTTTTCGCCCACCGTCAGGTGCGGGAACAGGTTGAACTGCTGAAACACCATGCCGACTTTCTGCCGCAGACTGCGCAGGTCGGCGCGGGCAGCGTCGAGGTATTCGCCGTCGACTTCGATCACGCCGTCGTTGATCGATTCCAGGCCATTGAGGGTGCGCAGCAGGGTGGATTTGCCCGAGCCGCTGCGACCGATGATCGCCACCACCTGGCCTTCCTCGACGCTCAGGTCGATGCCTTTGAGCACATGGTGATCGCCGTAGTATTTATGCAGAGCGGAAATTCTAAGCAGGGGCATGCAGTCTCCTTTCCAGGTAGCGCGCACTGAGGGACAAGGGGTAGCAGAGCAGGAAGTAGCCCAGGGCGACGAGGCCGTAGACCATGAACGGTTCGAAGGTGGCGTTGGCGAGCATGCCGCCGGTCTTGGTCAGTTCGGTGAAGCCGATGATTGAGGTCACGGCGGTGCCCTTGACCACTTGCACCGAGAAGCCCACGGTCGGCGCCACGGCGATGCGCAGCGCCTGCGGCAGGATCACGTAGCGCAGTTGCTCCAGCGGATTGAGCGCCAGGCTCGACGACGCTTCCCACTGACCGTTGGGAATCGCCTCGACGCAGCCGCGCCAGATCTCCGCCAGATAGGCGCTGGTGAACAGCGTCAGGGCAATCGCCGCCGCCATCCACGGCGAAATCTCGACCCCGGCCAGTGCCACGCCGAAGAACACCAGAAACAGCTGCATCAACAGCGGCGTGCCCTGGAACAGTTCGATCCAGGTGCGGGCGATGCTGCTGGGCAGCGGGTTTTTCGAGATGCGCATGATCAGGATCAGCAACCCGACGACCCCGCCGCCGATGAACGCCACCAGCGACAACGCCAGCGTCCATTGCAGGCCGGTGAGCAGGTTGCGCAGGATGTCCCAGAACGTGAAGTCGCTCATTGGCTGCTCCTTGCGCTACTTTTGGACAGGTAGCGCCGGCCGAGCCAATTCAGTAACTGACGGATCAACAGCGCCATGCACAGATAAATGAGGGTGGTGAGGGCGTAGGTTTCAAAGGCGCGGAAGTTGCGCGACTGAATGAAGTTGGCGGCGAAGCTCAACTCCTCGGTGGCAATCTGCGAACACACCGCCGAACCGAGCATGACGATAATGATCTGGCTGCTCAGCGCCGGCCAGACCTTGCCCAGCGCCGGCAGCAGCACCACGTGACGGAACGCTTCGAAGCGGCTCATCGCCAATGCCGCCGCGGCTTCCAGCTGCCCGCGCGGAATTGCCTGGATGCCGGCGCGGATGATCTCGGTCGAATACGCACCGAGGTTGATCACCATCGCCAGCACCGCCGCCTGCCACTCGGAAATCTGCACGCCGAGGGACGGCAGGCCAAAAAAAATGAAGAACAGCTGCACCAGAAACGGCGTGTTACGGATCAGCTCCACGTACACGCCGAAGATCGCCGAGAACGGACGGATCTTCCACGCCCGCACCAGCGCTCCGACGATGCCCACGCCAACCCCGAGCAGCGCGCCGATGGCCGTCAGCTCAAGGGTAAACAACGCCCCGCGCAGCAGCAGGTCGGTGTTTTCCACCACCGGCAAGAAATCGAACTGATAGGCCATTAAAGTCTCCCGCGGCGCCGGTCAGAGGTCGGCCGGCAGCGGCTCTTTGAGCCAGGTCTGCGCATTCTTTTCCAGCGCGCCGTCAGCCTTGGCAGTGGCCAGGATCTCGTTGACCTTGCCCAGCAGCGCCGGCTCGTTCTTGTTCACGCCGACGTAGACCGGCGAATCCTTGAGTTTCACTTTCAGCGCGGGAACGCGTTTCGGGTTCTTTTCGCTGATCGCGACCATCACCACGTTGCCGCTGGCGATCAGGTCGACTTGCCCTGCGAGGTAGGCGGCGATGGTCGAGTTGTTGTCTTCGAAGCGTTTGATGGTCACGCCTTCGGGAGCGACCTTGGTCAGCTCGATGTCTTCGATGGCGCCACGGGTGACGCTGATGGTCTTGCCCTTCAGGTCGTCGAGAGTGTTGACGGCTGCGTCCGGCGGACCGAACACGGCGAGGTAGAACGGCGCATAGGCGCGGGAAAAATCGATGACCTTCTCGCGCTCGGGGTTTTTGCCGAGGCTGGAAATCACCAGGTCAACCTTGCCGGTGGTCAGGAATGGAATGCGGTTGGTGCTGTTGACCGGGGTCAGTTCGAGTTTGACCTTGAGCTGCTCGGCCAGCAGTTTCGCAGTGTCGATATCGAGGCCGCGCGGCTTCATGTCCGGGCCGACCGAACCGAACGGCGGGAAGTCCTGAGGCACGGCGACTTTCAAGGTGCCGCGCTTGACCACGTCATCCAGACCGTCGGCATGGGCGGGGGCCTGGCTCAGCATCAGACCGGCAAACAGGGCGGCGAGGAGGGCGCTGTAACGCTTCGTCATGGACAATCTCCGGATCGGCGGGAAGTGAAATGTGCGATCGGACAGAGCATGGGCCGTGCCAAGACAGAGGTTCGGCCCCGCAAAGCCACGGGTTTAGCGGGTTTGTTCGGTCTTACTGGTCTGAACAGTCGGATCGGGTTTCGCACTGCGATAGCGCATCGACGCGCCCTGTCGAACCCCGCTGGGGCACGACTTGCCTGATGCCTCGAATAGCTTTACAACTGGCCGCACCTTGGCCTGGTTCGTCTGGAAAACCATGAACTCGATCTCCCGCGCCGTACCCGAAGTGGCGCTGCAAGCGATCCGCAAACTAATCACCGAGCAGGGCTTCGGCCCCGGCGATGCGCTGCCCTCGCAACGGGATCTGGCGGTTCAGTTGGGTGTCAGTCGCGCGTCGCTGCGTGAGGCGTTGTCGTCCTTGAGTGCGCTGGGCGTGGTCAGCATCCAGCCGGGCAAAGGCGTGTTCGTGCATGCGCCGGTGGAATTGCCGCGCGGCGAGGGCGCGCCGGCGTGGCCGTTTGCAGCCCAGGCTTCGCCGCTGGAAATCTTTCAATTGCGCTATGCGCTGGAAGGGTTTGCGGCCGGTCTGGCGGCGGTGACGCTGAGCACGTTTGATCTGGACGAACTGGAAGACAACGTCGCGGCCATGCGCGAGCAACTGCGCGCCGGCGACTTCGAGGCGGCGGCGAAACTGGATTTCGAATTTCACCGGCGGATCCTGCTGGCCAGCGGCAATCAGGCGATGCTGAGCATCCTTACCGCCAGTGCCGACATCTTTCTGGAGAGCCAGAAACTACCGTTCATCCGCGCCGAGCGGGCCATGGAAACCTGGCAGGAACACCGCAAGATCCTCCGCGCCCTGGCTCGCCGGGCCTCTGCCGCCGCGCAGAAAGCCATGCAGGAACACGTGCGCAACGCGGCCCTGCGCACCGGAATTTCCTTCATTGCCCCCGCCAGCGCGTGACTTGAGCTATACCCAAACTCATCGGGTGCCATAGCAAGACTCAATCATCTGCGGCTTCCTGAACAAGGGAAGGGCGGCTATGATGGGCCACGTTTTTTTGCTTACAACCTGGAGAATTCCATGAGCAGCAGCGATCTGATCAAACACGTTAGCGACGCTAGCTTCGAAGCCGACGTACTCAAGGCCGAAGGCGCTGTCCTGGTCGACTACTGGGCTGAATGGTGCGGCCCTTGCAAAATGATCGCTCCGGTTCTGGACGAGATTGCAGAGGAATACGAAGGCAAGCTGACCATTGCCAAACTGAACATCGACGAAAACCAGGGAACCCCTGCCAAGCACGGCGTGCGTGGTATTCCAACCCTGATGCTGTTCAAGAACGGCAACGTGGAAGCGACCAAGGTCGGCGCGCTGTCGAAGTCTCAGCTGAAAGCTTTCCTCGACGCCAACATCTAAGCGTTGCGGTAAAGACTGTCCTTGAAAAGCCCCGCAATTTGCGGGGCTTTTTGCGTATTCAGGGCTAGACGCTCCGAAACTCAGGTGATACATTCGGCCCCGCACTGGTTTCTCCACTGCCCCCTGCTAGCCGTCGCCGACGCACTCCTTTTCGAATAAGTACGCGATCCTGTCGCCTTCTCCGCGGCGCGGCCTCATTAAGCCAAAAGCTTAATTTCCCCCCTCCATAAATGATTACGTCATTCCTATATGAATCTGACTGAACTCAAGCAAAAGCCGATTACCGAACTGCTCGAATTGGCCGAACAGATGGGCATAGAAAATATGGCCCGTTCGCGCAAGCAGGACGTGATTTTCTCCCTGCTGAAAAAGCACGCTAAAAGCGGTGAGGAAATCTCCGGTGATGGCGTGCTGGAGATTCTCCAGGACGGCTTCGGCTTCCTGCGCTCCGCTGACGCTTCCTACCTCGCCGGCCCTGACGACATCTACGTCTCGCCGAGCCAGATCCGCCGTTTCAACTTGCGCACCGGTGACACCATCGTTGGCAAGATCCGCCCTCCGAAGGAAGGCGAGCGGTATTTCGCCCTGCTCAAGGTCGACACGATCAACTTCGATCGTCCTGAGAACGCGAAGAACAAGATTCTCTTCGAGAACCTGACTCCGCTGTTCCCGAACGTGCGCATGAAGATGGAAGCCGGCAACGGTTCCACCGAAGACCTGACCGGTCGCGTGATCGACCTGTGCGCCCCGATCGGCAAAGGCCAGCGCGGTCTGATCGTTGCACCGCCGAAGGCCGGTAAAACGATCATGCTGCAGAACATCGCGGCGAACATCGCCCGTAACAATCCTGAAGTTCACCTGATCGTGCTGTTGATCGACGAACGTCCGGAAGAAGTGACCGAAATGCAGCGCACCGTGCGCGGCGAAGTGGTTGCCTCGACCTTCGACGAGCCGCCGACCCGTCACGTACAAGTGGCTGAAATGGTGATCGAGAAGGCCAAGCGCCTGGTCGAACACAAGAAGGACGTGGTGATCCTGCTCGACTCCATTACCCGTCTGGCCCGTGCCTACAACACCGTGATTCCGAGCTCCGGCAAGGTGCTGACCGGTGGTGTCGATGCCCACGCCCTGGAGAAACCGAAGCGTTTCTTCGGCGCCGCGCGCAACATCGAAGAAGGCGGCTCGCTGACCATCATCGCCACCGCGCTGGTTGAAACCGGCTCGAAGATGGATGAAGTGATCTACGAAGAGTTCAAGGGCACCGGCAACATGGAGCTGCCACTGGACCGTCGTATCGCCGAGAAACGTGTGTTCCCGGCCATCAACATCAACAAGTCCGGTACCCGTCGCGAAGAGCTGCTGACTGCCGACGATGAGCTGCAGCGTATGTGGATCCTGCGCAAACTGCTGCACCCGATGGACGAAGTGGCGGCCATCGAGTTCCTGGTCGACAAGCTGAAAACGACCAAGACCAACGACGAATTCTTCCTGTCGATGAAGCGCAAGTAATTCGCTGTTGTTTGAATAAAGCGCCCTATAAGGGCGCTTTTTTTTGCAACGGATTATTTGTATCTGGATTGAAATGTACGTGGCTGATAACTTTCGCGCTTTCCAAGGACTCTGTATCCAGAACGAGAAAGATCATGCACACGTTTGGCAATCGCCGTGATATCGACGGATTACGAGCTCTGGCGGTTATTCCGGTCGTACTGTTTCATTTCGGATTCAGTACATTCAGTGGCGGCTTTGTCGGGGTTGACGTTTTTTTCGTCATTTCCGGCTTCCTGATCACAACGATCCTGTTCCGCGAAATCAGCTCTCAGCGCTTCAGCTTCATTGATTTCTGGGCACGCCGTGCCCGCCGCATCATTCCTGCCCTGAGTGTGGTCATGCTGGTGACGCTGGCATTGGGCTGGTTGCTGCTGACGGCCAAGGACTTCGCCGAACTCGGGCGAACAGTGCGCTATCAGTCGCTTTTCATCTCCAACATTCTGTTCATGCGAGAGGACGGCTACTTTCAGCCAGCCTCGGATCTGAAGCCGCTGCTGCACACCTGGTCGCTGGCGGTAGAAGAACAGTACTACATCTTCTTTCCGCTGTTGATGGCGGTGCTGATCCGCTATTTCCGCCATTGGCGCTGGATGCTGTTCGCCGTGTTGCTGGTATCGTTCGGCTTGAACATCGCCAACATCGAACACAAGCCGGAATTCACCTTCTTCTCGCTGCCTACCCGGGCCTGGGAGTTGCTCTGCGGCGCGATGCTCGCGGTCATGCCGGCGCCGAAACAGGCGGTGCGTCCCTGGTTGTATCAGGCTGTGGGGCTGGCCGGTCTGGTGGCAGTACTGGTTGCGGTGTTCACTTTTGACAAGTCCACCGTGTTTCCGGGTTGGGCAGCCTTGTTGCCGGTACTGGGGACGACGGCGTTGATCTGGTCGGGCGCGCAAGGTGCGAGCCTCACCGGGCGGCTCTTGAGTCTGCGGCCGTTGGTCTGGGTCGGCTTGCTTTCGTATTCGCTCTATCTTTGGCATTGGCCTGTGTTTGTCTATGCCAACGCGATTTCCATCGATGGCATTCAGCCTGTTGAAGCAATCGGCTGGATAGCCTTGGCGCTGGGTCTGGCCTGGCTGAGTCTGCGCTATATCGAGCTGCCGTTTCGCGAAAAACGCTTGCTCGCCTCGCGTAATGCAGTGCTGGCAGGCAGTCTGGCGGCCATCGTTGCACTTGTGGCGACGGGGTCGGCGATCCGTTCCGCCGGTGGCGTCCCTCAACGTCTGACCGGTAAAGCGCTGGAGTATGCACAGTCCCGTGAGTGGCATGCGGGGCAGATGAAATGCATGTTGGTGACTCAGGATAAAGAGCTGGACAAGGCCTGTCTGGTGGGTGGCAGTGGGGATGTTCCGGCCACTCAATTGTTCTGGGGCGATAGCCACGCCGCCGCCTTGCTGCCGGCTATCGAGAATAATGCCCGTCGCGAGGGGCGTCCGGTTTGGCTGTACAGCATGAGCGCGTGCCCGCCGATTCTCAGCGACGACCCGCGTCAGCGCTGCAAGGATTTCAACGAACGGACCATGGAACGCGTGCGCAGTCTCGGCATCAAGGATGTGGTGCTGGCGTCCAACTGGAGCCTTTACGTGTATGGTCGCGAAGACGGCGACAAGAAGGTGCTGCTCAATTCGCAGGACGATACCGTCCAGGCCGAGCAACGCATGGCCGCAGCGCTGAAGGCGCGAGTTGCCGCATTGAGAGCGACGGGGGCGCAAGTCTGGCTGTTCAAGGAGGTGCCGCTGCAACGCAAAGGCATCGTCAACCGCTTGACCAGCCTGGCGCGGATCGGAAGGTCAGCCGAAGGGCTGGGTCGTCCGCTTGAGGAACATCTGGCGCGCCAGCATTTCCTCAGCAGCCTGTTCGACTCAATGAGCGCCGCTGATCCGGGTGTGCACGTGATCGATCCAACGCCGCTGATGTGCGCCAACGGCGTCTGCAGCATCGAGGTCAACGGTCATTCGCAGTACAAGGATGAGGATCATCTTTCGGACGCGGGGAGCTCCCGGCTGAGCCCGCTGTTTGCGCCTCTGCTGCTGGGTACGAGCCACAATTGAGCGAGGCCTGATGCTGACGGGCTGCTGTTTGCCCGTCAGAGCAGGTAGGATGTACGCCTATTTTGAGGGTGCCATCGTCAATGAAATTCAAGGATCTTCGGGATTTCGTGCAGCAGCTTGAGCAGCGCGGAGAGTTGAAACGCATCCAGATTCCCGTCTCGCCGGTGCTGGAGATGACCGAGGTGTGCGACCGCACGCTGCGGGCCAAGGGCCCGGCGCTGCTGTTCGAGAAACCGACCGGCCATGACATTCCGGTGCTCGGCAACCTGTTCGGCACTCCCGAGCGGGTCGCGATGGGCATGGGCGCCGAGTCGGTCAGCGAGCTGCGCGAAATCGGCAAGCTACTGGCGTTCCTCAAGGAGCCGGAGCCGCCGAAGGGCTTGAAGGATGCGTGGTCGAAGCTGCCGATCTTCCGCAAGATCATTGCGATGGCGCCGAAAGTCGTCAAAGACGCGCCGTGCCAGGAAGTGGTCATCGAAGGCGACGACGTCGATCTGGCGATGTTGCCGGTGCAGACTTGCTGGCCGGGCGACGTGGCACCGCTGATTACCTGGGGCCTGACCGTCACCAAGGGCCCGAACAAGGATCGGCAGAACCTCGGCATCTACCGTCAGCAAGTGATTGGCCGTAACAAGGTCATCATGCGCTGGCTCAGCCACCGGGGTGGCGCGCTGGATTTCCGCGAGTGGTGCGAGAAGCATCCGGGTCAGCCGTTCCCGGTGTCCGTGGCCCTCGGTGCGGATCCTGCGACCATTCTCGGCGCGGTCACCCCGGTGCCGGACAGCCTCTCCGAATACGCCTTCGCCGGTCTGCTGCGCGACAGCCGCACAGAACTGGTGAAGTGCCGTGGCAACGACCTGCAAGTGCCGGCCACCGCTGAAATCATCCTCGAAGGCGTGATCCATCCGGGCGAAATGGCCGATGAAGGCCCGTACGGCGACCACACCGGTTACTACAACGAAGTCGACAGCTTCCCGGTGTTCACCGTCGAGCGCATCACCCACCGGATCAACCCGATCTACCACAGCACCTACACCGGCCGTCCGCCGGATGAGCCGGCGATTCTCGGCGTGGCGTTGAACGAAGTGTTCGTGCCGATCCTGCAGAAGCAGTTCCCGGAGATCACCGACTTCTACCTGCCGCCGGAAGGCTGCTCGTACCGCATGGCCGTGGTGACGATGAAGAAGGCGTATCCGGGCCATGCCAAGCGCGTGATGCTGGGTGTCTGGTCGTTTTTGCGACAGTTCATGTACACCAAGTTCGTTATCGTCACCGACGACGACATCAACGCGCGTGACTGGAACGACGTGATCTGGGCCATCACCACGCGCATGGACCCCAAGCGCGACACGGTGATGATCGACAACACGCCGATCGACTACCTCGACTTTGCCTCGCCAGTGTCGGGGCTCGGCTCGAAGATGGGCCTGGATGCCACCCACAAGTGGCCGGGCGAAACCACTCGCGAGTGGGGCCGCGTCATCGTCAAGGATGATGCCGTCACCCAACGGATCGATGCCATCTGGAATCAGTTAGGAATAGATTGATGCGTGTAACCCTGCAGCCCTCCGGAGCGGTGCTCGAGATACGGCCCGGAGAGCGGATTCTCGATGGTGCGCGGCGCCTGGGCTATGAATGCCCGCAGAGCTGCCGCAACGGCAATTGCCATGTGTGTGCGGCGCTGCTGGTGGAAGGCCGGGTCGAACAGGCCGGCAAGGTGCACGACCACGGTGAGTTCTACACTTGCATAGCGGAGCCGCTGGAAGACTGCATCGTGCTGTGGGATGGCGTGCTCGCGCTGGGAGAACTGCCCGTGCGCAGTGTGTCGTGTCAGGTCATCGAATGCCGGGACGTCGGTGGCGATACCTTTCGTGTGCGCCTGCGGGCACCGGCCGGCAAGCCGCCGCGCTATCACGCCGGTCAGTACCTGATGATCGAGCGCGAGAACGGCGAGAAGTCGGCGTTCTCCATGGCCTCGGCGCCCCACGGCGGGCGCGATCTGGAAATCCATGTGCTGGCGCGCGAATCCAGTGCGCTGAACCTGATCGATCAGCTCAGGCGCAACCCGATGGTGCGGGTCGAACTGCCGTTCGGCGACACCCATCTGGCGGAATTGCCGGACGGGCCGCTGGTGCTGATCGCCGCCGGCACCGGCATGGGTCAGATCCACAGCCTGATCGAACATTGCCGGGCCAACGGCTTCAAACAGCCGGTGCACTTGTACTGGGGCGTGCGTCGCCCGGAAGACTTCTACGAAATCGAACATTGGGACGAATGGCTGAAGTTGCCCAACCTGTTCCTGCACAAGGTCGTCAGTGATCAATGCGGTTGGGAAGGGCGCTGCGGCATGTTGCATGAGGCGGTGTGTGAGGATTTTCCCGATCTGAAACCGCTGCACGTCTACGCCAGCGGCTCGCCGGCCATGGTCTACGGCACGCTGGATGCGCTGGTGGAAGCGGGGATGGATGCCCATCAGATGCGTGCGGATGTGTTCGCTTACGCGCCCCGTTCCTGAATTCTTTATAACTCTCTATATAGCCGATCGGTATTTATGTAATTGCATAAATGCCGGTAGGTTATATATCAATCAGGCAATAAATTAAGAACTGTGCCATGGCACTCCAATTGCTTTAAAACATATGTGCCTTATTGTTACAGCGGTGCGTTCTATTAAGTAATTCTTCACCCGCGGGGAGCTGAACGCTATTCGCCATGAGCGCCATTGAAAACGCTTTTCTGAACCTGGCTTACCCTCCGCGGCTCGATCTCGGGCCGCAGCTGACGCACGAACAACTTCTCGCTTCCATGCAATCGACCATGGCGCGCCACAAGGGCGGGCCGGTGTGGCTGTTCGCCTACGGATCGCTGATCTGGCGGCCGGAATGCACCGCCGTCGAGCGTGTGCGCGGTCGAGTGCATGGATACCATCGTGGCTTGTACCTGTGGTCCCACGAGCATCGCGGCACGCCGGAAATGCCGGGTCTGGTCTTTGGTCTGGACCGGGGCGGTTCGTGCAGCGGCTTCGCCTACCGGTTGCCGGAAGACAACCTGGACAGCGCGCTGTATGCGTTGTGGAAGCGCGAGATGCCGTTCCCGTCCTATCGCCCACACTGGCTCAACTGCCGACTCGAAGATGGCAGCCAGGTTCAGGCCTTGGGATTCGTATTGGAGCGACACCTGCCCAGCTATGCCGGCAACTTGCCGGATCATGTGCTGAGCCAGGTGTTCGAAAGCGCTTGCGGGCGTTACGGCACGACTCGCGATTATGTCGAGCAGACCGCTCACGCCCTGCGCAGCCACGCCATGCCAGACCGGAATCTGGAGGCGCGGCTCAAGCGCTGCAGGTCAAAGGCCGATCAGGCGACTGCTTCGCGGGTCTGACTGGCGACTTGCTTGTGCCACAGGGTCGGGGCCAGGAAGGCCATCGACAGCAGGCAAGCGCCCACCAGCAACACGAAACCGCCATCCCAGCCGAAATGGTCCACGGTGTAGCCCATCGCTGCACTGGCCGCGACCGAACCACCCAGATACCCGAACAGACCGGTGAAGCCCGCAGCAGTACCGGCGGCTTTCTTTGGTGCCAGCTCCAGCGCCTGCAGGCCGATCAGCATCACCGGGCCGTAGATCAGGAAGCCGATGGAGAACAGCGCGATCATGTCGATGGTCGGGTTGCCGGCCGGGTTCAGCCAGTAAACCAGGGTCGCCACGGTCACCAGCGCCATGAACACCATGCCGGTCAGGCCACGGTTGCCACGGAAGATCTTGTCTGACATCCAGCCGCACAGCAGCGTGCCTGGAATCCCCGCCCATTCGTAGAAGAAATAGGCCCACGAGGTTTTATCTACAGTGAAACCCTTGGCTTCCTTCAGGTAGGTCGGCGCCCAGTCCAGTACGCCGTAGCGCAGCAGGTAAACGAAGACGTTGGCCATGGCGATGTACCAGAGCATTTTGTTGCGCAGCACGTATTTGACGAAGATTTCCTTGGCGCTGAATTCGTCTTCGTGGCTGGCGTCGTAGCCTTCCGGATAGTCGTTCTTGTACTTCTCGATCGGCGGCAGGCCAACCGATTGCGGGGTGTCGCGCATGGTCACGAACGCGAACACCGCTACCGCCAGAGCAACAGCGGCCGGAACGTAGAACGCTGCGTGCCAGTCGTTGAACAGGCCCATGCCGACCAGGAACAGCGGGCCGATCAGGCCGCCCCCGACGTTATGCGCCACGTTCCACACCGACACCACGCCGCCACGTTCCTTCTGCGACCACCAGTGCACCATCGTGCGTCCGCTCGGCGGCCAGCCCATGCCCTGGGCCCAACCGTTGATGAACAGCAGGATGAACATCATGGTCACGCTGGACGTTGCCCAAGGCGCGAAACCGAAAATGAACATGACCCCGGCCGATACCAGCAGGCCGAAGGGCAGGAAGTAGCGCGGGTTGGAGCGGTCGGAGACCAGGCCCATGAGGAACTTGGACAAGCCATACGCAATGGCGATCGCCGACATCGCCAGGCCCAGATCGCCACGGCTGTAGCCTTCGTCGATCAGGTACGGCATGGCCAGCGAGAAGTTCTTGCGCAGCAGGTAGTAACCCGCGTAGCCAAAGAAGATGCCGGCGAAGATCTGCCAACGCAGGCGTCGGTAGGTGCTGTCGATTTTTTCTTCAGGCAATGGAGCCTGATGTGCGGCAGGACGAAAGAAAGCAAACATTCAAGAGCTCCAGATTTCTTGTTTTGACTGCGGATGCGAATGTTACAGTTTCGTTACCGAAAATAGCACCGCTTCCCATCGACAAAACAGTGGAAATGTTGGAAGTCGCACGTTCCTTTATGAACATGTCGCTCAGATATAAGTGAGGGGCGCTGTGGGAAAGGTTACTTCGGCGGCTTCCTGCAGGGTTTCAGCGAGACGTAGGGCAAGTTTTGAGGAAATCTCCTGCTTGCAACGCAGAAGCGGCGACGTTCTATTTTGGAGGGGCGCGCCTTAACCTTTTCGCAGATGCCTGATCGGGCATTCGGGTCGCGAGGGGAGGAATCATGCGCTGGTGTACGTTGTTGGTTTTGCTGTTGGTGGCGGGCAGTACCTGGGCGGCCGAGGTATTTTTGATTCCGGAACATCATCCGAAACCAATCTACCCTCCGGGGCTGCAACGGGCCGGGTTTACCGGAGGCGTCAAAGTAAGCTTTACCGTTAGTGCAGACGGAGCGGTGAGTAAGGTCGGCATTTTGAAAAGCGATCATGCCGAACTGTCCGATGCGGTCAAAAAAGCGCTGGCGCAATGGCGCTTTAAACCGTGGACTGTTGAAGGAGAACGCCCGCCAGAGCAGGAAATAATCGCCCCGATGACGTTCGGATTCGACTCTCCCGACGGTGTCAATCTGTGGCTGAAGGATCTCAAATGCCGCGAGTTCAACAGTTTGCTGGCGCACTATCCAAGACATGCCTGGGTGGATGCTGCACCGTTTCATTATGTGCGCGGTTATCTGGCAAATACGTTTTTCCAGGGACAGATCCCGATGGAGCAACGCCTGGCCATGGTCGCCAAAATGAACAAGCGTGTTCCCAGCATTGTGACGCGCTGCCAAAAGAGTCCAGGCCTTAAATACGTCACCCTTCTGCCGGAAGACATTCGCAAGGTTTTATGAGAACAGTGCATGCCTGTCTGGTCAGGTACATGACCAGACAGCTTTTTCCGTTTAGCGCACGCTGACGACAACCTTGCCCACAGCCTTGCGCTGCCCGAGATCATTGATCGCCTGCGCGGCATTGCCCAGCGGGTAGACCTGCGACACCAGCGGCTTGAGCTTGCCCTCGGCAAACCAGCCGAACAGTTGCTGGAAGTTTGCGGCGTTGTCCTGCGGCTGGCGCTGGGCGAAGGAACCCCAGAACACGCCGAGTACCGCCGCGCCCTTGAGCAGGGCGAGGTTGACCGGCAGTTCGGGAATGCGTCCGCTGGCGAAGCCGACGACCAGCAGGCGGCCGTTCCAGGCGATGGCGCGGATAGCCTGGTCGAACAGGTCGCCGCCGACCGGGTCGTAGATCACGTCGGCGCCCTGGCCGTCGGTCAGGCGTTTGATCTCGTCCTTGAGGCTGGTTTCGCTGTAGTTGATCAGTTCGTCGGCACCGGCAGCCTTGGCGACGGCGAGTTTTTCCGCGCTGCTGGCGGCGGCAATCACCCGGGCGCCCATGGCTTTGCCGATTTCCACGGCGGCGAGGCCAACGCCGCCGGAGGCACCGAGTACCAGCAGGGTTTCACCCGGTTGCAGGTTGCCGCGCTGTTTGAGGGCGTGCATCGACGTGCCGTAGGTCATGCTGAACGCGGCGGCAGTGTTGAAATCCATCGACGGCGGGATCGGCAGCACGTTGTAGCCCGGCACTGCGACCTGCTCGGCAAAGCTGCCCCAGCCCGTCAGGGCCATGACCCGGTCGCCGACCTTCAGGTGACTGACCTTTTCACCCACTTGGCTGACCACGCCGGAGGCTTCCCCACCCGGGGAGAACGGGAAGGGCGGCTTGAACTGGTACTTGCCCTCGATGATCAGCGTGTCCGGGAAGTTGACCCCGGCGGCGTGCACGTCCAGCAGGATTTCGTTCTTCTTGGCGACAGGACTGGCGACGTCTTCCAGCACCAGCGATTCGGCAGGGCCGAAGGCTTTGCACAGCACGGCTTTCATCAGGGCTATTCCTTTGGGAGTGATGGCCGATAAGTGTAGGTGTGGCAGTCAACGGGTCAACGAGCATGCCCGGCCCTGATAGTCCGCCATAAGCTTGTGCTTGCGCGGCGGGTCGTTATGCTAGGCCGCAAACCGGATAAGGAGCGAATTGTGAAAGCGTGGATCATGTTGTTGCTGGCCCTGTCTCTGCCTGTGGCAGCGCTGGCCGAAGAAGCCAAAGAGGGCGAGGCGCCGAAGGTCAACTACATCACCCTGAGCCCGCCGTTCGTGGGCAACTACGGGCTGGATGGCACGCCGAAGCTGAAGGTCTACAAGGCCGACGTGGCACTGCGGGTGACCGGCGAAGAGGCGACCAAACTGGTCAAGGCCAACGAGCCGCTGATTCGCAATCAACTGGTGGCGCTGTTCACTCAGCAAACCACCGAAGCGATGGGCAGCATCGAAGGCAAGGAAAAACTGCGTCAGGAAGCCTTGAAGCAGACCCAGCAAGTGATGAATGACGAGACCGGCAAGCCGGTGGTCGAGGATCTGTTGTTCAACAACCTGATCATTCAGTAAATGTTGTCTCGGTTGTTCAGGACGCCAGGCTCTTGCGAAACCGTGCCAGGGCGATGAAAAAGAACAGCAAACCGATGACGACCAGCGCCAGCAAGTCAGGCCACACCACGCTCAGCCCGGCGTCGCGGAACAGGATCGCGGTGCCGAGGCTGACGAAGTGGGTGGACGGTGACCCTTGCATGACCCATTGCAACCACTGCGGCATGCTGTCCAGCGGTGTACTGCCGCCGGACAACAGCAACATCGGGATAATCACCGGGATGGCCAGCAGGCCGAACTGCGGTGTCGAACGCGCCAGCGTTGCCAGAAATATGCCCAGCGCGGTGCTGGCGAACAGATAAACGGCCGTAACCAGCAAGAACAGGCTCAATGAGCCGGATAAAGGTACGCCCAACGCACCTTTGACAATCACTTCCAGGGACAGCCAGGTGCATAGCACCACCACCAGCAGATTGCTCCAGACTTTCGCCAGCATGATTTCCAGTGCGGTCAGCGGCAGCACCAGCAAATGATCCAGTGTGCCGTGTTCGCGCTCGCGCAGGAGCGCGGTGCCGGTCAGAACAATCGCCAGAATAGTGATGTTGTTGACGATCTGAATCACGGCCAGAAACCAACCGCCCTCAAGATTGGTATTGAACAGGGCTCGAGTCGTCAGTTGCACCGCAGACCCGGTCTGCACATCACCCTGGCCTGAGTAAGCCAATAACTCACGTTGAAATATCCGGCTGATGTAGCCGGCGCCCATGAACGCCTGACTCATGGCGGTGGCGTCGACGTTGACCTGCAGGGCTGGCTGGCGACCCGCGAGCAGGTCTGTCTGAAAACTGGCGGGGATGTTGATGACGAACGTGTATCGGCCGCTATCCATGACTTCATCCAGTTGCTCGTAGGGCAGCGGTACCGGCGTCTGGAATTCCGGAGGTTGCAGCGCCTCGGCCAATTGGCGCGAAAGGGCGCTGTGATCCTCGTCGACAATCGCCACGCTGGCGTTATGCACACCGATCACCGAACCGGCGGCTGGCATATAGATGGCCACGGTGAAGGCATAGAACAGGAACAGCAGTAGTACGCTGTCATGGCGCAGGCTCGTCAGCTCCTTGAGGCCCAATCGCAGGATATGTGCGAGCTTGTGCATCAGGCCTCCTGCTTTTTCAGCATGATCAGGCTCAAACCGGTGAACCCGATAAAAAAGCCGCCCAGCGCCAGGCATTGTGGCCAGAGCTGGCGCAGGTCCAGAGCTTTGGTGAACGTTCCTACGGCGATGTCGAGGAAGTGACCGGCCGGAAACAGCACGCCCATCACGGCGGCGGCCCCTTCCAGCGAAGAACGCGGCACGATCAGACCCGAGAACTGAATGGTCGGCAGGCTGGTGATGATCATGGTGCCGAGGATCGCCGCAATCTGTGTTCGGGTGAACGCTGAAATCAGCAGGCCCATGCTGGTGGTGGCCAGTACATACAAAAGCCCGCCGAACGCAAGGGTCGGCAGGCTGCCCTTGAAGGGCACGCCGAACAACCAGCGATTCATGGCCGTGAGCACGGCGAGGTTGACCAGGCTGACCAGCAGATAAGGCATTTGTTTGCCCAGGAGGAATTCGAGGCGGGTCAGGGGCGTGGCGTAGAAGTTGGTGATTGAGCCCAGCTCTTTCTCGCGCACGATGCCGAGCGCCGTCAGCATCGCCGGAATGAAGGCCAGAATCAGCGCCATCACGCCGGGACCGATGGCATTGACGCTGACCACATCCTGGTTATAGCGAAAGCGGGTCTGCAGCGTGGCCGGGGCTGACAGGGTCAAGGCCGGGCTGCTTTGTTCGGCAAGTTGCTCAAGATTGGCCAGATGAACGGCCTCGACGTAGTTGCGACTGGTCTCGGCGCGAAAGGGCATGCCGCCATCCAGCCACGCCGCGACCTCCGGCCGATGCCCGGCGTACAGGTCGCGGCCGAAGCCGGGCGGGATCTCCAGCGCCAGTTTGATTTCCGAACGTTGCAGCCGACGGTGCAGAGCCTGTGGATCTTCGATGGGCGGCTGTTCGGCGAAATAGCGGGAGCCGCGAAAGGCCTCCAGATAGGCGCGGCTTTGTGGCGTTTGATCCTGGTCATACACGGCAAAGGCCAGGTTCTCCACATCCAGGGAAATCCCGAAGCCAAAAATCACCATCATGAAAATCGCACCCAGCAGTGCAAACGCCATGCGCACTTTGTCGCGGACCAGCTCTTTGCCTTCGCGGCGAGCCACTGCCGTCAGACGACCGAAACTGAAAACCCGTTCCTTGACGGAACCGGCCGGCGCTTTCGGGGGCGGTGACGGCTCGGGGGGCGGGGCGGTTTCGGCGTCGCCCTGAGCCTGTTCAAGGCAGGTCACGAACGCTGCCTCCAGGGACTTGCCGCCAAACTGTTGTTGCAGTGCCGTCGGCGTGTCACAGGCCAGCACTTTGCCCGCGTGCATCAGCGAGATGCGGTCGCAACGCTGAGCTTCGTTCATGAAATGGGTGGAGAGGAAAATGGTCACGCCTTGATCACGGGACAGCTCGATCAACAGGCGCCAGAAATCGTCTCGCGCCGCGGGATCAACTCCGGAGGTCGGCTCATCCAGAATCAGCACTTCCGGGCTGTGCAAGACCGCCACCGCCAGTGACAGGCGCTGGCGTATTCCCAGCGGCAAGGCCCCGGACGATTGATTGGCGACACCGTGCAGATCGAAGCGTTGAATCAGCGCGTCGATGCGCTGGGCGCTCTCGGTTTTCGGCAAGTCGAACAGGCGCGCGTGCAGTTCAAGGTTCTGCCGGACGCTGAGTTCGCCATACAGCGAAAAGCTCTGAGACATGAATCCGACCCGTTTGCGCGTGGCCAGATCCTTCGCATCCACCGGATTGCCCAGCAGCGTTGCGCTACCTTCGCTGGCAGGCATCAGTCCGGTCAGGACTTTCATTGTGGTGGTCTTGCCGCAGCCATTGGAGCCAAGGAAACCGAAAATCTCGCCTCGCCCGATGGCGAAGCTGACGTGATCCACGGCCGTAAAGTCGCCGAAACGCAACGTCAGGTCATGAGCTTCGATGGCAATATCGGCGTTGCCAGTGCGAGGCGGGATCTGCAGTGGTTGAGTGGTGTGACGGCTGTCACCCTGGAAATGAGTGAAGGCGTCATCCAGCTTGCCGCTGGGCGTGACAGCGGCCAGTTCGCGGCTCAAACCGGTGGCGATCATCCGCCCGCCGTCGAGCATCAGGCAATGCTCGAACTGCTCTGCTTCCTCCATGTAGGCCGTGGCGACCAGCAGGGTCAGCTGCGGTCGTTGGCGTCGAACATCGTCGATCAACTCCCAGAACTTGCGGCGTGAAAGCGGATCGACGCCGGTGGTCGGCTCGTCGAGGATCAGCAGATCCGGTTCGTGGATCAGTGCGCAACACAGTCCGAGTTTCTGTTTCATGCCGCCGGAAAGTTTGCCGGCTGGTCGATCGGCGAACCTCAGCAGATCGGTCGCGAGCAACAGGTTGTGCAGGCGCTGGGCGCTTTCGTCTGCAGAGAGGCCGAACAAGGTGGCGAAAAAATGCACGTTCTCGCGGATCGACAGTTCCGGGTACAGGTTGCCGCCCAATCCTTGCGGCATGAAAGCGATGCGCGCGTACAGCGTGTTGCGGTGGCTGCGATCCTGGATCGGACCGCCAAGCACTTCCAGTTGCCCTTGCTGAAGGGTTTTCACGCCCGCAATCAGCCCCAACAGACTGGATTTGCCTGCGCCGTCGGGGCCGATCAAGCCGCAGCGGGTACCGGTCGGCAGGTCGAACGCAATGCCATTCAGGGCTTGCCGCTCGCCATAGCGGTGAGTGATGGCGTTCGCGTGAACCGCGACGCTGTTCATTGCAGATTGGCCGGCCAGTCGATCGGCGCGGTGCGCACATAGCCCGCGCCGGGCATGCCGGGCTTGGCCTGGGGGACGTCGCCAGGTCGGGTCAGGCGCAGCTTGACGCGAAAGACCAGTTTTTGTCGCTCGTCGCGGGTTTCGACCTCTTTGGGTGTGAATTGTGATTTGGCCGCCACGAAACTGACTTTCGCCGGCAAGGCCTGATCGGGCAGGGCGTCGAGCAGGATCCGCGCTTCATCGCCGACCGCCAGACGCCCGGCGACGGAAGCCGACAAGTAAAGATTCATGTATTGGTCGCCGGGATCGATCAGCAGCAGGACTCGGCCGCCGGCACCCAGCACTTCGCCGGGTTCGGCCATGCGCAACTGGATCAGCCCGTCGATCGGCGCGCGCAGACGGCTGTCATCGATCTCGCTGGCCAGTTGCGCAACCTGGGCCTGGGCTGCACCGATGGCCGCGCTGACTGCAGCGACCTGCGCCCGGGCTGCAGTCACAGCAGCGTTAGCGGTGCCGATCCTTGATTGCAATTGATCGATGACCTGCGCGCTGACAAAACCGTGCTTGAACAACGACTGCGAGCGGCCAAGTTCTTGCTGGGCCAGCAGTTGCTCGCTCAGGCGTAACTGCACGTTGGCCTGGGCGGCGGCGAGGTTCTCGCGGGCGCGGATAACCTCGGCTTCGGCCTGATTACGCTGGGCCTCGAGGGTTCGGGTGTCCATTCGCGCAAGCAGTTGCCCTTTGCTGACCTTGTCGCCTTCGTCGACCAAGACCTCGGCGAGACGTCCCGGGGTCTTGCTGGCGATCTGCACTTGCGTTGCCTCAAGTCGCCCGTTTGCGCTGTGGAGCCCCTCGGGAAGGCGGTTGCTCATGGACTTCCAGTAGCCGAAGCCTCCGGCCGCCATCAACAACAGAATGAGGGCGCCGGCGTATATCAGAGAGGAGCGTCGATGCGTTGACATGAGGGCATCCTGCGTCTTGGGCGTTCAGTCTGACGGGTTAAGCGATGGCATCGCTTGATGTCGGTCAAATGTCGGCGAAGCAGCAGCGCTGAGTCATGTCAGCCGCAAGGGCCGAGGTCTCTCAGCGCAAACCGAGTACTGCCGCCCACTGCTCGGCCGTCACTGGCATCACCGACAGTCGCGAGCCCTTTTGTACCAGCGGCATTTCGGCCAGTGCGGTCTGCTGTTTCAGATAATCCAGCTTCAAGACCCGGCTGAACGTCTCCACATGGGCGACGTCAATCGCGCTCCAGGCGTTTTTCTCTGGCGTGGCTTTCGGGTCGAAATAATGGCTTTGCGGATCCATTGCGGTGGGATCCGGGTACGCGGCCTGAATGATTTTGCCGATCCCGGCAATTCCCGGCTCCGGGCAGCTGGAGTGGTAGAAAAAGAATTCGTCCCCTACTGCCATGGCCCGCAAGAAATTACGTGCCTGATAGTTGCGAACCCCGTCCCAGCGCGCTTTACCGAGCTTTTCCAAACCCTTGATCGAGAGCTCGTCGGGCTCGGATTTCATCAGCCAGTAGGCCATGGTGTGTGCTCCTCAAGCGGTCGTTGGGCAGGTTGTCGGGCAATTTTATGACAAACCGACGGTCGGTTGACGTCAGCATTTGCGCAGCGGTTCACGTTGTCGCAAAATGCCGGCCTTTAAAGCTTGACGCTGCTGCACGGCCTACGAATGGAAACCGCTGCTGTCATCGTGATGATGTGCCTTGAGGGGGGCAATCGATGAAACGCAAACCGGATTTGCTGTGGACTTTGGTTATTTTGTTCGGTCTGGGCGTCGTGACCACCGGTTATGCGCAAAGTCTGTGGGCCAACAAGGCCGATGCTCCGATTGAAGTGGCGCAACAAGTACAACAGTCGACAGCCTTCAAACGCTGAAACTGCCTTTTCGACGCCGCTGATCCGCGCGGCGTCTATCCCGCGAAATACCATGCCTTGTCTGTCACCGTTCCCTGCAACGGTACATCCCAGCTCGCTTGCGCGAGACGTCCGACTTTCTGACATTCATGGGCCAGACCCAGCAGTGTAGGCTTGCGCCAGTTCTGGCGTCGGGCCAGATACGCCAGGCTGCGGTCGTAGAATCCGCCGCCCATGCCCAGGCGCCCGCCGACATCGTCGAATCCCACCAGTGGCAACAACACCAGATCCAGTGCCCAGACCTTGCGCTGACGGGCCAGATTGGCGCGCGGCTCAAGGATGCGAAAACGGTTGGGCTTGAGTTTTTCGCCTGGGCGGATCTGTTGAAAGACCATTTTGGTCCTCGGCCAGGCACTGAGCACCGGGAGGTAGGTTTTCTTGCCACGCCGCTGGGCTGCGCGCAGCAACAGGCGCGGGTCGATCTCACCGTCGGAGGGCAGGTACAGGGAAATGTGTTTGGCCCGGCGAAAGTGCGGGTCTTGTGCCAGTTGCTTGTACAGGCCTTCGGCGGCCTGGCGTTGCTGGCTCGGCGTCAGAGAGCGGCGGGCCTTGCGCAGCAGGCGGCGCAGTTGGGGGCGGGGCAGCAACGCGGGTTCGGTCATGGTTCGGCTTCGGCAGGGTGGGACGAAAACGTACGCATAAAAAATCCGATGCCGGCATGCACCGGCATCGGATTCGAATCAGGCTCCCCGGATGAGCCGCTGTCGACTTAGCCCTTGAACCCGAGAGTTCAAGGTGGAGGATGCAGTAGGCTTTAAGGCTTTCCGTCTGGCGGACATGCACACCAGCCCAACGTGCAACCCCCAGGGTAGTGCAAATCGGCTCAGGGACATCGTCAACTGGCAAGCACCCCAGGGAGTGCGGCGAGTATAACTCAAGCGGCCTGGTGAATCAGCCCTTGCTGATGTCCGGATCGTCGGCCAGCACCAGATCGACACGATCGAGCAAGTCACGCACCTGTTCACGGGTCGAACCGCTGGCCTGGATGTCCGGACGCTCTTCTTTGTGCAAGAGATCGTGGGTGATGTTCAGCGCGGCCATCACGGCGATGCGGTCGGCGCCGATGACTTTGCCGCTGCTGCGAATCTCGCGCATCTTGCCGTCCAGGTAGCGGGCGGCGCTGATCAGATTGCTGCGCTCTTCCTGGGGACAGATGATCGAATACTCTTTGTCGAGGATCTGCACGGTAACGCTATTGCTTGAACTCATGAGTCTTGCTCCAGGGCCTTGAGGCGCGAAATCATCGATTCGACCTTACGCCGGGCGATTTCGTTTTTTTCAATGAGGTGCGCGCGTTCCTCGCGCCAGGTCTTTTCCTGAGCAAGTAAGAGTGCATTTTGACTTTTTAGTTGCTCGACTCGGGTAATCAGCAGTTCGAGTCTGGCCATCAGCGCTTGCAGGTCGGTGTCTTCCATTGTGTCCACTGATTCGGTCTGATGGGTTTGGCTGGCGGACAGCCTTTAATGGTCTTGGCGAGTCTGTCGATGTAGGATACAAGGCCTTCATTCTAGACATAGCGCCGTCTGGCGCCTAGCTGCCCATGCCCATTCAGAATTCCCCGTACCAAGGCTTTGCCACCCTGCTCAATTCCAGCGGTCACTCCGTTTCGCCTGCCGAACTGCACGGCCTGTTGCTGGGTCGCAGTTGCGCCGGCGCCGGCTTCAATGCCGAAGAATGGCTGATCGATGCTGCCGAGCTGCTCGAAAGCGAGCCGCAGGACAACGTCCGCAACGCGCTGATCGGTCTGCAGGAGATGGTCAAGAGCGAACTCACCGGCGACGATATCACCGTGGTTCTGCTGCTGCCGAACGATGACGCTCCGCTGACCGAGCGCGCCGCCGCGCTGGGCGAATGGTGCCAGGGCTTCCTCACCGGTTTCGGCCTGAACTGCCGCGACAGCAGCATGCTGAGCACCGAAGCCACCGAAGTGTTGCAGGATCTTGCAGCAATCTCCCAGGTGCAAGACGCACTGGAAGAGTCCGAAGACGGCGAAAGCGACTATATGGAAGTCATGGAGTACCTGCGTGTAGCGCCGCTGCTGCTGTTCTCCGAAACCAAAAAGGCCGACGTGCCGCCAGCGGCCAAGCCGTCGCTGCACTGATCGCGTGCCAGGGAAAGCCATCTGCCCATGATCCATATCCCGAAAGCGGAATACGCCCGGCGCCGCAAGGCGCTGATGGCGCAGATGGAACCCAACAGCATCGCGATCCTGCCTGCCGCCGCGGTCGCCATCCGCAACCGCGACGTCGAGCATGTCTATCGCCAGGACAGCGACTTCCAGTACCTCAGCGGTTTCCCCGAGCCACAGGCGGTCATCGTCCTGATGCCCGGTCGCGAACACGGCGAGTACGTGCTGTTTTGCCGTGAACGCAATGCCGAACGCGAACTCTGGGACGGTCTGCGCGCCGGCCAGGAAGGCGCGATTCGCGATTTTGGCGCCGACGACGCTTTCCCCATCACCGATATCGACGACATCCTGCCGGGCCTGATTGAAGGCCGCGACCGGGTGTATTCGGCCATGGGCAGCAACCCGGAGTTCGACCGCCACCTGATGGACTGGATCAACGTGATCCGTTCCAAGGCGCATCTCGGCGCCCAGCCGCCGAACGAATTCGTTGCCCTGGATCACCTGCTGCACGACATGCGTCTGTATAAATCGGCGGCAGAAGTGAAGGTGATGCGCGAAGCGGCGCGGATTTCCGCCCAGGCCCACATCCGGGCAATGCAGGCCAGCCGTGCCGGCCTGTACGAGTACAGCCTCGAAGCCGAGCTCGATTACGAGTTCCGCAAGGGCGGGGCGAAAATGCCGGCCTACGGTTCGATCGTCGCTGCCGGGCGCAACAGCTGCATCCTGCATTACCAGCAGAATGACGCGTTGCTCAAGGACGGCGATCTGGTACTGATCGACGCTGGCTGCGAAATCGACTGCTACGCCAGCGACATCACCCGCACCTGGCCGGTCAACGGCAAGTTTTCCGCCGAGCAGAAAGCGATCTACGAATTGGTATTGGCCTCGCAGGAAGCAGCGTTCGCTGAAATCGCTCCGAACAAACACTGGAACCAGGCGCACGAGGCCACGGTTCGGGTCATTACCGCCGGGCTGGTGAAGCTGGGGCTGTTGCAGGGCGAAGTCGACGAATTGATCGCCTCCGAGGCCTACAAGGCGTTTTACATGCACCGCGCCGGCCACTGGCTCGGGATGGATGTGCATGACGTCGGCGAGTACAAGGTCGGCGGTGAATGGCGGGTGCTGGAAGTCGGCATGGCGCTGACCGTGGAGCCGGGCATCTACATCGCCCCGGACAATCAGAACGTAGCGAAAAAATGGCGCGGCATTGGCGTGCGCATCGAGGATGACGTGGTAGTGACCAAGAGCGGTTGTGAAATCCTGACCGGCGGCGTGCCGAAAACCGTCGCCGAGATCGAAGCCCTGATGGCGCAAGCACGGACCTGCGCGGCATGAGCCGGGTCAATCTGGCAATCATCGGTGGCGGTCTGGTCGGCGCCAGTCTGGCGTTGGCCTTGCAGGCCGGGGCCAAGGCCCGTGGCTGGAAGATCGTGCTGATCGAACCGTTCGCCCCCGGGAACACCTGGCAGCCAAGCTACGACGCGCGTTCCTCGGCGCTGTCCTTCGGCTCGCGACAGATTTATCAGCGGCTGGGTGTGTGGCAGGAAATCTCCCGCCGCGCCGAGCCGATCAAACAGATTCACGTGTCCGACCGTGGGCGCTTTTCCACCGCCCGACTGTCGGCGATGGAAGAGGGCGTTCCGGCACTTGGTTATGTAGTGGAAAACGCCTGGCTCGGTCAGTGCCTGTGGCAGCACCTCGACAAAGATGTGATCAGCTGGCGCTGCCCGGCAGAAGTCTCCCGCATGGAACCGTTGCCGGACGGCTATCGCCTGACCCTCAACGATGAGACCACGGTCGAGTGCGATCTGGCGGTGCTCGCCGATGGCGGCCGTTCCGGTCTGCGTGAGCAACTGGGCATCAACGTACGCAAGCGCCCCTATAACCAGAGCGCACTGATCGCCAACATCACCCCGAGCGAAGCCCACAACGGCATGGCGTTCGAGCGCTTCACCGACGAAGGCCCGATGGCGCTGCTGCCGCTGCCGGAAAACCGTTGCGCGCTGGTCTGGACCCGTCTGGGCATGGACGCGCAACGTCTGGCGGACCTGAGCGAGCGGGATTTCCTCAGCGAACTGCAAGGCGTGTTCGGTTATCGCCTCGGCACCCTGAAACAGGTCGGCGCACGGTATCTGTACCCGCTGGCGCTGGTGGAAGCCGAAGAGCAGGTGCGTTCGCATCTGGCCGTTCTCGGCAACGCCGCCCACAGTCTGCACCCGATTGCCGGGCAGGGTTTCAACCTGTCCCTGCGCGATGCCGATGCGCTGGCCGCCGCGCTGCTGACCAGCGACAAACCGCTGGGGGATTTCGCCACGTTGCAGGCTTATCGCGAGCGTCAGCGTCTCGATCAGGACCTCACCGTCGGCTTCTCCGATCAGGTCACGCGGCTGTTCGGCAGTACCCAGCCGCTGGTATCACTGGGACGCAACATCGGCCTGCTCGGCCTCGATCTGCTGCCGCCGGCCAAACGCTGGTTCGCCCGTCAGGCCATGGGGCTGGGGACGCGGCCGGATGCGTGAGTGGCTGATCAGACGGTTTGGCAAGGCGCGGCTGATGCGCTGGATCATGACGTTCTACCCGCCGTACTTCGGCGCGGGTGTCCGGGTGAAGCACATCAGCGATGACTTTCGTGACATTCAGGTCTCGATGGGCCTGGGCTGGTACAACCGCAATTACGTCGGCACCCAGTTCGGCGGCAGTCTGTATTCGATGGTCGATCCGTTCTTCATGTTGATGCTCATGGAAAACCTCGGCTCGCGGTACATCGTCTGGGACAAGGCCGCCGACATTGATTTCATAGCGCCAGGCAAAGGTCCGGTGTTCGCCCGGTTCCACATCGACGACACGTTGCTCGACGAGATCCGTCGGCAGACCGCCAGTGGCGAAAAGTACCTGCCGCAGTTGCAGGTCGATATTCATGACGGCGCCGGCAACCTGGTGGCGCGGGTCGGTAAAACCCTTTACGTGCGGCTCAAGCCGCCAGCGAGACAGGCTTAAAGCATGGAAATGCGCGCGGATGTGCTGATTGTCGGAGCCGGAATGGTCGGCAGTGCCCTGGCGCTGGCGTTGCAGGGCAGCGGACTGGAAGTGCTGTTGCTCGACGGCAGCCCGTTGAGCGTCAAACCCTTCAATGGCGATGCGCCGTTCGAGCCACGGGTGAGCGCACTGTCGGCGGCCAGCCAGCGCATCCTCGATCGCCTCGGCGTGTGGGACGGCATCGTCAACCGACGCAGCAGCCCTTACACCGACATGCACGTCTGGGACGGCAGCGGCACCGGCCAGATTCACTTCTCGGCCAGCAGCGTACACGCCGATGTGCTCGGGCATATCGTCGAAAACCGCGTGGTTCAGGATGCCTTGCTCGACCGTCTGCACGATTGCGACATGGGCCTGCTGGCCAACGCGCGGCTGGAGCAGATGCGCCGCTCCGGTGACGACTGGCTGCTGACCCTGGCCGACGGCCGCACTTTGCGCGCACCGCTGGTGATTGCGGCGGACGGGGCCAATTCCGCCGTGCGCCGTCTGACCGGCGTCGCCACCCGTGAGTGGGATTACCTGCATCACGCCATCGTCACCAGCGTGCGCAGCAGCAAACCGCACCGGATGACCGCGTGGCAGCGTTTCACCGATCACGGGCCGCTGGCGTTTCTGCCGCTTGAGCGTAACGGTCAGCAGGACTGGTGCTCGATCGTCTGGTCGACCACGCCGAGCGAGGCCGAGCGATTGATGGCGCTGGATGAAGCGGATTTCTGCCGTGAGCTGGAGCGAGCGTTCGAAGGCTGCCTTGGCGAAGTCATCAGCGCCGACCCGCGCCTGTGCGTGCCGCTGCGTCAACGCCACGCCAAACGTTACGTGGCCGAAGGCCTGGCGCTGATCGGCGATGCGGCGCACACCATTCACCCGTTGGCGGGGCAGGGCGTGAACCTCGGCTTCCTCGATGCCGCCGTGCTGGCTGAAGTGCTGCTGCAAGCGCACGAACGCGGCGAACGCCTGGCGGACGTGAAAGTCCTGAGCCGCTACGAGCGCCGGCGCATGCCGCACAACCTGGCACTGATGGCGGCGATGGAGGGGTTCGAGCGGTTGTTCCAGGCCGATCCGTTGCCATTGCGCTGGTTGCGCAACACCGGCCTGAAAATCGTCGAGCAGATGCCAGAGGCCAAGGCGTTGTTCGTGCGTGAAGCATTGGGGCTGACCGGGGACCTTCCAGTCCTGGCTAAACCTTAGTGCTCTATTGAGGCTGACGGCGCCGGAAGTTTCGGGCTGTGCAACATCTGGTAACTCCTTGGGAAAGTGTTCGATTGAGCTCGCAAATGTGAGTCCTTATCATTTGGGCCACTTTTCCCGACCGAGAGACCGCTCCCATGTTGGCATCCAAGCGTGTTCTGACCGCACTGGCCCTGACCCTGATCGGCAGCACCGCCGCCCAGGCCGCCGACGAGGTGGTGGTCTACTCCTCGCGTATCGATGAACTGATCAAACCGGTGTTCGATGCCTACACCGCCAAGACCGGGGTGAAGATCAAGTTCATTACCGACAAGGAAGCGCCGCTCATGCAGCGGATCAAGGCCGAAGGCGAGAACGCCACCGCCGACCTGCTGCTGACCGTCGATGCCGGTAACCTCTGGCAGGCCGAGCAGATGGGCATTCTCCAGCCCTTCACCTCGAAAACCATCGACGCCAACATTCCCCTGCAATATCGCTCGTCCAGCCACGCCTGGACCGGCCTGAGCCTGCGCGCGCGGACCATCGCCTATTCCACCGAACGGGTGAAACCGGGTGAACTGACCACTTACGAAGCATTGGCCGACAAGAACTGGGAAGGCCGCCTGTGCCTGCGCACGGCGAAGAAGGTCTACAACCAGTCGCTGACCGCCACCATGATCGAAGTGCACGGCGCCGAGAAGACCGAGAAGATCCTCAAGGGCTGGGTCAACAACCTGTCCACCGACGTGTTCTCCGACGACGTCGCGGTGCTGGAAGCGATCAACGCCGGCCAGTGCGACGTCGGCATCGTCAACACCTACTATTACGGGCGCCTGCACAAGCAGAAGCCGGAACTGCCGGTGAAACTGTTCTGGCCGAACCAGGCGGATCGCGGTGTACACGTCAATCTGTCGGGTATCGGCCTGACCAGACACGCACCACACCCGGAAGCGGCCAAGGCGCTGGTCGAGTGGATGACCACGCCTGAAGCGCAGAAGATCTTTGCCGATGTGAACCAGGAGTTCCCGGCGAATCCGGCGGTGAAACCTTCGGACGAAGTGGCGGCTTGGGGGGAGTTCGTGGCTGATACGCTGCCGGTTGAAGTGGCGGGCAAGCGTCAGGCTGAAGCGATCCGGATGATGGATCGGGCGGGTTGGAACTGAGTTTTCACTTTTTTTGATCATTCCCACGTCGAACCGACTGCGTGGGAATGCAGGCCCCCGACGCTCTGCGTCGCATCAACGATAGCGTGATGCGGAGCGTCACAGGATGTGTGCCCACGCAAAGCGTGGGCACACACATTTGAATGAGACTGTTTCATTGGCCCACCCCGCCCAACGCCGCTGGTACCCCATCGTCTTCGCCATCGCCGCGTTGGTGTTGCTCCCTCTCAGCGTGCTCCTGCTCTCATGGCAAACCATCGATCAGCAGATCTGGTCGCACCTGTGGGAAACCCAGATGCCGCGCCTGCTGGGCAATACGCTGACACTGGTCTTCGGCGTCGGTGTCGGTGTGACGCTGATCGGCGTGAGCCTTGCCTGGCTCACCAGCCTCTGCGAATTCCCCGGACGACGCTGGCTCGACTGGGCGCTGATGCTGCCGTTCGCCATCCCGGCCTACGTGCTGGCGTTCGTCTTCGTCGGCCTGCTGGACTTCGCAGGTCCCGTGCAGACCCTGCTGCGCGAATGGTTCGGCAGCGGCCTGCGCCTGCCGCGAGTGCGCTCTACCGGTGGCGTGATTCTGGTGTTGGTGCTGGTGTTTTATCCCTACGTTTACCTGCTGGCGCGCACCGCGTTCCTGGCGCAGGGCAAGGGCTTGATGGAAGCCGCGCGAGTGCTCGGCCAGTCGCCGTGGCAGGCGTTCTGGCGCGTGGCGTTGCCGATGGCGCGGCCGGCCATCGGTGCCGGTGTGGCGCTGGCGTTGATGGAAACCCTGGCGGATTTCGGGGCGGTCTCGGTGTTCAACTTCGACACCTTCACCACCGCGATCTACAAGACCTGGTACGGCTTCTTCAGCCTGCCGAGCGCCGCGCAACTGGCCAGCCTGCTGTTGCTGGTGGTGATGCTGGTGCTGTACGGCGAACGTCGCGCGCGCGGCGCCAATCGGGCAAGCAACGAGCGACCACGGGTCAAGGCGCTGTATCACTTGCGCGGGCCAAAGGCCTGGGCGGCGAGCGGCTGGTGCGGTCTGGTGTTCGCCTGTGCGTTTGTCATTCCGGTGCTGCAACTGGTGGTGTGGTTCTGGCAGCGCGGGCGATTCGATCTGGATGAGCGCTACGCCGGGCTGATTCTCCACACGTTATATCTGGGCGGCATGGCGGCGCTGATCACGGTCGGCGTTGCGATGTTGCTGGCGTTCGCCCGGCGTCTGGCGCCAACCCGGACGATCAACTCTGCGGTCGGTCTGGCCAATCTCGGTTATGCCTTGCCGGGCTCGGTGCTGGCGGTGTCGATCATGCTTGCGTTCAGTTATCTGGATCGGGAGTTGGTGATTCCACTGTCCGGCTGGCTTGGCGGTGCGGGCAAACCCTTGCTGCTGGGCAGTCTGGCGGCGTTGCTGCTGGCGTATCTGGTGCGGTTCGTGGCGGTGGCCTATGGGCCGCTGGAAAGCAGTCTGGCGCGTATACGGCCTTCTTTGCCTGAAGCGGCACGCAGCCTGGGTGTCAGTGGGCCGCGACTGTTTTTCAAAGTGTATCTGCCGCTGTTGCTGCCCGGCACGCTCAGCGCCGCGTTGCTGGTGTTCGTCGATGTGCTCAAGGAAATGCCCGCGACCCTGCTGATGCGCCCGTTTGGCTGGGACACGCTGGCGGTGCGGATCTTCGAAATGACCAGCGAAGGCGAATGGGCGAGGGCGTCGCTGCCGGCATTGACCCTGGTGCTGGTCGGTCTGTTGCCGGTTGTCGGACTTATTCGCCGCTCGGCGCATCGAAACACTTAGTAGTGAGTCCTGAATCATGCGGCTACAATGCGCGGCATTCGGTGCGGTCCGTCTGACAGACCCTGTCGCTGAAATCGGCTGAAAGCCCTTTTTTACGGGGTTTTCCGATCCGTGCAGCAGCGTTCCGCACCTTCGCCACGCCCGGAAGGAGAAACCCATGGGACAGCGTACGCCTCTGTATGACCTGCATCTCGCCCTTGGCGCGAAGATGGTCGATTTTGGCGGTTGGGACATGCCCCTGCATTACGGCTCGCAGGTCGAGGAGCATCACGAAGTGCGTCGCGATTGCGGGGTGTTCGATGTTTCCCACATGACCGTGATCGATGTCACCGGCCCCCAGGCCAAGGTCTGGCTCCAGCATTTGCTGGCCAACGACGTCGAACGTCTGCACAGCCCCGGCCGTGCGTTGTACAGCACCATGCTCAACGAGCGCGGCGGTATCGTCGACGACATGATCGTCTACCGTCTCGAGGACGGTTATCGCCTGGTGGTCAACGCCTCCACCCGCGATCAGGATCTGGCCTGGATGCAGGCACAGTTGGGCAGCTTCGATGTGCAAATGCACGAACGCTCCGAGCTGGCGATGCTCGCCATTCAAGGCCCCCATGCCCGGCACAAGATTGCCGAACTGGTGACCCAGTCCCGCGCCAATCTGATCCAGATGCTCAAGCCTTTTGAAGGCCACGTCGACGGCGACTGGTTCATTGCGCGCACCGGCTATACCGGTGAGGACGGTCTGGAAATCGCCCTGCCGGCCGATCAGGCTCCGGGATTTTTCAACGATCTGGTGGGCGCCGGCATTTCTCCCATTGGCCTCGGCGCTCGCGACACCTTGCGGGTGGAAGCGGGGATGAACCTCTACGGTCAGGACATCCATCAGGACGTTTCGCCACTGGCCTCGAACATGGCCTGGAGCATCGCCTGGGAACCGGCCACGCGCCGATTCATCGGACGTGATGCGCTGGAAGCGGAAAAAACCGCCGGCGTGCAGCACAAACTGGTCGGCCTGGTGCTTGAGGAACGCGGGGTTTTGCGTGCGCATCAGGTGGTTCGTATCGCAGATGTTGGCGAAGGAGAGATCACCAGTGGTAGTTTCTCTCCTACGCTTAGCAAGTCGATTGCCCTGGCGCGTGTACCGATGGCGACTGCCGACCGCGCCGAAGTGGAAATCCGTGGCAAGTGGTATCCGGTACGCGTGGTCAAACCGACCTTTGTCCGTCACGGCAAAACCTTGATCTAAACCTTTTCCGGCGGGCACGACCGCTGACAATTTCTTGAGGACACCGAGCATGAGCAACATCCCAGCTGAACTGCGTTTTGCCGAAAGTCATGAATGGGCGCGCCTGGAAGCCGACGGCACTGTCACCGTGGGCATCAGCGATCACGCCCAGGAAGCGTTGGGTGATGTGGTGTTTGTCGAGCTGGCAGAAGTGGGCAAGGTGTTCGCCGCCGGTGATGCCGCCGGCGTCGTCGAATCGGTCAAGGCTGCTTCCGACATCTATTCCCCGGTTGGTGGCGAAGTGATTGCCGTCAACGAAGACCTGGCCGGTTCGCCGGAAGAGCTGAACAACGATCCGTACGCCGCGTGGATCTTCAAGCTCAAGCCAAGCGACAAGTCCGAGCTGGACAAACTGCTCGACGCTGCCGCCTACAAGGCCGCCATCGGCGAATAAGCTGCAGGCCAGATCCCAAGGCCCCGACCCGTCGGGGCTTTTTTCTGCCCGGGACTTTTGCCGTCGGGGTGGCTGCTATGCTGGTTTGACCGTGTTGCATTGACGCCGAGCCGCCAGCCAAGAGAGAGCCCGTCATGTCCCAGTTGCCATCCCTGAGCCAGTTACGCGATCCCCATGCCTTCCTGCGCCGCCACCTCGGCCCGGATGCCGCCGAGCAGCAGGCGATGCTCGACAGCCTCGGCCTCGGCAGCCGGGTCGAACTGATCGAACAGACCGTGCCGCCGGGCATTCGCCTCAACCGCGAGCTGGACCTGCCGCCGGCGCTGGACGAACAGGCGGCGCTGGCCAAGCTGCGCGGTTATGCCGAACAGAATCAGGTCTGGACCAGCCTGATCGGCATGGGCTACCACGGCACCCTGACGCCGACCGTCATCCTGCGTAACGTGCTGGAAAATCCCGGCTGGTACACCGCCTACACGCCTTACCAACCGGAAATCGCCCAGGGCAGGCTCGAAGCGTTGCTCAACTTTCAGCAACTGACCATCGACCTCACCGGCCTTGAACTGGCCAACGCCTCCCTGCTCGATGAAGCCACTGCCGCCGCGGAAGCCATGGCTCTGGCCAAGCGGGTGGCGAAGTCAAAAAGCAATCTGTTCTTCGTCGACGAAAACTGTCATCCCCAGACCATTTCCGTGGTGCAGACCCGCGCCGAAGGCTTCGGTTTCGAGCTGATCGTCGACACTGTGGATAACTTGAAGCAGCACCAGGTGTTCGGCGCGCTGCTGCAATACCCCGACACCCACGGCGAAGTTCGCGACCTGCGGCCGCTGATCGACCACCTGCACGCGCAGCAGGCGCTGGCCTGCGTGGCGGCGGATCTGCTCAGCCTGTTGCTGCTGACCCCGCCGGGCGAACTGGGTGCGGACGTGGTGTTCGGCTCATCCCAGCGCTTCGGTGTACCAATGGGTTATGGAGGCCCGCACGCGGCGTTTTTCGCCAGTCGCGAGGAATACAAACGGGCAATTCCCGGGCGGATCATCGGCGTGTCGAAAGATGCCCGTGGCAACGTCGCGCTGCGCATGGCCCTGCAAACCCGCGAGCAGCACATTCGCCGGGAGAAAGCCAATTCGAACATTTGCACCGCCCAGGTGTTGCTGGCCAACATCGCCAGTTTCTATGCGGTCTATCACGGCCCGGAAGGACTGAAACGAATCGCCCAGCGCGTGCACCGGCTGACCTGCATTCTCGCCGCCGGACTTGAACGCCATGGCATCAAGCGCCTCAACGAACACTTCTTCGACACCCTCACGCTGGACGTCGGCGGGGCGCAAACCGCGATCATTGAAAGTGCCCGGTCCGCGCAGATCAACCTGCGCATCCTCGGTCGTGGCCAACTGGGGCTGAGCCTCGACGAGGCCTGTGATGAAACCACCGTGGCCAGGCTGTTCGATGTGCTGCTGGGCGCCGATCACGGGTTGAGCGTCGATGATCTCGACGGCGAAACGCTGGTCTCCGGCATTCCCGACACGCTGCAACGCAGCACGCCGTACCTGCGCCACCCGGTGTTCAACGCCCACCACAGCGAAACCGAGATGCTGCGCTACCTCAAGCAACTGGAAAACAAGGATCTAGCGCTCAACCAGTCGATGATCCCGCTGGGCTCCTGCACCATGAAACTCAACGCCACCAGCGAGATGATCCCGATCACCTGGCCGCAGTTCGCCAATCTGCACCCGTTCGTTCCCCGGGAGCAGGCTGTCGGTTACACGCTGATGATCGAAGAGCTGGAGCGCTGGCTGTGCGCGATCACCGGGTTCGATGCGATCTGCATGCAGCCCAACTCCGGCGCCCAGGGCGAGTACGCCGGGTTGCTGGCGATCCGCAAATACCATGAGAGCCGCCAGCAGGGCGGGCGGGATATTTGTCTGATTCCTTCCTCGGCCCACGGCACCAACCCGGCCTCGGCGCAGATGGCCGGGATGCACGTGGTGATTGTCGAGTGCGACGAGGCCGGCAACGTTGATCTGGAAGATTTGAAAGCCAAGGCGTCCGAGGCTGGCGCCAGGCTGTCGTGCCTGATGGCGACCTATCCGTCGACCCACGGCGTGTACGAGGAAGGCATCAACGAAATCTGCGAAGTTATCCACAAGCACGGCGGCCAGGTGTACATGGACGGCGCCAACCTCAACGCCCAGGTCGGGCTGGCGCGGCCGGCGGACATCGGCGCCGACGTATCACACATGAACCTGCACAAGACCTTCTGCATTCCCCATGGCGGAGGCGGGCCGGGCATGGGGCCGATTGGCGTGCGTGCGCATCTGGCGCCATTTGTTGCCAACCATCCGGTGATTCCGATCGACGGGCCGCAACCGCAGAATGGAGCGGTCAGCGCCGCCCCATGGGGCAGTGCGAGCATTCTGCCGATCAGCTGGATGTACATCGCGATGATGGGGCCGCAACTGGCGGACGCCAGCGAAGTGGCGATCCTCGCGGCGAATTACCTGGCGCAGCACCTGTCCGGCGCTTTCCCCGTTCTGTACACCGGGCGCAACGAGCGGGTCGCCCACGAATGCATTCTGGATCTGCGGCCGCTCAAGGCCGCCACCGGCATCAGCGAGGAAGACGTCGCCAAACGCCTGATGGATTACGGCTTCCACGCGCCGACCATGTCGTTCCCGGTGCCGGGCACCCTGATGGTCGAGCCGACCGAAAGTGAGTCCAAGGCCGAACTGGATCGCTTCATCGGCGCCATGCTGAGCATCCGCGCAGAAATCACCGAGGTGCAGAACGGCAACTGGCCGGCCGAAGACAACCCGCTCAAGCGGGCGCCACACACCTTGGCCGATATCACCGGCGTGTGGGATCGGCCTTACAGCATCGAGCAGGGCATCACGCCGGATGCTCACACCAAGGCGCACAAGTATTGGCCGGCGGTGAACCGGGTCGATAACGTCTACGGCGACCGCAACCTGTTCTGCGCCTGCGTGCCGGTGGACGATTACCGCTGATCTTTCGCGTATGCCTCGACCGTGGGAGCGGGTCAGGGCGAACCGGAAACTGCGGGCACAAAAATGCCGCTCGTGTGAGCGGCATTTTTGTCTGTCCGGAAAGTTATTCCGACGCCACGGCGTTCTTCGCCAGAATCGCGTTCGCCAGTTCCATGTCCGTTGCCTGCAGGCCCGGATTGTCGGCGCGGACTTTCTGCATCGCCGCTTCCAGGTACGGGCCACGGATACCGCCGTCACTGGCGACGAAGCTGCCGGCATCGTCCTGGGCGGCAACGATCAGTTTGTGATCCTTGAAGGTCAGGTAGGTCGAGCCGGTGGTGGCACCGGACGAAATGACGTTACGCCAAAAGCTGTCGGCCATTGCCGAACCAACAGGCAGAGACAGCAGGGCAAGGGTGGCGACAGCAAGTTTGAGATGCATGTTGGGTGACTCCACTGGTGTTGAATAACCGGTTGGATCGCCGTTTCCCCGATCCGGTTCCGTGAGCGGCTATTTCTGCTCGCTCTGGGGTGTCACCCGCAACACTTCCTCAAGGGTTGTCAGCCCTGCCGCGACTTTCTGTGCGCCGGACAATCGCAGGCTGCGCATGCCTTCCTTGAACGCCTGCCGGCGGATCGCGGTGAGATCGGTGTCGGTGCTGATCAAGGCCTTGAGGCTGTCGCTCAGTTGCATGATTTCGTAGACCCCGGCACGACCGTGATAACCGGTGTCGCGGCATTCCAGGCAACCGATGGCCCGTTGCGCATTGCCCGGCAGCGGCGCCTGCCACGGCCGGGTCAGGGTTTGCCAGTCTTCTTCGTCCAGAGTCAGCGGCGCCTTGCAGTGCGGGCACAGGGTTCGTACCAGTCGCTGCGCCATCACCCCGAGCACGGTGGCCTTGATCAGGTAATGCGGCACGCCGAGTTCCAGCAGGCGGCTGATGGCGCTCGGCGCATCGTTGGTGTGCAGGGTCGAGAGCACCAGGTGCCCGGTCAATGCCGCCTGGATTGCCATTTCGGCGGTCTCTAGGTCACGGATCTCGCCGATCATGATGATGTCCGGATCCTGCCGCATCAGCGCGCGCACGCCGGCGGCGAAGGTCAGGTCGATGTTGTGCTGGACCTGCATCTGGTTGAACGCCGGCTCGACCATCTCGATCGGATCCTCGATGGTGCAGAGGTTGACCTCCGGGGTCGCCAGTTTTTTCAGTGTGGTGTAGAGCGTGGTGGTCTTGCCCGAACCGGTCGGGCCCGTGACCAGAATGATGCCGTTGGGCTGGCGGGTCATGTCCTGCCAGCGCCGCAGGTCGTCGGCGGAAAACCCGAGCTGGTCGAAATCCTTGAGCAGCACCTCCGGGTCGAAGATCCGCATCACCATTTTTTCGCCGAACGCGGTGGGCAGGGTCGACAGGCGCAGCTCGACTTCGCCGCCGTCCGGGGTCTTGGTCTTGACCCGGCCGTCCTGGGGTTTGCGCTTCTCGGCAACGTTCATCCGGCCGAGGCTTTTCAGGCGGCTGACGATGGCCATCGTCACCTGCGGCGGAAATTGATAGACGTTGTGCAGCACGCCGTCGATGCGAAAGCGCACCGTGCCTTGCTCGCGCCGGGGCTCAATGTGGATATCGCTGGCCCGCTGCTGGAAGGCGTACTGGAACAGCCAGTCGACGATATTGACGATGTGGGCGTCGTTGGCGTCGGGTTCCTGATCGCTGGCACCGAGATTGAGCAGTTGCTCGAAGTTGCCGAGATTGCCGCCCTGCGCATCGGCATTGCTGGCGCCGCTGACCGATTTGGCGAGACGAAAGAACTCGACGCTGAAACGCTGAATGTCGGCGGGGTTGGCCACCACCCGTTTGATCGGCAGTTTCAGGACGTGAGTCAGATCCGCCTCCCAGCCGCTGACGTAGGGCTGGGCGCTGGCCACAGTGACCGCGTCGCGGTCGACCGACACCGCGAGGATCTTGTGGCGCTGCGCAAACGCATAGGACATCAGCGGTGTGATGGCGGCGACGTTGATCTTCAGTGGATCGATCCGCAGATACGGCTGGCCGGCCTGCTGCGCCAGCCACAGGGTCAGGCTTTCCAGGTCGAGGTGTTTGCCCGGACGGCTGAGGTCGTCCAGTTGCTGGCTGGCGATGAATTCCAGCGGGTGCTTCTGACCGTGGGCGGCATGCCGGCGCCGGGCATTCAGCGCCTGCTCGGCCGAGTCCTGGCAGATGAAACCCTGGGCGACCAGTTCACGCAGTACCTCATTGAGATCCAGCCAGCGGTCCTGAGTGGCAAGTTGAACGGGCATGCGGACTCCTTTTGAACGACAGTGCGCAAAGGATAGTCGTGGCCCCGCCGACCGTTGGGCCACTACCCGACGAAGACGTTTCGGCTCTTGTCAGCCGGTCGCCTGCGCCGGCGCATCCCACGCCGCGTCGGGGTTTTGCAGGTTTACCGAGCAGACGCTGATCAGGTTACGAAGTTTTTCCGCGATCACCTGGGCGCGGTGCCAGCTCAGGCCACCCATGACGATGTCGATCGATAGCAAATCGTCCATTCGCTGGACATTGACCTGTTCCGGGGTGAGGAACTGCAAGCCGAACAGGTTCAGCACCCGCACCAGCACATCCGGCTCGGCCTCGGCCAGGATCCGGTATTGCGCAAGGCAATGAGGGTTGCTGGCGTTCCACACATCGGCACGGGGCGCGGGGGTGTTGACGGCTTCGAGGTGTGGCATGGCAGGTCTCCGGAGTCAGTGGAGAAATTTTTACATTCGATGCCGGGCATTTCTTATCTAAGATGAGCCGATTCCGCGATTGATCGGCTGGATCAATTCGCTATTGGCTGATTCCGAGGATTATTTATGCACAGTGAGCTGGACAGCTACGACCGACGCATTCTCGCGTTGCTGCAAGAGGACGCTTCCCTGTCCAGCGCACAGATTGCCGAACAGGTGGGTCTGTCGCAGTCGCCCTGCTGGCGGCGAATTCAGCGGATGAAGGAGGAGGGGATCATTCGGGGTCAGGTGACTTTGCTCGATCGCAAGAAGATCGGCCTGAACACGCAGATCTTCGCCGAGATCAAACTCAACGCCCATGGGCGCTCGAACTTCACTGAGTTCACCGAGGCGATTCGCGGCTTTCCCGAAGTGCTGGAGTGTTATGTGCTGATGGGGGCGGTGGATTTCCTGCTGCGGATCGTCGCGGCGGATATCGAGGCGTATGAGCGATTCTTCTTCGAGAAGCTGTCGCTGGTGCCGGGGATTCAGGAAGTGAATTCGATTGTGGCGTTGTCGGAGATCAAGTCGACGACGAGCCTGCCGGTACTGCGCTGATTTGATGATCGTTCCCACACTCTGCGTGGGAATGCAGCCCGGGACGCTCCGCGTCCCAAAGCGGACGCAGAGCGTCCATTGAGGCATTCCCACGCAGACGGTTCGACGCCTCGACGTGGGAACGATCACAGTCTGCTGGCGATGGCGGTGTTACATGCGCAGCAGCATTTTCCAGGCGCGATTCTGGTACACCGCAATCGCCTGATGCTTGCGTGCATCGAGCAGTTCGTCAGTGATGGTCGGCTCGTTGGCCAGTTGCGCCAGTTTGTTCAGCTCGCCGTACAGACGATCCATTTCCGGGATGTCCAGCACGTTGCGCGCGTGGTGCAGCCAGACCTGGATGCGCTCGATGCGCGGCAGTTGCTCGGCCAGATCTTCCGGTTGCTGCTGATAACGCTGCAATTGCAGCGAAGTGGCTTCTTCGCCCAGCAGGCGCGGCAGCCAGCTTTGCAACTGCGCGGCACCCTGGCGATTGCCACGGGTGTTGCGGTCAGCCGTCCAGGTGCGGGCCAGCAACCAGCGCGAAGCGTTCAGCGAGAACAGGCCCCAGCGCGGGTCTTCCAGTTCTTCGAGGAACTGCTCCGGCGCGGCTTTGCGCACGTCTTCGTCTTCGATGCCGACCTGTACCAGCGGGCGCCAGTCTTCCAGCAGTGCATCCAACGCAACGCGCAAGTCGTGGGTCGACTGACGGGGCGCGGCCTGGCCGAGGCTGCTCAGCAGGGCGCGCATTTCCGCAAGGTTCTCGACCCAGTCCTGCAGCAGGCGCCAGTGACCGTTGAAACGATACTGTTCGGCCAGACGTTGACTGCTGCCGAGCAAGTGCCAGGCCAGGGCGGCGAAGGCGTCGTCCAGCGGCGTTTCGGCGGTAATGACCGGCGCCGGCAGGCTCAGCGAGTAGCTGTTGGCGTCGTACAGGCGATAACCGCGCTCGGCCTTGCTGATGTCGCACGGCATCAGGGCCAGGGTTTCGGCCAGTTCGGCGGCCAGTTCCAGCAGTGCGGCAGGTTCGCCTTCGCGCAGTTCCAGTTCCAGCTCGCAGATTTCTTCTTTCTGCTTGCCGACCACCACGTGGCCCAAGTCCAGCGCGGCTTCGATGACCACTTTGGTCTTGCCACGGCCCCAGGCGATTTCGGCGCGTTCGCGGACGAAATCGGTGGTGAAGATCGGCTTCAGGGTTTTCTTGTCCAGCTCGGCAAGGGACTCGGGCCAGCACTCGCCGTCGAGTTTCTTCACGTCGAGCTTGGCTTTGGGCAGGTGCCAGTCGTACTCGTTACGCTCGGACAGGCCGGCGACGCTCTGGCCACGGGTCTTGAGGGTCTGAATCACTTCTTCGCCGTCCTTGCGCAGGCGCAGGGCAACTTTGGCCCGGGCCAGGTCACGCTCGGGCGTGTCGAAGTATTGATTCATCAACTCACGGCGTTCCCAGCCACTTTTGTTGCGTTTTTTCAGGAGAGGGTGCTCGCGCAGGGCGGCGAGGGTTTCGCGGCTGACGCGGAGTTTGATTTCGGTTTCTTTCTGCATGGCCGGAAAATCCAGGATCGGGAGCGCAGCCGGGGGAATGTGTGGCTGCCAAGGTCGTGCAGTGTACAGGACTGAACCTTCCTACGCTTTGCGGCGGTTTATTCTCGGCGCCGGATGGTTCTATGATGAACCTCAATCCGGGAGTTGGAGTCAGCGATGCCTTTGCCGTCCATGCAAGACCAGTTCGCTGCACTGATCGCCGCGCCGTCGGTCAGTTGCACCCAGCCGGGCCTCGATCAGTCCAACCGGGCGGTGATCGACCTGCTCGCGGGCTGGCTCGGCGACCTCGGTTTCGCTTGCGACATCCAGCAGGTCAGCCCCGGCAAATTCAACCTGCTCGCCAGTTTCGGCAGCGGCCCCGGCGGGCTGGTGCTGGCCGGGCACAGCGACACGGTGCCGTACGACGATGTGCTGTGGAAAACCGACCCGCTGAAACTCACCGAAGTCGATGGCCGCTGGGTCGGCCTCGGCAGTTGCGACATGAAGGGCTTTTTCGCTCTGATCATCGAAGCCGTGCAACCGCTGCTCGACCAGCCGTTCAAGCAACCGCTGCTGATCCTTGCCACCTGCGATGAAGAAAGCTCGATGTCCGGTGCCAGGGCGCTGGCTGAAGCAGGGCGGCCGCTGGGCCGGGCGGCGGTGATCGGCGAGCCGACCGGGCTCAAGCCGATCCGCATGCACAAGGGCATCATGATGGAGCGCATCGATATCCTCGGGCAGAGCGGCCATTCGTCGGATCCGCGTCTGGGACTCAGCGCTCTCGAAGCGATGCACGACGCCATCGGCGAACTGCGCGGCCTGCGCCTGTTGTGGCAGCGCGAATTCAACAACCCGCAGTTCAGCGTGCCGCAGCCGACCATGAACTTCGGCTGTATCCACGGTGGCGACAACCCCAACCGCATCTGCGGCCAGTGTTCACTGGAGTTCGACCTGCGGCCGCTGCCGGGGATGGACCCCAAGGTCTTGCGCAGCGAGATTCTGCACAGGCTCAATCCGGTCGCCGAACGCCATCAGGTGAAGATCGATTACGCACCGCTGTTTCCCGAAGTGCCGCCGTTCGAGCAGGCCGAAGACGCGGAACTGGTGCGAATTGCCGAAAAACTCACCGGCCACACGGCCGAAGCGGTAGCGTTCGGCACCGAAGCGCCTTATCTTCAGCGCCTTGGCTGCGAAACCATCGTCCTCGGTCCCGGCGACATCGCTTGTGCGCACCAGCCGGACGAGTACCTCGAAATGTCACGTTTGCAGCCTACCGTGCATCTATTGCGGCAGTTGATCGAACATTACTGTCTCAAAGCTGTATAAATTGCCCACACACCCACCCGTATTCATGAGGAGAGCGCGCGTGTCGCCAAGCCTGTTCCGACGATAACCATCAGCCCGCTGTGCGTTTTCCGTTTCGCCCCTTTTCCGGCTGCTATTTATTACAGGCCCAGGTTCATGCCCGAATACGTCAATTGGCTTCGCCACGCGTCTCCCTATATCAATGCTCACCGCGATTGCACCTTCGTCGTCATGCTCCCGGGCGACGGCGTCGAGCATCCGAATTTCGGCAATATCGTCCACGACATCGTGCTGCTGCACAGCCTCGGCGTGCGGCTGGTGCTGGTTCATGGTTCTCGCCCACAGATTGAAACCCGTCTCGCCGCCCGCGGCCTGACCCCGCACTACCACCACGGCATGCGCATCACTGATGCCGCGACGCTGGAGTGCGTGATCGACGCGGTCGGTCAGCTGCGCATCGCCATCGAAGCGCGCCTGTCGATGGACATGGCTTCGTCGCCGATGCAGGGCTCGCGTCTGCGGGTGGCCAGCGGCAACCTCGTGACGGCACGGCCGATCGGCGTGCTGGAAGGTGTCGACTATCACCACACCGGCGAAGTACGCCGGGTCGACCGCAAGGGCATCAACCGCCTGCTTGACGAGCGCTCCATCGTGCTGCTGTCGCCGCTGGGCTATTCGCCGACCGGTGAAATCTTCAACCTGGCCTGTGAAGACGTGGCGACCCGTGCTGCGATCGATCTGGGTGCCGACAAGTTGCTGCTGTTCGGTGCCGACCCCGGTCTGATCGACGAAAACGGCAAACTGGTGCGTGAGCTGCGCCCGCAACAGGTGCCGGCGCACTTGCAGCGTCTGGGCAGCAACTATCAGGCGGAACTGCTGGACGCTGCCGCCGAAGCCTGTCGTGGCGGCGTGGCGCGCAGCCATATCGTCAGTTATGCCGAGGACGGTGCGCTGCTGACCGAACTGTTCACCCGTGACGGTGGCGGTACGCTGGTGGCCCAGGAGCAATTCGAACTGGTGCGCGAGGCGGCTATTGAAGATGTCGGCGGCTTGCTCGATCTGATCAGCCCGCTGGAGGAGCAGGGGATTCTGGTGCGTCGGTCCCGTGAGGTGCTGGAGCGTGAAATCGAGCAGTTCAGCGTGGTCGAGCGTGAAGGAATGATCATCGCCTGTGCGGCGCTGTATCAGATTGCCGATTCGGATGCCGGCGAGCTGGCGTGCCTGGCGGTGAATCCCGAGTATCGCCATGGCGGTCGTGGCGACGAACTGCTCGAGCGCATCGAAACCCGCGCCCGGGCGCAGGGTCTGAAGACCCTGTTCGTCCTCACCACCCGCACGGCCCACTGGTTCCGCGAGCGCGGTTTCGAACCGAGCAGCGTCGAGCGCCTGCCGGCGGCGCGGGCTTCGCTCTATAACTATCAGCGCAATTCGAAGATCTTCGAAAAGACGCTTTGACTCATCAGGCTGTGGGGCAGCAGATGCAGGCCGCAAGCTCCCCACTCAGCCGCTTTCTGCAGTACCCCCCTGATTCAACATCACTGAACACGATTGCTGCATCGAGCCAGGTCAATTCGGCAAGGCGGATGCGTTGTGCGTGAAAAAAATATCCCGATACACAAACTGTAACAATTGATCTGGATATTGCGCGGGTTGGCAGTTGTTGTGATGGAAATGTTTCCGGATTGCTTCAGCACAAATCACTCTCGACAGGGTGATTCAAATACTCTTCAGAAATTGATCGTCGCGTTCGCGTAGGGAGCACTCGAGCCTTTAAACGCGGGGTTTAAATTCCTAAAGGGTATTAGAAAAGAAGACATCAATTCTTTTCGGATTCATGACGAACTCATGAAACTGCATGGACCAAAAAACCGGAGATTAGACTATGGTCGTAGACACACATGGTTACGATTGACTTGTGAGTCACGCTCTGGCGCTAATCGCTAACCTTGGGACTCGGGCGTCGATCCGGGCCGGGAAAACAAGAATTAGAAACGAGAGGAGCTTGACAATGAATAAGTCCACCTTGGCCGTGGCTGTGGCCTTTGGGGTATTGGCGCAGCAGGCAGGTGCCGCGGGTTTCATCGAAGACAGCAAGGCTTCCCTGAGCTCCCGCACCATGTACTACAACAACGATAACCGTGATGGCGGCGCCGATCAGAAAGAGACCGCGCAGGGCTTCAAGTTCGATTACCTCTCCGGTTTCACTCAGGGCACGGTCGGGTTTGGTCTGGATGTGCAGGCGATCAGCGGCATTCACCTGGATGGTGGACGTGGGCACCACCCGGACAGCAACACGTTCTCCCCAAGTGATTCTGACGGCTCGGCAACACATTCCTGGAGCCGCATAGCGGGTAACGTCAAGGCACGTCTGTCCAAGACCGAAGCTCACTTGGGTGGTGCTCTGCAACCTAACTTGCCGATTCTGGTCGCTAACGATAGCCGCCTGCTGCCTCAAACCTTCGAGGGTGGCACGGTCACCTCCAAGGAAATCGACAACGTCACCTTCAACGCCGGTCAGCTCGAGCATGCAGTGGGTCGTGCCTCGACAAACAGCACTGGCCTGGCAGTGGCTGGTGGTACGCAGGACAGCAATCAGTTCCGCTATGCAGGCGCCGACTGGAAGGTCACCAAAGACCTGACCCTGCAGTACTACCACTCCAACCTGCAGGATTATTACAAGCAGAACTTCTTCGGCCTGGTGCATGTTCTTCCGATCGGCACCAACCAGTCGTTCAAGACCGATATCCGCTATTTTGACAGCAGCTCCGATGGCAAGAACGGGGAGGCAGGCTACCGCTTCAATAACAACGGTGGTTATGCCAGGAACCCGGGCGAGGTCGATAACAAGACCTGGAGCGCCATGTTCACATACACCTTGGGTGGCAACGCATTCTTGCTCGGCCATCAACGCGTCAACGATGACGGTGGTTTCGTCTACTTGAACCAAGGCAACGTGGTGGATGGCAACGGTCGTCCTGAAGGTGCCGGTGGAACCAGTTTCTATTTGTTCACTGACGCCATGGTTAACGGTTTTGTCCGTGCCGGTGAAAACACTACCTTCGGACAGTATTCCTATGACTTCGCAGGTCTGGGCGTACCGGGCCTCAAAGCCTCGATCGCTTATCTGCATGGCGAAAACATCAAGGCAACGAACGGTACCGGTAGCGACATGTCCGAGTGGGAGCGAGACATGCGTATTGATTACACCGTTCAAGAGGGCGTACTCAAAGGCTTCGGCGTGACACTGCGCAATGGTGTTTATCGTGGCAGCCAGATCAATATTGCCGATCAGGATCAGACCCGTCTGATCTTCAACTACACCTATAGCTTCCTGTAAAAAATGCTGAAAAAGACCTTGCCGCTCGGCAAGGTTTTTTTTGCCTTTTATTCCATATTCCTGAATGTTACTTATTGAGTGTTTTTTATTCTTTTTGTGTTTTTCGGCGTCAGTCTAGAGTAGACCGTCCGATCTCCGGAATGCGCTGCGGTGTTTTGGCATTTTTGTCCCTCGACAATCTAAAGGGTTCAGGAATCGGCGTTTGAGCCGATACCTCGATTCTGTCGCGCGTTTGTATATGTCTCGACGTTCTTAAAAAGAGTGGAACAATTCTTTTCGAGATTATGACGAGGTATGCTTCCGCGGCTTTGACGGGGCTAAGAGATCCGCAGCGTTAGGTGTTCCAGGTTTTCGGGCAATTGATCCGGAGCCGACAGCAAAAAAAAGCAAAAGAAATAGAAACGAGAGGAGCGAAACATGAACAAGTCCACCTTGGCCCTGGCCGTGGCCGTAGGGGTTTTGGCGCAGCAGGCAGGCGCCGCCGGTTTCATCGAAGACAGCAAGGCCACCCTGGGGCTGCGTAACTTCTACATCAACACTGACAACCGCGACAGCGCTGCCAAAACCGCCTCCGGCGTGCAGAGCAAGAACGAAGAATGGGGCCAAGGCTTCGATCTGCGTTTCATCTCCGGTTACACCCAAGGCACCGTAGGCTTCGGTATTGATGCTATCGGCCTGCTGGGCGTTCGTCTGGATTCGGGTGGCGGCACTAACGGCGCCACTGGCGCTTCTTACGGCGGCACCGTGTTCCCAAGCAAGTCCAACGGTGAAGCGGTTGATAATTTCTCCAGCCTGGGCCTGACTGCCAAGGCCAAGATCTCCCAGACCGAACTGAAGCTGGGTACTCTGCAGCCGAAGAACCCGGTTATCGTGACCAACGATGGCCGTCTGCTGCCACAAACCTGGCAGGGCGGTCAGATCACTTCCGGCGAGATCAAGGACCTGACTTTGGTCGCTGGTCAAATCGAAGCTGTGAAAGGTCGTAACTCCAGCAACAACGAGAACCTGTCCATCGGCGGTGCGAATGCTCGCGTAGCCAACAGCAACAAGTTCTACTACGCCGGTGGTGACTACAAGATCACCAAAGACCTGACTGCCCAGTACTACTACGGCAACCTGGAAGACTTCTACAAGCAACACTTCCTGGGTCTGGTTCACAACTGGGCAATCGGCCCGGGCGTGCTGAAGTCTGACTTCCGTTACTTCCACAGCAGCGACGATGGCGCCAACAACAACACCGCGGCCTACTTCGGCAACGGTAACTATGTTGGCAACGTCAGCGGCAAAGGCCCGATCGACAACAACCTGTACAGCGGCCTGTTCCTGTACACCGTTGAGGGTCACACTTTTGGTGGCGGCTACCAGGTTTCCAACGGCAGCTCCGACTTCCCTTGGCTGAACCAGGGCGACGGTTCGTCGAACTACACCATCACCGACATGCAGATCCAGAAGTTCGGTCGTGCCGGCGAGAAAACCTGGCAAGCTCGCTACTCGTATGACTTCGCCAAAGTCGGCCTGCCAGGCCTGACTGCCGGTGTGGTTTACCTGCGCGGTGACGACATCGACACCGTAGGCTCCAACCGTCGGGAGAACGGTACCGGTGCTTCCGAGTGGGAACGCGACCTGACTGTTGGTTACGTGGTACCAGAAGGCCCGCTGAAAAACCTGGGTCTGATGTGGAAAAACGCTACCTGGCGCAACGACATTCCAGGTCAGCGTGACCAGGACGAAAACCGCCTGATCGTCAGCTACTCGATCCCGCTGCTGTAATAGCGCGCTCCTGCACTGATGTAAAAAGCCCGATGTAAAAAAGCCCCGTCCGGCATCGCGCCGGACGGGGCTTTTGCGTTTCGGGTCCGGCTCACCCCCGTAAGCCTTTCCCGATGTTCCCCTCTTTACAGCAACTCAAGGCCTTCTCGAACCTTGTGGGCGATGTTCGTCGCGATGCTGCGGGGCGTCCAGTGAACAGATGTTTAATATTCAATAACGATATAAATATCTCGTTATTTATTCTTTTTCAGAAGAACAAATCCCGAGCTACAGTTGAGGTCTCCAACAACTCATCAGGAGCCGCACCATGAGCCTCAGACTTGGCGATATCGCCCCCGATTTCGAACAGGATTCCAGCGCCGGCAAGATTCGTTTCCACGAATGGCTGGGCGATAGCTGGGGCGTGCTGTTTTCTCACCCGGCGGACTTCACCCCGGTCTGCACCACCGAGTTGGGCTTCACTGCCAAGCTCAAGGATGAGTTCAGCAAACGTGGCGTGAAAGCCATTGCGCTGTCGGTCGATCCGGTGGATTCGCACCACAAGTGGATCGAAGACATCAACGAAACCCAGAACACCATCGTCAACTTCCCGATCCTGGCCGACGCCGATCGCAAGGTCTCCGATCTGTACGATCTGATCCATCCGAACGCCAACGACACCCTGACCGTGCGTTCGCTGTTCGTGATCGATCCGAACAAGAAGATCCGCCTGACCATCACCTACCCGGCGAGCACCGGGCGCAACTTCCACGAGATTCTGCGGGTGATCGATTCGCTGCAGCTCACCGACAACTACAAGGTGGCCACCCCGGCCAACTGGCAGGACGGGCAAGACGTGGTGATCGTGCCGTCGCTCAAGGACGAAGACGAAATCAAGCAACGCTTTCCGAAGGGCTACCGCGCGGTGAAACCGTATCTGCGCCTGACCCCACAGCCGAACAAGTGATCTGACCGGGCACACCTCGTTGCAGATCGTTCCCACGCTCCGCGTGGGAATGCCGCCCGTGACGCTCTGCGTCACAGTGGACGCGGAGCGTCCATGGATTCATTCCCACGCAGAGCGTGGGAACGATCATCAGTGCTAGGGAGCGATTAGTACGAACACGATGCAGGGTTTCAGGCCGTTTTCACGGCCTGTTTTTTTGCCCGCAGGAAAGTGAAATACATATCTCTTTAGAGAATAACCAAATGAATAAATATGATTTATGGATATATAAATGAGCTGGTAAGGTCACTGTCATTGAAGCGAGACCGCAACCCGCGAATCGCCTGTAACGCGCAAGGAATCTTCTGAATGCTGGTCGTCTCACTCGGTGGCAGTCCCAGTCAACGTTCCCGCTCCGGGGTGTTGCTGGAGCGCTCGCAACGCTGGTTGCAGCAGCAAGGGGTGGAAGTGGTGAGTTATCAGGTGCGGGACTTTCCGGCTGAAGACCTGCTCCACGCCCGCTTCGACAGCCCGAAGGTGCTCCACCTGCTGCAACAGATTGAAAACGCCGATGGCCTGCTGATCGCCACGCCGGTGTACAAGGCGTCGTTTTCCGGCGCTCTGAAGACCGTGCTGGATCTGCTGCCCGAACGTGCGCTGAACCACAAGATTGTTTTGCCGATGGCCACCGGCGGCAGCATCGCCCACATGCTGGTGGTCGATTACGCCCTCAAACCTGTGCTGTCGGCATTGAAAGCCCAGGAAATGCTGCAAGGTATTTTTGCCGAGGACAGCCAGATCGCCTACGGCGAGGGCAGTGCCCAGGCGCAGCTGGCACCGGCGCTGGAGCAGCGGTTGCATGAAGCGCTGGACCAGTTTGTCAGCGCCATGGCCCGTCGGCCGAAGCCACTGGAGCCGGGGTTGTTGAACGAACGTTTGTTGAGTGCTCGCTGGAGCATTTGAGCCACATCGAAATTTGAAGTACTGGCCTTACTCGCCCGCCAACGGGCAAGCAGGTGCAGCCAAAACCCAACAGCAAAAAAGGAGAGCGCTATGCGCACTGTATTTTTGCGTCGTGGTCTGGTCGCTCTGTTTGCTGCGGCTGTGTCCTTCGGCGCCATCACTCAAGCTCAAGCCGAGACGCTAAGAATCGGTTATCAGAAGTACGGCACCCTGGTGCTGCTCAAAGCCAAGGGCACCCTGGAAAAACGCCTCGCCGCCCAAGGCGTCGACGTGCAATGGACTGAATTCCCCGGCGGCCCGCAATTGCTGGAAGGCCTGAACGTCGGCTCGATCGACTTCGGTGTCACCGGCGAAACCCCACCGGTCTTCGCCCAGGCAGCCGGTGCCGACCTGCTCTACGTCGCCTACGAGCCACCAGCGCCGAACAGCGAAGCGATCCTCGTGCCGAAAGATTCGCCGATCAAATCGGTGGCGGATCTCAAGGGCAGGAAAGTCGCCCTGAACAAAGGCTCCAACGTTCACTACCTGCTGGTGCGTGCGCTGGAAGACGCCGGCCTCAAGTACACCGACATTCAAACCGTATTCCTGCCGCCGGCCGATGCCCGCGCCGCGTTCGAACGTGGCAGCGTCGACGCCTGGGTCATCTGGGACCCCTACCAGGCTGCCGCCGAGAAACAGCTGCAAGCGCACACCCTGCGTGACGGCAAAGGCATCGTCGACAACCACCAGTTCTACCTGGCGACCAAACCCTATGCACAGAAAAATCCCGAGGTGATCAAGACCCTCGTGGACGAAGTGCGCGCCGTCGGCGAGTGGTCCAAAGCCAACCCGCAAGACGTCACCCAACAGGTGTCGCCGCTGCTCGGCCTGCCGGCAGACATCACCCTGACCTCGGTGAAACGCCAGGGCTATGGCGCGCTGTTCCTGACCCCGGAAGTGGTCGCCGCACAACAGAAAATCGCCGACACCTTCTACCAGCTCAAGCTGATTCCCAAGCCGCTGAGCATCAAGGACGTGATCTGGACCCCACCGGCCGCTGTGGCCCAAAGCTCGGCCACCCAGGCCCAGTAATTCGAATCCCCAAGGAGACCACTCCATGAGCCTCAACATCTTCTGGTTCCTGCCGACCCACGGCGACGGCCATTACCTTGGCACCGCCGAAGGCGCCCGCGCCGTCGACCACGGTTATCTGCAACAGGTCGCGCAAGCGGCGGATCGACTGGGTTTCGGCGGCGTGCTGATTCCCACCGGCCGTTCCTGCGAGGACTCGTGGCTGGTGGCGGCCTCGCTGATCCCGGTGACCCAGCGTCTGAAATTCCTCGTCGCCCTGCGCCCCGGGATCATTTCCCCGACGGTGGCGGCGCGTCAGGCCGCGACCCTGGATCGTCTGTCCGGCGGCCGTGCACTGTTCAACCTGGTGACCGGTGGCGATCCGGAAGAGTTGGCGGGTGACGGTCTGTTCCTCGATCACGAAGCGCGCTATCAGGCCTCGGTGGAATTCACCCGGATCTGGCGCCGTGTGCTGGAGGGCGAAACCGTGGATTACGACGGCGAGCACATCAGCGTGAAGGGCGCCAAATTGCTCTATCCGCCGATCCAGCAACCGCGTCCGCCACTGTACTTTGGCGGCTCGTCGGAAGCCGCGCAGGATCTGGCCGCCGAGCAAGTGGAAATGGTGCTGACCTGGGGCGAGCCGCCCGCGGCAGTCGCCGAGAAGATCGAACAGGTTCGCGCCAAGGCTGCCAAGCTCGGCCGCACCGTACGCTTCGGCATCCGGCTGCATGTGATCGTGCGGGAAACCAACGCCGAAGCCTGGCAAGCGGCGGATCGTCTGATTTCTCATCTGGACGACGACACCATCAAGCGTGCCCAGGCCTCGCTGGCGCGGTTCGATTCGGTCGGTCAGCAACGCATGGCCGCGCTGCACGGCGGCAGCCGCGACAACCTCGAAGTCAGCCCGAACCTGTGGGCCGGCGTCGGTCTGGTGCGCGGCGGTGCCGGTACGGCGCTGGTCGGCGACGGCCCGACCGTGGCGGCACGGGTGAAGGAATACGCGGATCTGGGCATCGATACCTTCATCTTCTCCGGTTATCCACACCTCGAAGAATCCTATCGCGTGGCCGAGCTGTTGTTTCCGCACCTCGACGTCGAGCGCCCGGAACTGCCGAAAAGCGCCGGTTACGTCAGCCCGTTCGGCGAGATGGTGGCCAACGACATTCTTCCCAAAGCCGCGTCCCAGAGCTGAGGCGCTGCCATGAAGAAATTTATCCACAGCCTCGCGCCCTGGGCGTTGCCGGTGTTGTTGCTGGGGGTGTGGCAGTTGTCGGTGTCGGCCGGTTGGTTGTCGACGCGGATTCTGCCGGCACCGGTGGCGGTGATCGAAGCCGGCGTGAGTCTGGTGCGCAGCGGCGAAATCTGGACGCACCTGGCAATCAGCGGCTGGCGCGCCGCGCTGGGCTTCACCATCGGTGGCAGCATCGGCCTGGTGCTGGGGTTCATCACCGGTCTGTCGAAGTGGGGCGAGCGTCTGCTCGACAGCTCGGTGCAGATGATCCGCAACGTGCCGCACCTGGCGCTGATTCCGCTGGTGATTCTGTGGTTCGGCATCGACGAGTCGGCGAAGATTTTTCTGGTGGCGTTGGGCACGTTGTTCCCGATCTACCTCAACACCTATCACGGCATCCGCAACGTCGATCCGGCGCTGGTGGAGATGGCGCGCAGTTATGGCCTGTCCGGTTTCAGCCTGTTCTGGCAGGTGATTCTGCCGGGCGCGCTGCCTTCGATTCTGGTCGGTGTGCGCTTCGCCCTTGGCTTCATGTGGCTGACGCTGATTGTGGCGGAAACCATTTCTGCCAGTTCCGGCATCGGTTACCTGGCGATGAACGCCCGGGAGTTTTTGCAGACCGACGTGGTGGTGCTGGCGATTCTGCTGTACGCGGTGCTCGGCAAGCTGGCCGATCTCGCGGCCCGGGGACTTGAGCGCGTCTGGCTGCGCTGGCATCCGGCCTATCAAGTGGCCAAAGGAGGTGCGGCATGACGGCTCAACAACCTCCACGCCTGCTGCGCGGGATTCCGCTGGTGGTTAGCAACCTGCAGAAGACCTTCGGCGCGCGGCAGGTGCTGCGAGACATCGATCTGCACATTCCGGCGGGGCAGTTCGTCGCTGTGGTCGGGCGCAGCGGATGCGGCAAAAGCACCTTGCTGCGCTTGCTGGCCGGCCTCGATCAACCCACCGGCGGCGATCTGCTGGCGGGTGCTGCACCGCTCAGCGATGCCCGGGATGACACCCGGCTGATGTTCCAGGAAGCGCGGCTGCTGCCGTGGAAAAAGATCATCGACAACGTCGGTCTCGGCCTCAAGGGCGACTGGCGCCCGCAGGCCTTGCAGGCGCTGGATGCAGTCGGTCTTGCCGATCGCGCCAATGAGTGGCCGGCGGCGCTGTCCGGCGGGCAGAAGCAGCGCGTGGCGCTGGCTCGGGCGCTGATTCATCAACCGCGTCTGTTGCTGCTCGACGAGCCGCTGGGTGCGCTGGATGCGCTGACCCGGATCGAGATGCAGCAACTGATCGAACGTCTCTGGCAACAACATGGTTTCACCGTGTTGCTGGTGACCCACGACGTCAGCGAAGCGGTGGCGATTGCCGACCGGGTGATTCTGATCGAGGACGGCGAAATCGGTCTCGATCTGCCAATAGAGCTGCCGCGCCCTCGGGTACGAGGCTCACATCGCCTGGCCGCGCTGGAAACCGAAGTACTCAATCGTGTGTTGTCCCTGCCCGGCGAGCCGCCGGCGCCGGAACCCGTTTCACCCTTGCCGACGCAACTGCGTTGGGCTCAATAACTCAAGCAAACGACAGGAATCAATGCCATGACTATCAAAGCCATCAACGTACGCAACCAGTTCAAAGGCTCGATCAAGGAGATCGTTCTCGGCGACGTGCTGTCGGAAATCGACGTGCAGACCGCTTCCGGCATCGTCACGTCGGTGATCACCACCCGTTCGGTCAAGGAACTGGAGCTGGAGGTCGGCAGCGAAGTGATCGCCTTCGTGAAATCCACCGAGGTGTCCATCGCCAAGTTGTAAGTCTGTGAGTAAAAAACAACCCCGAAGGGTGTGAGCCCTTCGGGGTTTTTTATGGTCAGTGCGGTCGAGTGATCGTTCCCACGCTCCGCGTGGGAATGCAGCCCGTGGCGCTCCGCGTCACTGGACGCGGAGCGTCCCCAGAGGCATTCCCACGCAGAGCGTGGGAACGATCATGTCTCAGCGTTTGGGCAGATAGGGCGGCAGATACAGCCCGATATAGGCATCGAACACCCGCATCCCTTCTTCGGCCATGCGCGGGGTGATCTGCCCATGCTGCTGCACCGAACGGGCGTAGACGCGGTCGCCCAGTTCCATGGCCAGCGCGAACACATCCACGTCATCCGGCAGGCGCGGCAGTTCGAAGTGATGATCGAACAGCTTGTGCATCAGGTCGCCGAGTTCGAGGTCGTGCTGGCGGTCGGCCTGGGTGACTTCGGTCAGACCGTGTTGCGCGAGGATCAGTTGCCGGGCGGCGGCATCCTCGCCGTAGATCTGCAGCATCCGCTCTTCGACCAGCCGCGACAGGTCACGCCAGTTGCGCAGGGCGGCGTGGTCGATCGGCGCTTGCAGGCAGGCGCGGAAGGCTGCGTGCACGTCCGCCGTCAGGGCTTCAAGCAGCGCCGGGACGCTGGCGAAGAAGTGGTAGACCGAGGAGGGCGGAATCTGCGCGCGCTCGGCCACGCTGTAGATCGACAGGCTCGCCACGCCCTCGGCGGCCAGCAGCGTGCGTGCGGCGTCGAGTATCGAATCGATCCGCGCCTGACTGCGGGCACGGGGTTTGCGGACGGGGGCGGGACGCGTCATGAAAGTCTCCTGCGGGGCAGCGGGCATTGTACGCAGAGCTTGAATCTCTGCCACAGAGGCCAATAAAAAAACGCCGCTGGCTGAGAAGCCAACGGCGTTTTCGTTTGCTGCAATCCGCTTAAACGGTGTGCAGGTACCAGTTGTACTCGAGGTCGGAGATGGAGTGTTCGAACTCCTCCAGCTCGCTCTCTTTACAGGCGACGAAGATATCGATGTATTTCGGATCGATGTACCTGGCCATCACCTCGCTGTCGTCCAGCTCGCGCAGGGCATCGCGCAAGTTGTTCGGCAGGCTCTGCTCGTTCTGCTCGTAGCTGTTGCCTTCGGTCGGGGCCGGTGGCTCGATCTTGTTGGTCAGACCGTGGTGCACGCCCGCCAGCACCGATGCCATCAGCAGGTACGGGTTGGCGTCGGCGCCGGCCACGCGGTGTTCCAGACGGACCGCGTCGGCGGAGCCGGTCGGTACGCGCAGGGCCACGGTGCGGTTGTCCAGGCCCCAGCTCGGCGAGTTGGGCACGTAGAACTGTGCGCCGAAACGACGGTAGGAGTTGACGTTCGGGCAGAGGAAAGCCATCTGCGCGGGCAGGGTCTCGAGCACACCGCCGATCGCGTGACGCAGCGCGGCGTTCTGCTCGGGATCCTCGCTGGCAAAAATGTTTTTGCCTTGTTTGTCGAGAACCGAAATGTGGACGTGCAGACCGTTGCCTGCCTGGCCCGGGTACGGCTTGGCCATGAAAGTGGTGTCCATTTCATGGTCGTAGGCGATGTTCTTGATCAGACGCTTGAGCAGGACTGCGTAGTCGCACGCCTTGATCGGGTCGGCGACGTGGTGCAGGTTCACTTCGAACTGCGCCGGGGCACTTTCCTTGACGATGGCGTCAGCCGGGATGCCTTGCTCTTTGGCACCTTCCAGAATGTCCTGGAGGCAGTCGACGTACTCGTCGAGGTCGTCGATCAGGTAGACCTGGGTCGAGTGCGGACGTTTGCCGGAGATCGGCGAGCGTGGCGGCTGAGGGCGGCCGTTCACGTTTTCCTGGTCGATCAGGTAGAACTCGAGTTCGAATGCGGCGCAGATGGTCAGGCCAAGCTCGTCAAACTTTGCAACAACTTGACGGAGCACTTCGCGCGGATCGGCGAAGAAAGGGTCACCTTCGAGTTCGTGCATGGTCATCAACAGTTGCGCGGTCGGGCGCTTCTGCCATGGCTCGTTGCACAGGGTATCGGGGATTGGATAGCAGATACGGTCGGCGTCGCCGATGTCCAGGCCCAGACCGGTGCTTTCCACCGTCGAACCATTGATATCCAGAGCAAATAGAGAGGCCGGCAGGTTGATGCCTTTCTCGTAAACCTTGTGGAGGCTGGTGCGTTCGATGCGCTTGCCGCGCACCACACCATTCATATCCGCAATCAGAAGGTCAACGTACAGAACCTCAGGATGTTCCTTAAGGAACGCGTTCGCTTCGTTAAGCTGAACGGCACGCGGGGGTACCGACATGATGCAACACCTTTGTTGTTAAAAATATCAATCATTGATCTTTTCTGGTTTCAGTCAACCCGAACGGCCTGCCGAAGTCAAGCGAGGCCTTTTCTGCCCTGAAAAAGCGCCACGAGGGCATTTATGGGGCACTTTGGGGCATTTTTTTATCCGTGAAGGACGCGCCACCCGCAGGCTTGAGCAGGCCGTGTTGTATTTTTTACGGGGGTGTTGTGTAAAAAAATGAACAAGGCTAAGCTCGGGTCAAACCCATAACAGCAATAATACCGGGGTGCTTCATGTCTCGCCTGCCGTTAATCGGCGTCACCGACTGCTCTTTGCAGTCCGGTCTGCATGCTTATCACATCAGTGGCGACACGTCCGTCCGCAGCGCGGCCCGCAAGGCCTGCAACGTGCCAGCGATCTCCCTGCCCATGGCAGATCGAGCGGCAGCGTCCGATATTCCGGACGTGTGCGAGGGCATCCTCTTTAACGGTTCTACTTTCAATATAGATCTCTTTCCCGCTCCCGGCCTGCATCGCGTCCGTCGCCGTGCCCGTGATTCTGCACACCCGGAATGTGCACAGGAAATGCAACACCAGCGTAAAGGGCAGGTAAGCTCCTCCTTCATTGTCTATGCGCGGTGCCAGGCGTAAGCCGGCACTGCGCGCGAGCAAGGCCCTTTAACGCGACGCCTGGTGCGTCAAACATTGCCTGACATCTGTCAGGAGACTCAGCCCAGAGGCATTTATGAGTAACAACCTCGACCAGCTCACCGATTGGTTGAAAGACCACAAGATCACAGAAGTCGAATGCATGATCGGCGACTTGACCGGCATCACCCGGGGCAAGATCTCGCCGACCAACAAGTTCATCGCCGAAAAAGGCATGCGTCTGCCAGAGAGCGTTCTGTTGCAGACCGTGACCGGCGACTACGTCGAAGACGACATCTATTACGAACTGCTCGACCCGGCCGACATCGACATGATCTGCCGTCCCGACCAGAACGCCGTGTACCTGGTGCCATGGGCCATCGAGCCGACCGCCCAGGTGATCCACGACACCTACGACAAGCAAGGCAACCCGATCGAGCTGTCGCCGCGCAACGTCCTCAAAAAAGTCCTGAAACTCTATGCCGACAAGGGCTGGCAGCCGATCGTGGCGCCGGAAATGGAGTTCTACCTGACCAAGCGCAGCGACGACCCGGACTATCCGTTGCAGCCGCCGGTCGGCCGTTCCGGACGTCCGGAGATCGGTCGCCAGTCGTTCTCCATCGAAGCGGCGAACGAATTCGATCCGCTGTTCGAAGACGTCTACGACTGGTGCGAATTGCAGGAGCTGGACCTCGATACGCTGATCCACGAGGACGGTACGGCGCAGATGGAAATCAACTTCCGTCACGGCGATGCGTTGTCGCTGGCCGACCAGATTCTTGTGTTCAAGCGCACCATGCGTGAGGCCGCGCTGAAGCACAACGTGGCCGCGACCTTCATGGCCAAGCCGATGACCGGCGAGCCGGGCAGTGCGATGCACCTGCACCAGAGCATCGTCGACATCGAGACCGGCAAGAACGTGTTCTCCAATGACGACGGCACCATGAGCCAGCTGTTCCTGCACCACATCGGTGGCTTGCAGAAGCTGATCCCTGAATTGCTGCCGCTGTTCGCTCCGAACGTCAACTCGTTCCGCCGCTTCTTGCCGGACACCTCGGCGCCGGTGAACGTGGAGTGGGGCGAAGAAAACCGCACCGTGGGCCTGCGCGTCCCGGACGCCGGCCCGCAGAACCGTCGGGTGGAAAACCGTCTGCCGGGCGCGGACGCCAACCCGTACCTGGCGATTGCCGCAAGCCTGCTCTGCGGCTACATCGGCATGGTCGAAGGCATCAACCCGAGCGCGCCAGTCGTGGGCCGTGGTTACGAGCGCCGCAACCTGCGCCTGCCGCTGACCATCGAGGACGCCCTGGAGCGCATGGAAAACAGCGCGACCATCGAGAAATATCTGGGCAAGACCTTTATCACCGGCTACGTCGCGGTCAAGCGGGCCGAGCATGAAAACTTCAAGCGCGTGATCAGTTCCTGGGAGCGTGAATACCTGCTCTTCGCCGTCTGATACGCCGGGCGCGGTGGCCAGCCGCCGCGCCTTCACCGATAACAAGGAGAATTGGCATGACCAGCAACAACCCGCAAACCCGTGAGTGGCAAGCCCTCAGCAGCGATCACCACCTGGCCCCTTTCAGCGACTTCAAGCAGCTGAAAGAAAAGGGTCCACGGATCATCACCAACGCCAAGGGCGTGTACCTGTGGGACAGCGAGGGCAACAAGATCCTCGATGGCATGGCGGGTCTGTGGTGTGTGGCGATCGGTTATGGACGCGATGAGCTGGCCGATGCGGCCGCCAGACAAATGCGCGAACTGCCTTACTACAACCTGTTCTTCCAGACCGCGCACCCGCCGGCGCTGGAACTGGCCAAGGCCATCGCCGACGTGGCGCCGGAAGGCATGAACCACGTGTTCTTCACCGGTTCCGGCTCCGAAGGCAACGACACCATGCTGCGCATGGTTCGCCACTACTGGGCGATCAAGGGCCAGCCGAACAAGAAAGTCATCATCAGCCGCAAGAACGGCTACCACGGCTCCACCGTGGCCGGCGCGAGCCTGGGCGGCATGACCTACATGCATGAACAGGGCGACTTGCCGATTCCGGGCATCGTCCACATCGCCCAGCCGTACTGGTTTGCCGAAGGCGGCGACATGACCCCGGAAGAGTTCGGGATCTGGGCGGCCAATCAGCTGGAAGAGAAGATTCTCGAAGTCGGCGTGGACAACGTCGGTGCCTTCATTGCCGAGCCGATCCAGGGCGCCGGCGGCGTGATCATTCCGCCAGACACCTACTGGCCGCGCATCAAGGAAATCCTCGCCAAGTACGACATCCTGTTCGTGGCTGACGAAGTGATCTGCGGTTTCGGCCGTACCGGCGAATGGTTCGGCAGTGATTTCTACGACCTCAAGCCGCACATGATGACCATCGCCAAAGGCCTGACGTCCGGCTACATCCCGATGGGTGGCCTGATCGTGCGTGACGAAGTGGTGGCGGTGCTCAACGAGGGCGGCGATTTCAACCACGGCTTCACTTACTCCGGTCACCCGGTGGCGGCGGCGGTGGGTCTGGAAAACATCCGGATTCTGCGCGAAGAGAAAATCATCGAACGCGCCCACGAAGAAACGGCACCGTATTTGCAGAAACGTCTGCGCGAACTGAACGATCACCCGTTGGTGGGTGAAGTGCGCGGGGTCGGTCTGCTGGGGGCCATCGAGCTGGTGCAGGACAAGGCCACTCGCAAGCGTTACGAAGGCAAGGGTGTGGGCATGATCTGCCGCCAGTTCTGCTTCGACAACGGGCTGATCATGCGTGCCGTGGGCGACACCATGATCATCGCGCCGCCGCTGGTGATCAGCAAGGCGGAGATCGACGAGCTGGTTACAAAGGCACGCAAGTGCCTGGATCTGACCCTGAGTGCGTTGCAGGGCTAAGTGCTAGGCTCAGAGCGATGGAGCTGTTGCGAAGTCGCTCGGAACTGTCAGAAAGGCTGGTCTTTTCTTGAAAGACCGCCTCGGATCTTGCCAGACTAGTCGCGGTTCCAGTTGTCCGGGTTCGGCCGCTGAACAAAGTGGTTCAAAAAAGAAAATTTGGAGCATTAACGCATGAAGGCATTAGGCAAAAAGCTCGCTGGCAAGACTCTGCTCGCCATGTCCCTGATGGGCGTGATGGCGGGTGCGGTTCAGGCGGACGACAAGGTGTTGCACGTTTACAACTGGTCCGACTACATCGCGCCGGACACGGTTGCCAATTTCGAAAAAGAGACGGGCATCAAGGTCGTCTATGACGTTTTCGACAGCAACGAAACCCTGGAAGCCAAGCTGCTGGCCGGCAAGTCCGGTTACGACATCGTGGTGCCTTCCAACAACTTCCTGGCCAAGCAGATCAAGGCCGGCGTTTATCAGGAACTGGACAAGTCCAAGCTGACGAACTGGAAGAACCTCGACGAAGACCTGCTCAAGGCCGTTGGCGACGCCAGCGACCCGGGCAACAAGCACGCGTTCCCGTACATGTGGGGTTCGATCGGCATCGGTTACAACCCGGAGAAGGTCAAGGCCGCGCTGGGCATCGACAAGATCGATTCCTGGGACATCGTGTTCAAGCCTGAAAACATCGAGAAGCTGAAAAGCTGCGGCGTGAGCTTCCTCGACGCTCCGACCGAAATGATTCCGGCGGCTTTGCACTACCTGGGCAAACCGACCAACAGCAAAGACAAGGCTGACCTGAAAGCCGCCGAGGACCTGTTCCTCAAAGTGCGTCCTTCGATTGCCTACTTCCACTCCTCGAAGTACATCTCGGACCTGGCCAACGGCAACATCTGCGTGGCGGTCGGTTACTCGGGTGACCTGGAACAATCCAAGACCCGCGCCAAGGAAGCCGGTGACAAGGTCAAACTGGCCTACACCATTCCGAAAGAAGGTGCCGGTACTTTCTACGACATGGTCGCCATTCCCAAGGATGCCGAAAACGTCGAAGCCGCCTACAAGTTCATGAACTACCTGCTCGAGCCGAAAGTGATGGCCGAAATCACCAACGCCGTGCGTTTCCCGAACGGCAACAAGGCGGCCACGGCGCTGGTGGACAAGGAAATCACCAGCGATCCGAGCATCTACCCTTCGGCTGAAGTGAAGAAGCAGCTCTATGCGATCAGCGATCTGGACGCAGCCACCCTGCGTCTGATCACTCGCAGCTGGACCAAGATCAAATCCGGTAAATAAGCCGGTTTGAAGCAGTCATCGCTGGCCGTCGCCTTCATCCGGGCGGCCAGCGGTGCAATTAAATGACAGAAAGTTTTGCTGGAACGGTTTTTCGAAGGTAAGTTGCGCGCCGGTTTTGTTGCCGGGCAACCGTGACTGTCATGCAGCACGGGGCAACTTGGGCCCAACTAAATCAGAGGACCTCCACTTGCCTATTTTTTCTTCTTTGCGCAATGCCTTGCTGGCTGCCGCCGGCCTGACGTTCGCTGTCGGTGCCCAAGCCGCCGGTACTGTGCATATTTATAACTGGTCGGATTACATCGGCGAGACCACTCTGGCCGACTTCCAGAAAGAAACCGGGATCAAACCGGTCTACGACGTGTTCGACTCCAACGAAACCCTGGAAGGCAAGCTGCTCGCCGGGCGGACCGGTTACGACGTGGTCGTGCCGTCGAACCACTTCCTCGGCAAGCAGATCAAGGCGGGCGCGTTCCAGAAGCTCGACAAGGCGCAGTTGCCGAACTATTCCAATCTCGATCCGGTGCTGCTCAAGCGCCTGGAGCAGAACGATCCGGGCAACCTGTACGCTGTGCCGTACCTGTGGGGCACCAACGGCATCGGCTACAACGTCGACAAGGTCAAGGAAGTCCTCGGCGTCGACAAGATCGATTCCTGGAGCGTGCTGTTCGAGCCGGAGAACATCAAGAAGCTGCACAGCTGCGGCGTGGCGTTCCTCGATTCGGCCGATGAAATGATGCCGACCGTGCTCAACTACATGGGCCTGAACGCCAACAGCACCAATCCAAAGGATTACGAGAAGGCCACGGCCAAGTTGCTGGCGGTGCGTCCTTACGTGACCTACTTCCATTCTTCGAAATACATCGGCGACCTGGCCAACGGCGACATCTGCGTGGCCATCGGTTTCTCCGGCGACATTTTCCAGGCGAAGAACCGCGCCGAAGAAGCCAAGAAAGGCGTGAACATCGCCTACTCGATCCCGAAAGAAGGTGGCGCGCTGTGGTTCGACATGCTGGCGATTCCGAAGGATTCGGCCAACGTCAAAGAGGCCCACGCCTTCATCAACTATTTGCTGAAACCTGAGGTGATCGCCCAGGTCAGTGATTACGTCGGTTACGCCAACCCCAACCCGGGTTCGGACAAGCTGATGGAGCAGTCCATCCGCACCGACGAGTCGGTTTATCCACCGCAGGCCGTACTCGACAAGACCTACGTGTCGATCGAGCTGCCGCCGAACATTCAGCGTTTGATGACCCGCAGCTGGACCAAGGTCAAGTCGGGTAAATAGCTTCAACGTACAAACTATCCTGGGTTCGTCTTGCGTGGGCGAACTGCACTCTTTTTTCTGGGAGTTTTGTAAATGGCAGTTGCCTCCGGCGCCTATAAGAAAGCCCTCGAGGGCGATCAGACACCGAAACAGGTGCTGGTCAAAATCGACCGGGTCACGAAGAAGTTCGACGAGACGGTTGCCGTGGACGATGTGTCCCTGGAAATCAAGAAGGGCGAGATCTTCGCCCTGCTCGGCGGTTCGGGATCGGGCAAATCCACTCTGCTGCGGATGCTGGCAGGGTTCGAACGGCCCACGGAGGGGCGCATTTTCCTCGACGGCGTCGACATCACCGACATGCCGCCGTACGAGCGACCGATCAACATGATGTTCCAGTCGTACGCCTTGTTCCCACACATGACCGTGGCGCAGAACATCGCGTTCGGCCTCAAGCAGGACAAGATCCCGGCAGCCGAGATCGACGCCCGCGTGGCCGAGATGCTCAAACTGGTGCAGATGAGCCAGTACGCCAAGCGCAAGCCGCACCAGTTGTCCGGCGGCCAGCGTCAGCGTGTTGCATTGGCGCGTTCGCTGGCCAAGCGGCCGAAACTGCTGCTGCTCGATGAACCGATGGGTGCACTGGACAAGAAACTGCGTTCGCAGATGCAGCTTGAGCTGGTTGAGATCATCGAGCGCGTGGGTGTGACCTGCGTGATGGTGACCCACGACCAGGAAGAGGCCATGACCATGGCCGAGCGCATCGCGATCATGCACCTGGGCTGGATCGCCCAGATCGGCAGCCCGATCGACATTTACGAAACCCCGACCAGCCGTCTGGTCTGCGAATTCATCGGCAACGTGAACATCTTCGAAGGCGAGGTGATCGACGACGCCGAAGGCCACGCGACCATCACCTGCAAGGACCTCGACCGGCAGATCTACGTCGGCCACGGCATCAGCACCTCGGTGCAGGACAAGTCCGTGACCTACGCGATCCGTCCGGAAAAACTGCTGGTCACCGCCGACCAGCCGACCTGCGAGTACAACTGGTCGAGCGGCAAGGTGCATGACATCGCCTACCTCGGCGGTCACTCGGTGTTCTACGTCGAGTTGCCGAGCGGCAAGCTGGTGCAGTCGTTCGTGGCCAACGCCGAGCGCCGTGGCGCACGTCCGACCTGGGGCGATCAGGTCTACGTGTGGTGGGAAGACGACAGCGGCGTGGTACTTCGCTCATGAACATGCGCAAATTCAAACGCCGGCTCAATCGAATAATTCCCGGTGGCCGTCAACTGGTCATCGGGGTCCCGTTCATCTGGCTGTTCCTGTTCTTCATGCTGCCGTTCTTCATCGTCCTGAAGATCAGCTTCGCTGAAGCGGACGTGGCCATCCCGCCGTACACCGAGATCTACACCTACGCCGAACAGAAGCTGCAACTGCTGCTGAACCTGGGCAACTACGCGATGCTCGGCGACGACGAGCTGTACATCGCCGCCTACCTCGGCTCGCTGAAAATGGCGTTTTTCAGCACGTTGCTGTGCCTGTTGATCGGCTACCCCATGGCCTACGCCATCGCCAGCGCCCGCAAGGAAGTGCAAACGGTGCTGGTGCTGCTGATCATGATGCCGACCTGGACCGCGATCCTGATCCGCGTGTATGCGTGGATGGGCATCCTCAGCAACAACGGTCTGCTCAACGGCTTCCTGATGAGCATGGGCTTGATCGACGAGCCGCTGCAGATCCTCAACACCAACCTCGCGGTGTACATCGGCGTCGTCTATTCGTACCTGCCGTTCATGATCCTGCCGCTGTACGCCAACCTGGTGAAGCATGATCCGAGCCTGTTGGAGGCTGCGTCCGACCTGGGTTCGAGCACCTTCAACAGCTTCTGGAAAATCACTGTGCCGTTGTCCAAGAACGGCATCATCGCCGGCTGCATGCTGGTGTTCATCCCGGTGGTGGGCGAGTTCGTGATCCCGGAACTGCTCGGCGGCCCGGAAACCCTGATGATCGGTAAAGTGCTCTGGCAAGAGTTCTTCAACAACCGTGACTGGCCGGTGGCGTCCGCCCTGGCGGTGGTGATGCTGGCGATCCTGATCGTGCCGATCATCCTGTTCAACCGCAGTCAGGCCAAGGAAATGGAGGGTAAAGAATGAAGCGCTTCCGTTTCTCCAGCCTGATGCTGGTGCTCGGCCTGTTGTTCATCTACCTGCCGATGCTGATCCTGGTGATCTACTCGTTCAACGCCTCCAAACTGGTGACGGTCTGGGGCGGCTGGTCGGTGAAGTGGTACGTCGGCCTGCTCGACAACACCCAACTGATGGGCTCGGTGGTGCGTTCGCTGGAAATCGCCTGCTACACCGCGGTTGCCGCCGTGGCGCTGGGTACGCTGGCAGCCTTCGTGCTGACCCGCATCACCCGCTTCAAGGGCCGCACGCTGTTCGGCGGCCTGGTCACCGCGCCGCTGGTCATGCCTGAGGTGATTACCGGTCTGTCGCTGTTGCTGCTGTTCGTGGCGATGGCGCAGATGATCGGCTGGCCCCAGGAGCGCGGCATCGTCACCATCTGGATCGCCCACACCACGTTCTGTGCGGCCTACGTGGCGGTGGTGGTGTCGGCGCGTCTGCGCGAGCTGGACCTGTCGATCGAAGAAGCGGCGATGGACCTCGGTGCGCGTCCGTGGAAGGTGTTCTTCCTGATCACCATCCCGATGATCGCGCCGTCGCTGGCTGCGGGCGGCATGATGTCGTTCGCCCTGTCGCTGGATGACCTGGTATTGGCGAGCTTCGTGTCCGGCCCGGGTTCGACGACCCTGCCGATGGAGGTGTTCTCGGCGGTGCGTCTGGGCGTGAAGCCGGAGATCAACGCCGTGGCCAGCCTGATTCTGCTGGCGGTGTCGCTGGTGACCTTCCTGGTCTGGTTCTTCAGCCGCCGTGCCGAAGAAGCCCGCAAGAAAGCGATCCAGCAAGCCATCGAAGAAGGCGCTGCGGATTCGTGGAAGCAACCGGACGTGCGCCGGGCGCCGACGCCGGAAGCGGCTTGAGCCAGTGGGGTTGATCACAACTCTGTGATCAACCCCAATCCAAACTGTGGGAGCGAGCATGCTCGCGAAAGCGGTGTGTCATTCAACATCCATGTTGGCAGATACGCCCCCTTCGCGAGCAAGCTCGCTCCCACAGTTGGTTTTAGGCCGACCAAGGAGAACTGCGGATGACCTCGACAAAGTTCATCGGCTTGAACCCCGGCATCTGATCTTTCAGCACATCGGTTTTCACGTTGCCGAACGTGGTCTGCGGACGATGACGCAAGCCGTCGGCAAACGCGCAGATGATGCACTCCTTGAAGCCTTCGCCCCGCGGATGCGCATGCACCACTGCCTCGCGCTGCACCGTGGTGAACGCCGCGTAGTCCATGCCCAGCACATCCATCTCGACACCCGCCGTCACCAGCGCCACGGTCGGACGCAAATGCTTCGGCACCCCCGGCGTGGTGTGCAGGGCGATCGACAGCCAGACCTGCTCGATGTCGTCATCGCTCAAGCCGTATGGCTTGAGAAATTCGGCAGCTGCGTTGGCGCCATCGACTTCGAAACGCTCGTCATCGCTGCGGTGACCTTCGACCAGCCCCAGGTCGTGGAACATCGCGCCGACGTACAGCAGCTCCGGATCATAGGCCAGTTGCTTGCGTTCGCCGCTCAAGGCGCCGAACAGAAACACCCGGCGCGAGTGGTGGTAAAGCAGGTCGGATTCGATGTCGCGAATGTATTCGGTGGTGGCCCGGGCGAGGGCGCTGTCGGGGATCCGGATACCGGCGATGGTCGTGGTCATGTTGAGCTTCCTCGTCGAAAACGCCGTCGTGGCGCTGATGGAGAAAGTCTGTTCCCGGGGGCAAAACCGGACAATCGATCCATGGCTGCGATCCTTGCCATTGCACCTGCAAATCGTGCCAGCTCGCTTCTGCGGTGAGGATTGGCTAGGGTTGGCGCTGATCCGTCATTCCCCGGGAGCCCACATCACCATGAACAAAACCGTCGCCATTGTGGTGTTCCTCGGCGTGCAGGCGCTGGACGTCAGCGGGCCGATGGACGTGTTTGCCGAGGCCAACCGCTTCCTGGCACCAGAGGATCATTACCGGCTTGAGGTGATCGGCGTTGAGCGCGGGTCGATGGCGTGTTCCAACGGGCTGACCCTGAGCGCGCATCGGCATTTCAGCGAAGTGCAGGAGGCTTATGACTTGCTGCTGGTGGCGGGCGGGCCACAGTTGCCGTTTCTGGATTTCGGCGAGACGTTCGATGCCTGGCTGCGTGAGGCTTGTGGACGGGCGCGGCGTTTTGGCTCGATCTGCAACGGCGCGTTCATGCTCGCCCGTGCGGGATTGCTGAACGGGCGCACGATCACCACGCACTGGAACGACGCCGAAGCACTGGCGCAGTTGTGTCCGTCGAGCCGGGTCGAGGCGGATCGGTTGTACGTCGAGGATGGCCAGCTCTACACCTCGGCGGGGGTGACGGCGGGGATCGATCTGTCGCTGTACCTGCTGGCGCGTGACTACGGGGCCGAGGTGGCGCTGAGCGTGGCCAAGCGGCTGGTGGTGTTTACCCAGCGCTCGGGCGGGCAGTCGCAGTTCAGCCCGTTTCTCGCGCCCCATGCAGAGCCTACGTCGGCGGTGGCGAGGGTGCAGCTGTACGTGCTGGCCAATCTCACCGGCGACCTGACCATCGCCGACCTGGCGAATGCGGCGAACATGAGTGCGCGGAATTTCTCCCGGGTGTTTGCGAGGGAGGCGAAAGTCACCCCGGCGGAGTTCGTCGAACGGGCGCGGGTGGATGCGGCGCGGGTGATGCTCGAAAGCACCACGGCGCCGCTGAAGACGGTGGCCTATCAATGCGGGTTTCGCGATGCGCAACACATGCGCAGCGTGTTCAACCGGCGGCTGGGGGTGACGCCGCAGCAATTCCGGCTGAATTTTGCGGCGATGGTTTGAGCGGCGCTTATTGCGCCGCTCGCGCCGGCAACAGCTTCAAGGTACTGCGCGTATTCGCCGTTACCTCTTCATCACTGAAATGCGCCTGCACATACATCCCGTCCACATACGCTTCCGCCTGATCGTCATAGTGACTGTCGAACGGCACGCCGCTCTGGCCGACCGGGTTGATGGTCAGGCTGTGAGCCGGATCAGCGAAGTCAACCAACCGCCGCGTCGACGGGCCGTAAGTCACCGGCCACGGCGCCGGGCCGATCTTCGCCGAGAGATTGTTCGGCACTTCATGGGAGCCTGGTGCAGCGAACGGGCCAACGTTGAAAATGCGATCCAGCGGCTTCTGCTGCCCCAGCGGATGACCATGGGTCAACGTGTGCGCCTTGCCCCATTGCCAACCGGAAGCATCGTCGCCGAGAGTCGACTTCAGGTGCGCCATGCTCGCCTGCCACGCGGCGCGTACGGTGTCGACGCGGGTTTCCTTGGCCGGCGTGCTGCGGTTGTCCCACCACGGTGAATCGGCATTCGCCGCGAGCCGGGGCAGGGCTGCATCGATCACTCGGGTCGACAGCAGGGTTTCGAAGAAATCATTGCCCAGCTCATCACGCATCGCCGCGTCGGCAAGGTTGAACAGGAACTGGTTGAACACCGTCGCACTGACCGAATCCAGCGGATAGTCGCCTTGCCATTGGGCCAGTTGCTCGACCAGCTTCTGCTCGGCGGGATTGCCCGCCACTTCACGCAGCACCGGCAGCAACGGCGCCAGCAGACGCGGCCCGTAACCCGTGGCGGTGCCCAGTTGCAGTTTCTGGTTGGCCTCGTTGTCCCACTTCGCGTTCTTGTCGGCGAGCTGGCGGTTGAGTTGCTGGCCACGGTCGGCGAGGTTGTAGTAACCGGGGATCTCCATGCCGGTCGGCGACACGGGCTGGAAGTTGGCCGAGACGATATAGCCCCGCGCCGGGTTCTCTTCCTGCGGGTTGGCGCTGAACGGGAAGTAGCCGTCCTTGTCCGCCTGATTGCTGCTGCCGTCGAGAATGAAGCCAGGCTTCACCCCGGCCGGACGCTTGGGTAACAGCGCCGAGGCCCACCACGCTATATCGCCCTTGGCGTTGGCGTAGACGATGTTCAGCCCCGGCGCCTGCACCTTGGCGGCAGCGGCGCGAGCCTTGGCCAGGGTGTCGGCGCGGTTGAGCTGGTAGAAACCTTCGAGGATCGGGTTTGGCGTTTCGAGAAATGCCCACCACATCGCAATCGGGGTTTTCCCGGCGGCGCTGCCGAGGGCGTCGTTGACGATCGGGCCGTGGGGCGACTGGCGCAGGGTGATGGTCACCGGGGCCAGGCCTTTCACCGCGATCTGCTGCTCGGTCTTGACCATGTCGGTCCACTGGCCGCGATACCAGACCTGATCCGGGTGGTCCGGGTTGACCTTCTCGGCGATCAGGTCCAGGTCATCGTTCTGGAACATGGTCAGGCTCCAGCCGAAATCCAGGTTGTGCCCCAGAAACGCAAACGGCACCAGCGCCTGATGATGGCCGTAGAGTTCAAAGCCCGGCGCCGACAGCTGCGCTTCGTACCACACCGACGGTACCGAGAAACGGATATGCGGGTCGCCGGCCAACAAGGGCTTGGCGCTCTTGCTGCGACTGCCGGCGATCACCCAGGCGTTGCTGCCTTCGAACTGCGGCAGGCCGTTATCGATCAGCGCCTGTTCGCTGACGCGGGCGAGGGTGTTCAGGTCTTTCCAGTCTTCGGCGGCGAGGGCCGGCGCCATGCCGGCGTGACCCTTGGCGAGCACGCCCTTGGGCTGCCAGTCGAGGTCGAAGACGTTGAGGTAGTCGGCGCCCAGTTGATCGCGCACGTAGGTCAGCAGCGGTTCGGTGCGAAACGCGGCGGCAAAGCTGTAAGCCATGTAGCCGGCGACGCTGATGCTGTCTTCGGCGGTGAACGGCCGCTTGGGGATGCCCAGCACGTCGAACTCGACAGGGGCGGCGTGCGAGTCCTGATATTGATTGATGCCGTCCAGATAGGCTTGCAGGGCCTTCCACGCCGGTGACTGCTTGTCGAGGCCGGCCACGTAACTGGCGGCGCGCTCGCGGATGCGCAGGCTGCGGAACAGTTTGTCGGTGTCGAGCAGTTTTGGTCCGAACACTTCGGCCAGTTCGCCCCGGGCGAGACGGCGCATGGCTTCCATCTGAAAGAGGCGATCCTGGGCGTGCACATAGCCGAGGGCGCGGTAGAGGTCGGCCTCGTTTTCGGCGCGGATGTGCGGCACGCCGCGCTCGTCGTAACGCACGGTCACCGAACCTTGCAGGTTGCGCAGTTCCACCTGGCCCTGACGCGTCGGTTGCTTGCTGTAGACATACCACCCGCCGGCGGCGAGCAGGACAACGATGAGCAAGGCAAGAACGGTGAAGACGCGTTTCATGGTGACTCCTTGTGCATTCGGGATTGCCGCCCGTGCGGGCTGCAAACAATTAGCACACGCTTCGTGTGCTGCGCATCGCCGTCCTTGAAATGTCCGGAATGCCTTACTTCGTCTCTGCCGGCCACGGGCAGTAGCAACCGACCGCCAGCGTATGGGTCGCATTGACCGGACGATCGTCACTCAAGGCTTGCAGGATCGGTTCGATAAAACTGTTGCTGGAGTTGCACGTCAGGCCTTCGCTGTACGGGCCGAAGTACGCCAGTTTGCCGCTGCGATCCCAGATCGCTACGGCGGGGCTCGCGGGAATCTGTTCGGCGCCGGGCAATACCGCGATGGTCTTGAGATTGCTGAGCGTGGCGGGCAACTGGCCGTGGCTGCCGGCCTTCTGCACGGCAAAGAACTCGACGCCCTTGGGGCCGAACTGTTCGACCATCTCGGTCAGGTGCTGTTGATTACCGACGTTGCACGGGCAGGCCGGATCCCAGAAATGCACCAGACGGATATTGCCGGGGCCGGCGAGGTCGTCGGGCAGGCGCAACGGGTCGCCGGAAAACACCGCAGTGTGTTCGCTGAACGCCCGCAGGTAGCGGCCCTGAAACCAGTCGTACGCGGCCCACAGCACGCCGGCACACACGATGGCGAGCAGGCTGGCAAACAGTGCGGTGCGGTAGGGCGGGCGCATGGATTTGGTTCCTCAGAGGCTGGGGGCGCTCTCGACTGATTTCCCCGCCGCGCCGGGTCTGCTGTTGTGCAGGGCAAGGCGCGAGAAGCGCGGTTTGGTTGTTCCAAATAAGCTTCGAGCAAAGCAGCCCTGCACAACAGCAGGCCCGGCCCTTCGGGTTGTGCCTTAAAGCGAGCCAGCCTGCGTTGCAGGCCTTGGAAAGGGAACACCATTCCCCGCGGCCTGCGCCTTGCCTGGCTCGCTTTAAGGCGACAACGCGGTGGGGAAATCAGTCGAGAGCGCCCCCAAGCTTGCCATGCTTGCTTCTACAGATGAATATCGCAGGCCGATAAAGTCTGTTTACCGTTCTGGAATTGCCCATGTCTGTTGCTTTCGATCCCGATCATCTGCGCGCGAGCCTCAAGCCGTTGGCCGAGTGGCAGCCGTTGTCCGAGGAGGCGAAGGCGTATCAGCGGTTCTACAAGACCGACTTTCCGGAGCGTGATGTCTGGCGAGGAATGGGCCGGTTCGACATTGATGGCTATCAACTGGTCAGTCATTGCTGGTGGCCGGCGGAAACGGCCAAGGCCACGCTGTTTCTGGTGCACGGTTTTTATGACCACACCGGCCTGTACCGGCATGTGATCGAGTGGGCGCTGGATCAGGGCTTCGCCGTGATTGCCTGCGATCTGCCGGGGCATGGTCTGTCCAGCGGCGAGCGTGCGAGCATCCGTGATTTCTCCGAATATCAGGATGCGCTGCAAGGCCTGTTCGCCGAGGCGCGCTCGATTGCGTTGCCGCAGCCATGGCACCTGTGCGGGCAAAGCACCGGCGGGGCGATCATTGTCGATCACGTGCTCAACCATGGTGAAAACAGCCCGGCCCAAGGGCAGTTGATTCTGCTGGCGCCGCTGGTGCGGCCGCGCGCCTGGGGCTGGTCGCAGTTCAGTTACTACCTGCTGCGGCCCTTTGTCAGGGGCATCGCCCGACGTTTCAGCGAAAACTCCAACGACCCGGATTTCCTGTCGTTCCTGCAGGCCGATCCGTTGCAGCCCAAGCGTCTGCCGACCGCGTGGGTCGGTGCGCTGTCACGCTGGATCAACCGGGTGGAATACGCGAAGAAAAGTCCGCGCCGGCCACTGATCGTGCAGGGCCAGGCGGACATGACCGTGGACTGGCAGCACAACCTGCAAGTGATGAAGTGGAAGTTCGACCGGCCGCAGATTTTGCTGCTGGCCGACGCGCGGCATCACCTGGCCAACGAAACGGCGGAAATGCGCGAGGAGTATTTCGAGTTCTTGAGCAAGCGGATCAAGGGCCGGAATCACTCCTGATCCTGATGGCCCCTTCGCGAGCAAGCTCGCTCCCACAGTAGATCGCAATCAGTTGTGGGAGCGAGCTTGCTCGCGAAGGCGGTCGGTCAGGCAGCAGAGATTTATTGATTCAGGTTCGAGGTGCTCTGGCCGACGGCCAGCCCGGCGCGGATCGCGGCCAGCGCGGCCTGATAGTAGGCCTTGCCTTCAGTGGATTCGGCAAAGGTCGCGAACTCTTCCAGCTCTTCATCCGACAGGTCGCGATAGACGTACAGCAGCGTGTTGTTCAGGTCGGCGCCGATCTGATCCATCAGCCGCTGGCGCTGACCGTTCAACATGCCCTGGGCCTGACCGCCGCCAAGCAGGCCGGGGATCATCGAACTCAGACTGTCCGCCGCCACGCCGGCAATCGCCAGACTGACTTCGGCACCGGCTTCACGGGCGGGCAGGGCCTGGGCGAGGTGGCCGATGATCAGCAAACGACTGTCGCTGGCCGGCATCTTCGGCAGGCCCTTGGCGTTTTTCGCCAGTTGATCGCGGCGGGTCGCCAGCAGTTCGGCGGCGACGATCTTCTTGCCCAGCGGTGACTGAAAGAACGACAGGGCCGGTTGCGGATCGGCGAGGTTCTTGCGCAGTTGCGCTTCGGCGCGTTGATCCACGGCCTGGGGGGCGAAGCGCTGGTTGCTGTTATTCACCAGCGCTTGAAACACCGCGGGCGGCAGGCTGTTCTGGTAACGCTGCTGCGCGGCACTCAGGGCATCGTTGAAATGCGCGCGTTGTTCTGGCCAGCCAGCGACCTTGTACAACTGGTCGTGGTCGTCCGCCCAGGCGGGCAAAACGCAGAACATCAACAGTGAAAAAAGCAAACGGCGCATAAGGACTCCTGTCGGCAGCCGACTATTCTCCGTGCGGTGCCAGTACTTGTCGAGAATTCGTATCAAGCCGCCGCGTGGCTCTGTCGGAATTCTTGCCGCAGGCATACTATGCGCGCCATGCAAATATCCTCTGATCACCCGCTGCTGTTACGTATCGTCGACGACCTGGCCGAGCGCGGCTGGTCGCAGCAGAACATTTTCCTGCCTGCGGATTTGACCCGCGCGCTGGCGGCCGAGTGCCGCAAACGTGACGCCGAAGGTGAATTGGCGCCGGCGGGCGTCGGACGCGGGCCGTTTTCTGAGGTTCGCGAGGGCATTCGCGGCGACCATATCCAGTGGATCGATCCCGGCCAGGCCGAGGCCAGCGACCGTTATCTGAACCTGATGGACAGCCTTCGCGAGGCTCTCAACCGGGGTTTGTTCCTGGGGCTTGAAGACTTTGAGTGCCATTTCGCCCTGTACCCGCCGGGCGCGTTCTACCGCAAGCATGTCGACCGTTTCCGCGACGATGACCGACGCATGGTCTCGGCGGTGATCTACCTCAACGACGGCTGGTTGCCGGAGGATGGCGGGCAACTGCGCATGTACCTGGAGAACGACTGCGTTCATGACGTACAGCCTACGGGCGGTTGTCTGGTGGTGTTTCTCTCCGGTGAAGTCCCCCACGAGGTTCTGCCGGCACAGCGCGAGCGGCTGTCGCTGACAGGCTGGTTCCGCCGCCGTGGCAACGAGCCGTTCTGAGATGCACAGGATTCTGGTCAGTCGCTGCCTGCTGGGCCATCGCGTGCGTTATGACGGTGGGGCCAGCGGGCCGTTCGATCTGCTGGAACAGTGGATTGCCGAAGGGCGCGTGGTGCCGTTGTGCCCGGAAGTCGCCGGCGGCTTGCCGACGCCACGAGCGGCGGCAGAGATTCCGGGCGGGCAGGGCGGTGAAGTGCTCGATGGCCTTGCGGCGGTGATCACCACTGAAGGCGAGGACGTCAGTGCGCAGTTTCTCGACGGCGCGCGCCAGGCGCTGGAGCTGGTGCAGAAACACGGGATTCGCGTGGCGGTGCTCAAGGCCAACAGTCCTTCGTGCGGAAACCTGTTGACCTATGACGGGACGTTCAGTGGGGTGAAGGTGAGTGGCGAGGGGGTTACTGCCGCGTTGCTGAAGCGCCATGGGGTGCAGGTCTTCAGCGAGCTCGAATTGCCGCAGGCTGCACAAGCGCTGACACAACTCGACTAATCACACACCAACAACACTGTGGGAGTGAACTTGCTCGCGATTGCGTATTGTCAGTACCGATATCGGTGGCTGAAAGGCCGCTTTCGCGAGCAAGCTCGCTCCCACATGGAAGTTGTGTTCACTTCAGGTCTTCAGAGGCCTGCACGCTCAGCCACTTTTTCGACAACGCTTCCAGCCGCCCATCCGCCCTGATCCGCTGCAAGGCATTTTCCAGGCTTGCGTGGAACGCCGGGTTACCCTTCTGAAACGGAATCGCCAGATCCACCGGCGGCCCGACCTTCGGTTTCTCTTCGGTCAGTGCCTGGACCAGTACCATCGGCCGGGGCTGCTCGTCCTTTTTCGCCAGCAATTGTGCATTCACCTGCGTGTAAGGCTCGCTCATGTCGAAACGTTCCTTGAGCTCAGGTGTCAGTGCTATGTGGTTGAGCGCGACGTCGTACTTGCCGCTTTCGACGCCCTGGAGCAGATCGGCTTCGTCGGTGACGATGAAGTCGGCCCGCACATCCAGTTCGTTGGCCAGCAGTTGCCCAAGCTCGACCTCGAACCCCGTGAGCGTGTCGCCGTCCTTGAAATTGAAGGGCGGTGTATTAGCCTCAAGGGCTATGCGCAACTCGCCACGGTCGTTGACGTCATCAATCAGTTCGGCGTGAGCCAGAGGGCTCAGAAGGGGAAGCAGACAGATCAGGCCAGGCAGAAAACGCATGGTCACTCCTTTGAAATCGATATCGGCCTGTTTTCCAGGCTCGCTTTGCTATGGTTGTCGAGTGCCTTCGACAACGAATGGTCATGAAGTTGTCATGACCGTGCGGATTTTACGGAAAAACTGGAGAAGAAAATGAAAAGCTTTATGTCACGTGCAGCGTTGGCCGGTGTGCTGATGGGTGTTTCGGTACTGGCCAGTGCGGCCACTCCGGCACCGAAGGGCGCCGAAGTGTTCATCGTTTCTCCCGAGGACGGAGCCACGGTTCCGCAGACCTTCACGGTCAAGTTCGGTGTAAAGGACATCGCGCTGGCGCCGGCCGGTGACGTCACCAAGAACACCGGTCATCACCATCTGCTGATCGATGCCAAGGAAATCGTTCCGGCCGGCTCCGTTGTGCCGACCGACGCCAACCACATGCATTTCGGCAAGGCGCAGACCCAGGCCGACATCAAACTCGCGCCGGGCAAGCACACCCTGCAACTGGAGCTGGGTGACAGCGGTCACATGGCGTTCGATCCGCCGATCGTGTCGAAGAAGATCACCGTCAACGTCGAATGACGTTCTCGCGTGCATGAAAAAGGGAGCCCGAAGGCTCCCTTTTTTGTCGCTCAGCGCCGGATCAGAACAACACGCGGCTACGGATGGTGCCGTTGACGTGTTGCAGCTTCTCTTGCGCCAGTTCCGAGTACTCGGCGTCGACGTCGATCACCACGTAGCCGACTTTCTCGTTGGTCTGCAGGAACTGACCCGAAATGTTGATGCCGTTTTCGGCGAAGACCTTGTTGATCTCGCTCATCACACCCGGGATGTTCTCGTGGATGTGCAGCAGACGGTGCTTGCCAGGGTGAGCCGGCAGGGCCACTTCCGGGAAGTTCACGGACGATACCGAGGTACCGTTGTCGCTGTACTTGACCAGTTTTTCTGCCACTTCCAGACCGATGTTGGCCTGCGCTTCAGCGGTGGAACCGCCGATGTGCGGGGTCAGAATCACGTTGTCCAGGCCGCGCAACGGGCTTTCGAACTCTTCGTCGTTGGAGCGCGGCTCGACCGGGAACACGTCAATGGCGGCGCCGATCAGGTGCTTGTCCTTGATCGCGGCGGCCAGGTGATCCAGCTCGACCACAGTGCCGCGTGCAGCGTTGATCAGGATGCCGCCCTTCTTGATGGCGCGGATTTCCTTCTCGCCGATCATCCACTGGGTCGCAGCGGTTTCCGGAACGTGCAGGGTGACGATGTCGGACATGCCCAGCAGCTCGTGCAGGTTGCCGACCTGGGTCGCGTTGCCCAGTGGCAGCTTGGTCACGGTGTCGTAGAAGAACACCTGCATGCCCAGACCTTCCGCCAGGACCGACAGCTGAGTACCGATCGAGCCGTAACCGACGATGCCCAGTTTCTTGCCACGGATCTCGAAGGAGTTGGCTGCGGACTTGATCCAGCCGCCACGGTGGCAGGAAGCGTTTTTCTCAGGGATGCCGCGCAGCAGCAGGATCGCTTCGGCCAGCACCAGCTCGGCCACGGAGCGGGTGTTGGAGTACGGCGCGTTGAACACGGCGATGCCGCGCTCGCGGGCCGCTTCCAGGTCAACCTGGTTGGTGCCGATGCAGAAACAGCCGACAGCGACCAGCTTCTTGGCGTGATCGAAGATCTCTTCGGTCAGCTGGGTGCGCGAGCGAATGCCGATGAAGTGAGCGTCAGCGATCTTTTCCTTGAGCTGGGCTTCCGGCAGGGAGCCTGTCAGGTATTCGATGCTGGTGTAGCCCGCCGCCTTGAGGACGTCGACAGCCGATTGGTGGACGCCTTCGAGAAGAAGGAACTTGATCTTGCTCTTATCGAGAGAAGTCTTGCTCATCTGCGTAAACCTGTATCCCGGAGAAAAATGGCAGGAAATGGTCAACAGACATTGACCTGGACGACAAGAAAGCCGTCACCGCAGAACCGGCCTGGGGCACTGGCCTGCGGGGTCGGTATGCTAGCATAGCCACCCCGCTAATCACTCATTCCTGCGACGTGAAGCGTTCTCAGGATGACCATGAATTGTTCGAGAGTTCCGTCGATGACCAATCCTGCCCTGATTGATGAACTGAAGACCCTGGTCGAGCCTGGCAAGGTCCTGACCGATGCCGACTCCCTGAACGCTTATGGCAAGGACTGGACCAAGCATTTCGCCCCGGCGCCCAGCGCCATCGTGTTCCCCAAGACCATCGAGCAGGTGCAGGCCGTCGTGCGCTGGGCCAACGAACATAACGTGGCGCTGGTGCCGTCGGGCGGGCGCACCGGGCTTTCCGCCGCCGCCGTGGCCGCCAATGGCGAAGTGGTCGTGTCGTTCGACTACATGAACCAGATTCTCGATATCAACCTCACCGACCGCACCGCCGTCTGTCAGCCGGGCGTGGTCACCGAGCAATTGCAGAATGCCGCCGAAGAACATGACTTGTACTACCCGGTCGACTTCGCCTCGGCAGGTTCCAGCCAGATTGGCGGCAATATCGGCACCAATGCCGGCGGGATCAAGGTCATTCGCTATGGCATGACCCGCAATTGGGTCGCAGGCATGAAAGTGGTGACCGGCAAGGGCGATGTGCTGGAACTGAACAAAGACCTGATCAAGAACGCCACCGGTTATGACCTGCGGCAGCTGTTCATCGGCGCCGAAGGCACCCTGGGTTTTGTGGTCGAGGCGACCATGCGCCTGGACCGTTCGCCGAAAAACCTGACCGCGATGGTCCTCGGCACGGCTGATTTCGATTCGATCATGCCGGTGCTGCACGCATTCCAGGGCCGGCTGGACCTGACCGCGTTCGAATTTTTCTCCGACAAGGCCCTGGCCAAGGTCATGGGCCGTGGAGACGTCCCGGCGCCGTTCGAAACCGACTGCCCGTTCTATGCCTTGCTGGAATTCGAGGCGACCACCGAAGAAGTGGCCAATACCGCGCTGGAAACCTTCGAGCATTGCGTGGAGCAGGGCTGGGTGCTGGACGGCGTGATGAGCCAGAGCGAAACCCAGTTGCAGAACCTGTGGAAGCTGCGCGAATACATCTCCGAAACCATTTCCCACTGGACGCCATACAAGAACGACATCTCGGTGACCGTCTCGAAAGTCCCGGCATTTCTGCAGGAAATCGACGCGATCGTCGGTGAACACTATCCCGATTTCGAAATTGTCTGGTTCGGCCACATCGGTGACGGCAACCTTCACCTGAACATCCTCAAGCCGGACAACCTGAGCAAGGACGAGTTTTTCGCCAAGTGCGCCACCGTCAACAAGTGGGTGTTCGAAACCGTCGAGAAGTACAACGGTTCGATTTCAGCCGAACACGGCGTGGGCATGACCAAACGCGACTACTTGACCTACAGCCGCTCGCCGGTGGAAATCGAATACATGAAAGCGGTCAAGGCGGTGTTCGACCCGAACGGCATCATGAACCCGGGCAAGATCTTCGCGGTTTGATTGGCAATCCCTGATGAATCAATGAAGGCAGGAGTCGGTAATGAGCTATCAGCACCAGTATGTCGACGGTACGCGGATTCATTTTCCGCTGGGAAAAGTGGTGTGCATCGGCCGTAACTACGCCGAACACGCCAAGGAACTGGACAACCCGGTGCCTACCGAGCCGTTGCTGTTCATCAAGCCCGGCAGTTGCGTGGTACCGCTGGAAGGCGGTTTCAGCATTCCGACCGAGCGTGGCTCGGTGCATTACGAAGCGGAAATCGCTGTGTTGATCGGCAAGCCACTGTCGACCAAGCCGAGCCGTGAAGAAGTGCTGGACGCGATCTCCGGTTTCGCCCCGGCGCTGGACCTGACCCTGCGCGACAAGCAGGCCGAGCTCAAGTCGAAAGGGCTGCCGTGGGAAATCGCCAAGTCGTTCGACGGCGCGGCGGTGATTGCACCGTTCGTGGTCGGCAGCACCTTTTCCGACCTGACCGACATCGGCATTCGCCTGACCATCAACGGCGAAGTGCGCCAGGACGGCAACAGCAGCGCGATGCTCAACCCGATCGTGCCGATGATCCAGCACATGGCCGGCTGCTTCTCGCTGCAGGCCGGTGACGTGATTCTCACCGGCACACCGGTGGGCGTCGGTCCGCTGAACGTTGGCGATGAAATCGTGCTGGAACTGCCGGGCGCCAGTCGCTTCACCAGCAGCGTTCGCTGACGGCAACTCTGAAAAAAACTGTGGGAGCGAGCTTGCTCCCACATTTGTTTGTGTGTTTCAGCTCGCAAACATATAAGGCGTTCCGGCCATTTGCCGTTTTTTTCACATTTAGTCCGGATAATTCCGGTCATTCTGGCGTCTGAGCCGGCCTCTTTGTGCTATTACCCGTAGCCTGAATTTTCGGAACGCGTCCTTTGATGTCATCTCAAACTCAGCTCAAACCCGCTCGCCGTTCACGCTTCGCCCTGCGCTGGTATTCCTGGCTGTTGTTGGTAGCCGCCGCTACGTATGGCCTGGCGTTTGCCATGCATTGGGATGACCGTGGCCTGTTGTGGGTGCTGGAGCGCTTCGAGAGTTCGACCGAGAAGCAGGAAAGCGTCTGGCTTCCGGACTACCGGGCGGTCATCGACGCCAAACTGCTGCCTGGCATGGAAAAGGACGAAGCTTCGGACCTGTCCTATAACCCGCAGACCAAAACCCTGTTTTCGGTGATGGGCAAGAACCCGTTTCTGGTCGAGCTGACTCTGCAGGGCGACGTGCTGCGAAAAATGCCGCTGGTGGGCTGGAGCAATCCGGAAGGCCTGACGGTGATGGAAAACGGCTTGATGGCGATTGTCGACGAGCGCGCGCATATGCTCTCCATCGTCAAGGTCGATGCTGACACCCGTGAGCTTAAACGCGACGATTTCCCCAAATACGACCTCGGCCCGTCGAAAGACCAGAACAAAGCTTTCGAAGCCATTACCTGGGACGCCCGCAATCAGCAACTGCTGCTGGGCGAGGAGCGTCCGCCTGCGCTGTTCACCTGGAAAAGCGACGGCAGCCAGACGCTCAAAGGCGACAAGCAGAAACTCGACAGCGATGAGCTGGACCTGCGCAACCTTTCAGCATTAGCGATTGACCCGCGCACCGGTCACACCCTGGTGCTGTCCGCCGATTCGCACCTGTTGCTGGAGCTGGACGAGAAGGGCGAACAAGTCAGCTTCATGACCCTGCTCGGCGGTTTCAACGGCTTGAAGAACACCATTCCCCGCGCCGAAGGCGTGACCATGGACGAGGCGGGCACGCTGTACATGGTCAGCGAGCCGAACCTGTTCTACCGCTTCGAAAAGCAGAAGTAATTGCTCCCGCAGCAATTGCAGATCTGTGGAGTTGTGGCTTGAGGCAAGTGGCCATTAAGCTTCAGTTCAGACAGGCGTGATATTTCATCCGCCTGTTTTGATTCCGAGCCTGCCCCGAATGCGTCGACTTGCCCGTCCCAAGCCTCTGTTCATCATCCTGTCGGTGATTGCCCTGATCGCGCTGATTGCGATTGGCCAATACATGCGCCTGTTCGAGCGTGCCTGGTTCAACCTGCATACGCTCTGGCAGCCGATGAACAGCGAGGCCATCGGGCTGGATCAATATCGGGTAGCGATCGAAGCGAAGGTCATTGACGGACTGAACGACGACGTCTCGGCGCTGACCTACGATCCGGTGCGCAAGAGCCTGTTCACCGTGACCAACAAGAATGCCGAGCTGATCGAGCTGTCACTGGATGGCACGATCCTGCGCCGTGTTGCCTTGATCGGCTTCGGCGATCCGGAGGCGGTGGAGTTCATCAGCGCCGATACCTACGTAATCACCGATGAGCGCCAGCAACGGCTGATCAAGATCCATCTGGAGCACGACACTACGTTCCTCGATGCGGCGGACGCCGAGCAGATGACCCTTGGTGTGCACATGAGCGGCAACAAGGGGTTTGAAGGTCTGGCTTACGACTCGGTGGGCAAGCGCCTGTTCGTGGCCAAGGAACGGGACCCGATGCTGATCTATGAAGTGCACGGTTTTCCGCACTTCAACCCGGAAAAATCCTACGCGGTACACGTAATCAACAATCCCAAACGCGATGCCGGGATGTTCGTGCGAGATCTGTCGAGCCTGCAATACGACGAGCGCAGCGGTCATTTGCTGGCGCTGTCCGATGAATCGCGGCTGATTCTGGAACTGGATGTGGACGGGCGCCCGTTGAGCACGATGTCGTTGAGCGGTGGTCGACAGGGCCTGAAGAAAACCGTGCCGCAGGCGGAAGGTATCGCGATGGATGACGACGGGACGTTGTATCTGGTGAGTGAGCCGAATCTGTTCTACGTCTTCAAGAGGCCTGCGCAGAACTAACCAAAAGCCCAAAACACTGTGGGAGCGAGCTTGCTAGCGATGAGGGAGGGTCAGTCGCCAAACATGTCGACTGTCACACCGCTATCGCTAGCAAGCTCGCTCCCACAGGTTTTTTCATCTGCCCACAAAGATGTGGGTAGTTTCGGCTTATTCAGCCTTCAGTGTTTTTACACCTTCGGAAGTGCCCAGCAACAACAGATCCGCCGGGCGTGCCGCAAACAGACCGTTGGTGACCACGCCGACGATCGCGTTGATCTGCGCTTCCAGCTCCACCGGATTGGTGATCTGCAGGTTGTGCACGTCCAGGATGATGTTGCCGTTGTCGGTCAGCACGCCTTCGCGGTAGACCGGGTCGCCGCCCAGCTTCACCAGCTGGCGGGCCACGTGGCTGCGGGCCATCGGGATCACTTCCACCGGCAGCGGGAACGCGCCCAGCACCGGCACCAGTTTGCTGGCGTCGGCGATGCAGATGAAGGTCTTGGCCACGGCCGCGACGATCTTCTCGCGGGTCAGTGCTGCGCCGCCGCCCTTGATCAGGTGCAGGTGTTCGTCGCTTTCATCGGCGCCGTCGACGTAGAACTCCAGATTGCTCACGGTGTTCAGCTCGTACACCGGAATCCCGTGGCCCTTGAGGCGCGCGGCGGTGGCTTCGGAGCTCGCGACCGCGCCATCGAATGCGCCCTTGTGCTGGGCCAGGGCATCGATGAAGCAGTTGGCGGTGGAGCCGGTGCCGACGCCGACGATGCTCTTGTCGTCGAGTTTCGGAAGGATGAAGTCGACGGCGGCCTGGGCCACGGCCTGTTTGAGTTGATCCTGGGTCATGCGGGCTCCGGAAGCGGGCAAGGTAAGAACGGAAAGGCCGGCATTATAGCCTCAAGCCGGGCTAAAACCTCTGGATTCGTGTGGTCGTGCGCCCAAAAGCCGGGTTAGACTCGTTGGCCCTGCCCAACCCGCTCAGTGATGCTTTCCGATGCTCGAACAGTACGTCAAGAAGATCCTCACCTCGCGCGTTTATGACGTTGCCGTAGAAACCCCGCTGCAGAACGCCCGCCAGCTCTCCGAGCGGCTGGGCAACGACATCTGGCTCAAGCGCGAAGACTTGCAGCCGGTGTTCTCGTTCAAGATTCGCGGCGCCTACAACAAGCTGACCCAGTTGAGCGACGAAGAGCGCGCCCGTGGCGTGGTCACCGCGTCGGCGGGCAACCACGCGCAGGGCCTGGCCCTGGCGGCGAAAGTGCTGGGCGTGAAGGCGACCATCGTGATGCCCAAGACCACCCCGGAAATCAAGGTCGAAGGCGTGCGCTCCCGTGGTGGCAAGGTGGTGCTGCACGGCGATTCCTTCCCGGAAGCGCTGGCCTACTCGCTGAAACTGGTCGATGAAAAAGGCTACGTCTATATCCACCCGTACGACGATCCGCACACCATTGCCGGGCAGGGCACCGTGGCGATGGAAATCCTGCGTCAGCACCCGCAGCCGCTGGATGCGATCTTCGTTCCGGTGGGCGGCGGCGGTCTGATCGCCGGCATCGCGGCGTATGTGAAATACCTGCGCCCGGACATCAAGGTCATCGGCGTCGAACCCGACGACTCCAACTGCCTGCAAGCGGCAATGGCTGCGGGCGAGCGCGTGGTGCTGCCGACCGTGGGCATCTTCGCCGACGGCGTGGCAGTGGCACAGATCGGCCAGCACACTTTCGACATCTGCAAGGATTACGTCGACGAAGTGATCACCGTCAGTACCGACGAAATCTGCGCGGCGATCAAGGACATCTACGACGATACCCGTTCGATCACCGAACCGGCCGGTGCCCTGGGCGTGGCCGGTATCAAGAAGTATGTCGAGCAGCGCGGCGTCAGCGGCCAGACCTTCGTGGCCATCGATTCCGGGGCCAACGTCAACTTCGACCGCTTGCGCCACGTCGCCGAGCGCGCCGAGCTGGGTGAAGGTCGTGAAGCGATCATCGCCGTGACCATCCCGGAGAAGGCCGGCAGCTTCAAGGCATTCTGCGAGGCCATCGGCAAGCGCCAGATCACCGAATTCAACTACCGCTATAACAATGGCAGCGAAGCGCACATCTTCGTCGGCGTGCAGACGCACCCGGACAGCGACCCGCGCAGTGCGTTGCTGGCGAGCCTGACCGAGCAGGGTTTCCCGGTGCTCGACCTGACCGACAACGAGCTGGCCAAGCTGCACATCCGTCACATGGTCGGCGGACGTGCGGCGCACGTGGTCGATGAAGTGGTGCTGCGCTTCGAGTTCCCGGAGCGTCCGGGTGCGCTGTTCAACTTCCTCAACAAACTCGGCGGTCGCTGGAACATCTCGATGTTCCACTACCGCAACCACGGTGCGGCGGACGGCCGTGTGGTGGCGGGCCTGCAAGTGCCCCACGACGAACGTCATCTGGTGCCCGCAGCCCTTGAGGAAATCGGCTACCCGTACTGGGACGAAAGCGACAACCCGGCCTATAAGCTGTTTCTTGGCTGAACGGCTACGCTGATGGGCAGGCCATAAGGAAATCGGATCATGGAAACGTTAACCGCCCTGAAAGCGGCGCACATGCTGGCGACCGCGGTGTTGCTGCTCGGTGCGCTGGGCCTCGGAACAGGCGTCTGGCGCGCACGGCGCAACGGTGATGCGACGGCGGGCAGCCGCACGTTGCAGCGGCCATGGCTGTTTGTCTGGTTGTTGATCGTACTGGCGCTGGTGAGCATGCCGTTCACCGGCTGGTGGATGGTGCATCTGGTGGGCTGGCCGCTGGGGCAGACGTGGATTCTGGCTTCCAGCGTGCTGTACACCGTGGCCGCACTGGCGTGGTTCTGGCTGCTGGTGCGCTTGAACCGGTTGCGCAAGGCGCCGGGCGGCGTGGGCCGGTTCAGTCTGGGGCTGGCGTTGTTCGGGCTGGTCTGCTTTATCGCGATTGCCGGGTTGATGGGCGCCAAGCCGGTTTAAGGCCCGGGATCGAGTCGGCCCCAATCGCGAGCAAGCCGCTCCCACAGGGGATTGTGTGCGACACAGATCCAATGTTGGGGCGGGCTTGCTCCGGGCGGCGTTCCGACGAAGGCGTAGTCAGTCGCGCAGACTGATTACCGGCCAGCCGCGTTTCTCGGCTTCGGCCCGCAGGTTCGGATCCGGGTCGACTGCGACCGGATTCACCACCTGCTCCAGCAGCGGCAGGTCATTCATCGAGTCGCTGTAGAAATAGCTGCCTTCCAGCGAATGCCCGGTTTCTTCCAGCCAGCGGTTCAGGCGCGTCACCTTGCCTTCACGGAAGCACGGCACGTCGGTGCTGCGTCCGGTATAGCGGCCGTCCTGCATCTCGCATTCGGTGGCGATCAGGGTTTCGACGCCCAGGCGCGCAGCAATCGGTGCGGTGACGAAGCGGTTGGTGGCGGTGATGATCACCAGCTTGTCGCCGGCGTCGCGGTGCTGGTTCAGCAACTCAACGGCCTTTGGCAGCATGATCGGTTCGATGCAGTCGCGCATGTAATCGTTGTGCCACTGCTCAAGCACGGCCATCTCGGTGCGGCCGAGAATCTCCAGGCAGAAGTTCAGGTAGGCGGCGTTATCCAGTTTGCCGGCCAGGTAATCCTGGTAGAACTCGTCATTGCGCGTCTTGTAGGCAATCGGGTCAAGGAAGCCGCGTTCGCACAGATAATCGCCCCAGGCGTGGTCGCTGTCGCCGCCCAGAAGGGTGTTGTCCAAATCGAATAAAGCCAGGCGCATTGCAGTTACCCGCTGAAAAGTCAGTAAAAAGGCCACAAGAATACGGTCTTTTCACAAGAGTGCACATAAGCTCGGAACCTTCGTTGCCGCCTTCACAACCTTTGTGGAACAATGCGGCGACATGCGTTTGCGAGGTTGTTGCCGTGATCGACCCCGATGGTTTCCGCCCTAATGTCGGGATCATTCTGACGAATGACGCCGGCCAGGTGCTATGGGCTCGCCGTATCAATCAAGATGCCTGGCAGTTTCCGCAAGGGGGAATCAATCCCGAGGAGACGCCGGAAGACGCCTTGTACCGCGAGCTGAACGAAGAAGTTGGCCTGGAACGCGAAGATGTTGAAATTCTCGCCTGTACCCGGGGCTGGTTGCGCTATCGTTTGCCGCAACGTCTGGTGCGAACCCACAGCCAACCGCTGTGCATCGGCCAGAAACAGAAATGGTTTCTCCTGCGCCTGGTCTCCAACGAGCAGCGGGTGCGGATGGATTTGACCGGTAAACCGGAGTTCGATGGCTGGCGCTGGGTCAGTTATTGGTATCCGTTGGGCCAGGTGGTGACATTCAAGCGCGAAGTGTATCGCCGCGCTCTCAAAGAGCTTGCCCCGCGCCTTTTAGCGCGCGACTGACGACGGAGTTCGACCCCGAGCCATGCTCAATACGCTGCGCAAGATCGTCCAGGAAGTTAACTCCGCCAAGGATCTCAAGGCGGCGTTGGGGATTATTGTGTTGCGCGTCAAAGAGGCCATGGGCAGCCAGGTCTGCTCGGTCTACCTGCTTGATCCAGAGACCAACCGCTTCGTGCTGATGGCCACCGAGGGCTTGAACAAGCGCTCGATCGGCAAGGTCAGCATGGCACCCAACGAAGGTCTGGTCGGCCTGGTCGGCACGCGTGAAGAACCCCTGAACCTCGAAAACGCCGCGGATCACCCGCGCTACCGCTACTTCGCCGAGACCGGCGAGGAGCGCTACGCCTCGTTCCTCGGGGCGCCGATCATTCACCACCGCCGCGTCGTCGGCGTGTTGGTCATCCAGCAGAAAGAACGCCGCCAGTTCGATGAAGGTGAAGAAGCCTTCCTCGTGACCATGAGCGCGCAACTCGCTGGCGTCATCGCTCACGCCGAGGCCACCGGCTCGATCCGTGGCCTTGGCCGTCAGGGCAAGGGCATCCAGGAAGCCAAGTTCGTCGGCGTGCCGGGTTCGCCGGGTGCGGCGGTCGGTACCGCGGTGGTCATGCTGCCGCCGGCGGATCTGGACGTGGTGCCGGACAAGACCATCACCGACATCGACGCGGAACTCGCGCTGTTCAAGACCGCCATCGAAGGCGTGCGGGCCGACATGCGTGCGTTGTCGGCCAAACTGGCGACCCAGCTGCGTCCGGAAGAGCGCGCGCTGTTCGACGTCTACCTGATGATGCTCGACGATGCCTCGCTGGGCAGCGAAATCACCACCGTGATCAAGACCGGCCAGTGGGCCCAGGGCGCGCTGCGCCAGGTCGTGACCGATCACGTCAACCGTTTCGAATTGATGGACGACGAATACCTGCGTGAGCGGGCGTCGGACGTCAAGGACCTGGGCCGTCGCCTGCTCGCCTACCTGCAGGAAGAGCGTCAGCAGAACCTGGTCTATCCGGAAAAGACCATTCTGGTCAGCGAAGAACTGACGCCGGCAATGCTCGGCGAGGTGCCGGAAGGCACGCTGGTCGGTCTGGTGTCGGTACTCGGTTCGGGCAACTCCCACGTCGCGATCCTGGCCCGGGCCATGGGCATCCCGACGGTAATGGGCCTGGTCGACCTGCCGTATGCCAAGGTCGACGGCATCGAACTGATCGTCGACGGCAATCGCGGCGAGGTCTACACCAACCCCGGCGATGTGCTGCGCAAGCAGTTCGCCGAGGTGGTGGAAGAAGAGAAGCAACTGGCGCTGGGTCTCGACTCCCTGCGCGACCTGCCGTGCGTGACCCTCGACGGCCACCGCATGCCGCTGTGGGTCAACACCGGCCTGCTGGCAGACGTGGCGCGGGCGCAGAAGCGTGGCGCCGAAGGCGTCGGTCTGTACCGCACCGAAGTGCCGTTCATGATCAACCAGCGCTTCCCGAGCGAGAAGGAACAACTGGCGATCTACCGCGAGCAGCTTGCCGCGTTCCACCCGCAACCGGTGACCATGCGCAGCCTGGACATCGGCGGCGACAAGTCGCTGTCGTACTTCCCGATCAAGGAAGACAACCCGTTCCTCGGCTGGCGCGGGATCCGCGTCACCCTCGATCATCCGGAAATCTTCCTGGTGCAGACCCGCGCGATGCTCAAGGCCAGCGAAGGCCTGAACAATCTGCGGATCCTGTTGCCGATGATCTCCGGCATCCACGAGCTCGAAGAAGCGCTGCACCTGATTCACCGTGCCTGGGGCGAAGTGCGCGACGAAGGCACCGACGTGCCGATGCCGCCAGTGGGTGTGATGATCGAAATTCCTGCGGCGGTTTACCAGACCAAAGAGCTGGCGCGGATGGTGGACTTCCTGTCGGTCGGCTCCAACGACCTGACCCAGTACCTGCTGGCCGTGGATCGCAACAACCCGCGGGTCGCCGATCTCTACGACTACCTGCACCCGGCGGTGCTGCAAGCCCTGCAAACCGTGGTGCGCGACGCCCATGCCGAAGGCAAGCCGGTGAGCATCTGCGGCGAGATGGCCGGTGACCCGGCGGCGGCGGTGCTGTTGATGGCGATGGGCTTCGACAGCCTGTCGATGAACGCCACCAACCTGCCGAAGGTGAAATGGATGTTGCGCCAGATCAACCTGAGCAAGGCCAAGGAACTGCTGGCGGAGTTGATGACCATCGACAACCCGCAGGTGATCCACAGCTCGCTGCAACTGGCGTTGAAGAAACTCGGGTTGGCGAAGATGGTCAATCCGGCGGCAGCCAACCCGCTCTGAAATTCTGAGGGCCTCATCGCTGGCAAGCCAGCGATGGCGCCCGTATAGCAACGCCTAAATCAGAATTTCCACTTCCCCCAAGTGCCCGCCATACGGCCCGAAACTGCGCTCCACCATCCGCCGCGTCCCGTCAGCCTGCACAATCAACGCCGTACTCGCCCGTGTCCCGTAGCTCTGGCTGGCAATAAACACACTCGACAGCAACGACTCGGTCGCCAGCCCCACGCCGGTATCCGGCAGCTCGGCAAACGGCGCCGTTTGCGCATCCCCCAACAACGCCAACAACCGCTCGGGCTGCGGATCATCCAGCACGCCACTCAACGCTGCCTTGGCCTTGAGCAGTTTCGGCCATGGCGTATCCAGCCCGGCGTTGGACAAACCATAAACGCCGGGCTGCAACATCACCGGTTCCGATGACCGCGCATTGAAATGCCACAGCTCGTTGGTATTGCCCAGCAGCAGGTTGAAGCCGGCATATTCCGGGGAGCGGGCGACAACGTCGGACAAATAGTCATCGATCGACAGGTTTCCGGTCAGAAATCCCGCCACCAGCTCGCCCCGAGAGCGTCGGGCCGGCGGTTGATGCGGATCGCGAATGTTGGTCAGCGCCGCAAAACGACCGTTGGCGCCCAGGCCGAGCCAGGTGCCCCCAGCCTCCAGATCCCGACCGGCATGAACATGCGGCGACTCGGGCCACTGCGCCAGCGGCAGGCTGGGCCGGGCGTAGAACTCGTCGCGGTTGGCCGCAACGATCAGCGGCTGGGCATGCCCCGGCCGCCAGGCGAAAACGATCAGGCACATAAGGTGGTCCTTGTGTGTTTTTTGCCCACTCTACGCAGACATTGTCCGTGCATCCATCGCCAGTGGAGCCGAAGGGTATCCATCCGTTACCATGCCGCTCCGGTTTTGGGGACGCGCCTTGGGAGGCAGTCATGGAATTTCTGCTCTATCTGGCGCTCGGCGCCTGTGCGGGCGTATTGGCCGGGCTGTTCGGAGTGGGCGGCGGGATCATCATCGTGCCGGTGCTGGTGTTCAGTTTCACCTTGCAGGGCTTCGATCCGTCGATCCTGACCCATCTGGCGGTCGGCACGTCCCTGGCGACGATCATCTTCACCTCGGTCAACGCCGTGCGTGAACATCATCGACGCGGCGCGGTGCGCTGGCCGATCTTCCGCTGGATGACCGTCGGCATCCTGCTCGGCGCCGGTTTCGGTGCGCTGACCGCCGAGGCGATCTCCGGGCCCAACCTGCAAAAGATCATCGGTGTGTTTGCCCTGGTGATCGCGGCGCAGTTGGCACTGGATGTCAAACCCAGGGCCAGCCGAACGGTGCCGGGCAAACTCGGTCTGACCGTGGCCGGCAGTGTGATCGGCTGGGCGTCGGCGATTTTCGGGATCGGCGGCGGCTCGCTGACCGTGCCGTTCCTGACCTGGCGCAGCCTACCGATGCAGCAGGCGGTGGCGACCTCGTCGGCCTGCGGCCTGCCGATTGCCGTGGCCAGTGCAATAAGTTTCATGATTCTGGGCTGGCATGATCCGTTACTGCCGGCTCATAGTCTCGGTTTTGTGTATCTGCCGGCGCTGCTCGGCATTGCCCTGACCAGCATGGTATTCGCCCGTCTCGGCGCGCGGCTGGCGCACAGGTTGTCGCCGAAGTTGCTGAAACGGCTGTTCGCGGCTTTGCTGTTTTGCGTGGGCTTGAGCTTTTTGTTCTGAACCGTCTGTTTTGGCAGGTCGCAATCCTGGGTTAATCCTGAGGTGACAGCGTCGCCCGGGAATTTTTGAAGATTTGAATGCTAACGAGGAGTCGCAATGCTGCCTTACCCGCAGATCGATCCGGTGGCCCTGGCCATCGGTCCGCTGAAAATCCACTGGTACGGCCTGATGTACCTGGTCGGCATCGGCGGCGCGTGGTTGCTGGCATCGCGCCGGCTCAACCGTTTCGACCCGACCTGGACCAAGGAGAAACTCTCCGATCTGGTGTTCTGGCTGTCGATGGGGGTGATTGTCGGCGGACGTCTGGGCTATGTGCTGTTCTACGACCTGAGCGCCTACATCGCCAACCCGACGCTGATTTTCGAGGTGTGGAAGGGCGGCATGTCGTTCCACGGCGGTTTCATCGGCGTGATGCTGGCCGCGCTGTGGTTCGGCAAGCGTAACGGCAAGTCGTTCTTCCAGCTGATGGACTTCGTGGCGCCGATGGTGCCGATCGGCCTGGGCGCCGGGCGCATCGGCAACTTCATCAACGCCGAGCTGTGGGGCAAGGCCACCGACGTGCCGTGGGCCATGGTGTTTCCGCCGTTCAGCGACCCGGCGCAACTGCCGCGTCACCCGTCGCAGCTGTATCAGTTCGCGCTCGAAGGCGTGGCGCTGTTCCTGATCCTCTGGCTGTTCTCGCGCAAGCCCCGGCCGACCATGGCGGTCTCCGGCATGTTCGCGCTGTTCTACGGCATCTTCCGTTTCATCGTCGAATTCGTTCGCGTGCCGGACGCGCAACTGGGCTATCTGGCCTGGAACTGGCTGACCATGGGGCAGGTACTCTGCGTACCGATGATCATCGGCGGGCTGTTCCTGATCTGGCTGGCCTACCACCGCGCCCCGGCGGCGCCGGTTGCACCGACAGCTTAAACATTCGAACCCCGGCGATGTTTGCCGGGGCTCAAGGACACAGGTAACTCATGAAGCAATATCTCGATCTGGTGTCGCACGTCATCAACAACGGCACCAAACAGGCCAACCGTACCGGCGTGAACACTATCAGCTTTCCGGGCGCCATGCTGCGCTTCGATCTGCAGGAAGGTTTCCCGGCGATCACCACCCGCAAGATGGCCTTCAAATCGGCCATCGGCGAGATGTGCGGCTTTCTGCGTGGCGTGAACAACGCCGCCGAATTCCGTGCGCTGGGCTGCAAGGTCTGGGATCAGAACGCCAACGAAAACGCCCAGTGGCTGGCCAACCCGTTCCGCCAGGGTGAAGACGACCTCGGCGAAATCTACGGCGTGCAATGGCGCAAATGGCCGGCCTACAAGCAGATTCCGCTGAGCAACACCGCCGCCATCGAACAGACCCTGAGCAACGGCTACAAGCAGATTGCCCAGGGCGAAGAAGACGGCCAGGCCTACGTGGTCTTGTACAAAGCCATCGATCAGGTGCGCCAGTGCGTCGACACGATCATCAAGGACCCGGGCAGCCGCCGCATCCTGTTCCACGGCTGGAACTGCGCCCAGCTCGATGAAATGGCCTTGCCGCCGTGCCATCTGCTGTACCAGTTCCACCCGAATGTCGAGACCAAAGAGATCTCTCTGACCCTCTACATCCGCTCCAACGACCTGGGCCTGGGCACGCCGTTCAACCTCACCGAAGGCGCCGCGCTGCTGAGCCTGATCGGTCGCCTGACCGGCTACACGCCGCGCTGGTTCACCTATTTCATCGGTGATGCCCACGTCTACGAAAACCACCTGGACATGCTCAACGAACAGCTCAAGCGCGAGCCGTTCGCCATGCCGAAGCTGAAGATTTCGGATCGTGTGCCGGAATTTGCCAAGACGGGCGTGTATCAGCCGGAGTGGCTGGAGCTGGTAGAGCCGAGCGACTTCTCGCTGGAAGGCTACGAGCACCATGCGCCGATGACCGCGCCGATGGCGGTCTGACAGGCAATGTAAAAAACTGTGGGAGCGAGCTTGCTCGCGAAAGCGTCGGGTCAGTCGATATTTTTACCAACTGACACTCCGCCTTCGCGAGCAAGCTCGCTTGTATGCTGGTACTTGAAGGGAGGAGGAGGGACAAGGCTCGATTCTGACTGTTGGCGCA
>NZ_JAKUMP010000013.1:0-213906 GCF_026341415.1 Pseudomonas sp. MCal1
TAGGTCATCGTCAAGATTAAATTCCGAAACCCCAATTGCGAAAGCAGTTGGGGTTTTGTTTTGCCCGCAGGAAAGTGCTCGACCGTCGTAACAGCAACCATTGGGGAAATCCCTCTGAAATGACCGCCCGGTTTTTGGTATGGTGCAGCTCGTTTTTTAACGGACTGATGTCACGCCCAAGGATCGGCGCTCATTTTTGTCAAAGAGTGGCTGCAGAAATGCCCGAACCCATCCCTATCAAGGATCACGAAAAAGAGACACGACTGGTCAACAAACGCCTGATCGCCTGTGCCTTGTTCGTCTTCTCCGTCAGTTGCGCCCTGGTTGTGCGCCTGTACATCCTGCAAGTCGTCGAGTTCGACTATCACTCGACCATCTCCGAAAACAACCGCGTCCATGTCCTGCCGATCCCGCCGACACGTGGCCTGATCTACGATCGCAATGGCGTGTTGCTGGCCGATAACCGTCCCAGCTATAACCTGACGATCACAAGAGAACGTGCGACTGACGTCAACCAGGAGCTGGACGAGGTCATTAGCCTCCTGCACCTGCCACCCGAAGACCGAACAGTCTTCGACAAGGCCATGAAGCAGTCGCGCCATCCGTTTACACCCGTAACGCTGTTCTATGAACTGACCGAAGAACAAATCGCCGTGCTGGCAGTCAACGAGTTCCGTCTGCCAGGCCTGGATGTCGAGCCGCAATTCGTTCGTAACTATCCACTGGGCGCACACTTCGCACACTCGATTGGCTACGTCGGCCGCATCAACGAGAAAGAATCCAAGACCCTCGATTCCGTCGAATACCGTGGCACCCAATCGATCGGCAAGACCGGTGTCGAACGCTTCTACGAGCCACAACTGCACGGCCACGTCGGTTACGAGGAAGTGGAGACCAATGCTCAAGGCCGCGTTCTGCGGGTCCTGAAACACACCGACCCGATACCCGGCAAAAACATCGTCCTCAGCCTTGATATCAAGCTCCAAGAAGCCGCCGAAGCCGCATTGGGCGACCGTCGGGGCTCAGTGGTTGCGCTGGACCCGTCGACCGGCGAAGTGCTGGCCATGGTCAGCAACCCGAGCTTCGACCCCAATCTGTTCGTGACCGGTATCAGCTCCAAGGAATATTCCGCGCTGCGTGACTCCATCGACCGTCCGCTGTTCAACCGCGTGCTGCGAGGCCTGTACGCGCCCGGTTCGACGATCAAGCCGGAGGTGGCCATCGCTGGCCTCGACGCCGGTGTCGTCACGCCACAAACCCGGGTCTTCGATCCTGGCTATTACCAACTGCCGGACTTCGATCATAAGTACCGCAACTGGAACCACAGTGGCGATGGCTGGGTGGACATGGACGCAGCGATCATGCGCTCCAACGACACTTACTTCTACGACCTGGCGCACAAGCTCGGCATCGACCGCCTGCATGACTACATGGCGATGTTCGGCCTCGGCGAGAAAGTCTCGCTCGACATGTTCGAGGAGTCGCCCGGTCTGATGCCGTCCCAGGCCTGGAAGCGCGCCACGCGTCGGCAAGCCTGGTTCCCCGGCGAAACCGTGATCCTCGGCATCGGCCAGGGCTACATGCAAGTCACGCCGCTGCAACTGGCTCAAGCCACTGCGCTGATTGCCAACAAGGGCATCTGGAACCGTCCGCACCTGGCCAAGACCGTCGACGGTGTGGCGCCGGTGGACGAACACCCGATGCCGAACATCCTGCTCAAGGATCCGCGTGACTGGGACCAGGTCAACCACGGTATGCAGATGGTGATGCACGACGCCCGAGGTATCGCACGTGCGGCGGCGGCCGGCGCGCAATACCGCATCGCCGGCAAGAGTGGTACGGCGCAAGTAGTGGCGATCAAGCAGGGCGAGCGCTACAACCGCGAGAAAACCCTTGAGCGCCATCGTGACAACGCCTTGTTCGTCGGTTTTGCCCCGGCCGAGCATCCGAAAATCGCGATTTCGGTGATGATCGAAAACGGCGAGGCCGGTGGTCGAGTCGCAGGTCCCGTGGTGCGGCAGATCATGGACGCCTGGCTACTCGATCAGGACGGCCACCTCAAACCTCAATACGCTGCGCCGACCAAGGCGCCGGGCGATCCACACGTGTAATCCATCGCAGCTTCACAGCACAGGCTCACGTAAGCTGAGCATGTGCTGGAAGCTGTCGAGGAACACCGTTTCCGCCTGGGTCATCTTCTGTTCGCGATTCCACAGCAGCTGGATATCGAAATCCACCACTCCGTCTTCCGGCGGCAAGCGCCATAGCAAACCTTGTTCGACATCCCTTCGTACCAGGTGGGTCGGCAGACAGCCAATCCCGAACCCTGCGCAGATCAAACGATAAATCTCTTCGAAACTGGTGGAGGAAGCGACGATCTTGCCGGTAAATCCTTGCTGGTCACGAAACAGCGTCAACGGTGAAAGATTGCCGCCAAGCTGATCACTGGTGAAGCTGACAAAGTTCTCCGCCGCCAATTGCTCCAGCGTCAGATTCTGCTGCCCGAACAGTCGATGGCGCTGCCCGCAAAAGTACGCATAGCGCTCACGAAACAAAACCCGTTGTTCCAGCCTCGGCTGCGGTAAACGACACAATCCCACTCCCACCGTAGCGGTCTTCTGCAGCAGCGAACTGATGATGTTCGAACTGCCCATCACCTCGACTTCCAGCTCGATTTTTGGATGAGTCTCGTGGAAGTCCGCAAGAAACTCATCGTAATGCCGCGCCTGGACACCACTGACGGTGAGGATACGGATCTTGCCCACCACGTCGTCATGGCGTTTCTCGACCACGGTGCCCAAACGGGAGATGTCACCGTAGATATCCGTCGCAATTCGCAGGACTTCTTCCCCGGTTTCCGTCAGATCAAAACGCCGTCCGCTGCGCGCAATCAGCACACAATCCAGTTGTTCTTCGAGACGTTTCAATGCCTGACTGACCGCCGATTGGGTGATGTGCAATCGGGCGGCAGCGCGGCTCATGCTGCCTTCTTGCCCGATCACCAGATAGGTGCGAAGCAGGTTCCAGTCCAGCCGATCATTGAGAAAACGCCGTCCGACCCAGGGATTAGCGGAAGAAGTCATGTAGTAGCCACACTAATAGTAAAGATAAGTTTTTGAAAATTGACTAATCCTGTCACGGAAGCGATAAAGCCCACAAGCGCCACAGAGCGCGACTGTCACCCGCCTCGACACCTGCCTAAAACTATAAATACACAGGGTTCTTGCATGCACACCACCGCTCAGCCGCGTCGCGCCGCGGCCGCTGCCTTCATTGGCACGACCATCGAATTCTACGATTTCTATATCTACGCCACCGCCGCCGCGCTGGTGCTCGGGCAAGTGTTCTTTCCCAGCAGCGACCCGGTGACCAGCACGCTCGCCGCGTTCGGCAGTTTCGCCGTTGGCTTCATCGCCCGGCCGATGGCCGGTATGGTGTTCGGTCATTTGGGCGATCGTCTGGGCCGCAAGAAAATGCTGCTGGTGACCATGGCGCTGATGGGGCTGGCCACCGCCGGAATCGGTCTGTTGCCGAGCTATGCCAGCGTCGGCATCTGGGCGCCCATCGGTCTGATTGTTCTTCGTCTGATTCAGGGCATCTCCGTCGGCGGCGAGTGGGGCGGAGCGGTGTTGATGGCCAGTGAGCACGCTCCGGCCAAACGCAAAACCTTCTACGCCTCGTTCGCCCAGCTCGGCAGCCCGGCAGGTTTACTGCTGGCGTTGATCGCGTTCCGACTGGTGACGTCGCTGTCCCCGGAAGACTTCCTCGCCTGGGGCTGGCGTCTGCCGTTTCTGGCCAGCGGCGTGCTGATGATGGTCGGTCTGATGATCCGTTCCGGGGTGCATGAATCGCCGGAATTCGCCAAGGCCAGGGACAACAACGAAACCGCCAAATACCCGGTGAAAGACGTGATTCGCCAGTGCTGGCGTCAGATCCTGTTCGCGGCCGCCGCCGTCACCATCGGCTCGGCAGGATTCTTCTTCACCAACACCTTCATGATCACCTACGTCACCCAATATCAGGGCATTCCGCGCTCGACCATTCTCGACTGCCTGTTCCTGGTGACGATCATTCAATTGCTCTCGCAACCGTTGTCGGCGCTGCTCGCCGAGCGCATCGGCGAAGGGCGATTCCTGATGTTGGTGGCGCTGCTGTGCATGGTCACGCCGTACCCGATGTTCCTGCTGGTCGGCACTCAGAACATCCTGTTGATGACCCTCGGCATTGCCGTCGCGGTGGTGATCCTCTCGGCCCTGTACGCGGTGATCGCCGGGTACATGACCCAGGCCTTCCCGGTGCACCTGCGCTATTCGGGCATCTCCATCGCTTATCAACTGAGCTGCGCGGTCGCCGGCGGTACCACGCCGCTGATCGGCACGCTGTTGGCCAGCAAGTTTTCCGGGCAGTGGCTGCCATTGGCGGTGTTCTTCACGCTGCTGTCGGCCCTGTCGCTGATCGGTGTCTGTGGCCTCGCTCGTCTGCGGGCCAACCCGGTCGTCCTTCATACCAACAAAGAGGTGTATTCGTGAGTAAACCCGCCCACATTGACCCGATCGAATGGCAAGCCCGTTGCGAGCTCGCTGCGCTGTACCGCTTGATTGCGCACTTTCGCATGACCGACCTGATCGACACGCACATCACCCTGCGGATTCCGGGGCCGGAGCATCATTTCCTGATCAATCGCTACGGCGTGATCTTTGACCGCATGCGCGCTTCCGATCTGGTGCGCATCGATCAGGACGGACGCATCGTCGACCCTGAATACGCCGGGCATCGGGTCAACGCCGCCGGGTTCGTGATCCACTCGGCGATCCACATGGCGCGCCCGGATCTGAACTGCGTGATCCACACCCACACCGCCGCCGGCATGGCCGTCGCTGCGCAGAAACAAGGCCTGCTGCCGATCAGTCAGCATGCATTGAAGTTCTACGGAAAACTGGCGTATCACACCTACGAAGGCATCGCGCTGTCGCTGGATGAACGTGAGCGGTTGATCGCCGACCTCGGCCCACATCGCGCGATGATCCTGCGCAATCACGGCTTGCTGGTCGGCGGATCCGGCGTAGCCCAGGCATTTCAGGAAATCCACTTTCTGGAGCGTGCCTGCCAGGCGCAAGTACAGGCGCTTGCCGGCGGTTGCGAGCTGCATTTCCCGTCGCCGGAAGTCTGTGCCCACACCGCCGAACAGTTCGACCGCGATGAACAGGACAACATCATCGACCTGGCCTGGGAGGCCGCCTTGACCCTGATCGAATCCCAGCGCGAGTCCTATCTGTCATGAACACCGTTGCACTGATGTCCCGCGACTCGCTGTTGCTCAAGCAATTGCAGGAAGCCTTTGCCCGCCGTGCGCCGCAGCTCTCGTCGGTGCTGGCCGATGATCCCCGGGCGGTAAATGCGCAGATGGCGGCGTGCTGGTTTCCGCTGCCGGGCAGTCTTGCTGCGTTACCCAACCTGCAAGTGATTCACTCGGTTGCAGCCGGTATCGATCACCTGGAGCACGATCCGTCGTGCCCCGATCTGCCGGTATGCCGGGTGGTCGATCCTGGCCACCGCCAGGGCATGACCGAGTACGTGCGCTGGGCGGTGATTCACTATCATCGCGGCTTCGATCAAGTCCTTGAGCAGCAGCGCCACCAGCATTGGGAACGACCGCTGCAACGCCCGGCCCATCAGTTCCGAATCGGCGTGATGGGGCTCGGTTCGCTCGGCAGCGCGATTGCCCAAGACCTGGCCAGCGCCGGTTACGAGGTGCGTGGCTGGGCGCGCAGCAAAAAGGATTTATCGGGCGTGCAGACCTTCGACGGCACTGAAGCTTTCAATTCATTTCTCGACGGCGTGGAGTTGCTGATCAACCTGTTGCCACTCACCCACGAGACGCGCGGCATTCTCAATCGCCAGACCTTCGAGCGTCTGGCCAACGGCGCGGCACTGATCAACGTCGGGCGCGGCGGGCACCTGAACATCGACGATCTGCAACAGATGCTGGCCCGTGGAAAACTGCGCGGTGCGCTGCTCGATGTCTTCGAACAGGAACCGCTGCCCGCTGACCATCCATTGTGGAAAACCCCGGGCGTGACCATCACCCCGCACATGGCTTCGGCGGCGTCTCATGACTGCATCGCCGAACAGATCACCGAGAACTTCCGCCGTCTGAATGCCGGTGAACCGCTGCTCAACCGCGTGGATCGACTGCTCGGTTACTGATCCGCCAGACAGGCCTGCAATCGTTCGATGAACAGCGTCTCGGCGCGGCTCATGCGCTGGTCGCGGTTCCACAGCAGATGAATGTCGACATCGGCAATCCCTTCGTGGGGCGGCAGGCGCCAGAGCAATCCGGCCTCGACGTCTGCCGCTACCACGTGCTCCGGCAAACAACCGATTCCGAACCCGGCGATCACCAGTCGCCGCACTTCTTCCAGGCTCGGCGATGAGGCAACGATGCGTCCGCTGAAGCCCTGTTGATCGCGGAAAATCGTCAGCGGCGAAAGCATCCCGCCAATTTGGTCACTGGTGAAACTGACGAAATTTTCCCGTTGCAAATCGCCTTCACCGATGTCCTTTCGGCCGAACAGCGCGTGGTGTTTGCCGCAGAAAAATGCATAACGCTGACGCAGGAACAGACGCTGTTCCAGTCGCGGTTGCGGGCGGCGATTAAGGCTCAGGCCGAGGGTCGCGGTTTTCTCCTGAAGGGCACTGACGATGTCCGAACTGCGCATCACATCCACCTCCAGATCTACCCGTGGATACTGCCGGTGAAAGTCAGCGAGGAAGTCATCGAAGCGCTCGGAAAAGATCCGGCTGATGATCAGCAGTCGAACCTTGCCGATCACTTCATCGGCCGGTTGTTCCAGCAGGCTGCTGACCTGGGACATCTGCCCGTAGATCTCGCCGGCCAGTTCGAAGATCTGCTCGCCGACTTCAGTGAGGGCAAATCGCGGGCCGCGCCGGGCGATCAACTGGCGACCCAGTTGCTCCTCCAGGCGCTTGAGCGCCTGGCTCACCGCCGGTTGGGTCAAGTGCAGGCGCGCGGCGGCGCGGCTGATGCTCAGCTCCTGGCCGATCACCCGAAAGGTGCGCAAAAGATTCCAGTCCAAGCGGTCGTTAAGCAGGCGTTGTACGTCGCGTTCGGCCATGGCGGTTCTCGATTATAAGGTGAGGTAATAATCGGAATAATAAATAGAAAATTGACTAATCATAGCCCCGGGACGATAAATCACCCCACGACAGGCACCGCCAGAGTGCCCTGGAATCAGCGTTTTCCTCCTGCCAAAAAAACAATCAAAGGAGCCCGACCCCATGAAGCCCCACGCTTCGAACCAGCCGCGCCGTGCGGCGGCCGCAGCCTTCATCGGCACCATGATCGAGTGGTACGACTTTTACATCTACGCCACCGCCGCCGCACTGGTGTTCGGCGCGCTGTTCTTTCCCTCCGACGATCCGCTGTTCAGCACCATGGCCGCGTTCGGAACCTTCGCCGTGGGCTTCTTTGCCCGACCATTGGGCGGGATCATTTTCGGCCACATCGGCGACCGCATTGGCCGCAAGAAATCGCTGATCATCACGCTGCTGATGATGGGCGTGGTCACGGTGTGCATCGGTCTGTTGCCGACTTACGCGCAGATTGGCGCGACGGCGCCGGTGCTGCTGATTCTGCTGCGCATCGTCCAGGGCATCGCCGTCGGCGGCGAGTGGGGCGGGGCGGTGTTGATGGCCGGCGAGCATGCGCCGAAGGGCCGGCGCAACTTCTTCGCGTCGTTCGCGCAACTGGGCAGCCCGGCGGGTTTGATTCTGTCGCTGTTGGCCTTCAGCGCGGTGACCCGCTTGCCCGAAGCAGACCTGATGAGCTGGGGCTGGCGTCTGCCGTTCCTCGCCAGTGCGCTGTTGCTGCTGGTAGGTCTGGCGATTCGCCTGGGCGTGAACGAGTCGCCGGAATTCCTCGCCAGCCGCGAGCAGGCCACGAAACAGATCAAGAAAGAACAGGCCCCCGTGATGGAAGTCTTGCGCACCGCGTGGCGTCCGCTGTTGCTGTGCATCGGCGCCAACACGCTGGGCATCGCCGGGGTGTATTTCACCAATACCTTCATGATCGCCTACACCACTCAGCAACTGGCGCTGCCACGTTCGCTGATTCTCGAATGCCTGTTCTTCGTCGCGATCATCCAGTTCTGCATTCAGCCGCTGGCCGCATGGACGGCGCAGAAGATCGGCGCGACGCGTTTCCTGTGCCTGGTTTCGCTGCTCTCGATGGCCTCGCCGTATCCGATGTTCGTGCTCGTCAGTTCGGCCCAGGCGCCGCTGATCATCCTCGGCATCGCGCTGGCGGTGGTGTGCATGGCGTCGTTCTACGCGGTGATCGCCGGGTACGTCAGCGGCATGTTCGAGACCCGCGTGCGCTACACCGCAATCTCGCTGGCCTATCAGATCTGCGGCGCGGTGGCCGGTGGTCTGACGCCGCTGATCGGCACGATGCTCGCGCACAAGTTCACCGGGCAATGGTGGCCGATGGCGGTGTTCTACAGCCTGATCGCCGGTATTTCGCTGGTCTGCGTGCTGTCTCTCGCCCGTCGTCACGCCAGTGCCCATCGCGCGGAAATGGCCCGTGCCTGACCCGGAATTTCAGGAGAACCTTATGTTGAAAATCAATGGCGAACGCCTGTGGGCGAGCCTGATGGCCATGGCCGAAATCGGTGCGACAGCCCGAGGCGGCAGCTGCCGTCTGGCGTTGAGCGATGAAGACAAGGCCGGCCGCGAACTGTTCGCCCACTGGTGCCGCGAAGCCGGCATGACCTTGAGTGTGGATGCCATCGGCAACTTGTTCGCCCGACGCGCCGGCACCGATCCGGACGCCGCGCCGGTGATGATGGGCAGCCACCTCGACACCCAGCCCGAAGGCGGGCGTTTCGATGGCGTCTACGGCGTGCTCGCCGGGCTGGAAGTGGTGCGTTGCCTCAACGACCTCAACATCCAGACCCGCAAACCGCTGGAAGTGGCGGTGTGGACCAACGAGGAAGGCGCACGCTTCACTCCGGCCATGTTCGGCTCGGCAGTGTTCACCGGGATCATGGATCTGAACGCCGCGCTGGCGGTGCGCGATATCGATGGCATCAGCGTTGCCGAGGCTTTGCAGCGTACCGGTTACGCCGGTGAACGTCCGTTGGGCGGCGCGGTGGATGCGTATTTTGAGGCGCACATCGAGCAAGGTCCGATCCTTGAAGACAACGCCAAGAGCATCGGCGTGGTCACGGGCGGTCAGGCGATCCGCTGGCTCGATGTGCGCGTGGAGGGCATGGCCGCCCACGCCGGCACCACGCCAATGCCGTTGCGCAAAGATGCGTTGTACGGTGTGGCGCGGATGATCCAGGCAATCGAAGGTCTGGCCACGGATTTTGCGCCGGAGGGCCTGACCACGGTCGGCGAGTTGAGCATCAACAAGTCCTCGCGCAACACCATTCCGGGGCTGGTGAATTTCACCGTCGATCTGCGTCATCACCGTGACGAAGCGATTGCTGCCATGGAGCAACAAGTGCGCGCCCGCTTGCAGGCGATTGCCGATGGCCGAGGCCTGAACCTGACGATTACCCCGCACTGGACCAGCCCGGCCACGCCGTTCGACGCCGAATGCGTCGCGGCGGTGCAAGAGGCGGTGGATGCGCTGGGCTACGCTCAGCAGTCGATTGTCAGCGGCGCCGGGCATGACGCGATTCACCTGGCGCGTTACTGCCCGACGGCAATGGTGTTCATCCCGTGCGTGGGTGGCCTGAGCCACAACGAAGCCGAAGATGTGTTGCCCGAAGACGTGAAGCAGGGCACTGATGTATTGCTCAACGCCGTGCTGGCCCGCGCCGGTCGAGCTGAATAAACAGGACCCCTGTGGGAGCGAGCTTGCTCGCGATGACGTTCGATCAGTCACCGAAGTTGTTGGATGACCCTCCGCCATCGCGAGCAAGCTCGCTCCCACAGTAGAACACCATGCTGACTGACAGGAGTTCATCCCATGCGCAGTTTTTTCCATCCCGAACAATTGCTCCACCATCCACGCAGCTATTACTCGCGCGGGCAGATGCGCACGCCACAGGAAGTCCCCGAGCGCGCGCAGCGTCTGGTGCAGGCGGCCCACGGTCTGGGCTTCAGTGTCGAGCAGCCCGCCGATGCCGGCCTCGCGCCGTTGCTGGCGGTGCATGGCGCGCCTTATCTGACGTTCCTTCAGGAAGCGCATGCACGCTGGAAGGAAATCCCCGAAGACTGGGGTGATGAGGTGATGTCGAACATTTTCGTCCGTGAGCCCAACGCCCTGCGCGGCATCCTCGCCCAGGCGGCGCGCTATCTGGCGGACGGCAGTTGCCCGGTCGGCGAACAGACCTGGCGCTCGGCCTACTGGTCGGCGCAAAGCGCAGTGGCGGGGGCTCAGGCATTGATCGATGGCGAGCCGGCGGCTTATGCGCTGTGCCGTCCGCCGGGGCATCACGCCCGGGCCGAAGCAGCGGGCGGTTTTTGCTACGTGAACAACGCGGCGGTGGCGGCGCAGGTGTTGCGCGACAAGTTCGATAAAGTCGCCGTGCTCGACACCGACATGCACCACGGCCAAGGCATCCAGGAAATTTTCTACGACCGCGATGACGTTCTTTACGTCTCGGTGCATGGCGATCCGACCAACTTCTATCCGGGCGTCGCCGGGTTCGCCGACGAACGCGGCAGCGGCGCAGGGGAGGGCTTTAACCTCAACCTGCCGATGGCTCATGGATCAAGCGAAGCGGATTTTCTTGGGCAACTTGAAGTCGCATTGACGGCGGTGCGGGAGTTCGGCGCCGAGGTGCTGGTGCTGTCGCTCGGCTTCGATATCTATGAGCTGGACCCGCAAAGCAAAGTCGCCGTCACCCGTGAAGGCTTTGCAGCATTGGGTGAGCGAATCCGCAGTCTGGGCCTGCCATGCCTGATCGTGCAGGAGGGCGGTTATCACCTGGAAAGTCTCGAAGACAATGCCCGGGCATTTTTCGTGAATGCCGAGGTCTGGCAACCCTGATAGTCGAGTTGATTGATCAATCGCTTTCGCGAGCAAGCTCGCTCCCACAGATGACCGATTTGAATTCAGTATTTGTGTTCAATGCCAGTCCCTGTGGGAGCGAGTTTGCTCGCGAAGAATATTGAGCCGGTCCGCCTGCTGGAACACTAGCGCCCTACGGTGCTTGCCATCGCCCTGACGTTAACGTAAACATTGGCGTCAGGGCGCTGATATAAAGAAGCGCAAAGCGGACCGCTCCGGAGCGCTTGATGACTCTTATAAAAACAACCGATCCCAAGTCTCACCACGAAGCCCGGCTGGCCCGGGAAAAACTCCATCTCGAAGGGCAAGTCCCGGATGGCGTGTTGCGTGCGGAGATCGATGCTTCGTGGCGGCGCAGCCTGAGCCACGGCGTGCATTTCAATGGCAAGCATGAGCTTGCGCTGGAATCGAGCGCCAGTCTCGATGTGTTGCTGGCGAGCAATCGCCTGCTGATCGATGCGGCGATACCGGCCATCGATTACCTGGCCGAACGTCAGGGCAAGGAAGGCCTGATCATCCTCGCCAATTCCGACGCCACTATCCTCGCCGTCGAGGGACGGGCCGACCGGCTCAAGGGCAGCGGTCTGCAGGACATCACCCTCGGCGCCTGCTGGAGCGAAGCCGCTCGTGGCACCAACGCCCTCGGCACGGCGCTGGTCGAGGCGCGCCCCACCCTGATCGATTGCGGCGAACATTACCTCGATCGCCTCACCGATTTCTCCTGCACCTCGGTGCCGATCCATTGCCCTCAGGGCGAAATTCTTGGCGTCCTCGACCTGACCCGCGAAGGCCCCCTCGGCCGCGTTCACGACAGCACCGCGCTGCTGAGCATGGCGGTCAGCCAGATCGAGAGCCGGGTGTTCAACAACAGCTTTCCCGATCAGATCGTCCTCGCCTTTCACAGTCGCCGACAGTATCTGGAATCGCCGTGGCAAGGCCTGCTCGCAGTCAGTCTCGGCGGGCAGATTCTGGCGGTCAGCGCCCAGGCCTGCCAGTTGCTGCGGGCCGAGCGTTCGGCACTGGTCGGCAAGCGCTGCGAGGAATTTCTCGGGGTCGATGGCGTGCAGTTGCTGACCCGTCTGCAACAGGGCGGTGTCGGCAGTGTGCAGACCGCCAAGGGCGAATTTTTCTACAAGACCCTGCGAGCCCCGGCGCGTTCGGTCAACCTCGGCGGCCCGCCGCGCAGCGTGGCGAAAACCGCCAAGGCGCAACCCGATCTGGAAGCACTGGCCGGCAACAACGTCCGTTATGCCCGTGCCCTGCGCATGGCCCGCCAAGGTCTGGCCAATGAATTGCCGGTGTTGCTGCTTGGCGAGACCGGCACCGGTAAGGAAGTGATCGCCCGCGCCCTGCACCTGGCCGGCAGCCGCAGCGACAAACCGTTTGTGGCCGTGAACTGCGCAGCAATTCCCGAAGGCCTGATCGAGTCGGAACTGTTCGGCTATCGCGAAGGTGCCTTCACCGGATCGCGTCGGGGCGGCATGATCGGGCGCCTGCAACAGGCCCACGGCGGCACACTGTTCCTCGATGAGATCGGCGACATGCCGCTGGCCCTGCAGGCGCGTTTGCTGCGCGTTCTGCAGGATCGCAAAGTCGCGCCGCTGGGGGCCGGGGAAGAGCAGGATATCGACGTCGCGCTGATCTGCGCCACCCACCGCGACCTCAAGCGTCAGGTCGAGGACAAACAGTTTCGCGAAGACCTGTTCTACCGGGTCAACGGCATCAGCGTGATGCTTCCGGCCCTGCGCGAGCGCGATGACTTCAGCGCGCTGGTCACTCGGCTGCTGAGCAAGCTCGACGCACCGAACGCCGTGCTGCACGACGACCTCAATCGCCTGCTCGGCGCGTATCACTGGCCGGGCAACATCCGCCAACTGGAAATGGTGCTGCGTACCGCGCTGGCGATGCGCGAGCCGGGGGAAACGCTGCTGACCCTCGATCACCTGCCCGACAGCATGCTCGACGAACTCTGCGCCACCGAGAAACCCCAGACCGGCAGCATTCGCGAGAACGAACTGGAGATGATCCGCCAGTCCCTCGACACCCATCAGGGCAATGTCTCGGCTGCGGCCAATGCTCTGGGCATCAGCCGCGCGACCCTGTACCGCAAACTCAAACAGTTGCGCCCGTGATGCAGCGCCTGTTCGTGCGGCTGATCGACAGCCAGAACCCCGCCGCGCTGCAAGCGGCGTTGCGTTGGTTGTATGGGTTTGTGCGGCCGCAGCGGCTTGCGATTGTCGGCCTGCTCGGTCTGTCGGTTTGCGCGTCGCTGCTGGTGCTGGTGCAGCCGTGGCTGGTCAAGCTGCTGATCGACGACGGGCTGCTGGCACGCAACTTCCCGATGCTGGTCATGATCGCGGTGCTGATGATCATCGCCGGCCTGCTCGGCACGGCGTTATCAGGGATCAACCGCTATCTGCACACGCGGCTGTCCGGGCGGATTCTGTTTGCCCTGCGCGATGACCTTTACCGGCATTTGCAGAAGCTGTCGCCGAGCTTCTACGGCCAGCGGCGGATCGGTGATTTGATGTCGCGGCTCGACGGCGATGTGGCGGAGATTCAACGCTTCGCCGTGGACTCGTTGTTCTCGGCGGTATCCAGTGTGATCGGCCTGGTGGTGGCGATCGCGATGCTGTTCACCCTGTCGTGGAAACTGTCGCTGCTGGCGCTGGTGCTGATTCCGCTCGACGTGCTGTGGCTGCGCTGGATGCGGCGCAAGGTCGAGCGTGATGTGCGGCAGTTGCGTGAGCGTTCGGCAGACATTTCGTCATTTATGGTCGAGACCCTGCCGGTGATGAAATTCATCCAGTCCGCCGGCCAGCAGCAGCGTGAAGCGCGGCGCCTGGAAAACCTCGGGCAGGGCTATATGAATCAGTTGCTGCGCCTGCAAGTCACCGAATTTTTCACCCAGGCCGTGCCCGGCACGTTGACCTCGCTGTCCCGTGCCTGCGCGTTTTTGATCGGTGGTTATTGGGTGGTGCAGGGTACTTGGCAACTCGGCGCGCTGATCGCGTTTTCCACCTATCTGGGGATGGCGGTGGGGCCGGTGCAGAGCCTGTTGGGGTTGTACGTGGCGATCCAGCGCATGACCGTCAGCCTCGGTCGGGTCATGGAGTTGCGCGGCGAAGAACCCACGGTGTTTTCACCGGTCACGCCGAAACCGTTTCCGACTTCGGGGGCGCTGCGTTTCGATGCGGTGCACTTCAGCCATCCGGGCCGTCCAACCACGTTGAGTGGCATCGAGGCGACGATTCCCTACGGTTTGAAAGTCGCCTTGAGTGGCGCCTCCGGCGTCGGCAAATCGACGCTGATCGATCTGCTGCAACGGCATCACGATCCGCAATCCGGACGAGTGCTGCTCGGCGAAGTGGATCTGCGTGAACTGGAGCTGTTCGAACTGCGTCGACGCATCGCCGTGGTCAGTCAGGACATCGTGCTGTTTCGCGGCAGCCTCGCCGACAACCTGGCTTACGCGGTGCCGGACGCCAGCCGCGAAGCCATCGCCGAAGTCGCACGGCTGGCGCAACTCGACAGCCTGATCGCGTCATTGCCCGAAGGCCTCGACAGCCCGTTGGGCGAGCGCGGTCAGCAGTTGTCCGGCGGGCAGAAACAGCGCATCGCGATTGCACGGGCGCTGTTGCAGGATCCGCTGATTCTGGTGCTGGACGAAGCCACCTCGGCAGTCGACGAAACCACTGAACGCGAGGTGATCGAAGCCATCGACCGCTTGTTTGCCGGGCGCACGCGGATTCTGATCAGCCATCGTCCGTCGACCCTGGCCGATGCCGACCTGCGCTTTGAATTGCTCGACGGTGTGCTCATTTCGAAAACGGTGCTGCATGAAGCCTGAGTTGCGAATCGGTGTGGTCGATAGCGGGCACTCGGCAGCGCAACGGGTTCAGGTGATTGCCGGGCGGCGATTCTCATTGCTGGAGGACGGACTGGCGGAATCGGAGTTGCGCGATGATCCACTCGGGCATGGGAGCGCGGTGATCGAGGCGATCAGCCGTCGGGCACCGGCGGCGCGAATGTGCGTGGCTCAGGTGTTCGATCAGCGCGGCGTCACCAGTGCCTTGCAGATTTCTGCGGCCATCGATTGGCTGGTGACGCAGAACGTGCGGCAGATCAATCTGAGCCTGGGTTTACGTCAGGATCGCAGCCTGTTGCGCGAGGCCTGCGCAGCGGCGGTGGCCCGTGGTGTGTTGCTGTGTGCGTCGAGCCCGGCGCAGGGGGCGGCGGTGTTTCCGGCGAGTTATCCGCAGGTGCTCCGGGTAACTGGCGACGCGCGTTGCACGGATGAGCAATGGTCATGGCTCGACAGTGCGCAGGCGGATTTTGCGGCGTGTGTACGCGGCACTTATCCGGGACAGTCGGGGGCCAGTCTGGGGTGTGCAGCGTTGAGCGGGCATATTGCTGGCTATCTGCTGGAGCATCCGCAGGCAAGCAATGCCGAAGTGATCGACTGGCTGAAACAACACGCTCGTTATCGTGGCCCTGAACGGCGTTTCGGCCCATGACACCGATTCTGATTCTCGGTGCCGGGCCGGCCGGCGCGGCGGTGGCGTTGGGGCTGCGACGGCTGGGTTACACCGTGACGCTGATCAGCGAATGGCGCCGCTTTGCGGCGCTCGAAGGCGTGTCGCAACGGGTGCTGGAGGCGTTGCGCGGTGCCGGGTTGAATCACGCGCTGGCGGATGCCACGTTGCCGTCCCAGCGACAGGTTTCATGGAACGGCCAACAGCATGCGCAGAACATCGAGTTTTTGTTGGATCGCCCGACCTTTGATCGCGGTTTGCGGGAAAACTTGCGGATGGCCGGGGTCGAGGTGATTGAAGGGCGAGTCCTGAATGTTCAGCCTTCGGCGGACGGTCATCGGGTTGAACTTGATGGCGGTCGGACGCTAACGGCGGATTTTCTGGTAGAAGCCCGGGGCCGACAGGCGCCGGCGTCTGGCAAGGGGCTGCGCGGGCCGGAGACGGTCAGCCTGCTCAATCGCTGGCAAGGCGCGCCGGGGGTGACGGCCAGTGCCGTGGAAAGCCTTGAAGACGGTTGGGCGTGGATGGCGCGGCAGGACGACGGCCAGTGTTGTTGGCAATGGACCGTGGACGTCGCCAGTGCCGCGTTGCCGAGCAAGGCGCAGTTGCTCGATCACTGCCGCGCGCGACGGCAGGCCTCGGATTTTGCTCAAGCGTTCTTTGCCGGCGGGCAGGAATCGGCGTTGCAACTGCATGCCCGCAGCAGCACGGCGATTCTGGCGGCGCAGGTTTGTGGCGATAACTGGATTCGCGTTGGCGACGCCGCGATGGCGGTGGACCCGCTGTCAGGCAATGGGATTTTTCAGTCTCTGTCCTCCGCGTTGCAGGCGCCGGTGGTGATCAACACGTTGTTGCGCAAACCTGAACGGACGGCACTGGCCCAGCGTTTTCACCGTCAGCGAGTGGAGCAGTTGTTCCTGCGTTTTGCGCGGATCGGTCGGGACTTTTATGCCGATGAACAGCGCTGGCTCGATCAGCCGTTTTGGCAGGCGCGGCGGCAGTGGCCCGACGCCGAAGCGGCCCATGCTGCGGTGGATTTTTCCGCGTTGCGGATCGAGCGGATGCCGGTGCTGCGTGACGGGTTTGTCGATGAGGCCGAGGTGGTGATTACGGCGGATCAGCCGCTGGGGATCTGGCATGTGCAAGGCGTAGAGCTGGCTCCGCTGGTGCGGCGCTTGCGCGATGAGCCGGCGGATCAGGTGCTGGCGGGGTTGACGCTCGAGCAGGGGCGAGCCGTTCGCGGGTGGCTGTTGGCTCAGGGTTTCAGACCCTGAGCCATGAGCCCAGTCATTACAACTTGATCAACACCGACTTCAACTCGGTGTAATGCTCGATCGCCGCATACCCCATCTCGCGCCCGACGCCGGACATCTTGTAGCCGCCAAACGGCAGCGCCGGATCCAGCGCGCTGTGGCAGTTGACCCACACCGACCCTGACTTGATCCGCGGAATCATCCGGTGCACCGCCGCCAGATCGTTCGACCAGATGCTCGCACCCAAACCGTAAGGGCTGTCATTGGCCATGCGCAGCGCATCGGCTTCGTCATCGAACGGAATCGCCACCAGCACTGGCCCGAAGATCTCTTCCTGCACCAGCGAATGCTGTTGATCGAGATCGACAATCACCGTCGGCTTGACGAAGAATCCCGGCCCGAACTGCTCGCCGCCGCAGGCAATGGTCGCGCCGCTTTCGCGGCCCATTTCGATGTAGTTGTAGACCCGCTCCTGCTGGCGCGCGGAAATCAGCGGGCCCATATCGATGCTCGGGTCGAGTCCGTTGCCGAGTTTCATCGCGTTGGCGATATCGCTGATGTCGGCCACCACATTGTCGAAATGCTTGCGCTGCACGTACAGGCGCGAACCGGCGCAGCAGACTTGGCCCTGGTTGAAGAAAATCGCACTGGCCGCACCCGCCGCAGCGGTTTTCAGGTCGGCGTCGGCCATGACGATGGTCGGGGATTTGCCGCCCAGTTCCAGGGTGACCCGGGTCATCGAATCCATCGCGATCTTGCCGATCTGCTTGCCGACAGCGGTGGAGCCGGTGAAGGTCAGCTTGTCGACCAGCGGGTTGTGGGTCAGGGCGGAGCCAGCCGTGATCCCGGTGCCGGTGACCACGTTGAAGACGCCTTCCGGATAACCCGCCTCCAGCACCAGCTCCGCCAGTTTCAGCGCGGTCAGCGGGGTCTCGTCGGCGGGCTTGAGTACCACGGTGCAACCGGTGGCCAGCGCCGGGCCGAGCTTCCAGCAGGCCAGCAGCAGCGGGAAGTTCCAGGCGACGATGGCGCCGACCACCCCCACCGCTTCGCGACGGATGAAACTGTGGAACTGATCGCCGGGCATCAGCGGCAACGAGACCTCCACGCTGGAACCTTCAATCTTGGTCGCCCAACCGGCCATATAACGCAGGAAGTCGATGGCCAGTTGTACGTCCATCACTTGCGCCACCGCCGCGCTCTTGCCGTTGTTCAGGCATTCCAGTTGCGCCAGCAGTTCGGCGTCGCGCTGCATCAGGTCGGCGAGTTTCCACAACAGATTCTGCCGCTCGCGCGGGCGGGTGCGGCTCCAGGTTGAATCATCGAAAGCTTGTCGGGCGGCGAGCACCGCGCGGTCGACATCTTCCGGCGTGGCGCGTGGCACTACGCACAGTACTTCTCCGGTGGCCGGGTTGTGCAGCGGCATGGTCTGGCCGTCGGCGGCTTCGACCCAGTCGCCGCCGATCAGCATGCGCGGCGGACGCTGGATAAAGGCCGAGGTGGCAGGAAGCAGGTAGGGCAGGGGCATGGCGAAACCTCTTGTTGTTCGATGGGGATCGAGAGGGGCTTTCGCAATGGTTGTGCCAAATGCTGGAGGGTGGCGTACAGCCCGGTTGCACGGGGGGAAGGAGGAAGAGTTTCAGTGGAAGTGAGGGTGAATTTGTCTCAAAACGCGACACCCATTGAGAAGCAAGATACGCGTCCTACAAAGCCAATGCCGCTGCGACGGGGCCTGAGCAAAATCGGGCCTTTTCTGGAGTAGGAAAAGTCGCGCGTCTGACAGTTTCTACCGACTGGTGGAGGCATGAGGTACGAGCTAAGTTGCTTGGTGTATAGGGTTTTCCTGCCATGGATTTGGCGGGTCAGTGTCTTCACAGGGATGTCGATGAACAACTTAACCATTCGATGGCTAACCAATTTCATGATAGGCGTGGGGACTGGATTTCTGGTGACAGGGTTTGCGGCGCTGTTGATCGGCGATCTGACCGATGTTGATACGATTCGGGCAGGTGCCTTGATGGCTACAAGCAGTATTTTCTTGATCGCCACCTCTTTCGCAGTTGCCATGCTCGAGGATAAATCATGACGGCTTTAATTCTGTGTTTTTGGTCATTGGGCTTTAGTTTGCTGATCACGTATGCGTTTTACCGCGAGCGTCGAATTCAAGCTGCCCTGCGTGATTCCGGGTCATTGGCAGCCAAGGCCGACACGCAAGCTGAATGTTCGACGGTTTGCGAGTTTTGTGGGCGTTACAAGGTTCACCCGGACAATTCCGTTCGCTAGGATCATGTCAACGATCCAATACAGGGCCCCGTCATGTGCGGGGCTTGTTTATCAGTCACCTGGAGATTTCATCGCAGGTGATGCTGTCGGTTCCGGACGAACTGTCGCGCGACGCAATGTCGCCGACGCCGTAACAACTATGCTTGTCTCAGACTGCAACAGCTGTCGCGAAATGGGACGCCGGCCAGCACCGCCGGCACCGCCATTTCGCCATGATCTTCACGTAACTGCTTGATTGAAAAGCTTATCGGCAAGCTGGCACGCTCCGTGTATTGCTCACAGCAGACGTTTCGCTTGCCTCCGTTCGTGCAGCGCCACGAACGGCAGAAACCATAAAAAACGATAAGCCACAACAATAAGAAAGCACCGTGCGAGGTTCGACGTTGATGAAGAGAAGACTCCGATCAGGCATGAGCGCCAGCCTGCTGGCCGTGGCCGCTTGCGTGGCCCTGCATTCGCCGTACAGCCTGGCAGCCCGCGATGCCCAGACCATCCTCAAGGAAACCTGCCAGGGCTGTCACACCCCTGAAGCCGGCGACCAGTTGAGCCGTATCAGCCACCAGCGCAAGACCCCCGAAGGCTGGCTGATGAGCATTGCCCGGATGCAGACCATGCACGGTCTGCAGATCAGCGATGACGATCGACGCACACTGGTCAAATACCTCGCCGACACCCAGGGCCTGGCGCCCAGCGAAACCGATGGCGTGCGTTACGCGCTGGAACGGCGGTTGAACACCGTCGAGCAGTTCGACGAGAAAACCGCGCAGATGTGTGGTCGCTGCCATTCCGGTGCCCGGGTCGCTCTGCAACGGCGTCCGGCCCAGGAGTGGGAACGTCTGGTGAATTTCCACCTCGGCCAATGGCCGTCGCTGGAGTATCAGGCACTGGCCCGTGATCGTGACTGGTTCGATATCGCCCGCAAGGAAATGGTCCCCCTGCTGGCCAAACGTTATCCGCTGGATAATCCGGCGTGGCAGACGTGGGTCAAAACCGCACCGAAAGCCGAGGCGCTGGTGGGCGACTGGAGTTTCAGCGGTCACCTGCCGGGCAAGGGAGAACTGGCCGGCACCATGAGCGTCACCGCCGATGGCAGTGACACCTTCAAGGTTGCCGTCAAAGGTCAGTACGCCGACGGCAGCCCGTTCAACGGCGACGGCAGCGCAATCCTCTACAGCGGCTACGAATGGCGCGGCAACGTGACCGTCGATGGCGTGACCATGCGTCAGGTGTTTGCCGCGCAAGGCAACGCCATGCAGGGCCGGATGTTCGAGGCCGAGCACGATGAGCGCGGTCTGGATTTCGTTGCGGCCAAACAGGGTTCCCAGCGCCTGCTGGCGGTACAGCCTGGTTATGTGAAGGCCGGCAGCGAAACTGAAGTGACCCTGATCGGCAGCGGTCTGAGCGGCAAGCCGAATTTCGGCAAAGGCGTGGACGTGGTCGAAGTGGTCGAGCAGAGCGCCGATCGGATCAAGGTCAAAGTCAAAGCGGCAGCCAATGCCCGACCGGGGCTGCGCGCAGTCAGCGTCGGCAGCCTGAAAGGCCCGAGCCTGTCGGTGTACAGCAAGATTGCCTCGGTCAAAGTGGTGCCCGAGTTCTCGGTGGCACGGATCGGCGAGGGCGGTGGTTCGACGCCGAAAGTCCAGGGCCGCTTCGACGCCGAAGCGTGGGGCAAGGGGGCCGACGGCAAGCCATATCGCATCGGCGTGTTCCCGGCGCAATGGAAAGTCGAAGCCTTCGACGAGCGCGCCAAAGAGGACGAGGACGTCAAGTTCGCCGGCACCATGCAGGCCGACGCGGGCGTGTTCACACCGGGCGATGCCGGGCCGAATCCGGCTCGCAAGATGTCCACCAACAATGCCGGCAACCTCAAGGTGATTGCCGCCGTCGACGACGCAGGGAAATCCTTGACGGGCGAAGGCCACCTGATCGTCACCGTGCAACGCTGGAACAATCCACCCATTCCCTGATGTTGAAACGTGAGTTGAGCTGAGCGACAGCGATTCAGACACTTTTCGGAATGACCGCAAGTCCCGCCAGGCGGGGGGCTTGCACAGGAGGTTTGCAATGGGCGCTATCTTGAATCTGGTCGAACGTAATCTGCACGAAGTGCACGTCGACGCCGACCGCATGCTGTTTCATATCCCCAGCAGTTCGCTGTTCGCCAGCGATGAACTGACCGGCACCATCATTGATGCACTGCGCGGCCCTGGGTGTTCCTCAGAGGACCTGGTCCAGCGCCTCGGCGCGCGGTTCAATGGCGAGGAAATCAACGAGACACTGCGCGAGCTGATCTCGCTGGAACTGGTCAGCGACGGCTCGCCGCTGACGCCGGACATCGCCGTAAAACGCGTCGAACGCACGGCGATCAACACCGTGGTGCTCAACGTCAACACCGGCTGCAACCTGAGCTGCACCTACTGCTACAAGGAAGACCTCGACAAGCCGTCCGCCGGCAAAAAGATGGACGTCGAAACTGCCATCGCCTCGGTCGAAATGCTGCTACGCGAATCCCCCGACGAAGAGCGCTTCACCGTGGTGTTTTTCGGCGGCGAACCGCTGAGCAACCGCAAGCTGATCGAGTACATGGTCGATTACTGCGAGAAGCGGTTTGCCGAGGCCGGCAAGTTCGTCGAGTTCGTGATGACCACCAACGCCACGCTGCTCACCGAAGAAACCGTGGACTACCTGAATGCCCACCGTTTTGGCTTGTCAGTGAGCATCGACGGGCCGAAAACCGTGCACGACCGCAACCGCATCACCGTGGGCGGGCAGGGCACTTATGACGTGGTGCGGCGCAAAGCCGAAATGTTGCTCTCTCGCTACAACAGCCGTCCGGTCGGCGCGCGGGTGACCCTGACCACCGGTGTCACCGACGTTGAAACCATCTGGGATCACCTGTTTAACGAACTGGGTTTTGCCGAGGTTGGATTTGCTCCGGTAACGTCCGGCGATATCAGCAGCTTCAATCTGACCAACGACGAGTTGATCGAAGTGTTCGCCAGCATGAAACGCCTCGGTCGGCGTTATCTGGAGGCTGCGCTGGAACACCGCAATATCGGGTTCTCCAACCTGCATCAGTTGATCACCGACATTCATGAAGGCCACAAAAAGGCCCTGCCGTGCGGCGCCGGGCTGAAGATGCTGGCGGTCGATCACAAAGGCGAACTGAACCTGTGCCATCGCTTCACCGGCTCCTCGCTGCCGACCTTCGGCAACGTCCACAGCGGCGTCAAGCAGGTCGAGTTGAATGACTTCCTGTCCCAGCGCCTGGATCGCACCAACACCGGTTGCCATGACTGTCAGATTCGCAACCTGTGCTCCGGCGGTTGCTACCACGAGAGCTATGCCCGCTACGGTGACCCGGCCCACCCGACGTATCACTACTGCGAATTGATGCGTGACTGGGTCGACTTCGGCATTGAGGTCTACACCCGGATCATGGCCGCCAACCCTGCGTTCATCAGCAGCTACATCACTCCGCGCAAGGCTCACTGATATGAAACATCTCAAGGCAATCAATAACAAAGCGTTGAAGCTGGATCAGGCCGCGGACGAGAACCGCATCGAAGAAGTGGTGGCGATGAGCTCCGTCGCTGGCTGCGCCTCGACCACCGACCCGGGCTGGGAAATCGATGCGTTCGGCGGGGTGTCGTCGCTTTGTCAGCCGATGGAAGCCGACCTGTATGGCTGCTCCGACCCGTGCTGGTGGCCAGCCCAGGTGCCGGACATGATGAGCACCTACCCGGACTGGAACAAGGATGCCCAGGCGTCCAACGACAACTGGCGCAACCTCGGCACTGTCTTCCCGAAAGACAAGTAACTGCCCGGACAAGAAGAAGGATTCCAGCATGCCTAGCCTCAACAAAGCCTGCGGCCTTGCCGCACTCGCGGTTCTGAGCGCCTGTTCGCTCCCGGTTCTGGCCGATGAAAACGCCGCGCTGCAAGACGGTCACGAGTACATGTTGACCACCAATTACCCGAACAACCTGCACGTCATCGACCTGGCGACCGACAGCCTGTACAAGACCTGCAAGATGCCCGATGCCTTTGGCCCCGGCACCGTACAGCTTTCGCCGGATCGCAAGACCGCGTACGTATTGAACAACCATTACGCCGATGTCTACGGTGTCGAGCTGGACAGCTGCAAGCAGGTGTTCCATGCCAGCATCACCCAGCAGCCTGGGGAGAAGGCGCGGTCGATGTTCGCCTTTACCGTCAGCCATGACGGCAAGGAGCTGTACACCATCGCCAACCCGACCCAGATGCTCAACGATCGCTACGAGGTCAAACAGCCGCGTCTGGACGTCTACGCCACCGACGCCGGAATGGACGCCAGACCGGTGCGCAGCTTTCCGGCTCCACGGCAGTTGACGATCATGCAGAGCGGCGATGACGGTACGCTCTATGTGGCCGGCGCCGATGTGTACAAGGTCGATGTAAAGAGCGGCAAGTTCGACGTTCTGATCCCCAGCCGCCACTGGAAACGCCCGAACTACAGCGCGCCGGACGTGCTTTACGTATGGAACCAGCAAACCTATCGCCACGATTTCTCGCTGCTGTACACGGCGGCGAAGTTCAAGGACAAAAAACAGGACCCGGCCACCGCCGAATACCTTTATGGCTTGTTCAGCGTCGATCTGAAAACGGGCAAGACCGAGACCACTGACTTCGGCCCGTTGACCGAGATCTACTTCAGCGGCATGCGCTCGCCGAAGGATCCGAACCTGATGTTCGGTGTACTCAATCGTCTGGCCAAGTACGACATCAAGCAAAAAAAGCTGATTCAGGCGGCGACACTGGATCATTCCTACTACTGCATTTCGTTCAACAAGGACGGGAGCAAGATCTACCTGGCCGGGACCTTCAACGATGTGGCGATCTTTGATGCCGAAACCATGAAGCAGACCGGCAGCATCAAACTGCCGGGTGGGGATATGGCGATTACTACGGCACAGATCTTCGTCCGGTAATTAGCGACGTCAGGGATGACGCCCTCGCGAGCAAGCCTGCTCCCCCATTGAAATGCAGTTCAAATGGGGGAGCAGGCCTGCTCGCGAAGAGGCTCTCCAAATCCCTGAAAAGTCAGGCCCCCGGCACCGGGCAGCTCATGTCACCTTCCTCACATTTCAAATACTGTTTGAGCGCTTCGGTTCGCGTCTTGGTTATTGAGGCGATGCAATTGTTGTAGATCAGCGGATAAACACTCCCGCTTGCCACTCCGGATGCGGAAAACTTGCACTCGGCATCGCGAAAGCCGATCCACGCCCGTTGCGCGCTGACCAGCAGTTTCTTGCCATCAGGGTTGTTCTTCAACCGGGCGGTGATCTGTTGATAAACCGTATTCAACTCCTTGTCCGCCGCCTTGTTCTCTTGTGCGGCGCACTGATTCATCGTCGCTTGATCGCTGGCATTGGCGCAGTCCACGGCAGCGTGAGCAACAGAAGTGAAAAGAAAGGGTGTCAGGGCCAGAAGCAGGCGTGGGGACATGAGTCATCTCGCTTTGATGAGTGAACGTGCCGGGCAGTTTAGCGACTTCGTGGCGCTAACAAGGTGCACGGTGTCTGGAGGCGTTGAGCAACCGCTCCGCTGTCGCGGCAATTTCCTCTCCGTCATGCAGCTTTTCCAGCCACCCGAACGGGATTCCCTGCACGCCGTAGTGGGCGCCGGCCAACTGGCCGACGATGGCAGCCGTGGTGTCCGCGTCATCGCCCAGATTCGCCGCTTGCAGGACGGCGGCGGCAAAACTGTCGGTGTTCTGGAAGCACCATAACGCCGCTTCCAGGGATTCGACGCAGTAGCCACTGCCGCGAATGTCGCGCTCGGTCTTGTGCAGGTACTCGCCCCGGGCAATCGCCGCCACCTTGGGCTGGCTGAAGATTGTTTGCGGCTGAGTGCGCAGTTGCGCTTTCGACTCGCCTTCCAGAGCCCTGCAGAGCAGTTCGGCAAACAGCTGGCAGCATTCGATGGATTCGGGCGCCGAATGCGTAGTGCGTGAACTGTCGGCGGCGAATCGCCTGATTTGCCGGGCATCCGGGAAGTAGAACAGTACAACGGGCACCAGACGCATCAGCGACCCGTTCCCGGCGCTGTGGGGATCGGTGGAGCCGGCAAACGGCTCACCGGTTTGTTGAAAACGATCCAGCGCCTGACTCACGGTCATGCCGATATCGAAACATTCGCCGGTCGAACTCAAATAACCCCATTGCCACCAGTTCAGATAGCGGCCCATCTGGTCAGCGGCATCGAAGCCGTTTTTGTTCAGCAGACTTTCCGCCAGGCACAACGCCATCGAGGTGTCGTCGGTCCATTGGCCGGGCTTCAAGTGAAACGGCCCGCCACCCATCATCTCGGTCAGGGGCTGGAAGCTGCCGCGAGGCTGGAATTCGACGGTGGTTCCCATGGCATCGCCACAGGCCAGACCGAGCAGGGCTCCACGGTAACGTTCGGGGAGGGAGGGCTGCATGATGACGTCCTTGTGTCGTTCAATTCGTTGCGAACGTTATCAGTTTCACGGTGCTGATCCGTCCGCATTCTGACGAACCGGTGCCCCAAAATACTGCCGGATATTTCAATCAGCCCGACCGTTGCACCGGATTGATACAACTTCGGATTGGACATGTGGTCATACAAGCCTACTGTTCAAAACAGGAGGTGACGTATGAAACCAGTACCCAACAGCTTTGAACGTAAAATCATGCTCAGGTCGCCGCGCTCGCATGTCTGGCGTGCCCTGGTCGATGCCGAGGCGTTCGGCCAGTGGTTCGGCGTTGCGCTGGAAGGCCGGCGGTTTATACCGGGCGAATGGACGCAAGGGCAGGTCACGTACCGCGGTTATGAACATGTGCTCTGGAATGTGTTGGTGGAGCGGGTCGAGCCGCAACAGCTGTTCTCCTTCCGCTGGCACCCGTACGCGGTGAACCCGAAAATCGACTACTCCCAGGAACCGACCACGCTGGTCAAATTCGAACTGCAGGACTACGAGAACGGCACGTTGCTGAAGGTCTCCGAATCAGGTTTTGCGCACATTCCCGACGTGCGCCAGAAAGAGGCCTACTACATGGACAGTCGGGGCTGGGAGGAGCAGTTGAGTCGACTTGAGCACTTCCTGACGGAAAGCGACCGTTCCCGCGAGCGTGAAGGTAGCTGATCTCGACCTGTTCACGCCGTGGCTGGGACGCTGTGCGCTGGTATTCGCCGGACTGTCTGCCGCGTGGTTCATGGAGGATGACGAGCAAAAAGCCGCCGCCGGACAGCTGAAATTCGCCGGATTGGCGGCTTCTGCACTCGATGTCTGACACGCCTAAGGGTTTTCGGAAGGCCTGCTATGGCGAATGTCTTACACGCGATGGTAGCTATTTCGACTATTGCCGATTGGATCCAGAGCGTAACCTAGCCTCATCAACTGAAACACAGGGAGTGTTTCAGGATCACGGATGATCGACCATTAGCAAGGATCGCTGCCGACAGGGAGTCGATAATGGTCTTGGGAAAAACCCGCTTCGGCGGGTTTTTTTTCGCCCGCAGAAAAGTGCGCTGCCCACACAGAAACACCGCCGATCTGGCGGTGTTTCTGCATCTGCAGGTGTTACGAGGCGATCAACTGCCGCAACACGTAATGCAGGATCCCGCCGGACTTGAAGTACTCCACCTCGTTCAAGGTGTCGATGCGGCACAGCACTTCGATTTTTTCCTGACGTCCGTCTTCACGGGTGATAACCAGCGCCAGGTTCATCCGTGGTGTCAGCTCGACGCCGCTCAGGCCCTGAATATCCAGGGTTTCCTTGCCGGTGAGGTTCAGGCTCTTGCGGTTCTGATCCAGTTTGAACTGCAACGGCAGCACGCCCATGCCCACCAGATTGGAACGGTGGATCCGCTCGAAGCTTTCGGCGATCACCGCTTTTACCCCCAGCAGGTTGGTGCCCTTGGCGGCCCAGTCACGGCTGGAACCGGTGCCGTATTCTTGCCCGGCAATCACCACCAGCGGCGTGCCCGAGGCCTGATAACGCATGGCCGCGTCGTAGATCGCCAGTTTCTCGCCGGTCGGAATGTAGATCGTGTTGCCACCTTCTTCGCCGCCAAGCATTTCGTTGCGGATACGGATGTTGGCAAACGTGCCGCGCATCATGACTTCGTGGTTACCCCGGCGTGAGCCGTAGGAGTTGAAGTCCCGTGGCTCAACGCCTTGCTCGCGCAGATAGCGCCCGGCCGGGCTGTCGGCCTTGATGTTGCCGGCGGGGGAGATGTGGTCGGTGGTCACCGAATCGCCCAATAGCGCGAGCACTCGCGCGCCTTTCACATCGGCGATCACCGGCAAAGGCCCGGCAATGTCGTCGAAGAACGGCGGGTGCTGGATGTAGGTCGAATCCGCCTGCCAGACATACGTCGCAGCTTGCGGTACTTCGATGGCTTGCCACTGTTCGTCGCCGGCAAACACTTCGGCGTACTCCTTGTGGAACATCGCCGTGTTGACCTGATTCACAGCGTCAGCGATTTCCTTGCTGCTCGGCCAGATGTCGCGCAGGTACACCGGATTGCCCTGCTGGTCATTGCCCAGCGGTTCGCTGCTGATGTCGGTGCGCACACTGCCGGCCAGGGCATAGGCGACCACCAGCGGCGGCGAGGCCAGCCAGTTGGTTTTTACCAGCGGATGCACCCGGCCTTCGAAGTTGCGGTTGCCGGACAGCACCGACGCCACGGTCAAATCGGCTTTCTGGATAGCTTTTTCGATCGGTTCCGGCAGCGGGCCGGAGTTGCCGATACAAGTGGTGCAGCCGTATCCGACCAGCGAAAAACCGAGCTGATCGAGGTATTGCGTCAGTCCGGCGGCTTTGTAGTAATCAGTGACCACTTTTGAACCCGGTGCCAGCGAACTTTTCACCCACGGCTTGCGGGTCAGGCCTTTTTCCACGGCTTTTTTCGCCAGCAGGCCGGCAGCCATCATCACGCTGGGGTTGGAGGTGTTGGTGCAGGAAGTGATCGCGGCAATCACCACCGCGCCGTTTTTCAGGCGATAGGTGTGGCCGTCGTACTCGTAATCGGTTTCGCCGACCAGATCGGCATTGCCCACAGCGACACCGCCGCCGCCTTCGCTTTCGAGGCGTCCTTCTTCCTTGCTGGTGGGTTTGAATTGCAAGTCGAGGAAGTCGCTGAACGCCTGACCGACATTCGGCAGAGACACCCGGTCCTGCGGACGTTTCGGCCCGGCGAGGCTGGCTTCGACGCTGCCCATGTCCAGCGCCAGACTGTCGGTGAACACCGGCTCCTGACCGGGCAGGCGCCACAGCCCTTGAGCTTTGGTGTAGGCCTCGACCAGTTTGACCACTTCTGGCGGACGACCGGACAGGCGCAGGTATTCCAGCGTCACGTCATCGACCGGGAAGAAGCCGCAGGTCGCGCCATATTCCGGGGCCATGTTGGCGATGGTGGCGCGGTCGGCCAGCGGCAGGTCGGCGAGGCCGTCACCGTAGAACTCGACGAATTTGCCGACCACGCCTTTCTTGCGCAGCATCTGGGTCACGGTCAGCACCAGGTCGGTGGCCGTGATGCCTTCCTTGAGCTTGCCGGTGAGTTTGAAGCCGATCACTTCCGGAATCAGCATCGACACCGGTTGCCCGAGCATCGCCGCTTCCGCCTCGATCCCGCCGACGCCCCAGCCGAGTACACCGAGGCCGTTGATCATGGTGGTGTGGGAGTCGGTGCCGACCAGCGTGTCGGGGAAGGCGTAGGTGCGGCCGTCTTCATCCTTGGTCCAAACGGTGCGGCCAAGGTATTCGAGGTTGACCTGGTGGCAGATCCCGGTGCCCGGCGGCACCACGCTGAAATTGTCGAAGGCGCTCTGGCCCCAGCGCAGGAAGGCGTAGCGTTCGCCGTTGCGCTGCATTTCGATGTCGACGTTCTGTTCGAAGGCGCTGGCGCTGGCGAACTTGTCGACCATCACCGAGTGGTCGATCACCAGATCCACTGGCGACAGCGGGTTGATTCGCTGCGGATCACCGCCGGCCCTGGCCATGGCGGCGCGCATCGCGGCCAGATCGACCAAGGCAGGAACGCCGGTAAAGTCCTGCATCAGCACACGGGCAGGGCGGTACTGGATTTCTCGGTCGGAGCGGCGCTCTTTGAGCCACGCGGCAATCGCCTTGAGGTCGGCGCCGGTAACGGTTTTTTCATCTTCCCAGCGCAGCAGGTTTTCCAGCAGGACTTTCAGCGACATCGGCAGCCTGGCGAGATCGCCCAAGGACTTGGCGGCATCCGGCAGGCTGAAATAGTGGTAAGTCTTGTCATCGACTTTCAGGGTCTTAAGGGTGTGCAGGCTATCGAGGGACGGCATTACGATCACTCCTTTGAATCCGCACGGCTACGGATTGAGGGGACGAATAGAGCTTAAAACTTAGCCCTGTTTTAGGTAGCTGGCTAATAACTGGACTCTATGACAGGAACCAAGGTTCCGACATCGGCTATCATGCGCCGGTTTTCGTGACAGGCTTTGCTTCAACGCAGGGTCTGGGCATCGCGCAGGGGATGAATGATCGCCCTCTGCCCAGGAGTAAGAATGAACACCCTATTCATGCATTGCCGGCCAGGCTTCGAAGGCGAAGTCTGCTCGGAAATTTCCGACCTCGCCGCTCAGCTGAACGTGGCTGGCTACGCCAAGGCCAAACCGGCCACCGCTTGTGCCGAGTTTGTCTGCACCGAAGAAGACGGCGCCGAGCGCCTGATGCGCGGTCAGCGTTTCGCCGAGCTGATTTTCCCGCGCCAGTGGGCGCGCGGGTTTTTCATCGATCTGCCGGAAAACGACCGCATCAGCGTGATCCTCGCGCACATGGCTGAATTCCCGGTCTGTGGCAGCTTGTGGCTGGAAGTCGTCGACACCAACGACGGCAAGGAACTGTCGAATTTCTGCAAGAAGTTCGAAGGCCCGCTGCGCAAGGCCCTGACCGGCGCCGGCAAGTTGGTGGAGGACGCCGGCAAGCCGCGCCTGCTGCTGACCTTCAAAAGCGGTCGTGAGGTGTTCCTCGGTCTGGCCGATGCCGGTAACTCGGCGATGTGGCCGATGGGTATTCCGCGTTTGAAGTTCCCGCGCGAGGCGCCAAGCCGTTCGACCCTGAAGCTGGAGGAGGCCTGGCACCATTTCATCCCCCGCGATCAGTGGGAAGATCGCCTGCACAGCGACATGACCGGCGTCGATCTCGGCGCGGCGCCGGGCGGCTGGACCTGGCAACTGGTCAATCGCGGCATGCTGGTGACCGCCATCGACAACGGCCCGATGGCCGAAAGTCTGATGGACACCGGTCTGGTGCAGCACTTGATGGCCGATGGTTTCACCTTCAAACCGAAGCAACCGGTGGACTGGATGGTCTGCGACATCGTCGAGAAGCCGGCACGCAACGCCGCGATGCTCGAAGAGTGGATCGGCGAGGGGCATTGCCGGGAAGCGGTGGTCAACCTCAAGTTGCCGATGAAGCAGCGTTACGCGGAGGTGAAGCGCTTGCTCGAGCGCATCGCCGACGGGTTCAAGGCCCGCGGGATCAAGGTCGACATCGGCTGCAAGCAGCTGTATCACGACCGCGAGGAAGTGACCTGCCATTTGCGCCGCCATGATGTGAAGAAAGCCAAAGCCCGCTGAGCGCGCGGCAGGTGACCGAACACCCGGCCTTGGGCGACAATGCCGGCCAGTTTCAGGAGTGAATCATGAGTGAAATGATCAATATGCCGGTCGACGGCACCCTCGACGCTACGGGCCTCAACTGCCCGGAGCCGGTGATGATGCTGCACCAGCACATCCGCGACCTGGTGCCCGGTGGCCTGCTCAAGGTGATCGCCACCGACCCGTCGACCCGCCGCGACATCCCCAAGTTCTGCGTGTTTCTTGACCATGAACTGGTGGGGCAGCACGAAGAGGCCGGGACCTTTCTGTACTGGATCCGCAAGAAGTCTGGTTGATCTGAAAGCAAAAAAGACCTGCATGTGCAGGTCTTTTTTTATGCCCGGTCAGCCCATCGAGCGGCTGATGCGAATGCGTGTGCGTGCACTGCGCGTCAGGCGGATCGATAGCATCAGCGCCGCGCAGCTGAGGCCGACGATCAGGCCTTCCCACAAGCCGCTCGGGCCGCGTGGTTCGCCGAGCCAGTCGGTCAGGCCGAGGGCGTAACCCACCGGCAGGCCGATGCCCCAGTAGGCGAACAGGGTCAGGATCATCGTCACCCGGGTGTCCTGATATCCACGCAGTGCGCCGGCGGCGGTGACCTGGATCGCGTCGGAAAACTGGAACAGCGCCGAGTACACGATCAGCATCGCGGCGATGTGAATCACCATCGGATCCGACGTGTAGATTGCCGCAATGTGTTCGCGCATCAGCAGCATCATGCTCGCCGACAGGCAAGCGTAAGCCAGCGCGGTGCCCATGCCGACACCTGCCGCGAAACGCGCTTCGCGGGGCTCTTCACGGCCCAGAGCCTGGCCGACCCGCACAGTCACGGCCATGCCCAGCGAGTACGGAATCATGAACACCAGCGAGCTGACGTTCAGCGCAATCTGGTGCCCGGCCACCACCGTGGCGCCGAGGCTGCCGATCAACAACGCAATCACCGCAAAGATGCTCGACTCGGCAAACACCGCGACGCCGATCGGCAGACCGATGGCCAGCAAGCGCTTGATCACCGCCCATTGCGGCCAGTCGAAACGGCTGAACAGTTCGCTCGACTTGTAGGCCGGCGCCCAGCGCTCGTAACCGGCCAGACCCAGTGCCATCACCCACATCACGATCGCCGTGGCCCAGCCGCAACCGACGCCGCCCATGGCCGGTACGCCGAGGTGACCGTAAATGAACACGTAGTTCAGCGGAATATTCAGAGCCAGACCGCACAGGCCCAGCACCATCGCCGGGCGGGTGCGACCGAGACCGTCACTGGTGCAGCGCAGCACATGGTAGATGGCCACGGCCGGCAGACCGCTGGCGATGCCGTGCAGGTACTGCATGCACGGGCCGATCAGTTCCGGATCGACTTTCATCAGGTGCAGGATCGGTTCGGCGCTGAACAGCATCGTGGTCGCCATCAGGCCCACCACCAGTGCCAGCCACAAGGCCTGACGCACGATCGGGCCGATTTCGCTGTGGGTGCCGGCGCCGAAGCGCTGGGCGACTTTCGGTGTGGTGGCCAGCAGAGTGCCGGTCATCAGCAGGAACACCGGCACCCAGATCGAGTTGCCCAACGCCACGGCCGCCAGATCCTTGGGCCCGACGCGCCCGGCCATCACCGCATCGACGAAGCCCATGGCGGTGGTCGCCAGTTGCGCGATCATGATTGGCAGGGCCAGGCCGAGCAGATTTTTCAGCTCCAGGCGAACCCGGGCAGGGCGGTTGAGGGAAACGGCAGCGGGGCGGTCAGTCACGGAATTCACAGGCAAAGCGTCCACAGGGGTTGATGCGCAAGGCCGGGCATTCTACGCCGTTGACGTTATGGTCAGGAAAAATCCTCTGTTGCGGATTTGTAATCGCCCCGCCTCATCAAGAAGTCAAAGCCTGCTGGCTCATCGCAGCCCCAGCGCCTACACTGCCGATCCGCCCAAGGAGCCCCGCCATGCTGATTGTTGCCGACGAAAATATCCCGCTGCTCGATGCCTTTTTTGCCGGTTTCGGCGAGATCCGCCGGGTGCCGGGCCGCTCCATCGACCGGGCCACGGTCGAACAGGCCGATGTATTGCTGGTGCGCTCGGTGACCAACGTCAACCGCGCACTGCTGGAAGGCAGCAAGGTGCGTTTTGTCGGCACCTGCACCATCGGCACCGATCACCTGGATCTCGATTACTTCAACGAGGCCGGCATCACCTGGTCCAGCGCGCCCGGCTGCAATGCCCGGGGCGTGGTCGATTACGTGCTCGGCAGCCTGATGACCCTGGCCGAAATCGAAGGCGTCGAATTGAGTGAGCGCACTTACGGCGTGGTCGGTGCCGGTGAAGTCGGCGGGCGCCTGATCAAGGTGCTCAAAGGCCTGGGCTGGAACGTGAAAGTCTGCGACCCGCCGCGTCAGGCGGCGGAGGGCGGCGATTATGTCAGCCTGGAGCAGATCATCGCGCAGTGCGACGTGATCAGCCTGCACACCCCGCTGACCCGCAGCGGTGATGGCGCGACCTGGCATTTGTTCGACGAGCAGCGTTTGCAGCAGCTCAAGCCCGGCGCCTGGCTGATCAACGCGGCTCGCGGTCCGGTGGTGGATAACACCGCGTTGCGCGAAGTGCTGCTGGAGCGTGAGGACCTGCAAGCAGTGCTTGATGTCTGGGAAGCCGAACCGCAAGTCGATGTGGCGCTGGCAGAACTTTGCGTACTGGCGACGCCGCACATCGCCGGTTACAGCCTCGATGGCAAACAGCGCGGCACGGCGCAGATCTATCAGGCGTACTGCGAATTTATCGGTGAGCCCGCCAGCATTCAGCTCGGTGATCTGCTTCCAGCACCTTGGCTTTCGGAAGTTTCCCTGCATGCCGACAGCGATCCGGCCTGGGCGCTGGCGATGTTGTGCCGTGGCGTGTACGACCCGCGCCGGGACGACGCGGATTTCCGTCGCACCCTGCTGGGCAGTGTCGGTGAGCAACGCGCCGCGTTCGATGTGTTGCGCAAACAGTATCCGGTAAGGCGCGAGATCGAAGGCTTGAAGGTGCGAATCGAAGGAGACTCGCCGACCTTGCGCCAGATCGTGACGGCGCTGGGTGCTGTGGTCGTATAAAAAACGGGCAGAAAAAACCCGGCCTGCAGGGGCCGGGTCAGGAAGACGGTGGCGATATCACTTTTGTTCGGCAGGCTTGACCAATCGCTGTTCCAGTTCGCGGCATGCGTCCTGGATCATGTCTTCAGTGATCTCAATTTCACGCCCGTTTTCGTCGATGATCGAGCAACCCAGAGGTTGGCCGGGCTTGGTGCGGATCACTTCAATCTTGTCATCGCTGCTGTTTTGCAAGGACATGGCCTGTCTCCTCATCAGGTTGTGCGCCTAAGTTAAATCCGTCAGGTGACCAGGCTGTGACAACTCCCTGCGGTCGGTCCGGAACGGCATCTCCACTCAAACAGAAATGACCGTCCGTCTCAACCCGGACCTTAGACCAATAGCCTCTAGGGGGTAGTCTTGCCGGTCATAATTAACCTGACTCATTGTGATTTGCAGAGTTCCACCCCATTTGACTCTGTAGGCCGGCCCTATCCATCAGCACACGACGTGAACCTGAATGATCCCGATGCTCTCCTCGCGCCACCGCCGGGCCCTGCGCCTGACCATTCATTTCCTTACGCCCTATCGCTGGCCGGCATTCGGCGCACTGCTCGCACTGATCGTCACGGCGGGCATCACCCTGTCGATGGGGCAGGGCATCAAGTTGCTGGTCGATCAGGGTTTCATGACCCAGTCGCCGCACTTGCTCAACCAATCCATCGGCCTGTTCATGCTGCTGGTTTTCGGCCTGGCGCTCGGCACCTTTGCGCGGTTTTATCTGGTGTCCTGGATCGGTGAGCGCGTGGTGGCGGACATCCGTCGGCAGGTGTTCAACCATCTGGTGTACCTGCATCCCGGGTTTTACGAGGACAACCGCAGCTCGGAAATCCAGTCGCGGCTGACCGCTGACACCACGTTGCTGCAATCGGTGATCGGCTCGTCGCTGTCACTGTTCCTGCGTAATTTGCTGATGGTCATTGGCGGTGTGGTGCTGCTGTTTATCACCAACGCCAAACTCACTAGCATCGTGGTGATCGCGCTGCCGCTGGTGATTGCGCCGATCCTGATCTTCGGCCGCCGCGTGCGTAACCTCTCCCGGCTGAGTCAGGACCGGATCGCTGACATTGGCAGCTACGTTTCTGAGACCCTCGGCCAGATCAAGACCGTGCAGGCCTACAACCATCAGGTGCAGGACGAACAGCGTTTCGCCAGCACCGTCGAGCAGGCGTTCGAAACCGCACGCAAACGGATTTTCCAGCGAGCCTGGCTGATCACTCTGGTCATCGTGCTGGTCCTCGGCGCCGTTGCGGTAATGTTGTGGGTCGGCGGTATGGACGTGATTGCCGGGCGGATTTCTGCGGGTGAACTGGCAGCGTTCGTTTTCTACAGCCTGATCGTCGGTAGTGCTTTTGGTACTTTGAGCGAAGTGATTGGCGAGTTGCAGCGAGCGGCCGGCGCTGCCGAGCGCATCGCCGAATTGCTGCGCTCGGAGAACATCATCCAGCCACCGACCACGGGATTGGTGACGCTGCCGGAGCGGGTCAAAGGTGAGCTGGAACTGCAGGATGTGCGTTTTTCCTACCCTTCGCGTCCCGAAAACCTTGCCGTCGATGGCTTGAGTCTGACGATCAACGCCGGCGAAACCCTCGCCCTCGTGGGCCCGTCCGGCGCGGGCAAGTCCACGGTGTATGACTTGCTGCTGCGTTTCTACGATCCCCGGGAAGGACGGATCCTGATTGACGGCGTGCCGCTGACGAGCCTTGATCCGCTGGACCTGCGTCGCTGCTTCGCGCTGGTCTCGCAAACCCCGGCGCTGTTCTTCGGCAGTGTTGAAGAGAACATCCGTTACGGCTGCCCGACCGCCACGCTGGAGCAGGTCCAAGAAGCTGCGAAAATCGCTTATGCCCACGACTTCATCGAACAAATGCCCGACGGTTACCAGACCCATCTGGGTGACGGCGGCCTCGGCCTGTCAGGCGGACAACGCCAGCGTCTGGCCATCGCCCGGGCGCTGCTGGTCGACGCGCCGATCCTGCTGCTCGACGAAGCCACCAGCGCCCTCGATGCCCAGAGCGAACATCTGATCCAGCAAGCGCTGCCGAGCCTGATGCAAAACCGCACCACACTGGTCATCGCCCACCGGTTGGCCACAGTGAAAAACGCCGATCGGATCGCGGTGATGGATCAGGGAAAACTGGTGGCGATCGGCACGCATCAGGAGTTGATTGCCAGTAATCCGCTGTATGCGCGGTTGGCGGCGTTGCAGTTCAGTGATGGTCAGAAAACACATTGAATAAGGCTGCCAAGCTCGATGGCATCGGGCACTATGGCGAACATTGAGATGCCTTCGGAAGGGATATGAGCCGCTACCAGCCCCCATTGACCCTGACGCCTCGAATGCTCGGACTGATCGCGGAGATCAGTGAGCAGATCGGTCGGCTTTCGGCTGCCGACAGCGGGCGACAGACACCCCAGTTGCGTCGTGGGAATCGTATTCGAACGATCCAGGCTTCTCTGGCAATTGAAAACAACACGCTCAGCGTCGAGCAGGTGACTGCTGTATTGGCCGGGCAACGGGTGCTGGGTTTGCCTCGAGAAATTCAGGAAGTGCGCAATGCTTTTGCCGCTTATGAATGCCTGATTGACTGGAAACCCGGTAATCGATCCGATTTGCTGCGCGCTCACGAGCTTTTGATGCAGGGGCTGATTGACGAGAGTGGGCGCTTTCGGCGAGCAGGTGTCGGTATCTATCGAGGTGAGCAACTGGTCCACATGGCGCCGCCGCCGAGCCGGATTGCCCAATTGGTGGACGACTTGCTGGCGTGGCTCGATGCTTCGGACTGGCATCCGTTGATTACCAGTTGTGTTTTCCACTATGAGTTCGAGTTCATCCATCCTTTCGCTAATGGCAACGGGCGAATGGGACGGCTCTGGCAAACGTTGATCCTCAGCCAGTGGCGGCCGGTGTTGGCGTATTTGCCCGTTGAGGCGGTGATTCGTGAGCAGCAGGATGATTACTATGCGGCGTTGTCGGCCGCTGACCGACTGGCAGAGTCAACACCGTTCGTGGAGTACATGTTGAATGCGTTGAATCTGGCGTTGCGTGAGGCTATCGAAAGCGAGCCTTCTACCGACCTAGTAAGCGACCCAGTAGCGAAGCTCTTGCGTGTTCTTCGAGGTCGGTCACTGAGAATCAGCTAGTTGATGGCTGAAATGGACTTGTTGCACAAGGCAACCTTCCGGGCCAACTACCTTAATCCTGCGCTGGCCGATGGAATGATTGAAATGACAGTTCCCGAAACGCCAAACAGTCCGACACAAAAGTATCGATTGACCGATCTTGGCAGCGCGGCAGTTGCAAAGTTGATGTGACGGAAGGTTCAAAGGCGCAATAAAAATGCCCGCATCTCTCGATGCGGGCATTTTTGTTTACGTTGATCTATCGGCGATACGAGCTTCAATCACTGATCGTCGAAATACCGCTCATGCCAATCCACCAGCGGTTGCGGCGAGTTGAGTTTCTGACCGTATATCACCGAGTAGGACAGCACGTTCTGCACGTACTGGCGGGTTTCGTCGAACGGGATGCTTTCCACCCACACATCGAAGCTCAGGTGGTCGGCACCGCGCAGCCACTGACGCACGCGGCCGGGGCCGGCGTTGTAGGCGGCGGAGGCGAGCACGCGGTTGCCGTTGAACTGGCTGTGCACCTGGCTCAGGTAGGCGGCGCCGAGCTGGATGTTTTTATCCGGATCGAGCACCTGCTGCGGCGAGGCCAATGGAATGCTGAACTTGCGCGCGGTTTCCTTGGCGGTGCCGGGCATCAGTTGCATCAGGCCGCTGGCGCCGACGCTGGAACGGGCATCGTCCATGAACGCACTTTCCTGACGGGTGATGGCGAATACCCAGCTGGAATGCAGGCCGCGCACCTTGGCTTCGCGTACCAGGGTGTCGCGGTGGGCCATCGGGAAACGGATGTCCAGGTCGTCCCAGTACTGCGCCTGACTGATGGTGCGGATGGCCGGGAAGTACCATTTCAGGTCGTAGGCCAGTTTGGCCTGGGCGACCATTTCGTCACGGTTGAAATGCCGGCTGACGTGGTACCACTCGCGACGTCCGTCGACGATCTGCCCACGGGCGTGGAACTCCAGTGCGCGGCGCACGCCGGGGGTGTTGCGCACCTTGTTGATCAGCGCCTGACTGAGCACCAGCGGTTTGTTGTTCAGCGAATACGGCGATTGCGAGCGGTCGGCGGCGAGGAAGCCGTAGAAATCACGCTCCCGCGACAGATTCTTGTACAGCGTCTGCGCTTCCGGGTTTTTCGGTTGCGCCAGTTCCAGACTGCGGGCCTGCCAGTAACGCCAGCGGTTGGTGGTGGCCAGATCCTGCGGTAGACGGCGGGTCAGTTGATAGGCGTCGTCCCAGCGCGCCAGACGCAGCAGCAGGCGCAGGCGCCATTCGGACACGGTGTTGTCGCGCAGTTCCGGGTCGTACTTGGTCATCACATCCAGCGCGCGGCTGTCGAAGCGGCGGGCCAGAGTCAGACCGATTTCCCGTGCGATCGCGACTTTTTCATCGCGGGAGAAATGCATGCTGCTGGCATATCCGTCGAGCAGGGCCATGGCCTTGTCCGGGTCCTGGCGCGCGAGGCGGCGCAGGCCGAGGCTGACCACGTCCGACATCGGCTCATCGGCTGGCGTGAATCTCGACGGCTGGTTGAGCAGTTCCGGTTTTTGCGCCACATCCACCAGCAGGCGGCCACGCGGGGCGAGGGTGGTCAGGCCGTTGACCAGGCTGTTGGCCAGCGGATAGTTGCGGTGCTGGGCGGCGAGTTTGGCGCGTTCCCAGCGTTTCTGCTCGGTCAGCTGACCTTCGGCGGCCCACATGCCAAACAACGCATCGCAGGCGGCGGGTTGGGATTTGCCGGTCAGCCACAGCTTCTCGGCGTTGGCATAGCCCTCGGCCTTCTTGTCGTGGCTGATCTGGTACTGCGCGTTCAGGCAGTCCAGTTCGGTGAAATTCAGTTTGGGGTCGTAATACTTGACGAACGTCGCCCAGTCGCCGCGATCGGCCAGCCAACGCAGCCAGCGCAACTTCATCCAGTTGGCTTGGGGCAGGTCACCGTGTTCGGCCAGGAATTTTTCGATCTCCGCGTTGCTGGCGGTTTTCAGCCGGGCGGTCAGCTCGTCATAAGCCAGGTATGGCTCCAGCGGATAGTCGGCCAGAGCCTGGCTGTAACGGAAATACGGGCCGGTGTCGCCCTTGGCGAGGGCGCGCTTGGCTTCATCGTAATACTGGCGTTGGGTGGACAGGTCCACCGCCTGGGCGGATTGAACGGCAGCGGCGGAAAGCAGCAAACATGACAAAACACTGAAGAGGCGACTGCGCATGAGACATCCGGGCAGAGAAATCATGACAAGTGCCGGCCCTAAACCTGCACTGAATTGCCTGTAGCTTAGCCTTTTGCCAGCAAGGGGCGAAAGCTTTGCCGGCCTTGCAGCACAAGTTCGCAACAATTGTTGTGCAGAGTGCGTCAGCGGCGAAATTGCCGGCCTGCTCGGGTCCCGATTCAGGTAGAATGCGCGCCCGGTTTTTGGAGAAGCTCATGACCCTGCTCAAATTCAGCGATGTGTCCCTTGCATTCGGCGCGATGCCGTTGTTGGACAAGGTGTCCTGGCAGATCGCCCGTGGTGAGCGGGTGTGCATCATCGGCCGCAACGGCACTGGCAAATCCAGCATGATGAAACTGGTCAAGGGCGACCAGAAGCCCGATGACGGCTCGGTGTGGCGTGCCCCCGGTCTTAAAATCGGTGAATTGCCGCAGGAATTGCCGGTGGCCGACGAGCGGACAGTGTTCGATGTGGTGGCCGAAGGCCTCGACGGCGTGGGTGCACTGCTTGCCGAATACCATCATCTGAGCCAGAACATCGTCACCGACGCTGATCTGGAAAAACTGATGCACGTCCAGCACGATCTCGAAGCCCGTGACGGCTGGCGCCTGCAGACCCTGGTCGACAGCACCCTGAGCCGTTTGCAACTGCCGGCCGACAAGACCCTCGCCGAGTTGTCCGGCGGCTGGCGTCGTCGCGTGCTGCTGGCGCAGGCGCTGGTGTCCGAGCCGGATCTGCTGCTGCTCGACGAACCGACCAACCACCTGGACATCGGTGCGATCGCCTGGCTCGAAGAAGCGCTGAAGGATTTCCAGGGCGCCGTACTGTTCATCACGCACGACCGTTCCTTCCTGCAAAACCTTGCTACCCGCATCCTCGAACTGGATCGCGGTGGCCTGATCGACTGGAACGGCGACTACGCCAGTTTCCTGGTGCACAAGGAAGCCGAGCTGGCCGCTGAAGAAACCGCCAACGCGCTGTTCGACAAGCGTCTGGCTCAGGAAGAAGTATGGATTCGTCAGGGCATCAAGGCCCGTCGTACCCGTAACGAAGGCCGCGTGCGTGCGCTGAAGGCCCTGCGTGTCGAACGCAGCGAGCGACGTGAGCGCACCGGCAAGGCCAACATCCAGCTCGAAACAGCGGAGAAGTCCGGCAAGCAGGTGATGGTGCTGGATAACGTGAGCTTCGCCCACCCGGGCGGTCCGTTCCTGATCCGCGATTTCTCCATGGTGCTGCAGCGCGGCGATCGCATCGGCCTGCTCGGCGCCAACGGCACCGGCAAGACCACCCTGCTGAAACTGATGCTCAGCGGTCTGCAACCGACCAGCGGCAAAGTGGAGGAGGGCACCAAGATCGACGTGGCCTACTTCGACCAGTTGCGCCATCAGCTGGATCTGGAAAAAACCGTGGTCGACAACGTCGCCGAAGGTCGCGATTTCATCGATATCAATGGCCAGAGCCGCCACGTGCTGAGCTATCTCGGCGACTTCCTCTTCAGCCCGCAGCGTGCCCGCACGCCGGTGAAGGCGTTGTCCGGTGGCGAGCGTGCGCGTCTTTTGCTGGCCAAACTGTTCAGCAAGCCGGCGAACCTGCTGGTACTCGACGAACCGACCAACGACCTCGACGTGGAAACCCTCGAGTTGCTCGAAGAGGTGCTGCTGACTTTCAACGGCACCGTACTGATGGTCAGCCACGACCGGGCATTCCTCGACAACGTAGTGACCAGCACCCTGGTCTTCGAAGGCGAGGGCAAGGTTCGCGAATACGTCGGTGGCTATCAGGACTGGATCCGTCAGGGCGGTTCGCCGCGCCTGCTGGGCGTGACCGAAAGCAAATCCGGCAAGGCCGACCTGAACTCGGCGGTAGTCACTGCCGAACCGGCTCCGGTTGCCGCACCGGTTGCTGCGGCTCCTGCTGCGAAGAAGAAGCTGAGCTACAAGCTTCAGCGCGAGCTGGAAGCCTTGCCGGGAGACATCGACGCCAAGGAGCAGCAGATTGCTGCTGTTGAGGCTGAAATGGCTGAAGCTGGCTTCTACCAGCGCCCGCCAGCCGAGACGGCCAAGGTGATTGCCTCCCTGGAGCAGATGCAGGCTGAGCTGGATGCGCTGGTGGAGCGTTGGGCCGAGCTGGACGCCTGATTGTTTCCAGGCATTAAAAAGCCCGGCGTCCAGTGATGGGCGCCGGGCTTTTTTGGTTTTTCATAAGTGAGTGGGATCAGCGTTTGACCAGATGCACCGCCAGCACGTCGCAAGGTGCGCCGTGCAGCACGTCATTGGCGGTCGAACCCAGCAGCAGTGCCAGACCGTGTCGGCCGTGGCTGCCGACCACGATCAGGTCGCAGCCCTGTTCCTTGGCGAAGTGGTGGATCTCCTGGCGCGGCTGGCCGTAGGTCAGGTGGCAGTTGGCGCCTTCGAGCTCGGTGTACTTGTGTTTCAGGCGTTCCAGGCGTTCCTTGGCTTGATCGAACTGCTGTTGTTGCAGTTGTGACAGATCCATCGGCACGTCGCCACCAAAGGCCATGGCCATCGGTTCGACGATATGCACCAGCGACAGCTTGGCGCCATTGCTCACCGACAGCTCTCGGGCGCGGTGGATCACAGGGTCGCACTCTTCGGTCAGATCTACGGCGACCAGAATATGGTGGTAGGGCATGAGGTGCTCCTCGTGAGGGATCAATATTGTTAAGTATGGCTGGTTTCAAGCGCATTGGTTCCAAAGTGACGCAATGGGCTCGTTCAAATTCGGGAGTAGAGATATGACGGTCTGGCTGGTGGTGTCAATCCTGCTGGTGGTGTTGAGTCCGCTGGCGTGGTTGCGTCCGTCCCGTGCACAAAGTGGACGGATAGCCTTGCGCACGGAGGCCCGACGTATCGGGCTGGCCATGCAACTGGCGCCGCAGGAGTGGCCACATTGGCTGAGCCAGGAGCCGCCAAACCCGTGTGCGCAATACCATCGGCCACGGCGCGGCAAGCAGCCGGTGTGCTGGACCTATTGGCAGAAATCTCCGGGCGTGTGGGTCAATCAGTGGCAGGAAGTCTGTGAAGATCCGCTGCTGATGAATCATTTCGAAAAATTGCCGGGCAACGTTTTCAAGGTCGAAGCCGACAAGCAGATGATTGCGCTCTATTGGGGCGAGAAGGGTGACGCGTCGGTTTTGCTGGAAATCGATGCAACGCTCAAAGCGCTGGCATGACTCGCGGACTTTTCGCGCTGCAACGGTGCGAAACGTCTGGCAGACGCGCAATAAAAAGCCCGACATGATTCATCGGGCGGGGTTGGCCAGGCAGGCCGGAAATTCTTTTTGGCGTTGATCCGGTGTGATCCGGTCAGCAAACGTGCGCCTGTTTTCCTTCGTAGTCCAGCCAGCGTAGCCTGTTAAACAAGGCTTGCGGTGAATTAGGGCGAATTTTCTAACTATTAATCTTATGAATGCCCTCACATGCGAGCGTGTGTGGCCGGGCTGCGTCCTACGGAAATGACCGCAAAGTCGCATTTCAACCCGTATTTTGGGCGATTGACAATTGTCGGAAATTCCGTGAAGGTGGCGTACCCAAATCAAACGGGCGTATGAATTGAGCGTTTGTATTGCAGACTGCTCCTACAGAATCCCGACTATCGCGTTGGCGGGTGTGCCGGGTGGATGGGTGTCAGCATCGACGAGAAAACGTCCTGCCGAGCCATTTGCCTGCGTCCGACGTGTACTGTTCAGCTTCCATATCGTGGAGATCAGTTGATGATTTACGAAGGTAAAGCCATCACGGTTAAAGCTCTTGAAAGTGGCATCGTCGAATTGAAATTCGACCTCAAGGGTGAGTCCGTCAACAAGTTCAACCGTCTTACCCTGAACGAACTGCGTCAGGCCGTAGACACCATCAAGGCAGATGCTTCGATCAAGGGCGTGATCGTCAGCAGTGGCAAGGACGTGTTCATCGTCGGCGCCGACATCACCGAATTTGTCGACAACTTCAAGCTGCCGGATGCCGAGCTGGTTGCTGGCAATCTCGAAGCCAACAAGATCTTCAGCGATTTCGAAGACCTCAACGTTCCGACCGTAGCCGCGATCAACGGCATCGCCCTGGGTGGCGGTCTGGAAATGTGCCTGGCAGCGGACTACCGCGTCATGTCGACCAAGGCCAAGATCGGTCTGCCGGAAGTCAAGCTGGGCATCTACCCGGGCTTCGGTGGTACCGTTCGTCTGCCGCGCCTGATCGGTGCCGACAACGCCATCGAGTGGATTGCCGCCGGCAAGGAAAACCGTCCTGAGGACGCGCTGAAGGTCGGCGCCGTCGATGCCGTGGTTGCTCCTGAAAAACTGCACGATGCCGCCTTTGAGCTGATCAAGCGCGCCGTCTCCGGCGAGTTCGACTTTAAGGCCAAGCGCCAGCCTAAGCTGGAAAAGCTCAAGCTGAACGCCATTGAACAAATGATGGCCTTCGAAACTGCCAAAGGTTTCGTGGCTGGCCAGGCGGGTCCGAACTACCCGGCCCCGGTTGAAGCGATCAAGACCATCCAGAAAGCCGCGAACTTCGGCCGCGACAAGGCGCTGGAAGTCGAAGCAGCAGGTTTCGTGAAGCTGGCCAAGACCTCTGCCGCGCAGAGTTTGATCGGTCTGTTCCTGAACGATCAGGAGCTGAAGAAAAAGGCCAAGGCCTACGACGAAATCGCCAAGGACGTGAAGCAGGCTGCCGTACTGGGCGCCGGCATCATGGGTGGCGGTATCGCCTATCAGTCGGCTTCCAAAGGTACGCCGATCCTGATGAAGGACATCAACGAGCACGGCATCGAGCAAGGTCTGGCTGAAGCCGCCAAGCTGCTGGTTGGCCGCGTTGATAAAGGCCGCATGACCGCCGCGAAAATGGCTGAAGTGCTCAACGGCATTCGTCCGACCCTGTCCTACGGCGATTTCGGGCACGTCGACCTGGTTGTTGAAGCCGTGGTCGAGAATCCGAAGGTCAAGCAAGCCGTTCTGGCGGAAGTCGAAGAGAAGGTCAAAGAGGACACCATCCTCGCGTCCAACACCTCGACCATTTCCATCAGCCTGCTGGCCAAGGCGCTCAAGCGTCCGGAAAACTTCGTCGGCATGCACTTCTTCAACCCGGTGCACATGATGCCGCTGGTGGAAGTGATCCGCGGCGAGAAGTCCAGCGAGCAGGCGATTGCCACCACCGTTGCCTACGCCAAGAAAATGGGCAAGAACCCGATCGTCGTCAACGACTGCCCGGGCTTCCTGGTCAACCGCGTACTGTTCCCGTACTTTGGTGGTTTCGCCAAGCTGGTCAGCGCCGGTGTGGACTTCGTCCGTATCGACAAGATCATGGAAAAATTCGGCTGGCCGATGGGCCCGGCGTACCTGATGGACGTGGTCGGCATCGACACCGGTCACCATGGTCGTGACGTGATGGCCGAAGGCTTCCCGGATCGCATGAAGGACGACCGTCGCTCGGCCATCGACGTGCTTTACGAAGCCAAGCGTCTGGGCCAGAAGAACGGCAAGGGCTTCTATGCCTACGAGGCCGACAAGAAAGGCAAGCAGAAGAAAGTCGCCGATCCGTCGGTGCTGGAAGTGCTCAAGCCGATCATCTACGAGCAGCGAGAAGTCACTGACGAAGACATCATCAACTGGATGATGATCCCGCTGTGCCTGGAAACCGTGCGTTGCCTGGAAGACGGCATCGTCGAAACCGCCGCCGAAGCCGACATGGGTCTGGTTTACGGTATTGGTTTCCCTCCATTCCGTGGCGGTGCGCTGCGCTACATCGACTCGATCGGTGTTGCCGAGTTCGTTGCCCTGGCCGACCAGTACGCTGATTTGGGCGCGCTGTACCACCCGACCGCGAAGCTGCGCGAAATGGCCAAGAACGGCCAGAGCTTCTTCGGTTAAGCGCCCCCAACTAGAGTGAGAGTGAACTTATGAGCTTGAATCCTAGAGACGTCGTGATTGTCGACTTCGGTCGTACTCCGATGGGCCGCTCCAAGGGCGGCATGCACCGCAACACCCGCGCTGAAGACATGTCGGCGCACCTGATCAGCAAGCTGCTGGAACGCAACACCAAGGTCGATCCTGCAGAAGTCGAGGACGTGATCTGGGGCTGTGTGAACCAGACCCTGGAGCAGGGCTGGAACATCGCGCGCATGGCGTCGCTGATGACCCAGATCCCGCACACTTCGGCCGGCCAGACCGTCAGCCGTCTGTGTGGGTCGTCGATGAGCGCCCTGCACACCGCTGCGCAAGCGATCATGACCGGCAACGGTGACGTTTTCGTGGTTGGCGGCGTCGAGCATATGGGTCACGTGAGCATGATGCACGGTGTCGATCCGAACCCGCACATGTCCCTGTACGCGGCGAAAGCCTCGGGCATGATGGGCCTGACCGCCGAAATGCTGGGCAAAATGCACGGCATCACTCGCGAACAGCAGGACGCCTTTGGCGTGCGTTCCCATCAGTTGGCCCACAAGGCGACTGTGGAAGGCAAGTTCAAGGACGAAATCATCCCGATGCAGGGTTACGACGAGAACGGTTTCCTGAAAACCTTCGACTACGACGAAACCATTCGTCCGGAAACCACCCTGGAAAGTCTGGCGGCTCTCAAGCCGGCGTTCAATCCAAAGGGCGGCACCGTGACTGCTGGTACTTCATCGCAGATCACCGATGGTGCTTCGTGCATGATCGTGATGTCGGCACAGCGTGCACAGGACCTGGGCATCCAGCCTATGGCGGTGATTCGTTCGATGGCGGTAGCTGGTGTCGACCCGGCCATCATGGGTTATGGTCCGGTACCGGCAACTCAGAAAGCACTGAAACGTGCGGGCCTGGGTATCAACGATATCGACTTCTTCGAGCTCAACGAAGCGTTTGCCGCACAGGCCCTGCCAGTGCTGAAAGACCTGAAAGTGCTCGACAAGATGAATGAGAAGGTTAACCTGCACGGCGGCGCGATCGCCCTGGGTCATCCGTTCGGTTGCTCCGGTGCCCGTATTTCCGGCACCTTGCTGAATGTGATGAAGCAGAATGGCGGCACCTTCGGGGTGTCCACCATGTGCATTGGCCTCGGCCAGGGCATTTCCACCGTCTTCGAACGCGTTTAAGCGTCTCGTCGATGGAAGCCGGGGCCAAGTGCCCCGGTTTTTGTTTTTGCGGATTTATTTTTGTTTTTATTTTGAAAAAATTTGAGTGAGGGCCGAAGCATGCCGATACAACCTGGGCTCTACCAACATTACAAAGGTCCGCAGTACCGCGTATTCAGTGTCGCGCGGCATTCCGAGACCGAAGAAGAAGTGGTCTTTTACCAAGCCCTGTATGGCGATTACGGCTTCTGGGTACGTCCCTTGAGCATGTTCCTGGAGTCGGTCGAGGTTGACGGGGAGCAGGTCCCACGCTTTGCTTTGGTGCAAGCCGAACCGAGCCTTTTTTCGAAGCCGTAAGGCGAGTGCGCGCAAAACCCTGCGCTTGACCTCACCTTGTAGCCACTATATATAGCGGTGCCGCGTCAGGCGCCAACCGCCTTTCACTTCTAGAATTCAGGAATTTTCTGATCCATGGGCAAATCGCTGGTCATTGTGGAATCCCCGGCTAAGGCCAAGACCATCAACAAGTATCTGGGCAACCAATACGTGGTGAAGTCGAGTATCGGCCATATCCGAGACCTGCCCACCAGCGGTTCGGCTAGCGCCAGCAAGGAGCCAGCCGCCAAGCGCGGCAAGGCTGCTGCGGGCGAAGCGCCAGCGCTGTCGCCGAAAGAGAAGGCACGCAAGCAGCTGGTCTCGCGCATGGGCGTCGATCCCGAGCACGGCTGGAAAGCCAAGTACGAGATCCTCCCGGGCAAGGAAAAAGTCATCGAAGAGCTGCGCCGGCTCGCCAAGGATGCTGACACCATCTATCTCGCAACCGACTTGGATCGCGAGGGGGAAGCCATTGCCTGGCACCTGCGCGAAGCCATCGGTGGTGATGACAGCCGCTACAAGCGTGTGGTGTTCAACGAAATCACCAAGAAGGCGATTCAGGAAGCCTTCTCGGAGCCGGGCGAACTCGACATCGATCGAGTGAATGCACAGCAGGCTCGTCGCTTCCTCGACCGCGTCGTCGGCTACATGGTCTCGCCGCTGTTGTGGGCGAAGATCGCCCGTGGCCTGTCCGCCGGTCGCGTGCAATCGGTTGCCGTGAAACTGGTGGTCGAGCGTGAGCGTGAGATCCGCGCGTTCAACCCGGAAGAGTACTGGGAAGTACATGCCGACCTTGGCACTGCCAAAGGTTCGACCGTGCGTTTCGAAGTCGCTCGCGAGAAAGGCGAAGCCTTCAAGCCGTTGAACGAAGCGCAGGCGACGGCCGCGCTGGAGAAGCTCAAGTCCTCGAGCTACAGCATCGTCAAGCGTGAAGACAAACCGACCAGCAGCAAGCCGTCGGCACCGTTCATTACTTCCACACTGCAGCAGGCCGCGAGCAATCGGCTGGGCTTCGGTGTGAAGAAAACCATGATGATGGCCCAGCGTCTCTACGAAGCCGGCTACATCACCTATATGCGTACCGACTCGACCAACCTCTCGGCCGATGCCGTGGCGATGGCGCGCGATTACATCGAAACCGAGTTCGGCAAGAAATACCTGCCGGAGTCGCCGAACGTCTACAGCAGCAAGGAAGGCGCACAAGAGGCTCACGAAGCGATTCGTCCATCTGACGCCAACACCACGCCAGCCAAGCTGGCCGGCATGGAGCGCGACGCTGAGCGCCTTTACGAGCTGATCTGGCGCCAGTTCCTGGCTTGCCAGATGCTGCCGGCGCAATACCTGTCGACCACCGTCAGCGTCGCTGCCGGCGACTTCGAGCTGCGCGCCAAGGGCCGCATTCTGAAGTTCGATGGTTACACCCGCGTGCTGCCGCAAATCACCAAGCCTGGTGACGATGACGTTCTGCCGGACATGGCGCAGGGCGACGTGATGAAGCTGATCAAGCTCGATCCGTCCCAGCACTTCACCAAGCCGCCGGCCCGTTATTCGGAAGCCAGCCTGGTGAAGGAAATGGAAAAGCGCGGCATCGGTCGTCCTTCGACTTACGCAGCGATCATCTCGACCATTCAGGATCGCGGCTATGTGACCCTGCACAACCGTCGTTTCTATTCGGAAAAGATGGGCGATATCGTTACCGAGCGTCTGTCTGAAAGCTTCTCGAACCTCATGGACTACGGTTTCACCGCCGGCATGGAAGAGAACCTCGATGACGTGGCGCAGGGCGAGCGCGATTGGAAGAACGTGCTGGACGAGTTCTACGGCGACTTCAAGAAAAAACTTGAAGTGGCGGAGAATCCGGAAGCCGGCATGCGTGCCAACCAGCCGGTGATGACCGATATTCCGTGCACCACCTGCGGCCGTCCGATGCAGATTCGTACTGCGTCGACTGGCGTGTTCCTCGGCTGCTCGGGTTACAGCCTGCCGCCGAAAGAGCGCTGCAAGGCCACCGTCAACCTGGTGCCGGGCGATGAAATCGCTGCGGATGACGAGGGTGAGTCGGAATCCCTGGTACTGCGCGGCAAGCATCGTTGCCCGATCTGCAGTACAGCAATGGACGCCTACCTGCTCGACGAGAAACGCAAGCTGCACATCTGCGGTAACAACCCGGATTGCGCCGGCTACGAAATCGAAGAAGGCAGCTATCGCATCAAGGGCTACGAAGGCCCGAGCCTGGAATGCGACAAGTGCGGCAGCGAGATGCAGCTCAAGACCGGCCGTTTCGGCAAGTTCTTCGGTTGTACCAACCCGACGTGCAAGAACACCCGCAAACTGCTGAAAAGCGGTGATGCGGCGCCGCCGAAGATGGATCCGGTGAAGATGCCCGAGCTGAAATGCGAGAAGGTCAATGACACCTACATTCTGCGCGACGGTGCGTCCGGCCTGTTCCTGGCGGCCAGCCAGTTCCCGAAAAACCGCGAGACCCGTGCTCCGCTGGTGATCGAGATTCTGCCGCACAAGGACGAAATCGATCCGAAGTACCACTTCCTGTGCGAAGCGCCGCAGAAGGATCCGGATGGCTTGCCAGCCGTGATCCGCTACAGCCGCAAGACCAAGGAACAATACGTTCAGACCGAAGTCGACGGCAAGCCAACAGGCTGGAAAGCGTTCTTCGATGGTGGCAAGTGGACGGTCGAAGACAAGCGTCCGGCAAAAGCCAAGGCTTGAGCAAACGCTGAACTGAAGGTGCGCTGATCGGGCATCTTCAATTCAAAAGGCCGCATGACAACCTTCGGGTTTTCATGCGGCCTTTTTGTTTAATGCTTGCGGTCGGATCGGCTGATCCATGACACTGTCCGGCCTGTGTGAAGCAATTATTTCGTTGTGGAGAGTGCCGACATGGCCCACGAACTCTATACCCGTACCAATCAGAAGATCTATTTCGCGGGTTTGTCGCTGGAAGCGCTGGCCAGGGCCGAAGAGGGGCGGGCGATGAATTCGCTGGCGCTGATTCAGGCCGGGCGCGAGTCCGCACTGTTTCATCTCTATGGTGCATTGTTGGGGTTGTGTCATGAAATCGCGGGCTTCTATCGTCTGCCGCAAGCCAATGCGTCGCGGGCGGAAGCCTTGTTGACCCGTGAAGTGCTGGAGTCGATTGCCATCCCTGAGCTGGCAGAGATGATTGAGCTGGCAAGCAATTCAGAGACCTGGCTGGCTAAATTGCTGGCTGCGCACTCGGCGCTGTTTCAGCCTCCTCGGGTTCCACATAAACCGAAAGGTGATGTGACGCAGCCGTTGATTCAGGCGGTGAGTCTGGATGAGGAAGAGGCAGTTGAAGAGCTGAGCCGCGAAGAGCTCGAGAGCTGGCGGCAGAACCTCAAGGGGCTGGCGATCCGCTTCCGTGAAGGCTTGAACGAGTGCTGAGGGGCTCTGGACTGGCGGCGACGAGAGGCGTGCTGCTGGTCAAGATCCCGAGCGAAGCCTGAATGATGTCTATATAATCCCTGCCTTTCGTGGAGAACAGACCTATATGCCAACGTCCTTTCTAGAAATTGTCGAGCTACCAGACGGCCGAATCGAACTGCGCAGGGCTGAGGACGAGGGTTCTCTGGTGACTCTGGATTTCTCCGAGGATGCCAAGGCGTTTCTGCAGGGCCAGCACGTTGAAATTGCCAAGGCGATGTTGAGCGTCGGTGTGCAAATGGCGGGGCGTATGGTTGAAGGCGAATTCGACAAGGATGAGGGACCGCGCGTTCTTCACTGATCTGCTGTCTGTCAGTTACTGCTACAGATCGGCTTCTCTATCCTTGGAGAAGCCCTACGCTTTACGTGGCGCGCGTTGTTGCTGAATCACCCCAAGCGAATATTCAGGCTTTGAGCGTCACCGGTGCGGGCGGCGCTGATCAACTGTTGCCGTGCGCCTGCGCTCAGTGGATTCAACCATGTGACGACCGTGTGGCTGCGACCCAGGCGTAATGCTTCACAGGCCAGTTGCTGAGCGCTTTGAGCGCCACGGGGTTGTAACAGCAGGATGCGTTCGCGATTCAATCCGGCATCCCGCAGCCAAGTCTGGGTCAGGCTGGCAGGCGGTGCAATCAGGGTCAGCCAGCGTGCGTCCTGATCGTCGCTCAGTTCGCGAAGAATCGGGGCCAGCAGGCTCAGGCAGTTCCCGGCCGCGCCGCGCAGTGAAAGCTCGCTGAAGGCTTCGGGTTCGGTATTCCACGGACGTTCGACGACATCCTTGAGGATGGGGGCGAGCGGTTGCCCCAGAAACGCTTCGAACAACGGCAGTTGTGTTTGCTGAGGTGCGTGTGGGAACTGCATAAAGCCTCCTTTAGCGGCGGATGACGCCGACACTCAAGCCTTCGATGACCAGTTCCTGGTCTTTCAGGTTGACTTCGATAGGGGCAAACTCGGGGTTTTCGGCAATCAGCCAGACTTTGCTGCCGTCACGCTTGAAGCGTTTGACGGTGACTTCGTCGCCGATCCGTGCAACCACGATCTGACCGTTGCGTGCCTCGCGGGTGGTGTGAACCGCCAGCAGGTCACCGTCGAAAATGCCGATGTCCTTCATGCTCATGCCATGGACGCGCAACAGATAGTCGGCGCGCGGATGAAAGAAGGCCGGATTGATGTTGCAGGATTCTTCGATGTGTTGCTGGGCAAGAATCGGCGCACCGGCAGCCACTCGGCCGATGATCGGCAGGGTGGATTCGTCGACCTTGGCTTCGAAGCCGGGAATGCGAATACCGCGAGAGGCGCCTGGTGTCATCTCGATCGCGCCTTTGCGGGCGAGCGCCTTGAGGTGCTCTTCTGCCGCGTTCGGCGATTTGAAACCCAGTTCCTGAGCGATTTCCGCGCGGGTCGGCGGGTAGCCGTTGTCTTCGAGGCAGCGTTTGATAAAGGCCAGAATCTCGGCTTGGCGTGGCGTCAGCTTAAGCATATTGATCGCTCTGTCTTTTTATACAGTGACTGGGATTATATACAGTGAAGCGGGCTTGGCAATGATCCTTTTTTGCCATGCCGCCGGACGGTCAGTGACGACGCTGATTAATGTGGCGTCCTTGTTGTGGTTAAATATCTGACCGACCATTCCCAAAACGAACTGGCAGGCTTGACAAGGCATAGGCTGAAACGTATGTTTCAAACAAGTGTTTGTCAGGCGGAGTAGCCATGGCCCAGTCGGAAACCGTTGAACGCATTCTTGATGCTGCAGAACAGCTGTTCGCGGAAAAAGGTTTCGCTGAAACCTCATTGCGTCTGATCACCAGCAAGGCAGGGGTCAACCTCGCTGCGGTGAACTATCACTTTGGGTCGAAGAAGGCGCTGATTCAGGCGGTTTTCTCGCGCTTCCTCGGTCCGTTCTGCATCAGCCTCGACAAAGAGCTGGAACGCCGCCAGGCCAAGCCAGAGAACAAGCCTTCGCTCGAAGAGCTGCTGGAAATCCTCGTCGAGCAAGCACTGGTGGTACAGCCACGCAGCGGCAACGATCTGTCGATTTTCATGCGTTTGCTGGGGCTTGCATTCAGTCAGAGTCAAGGCCACTTGCGTCGGTATCTGGAAGACATGTACGGAAAGGTTTTCCGTCGCTACATGTTGCTGGTAAACGAAGCTGCCCCGCGTATTCCTCCGATCGAACTGTTCTGGCGCGTGCACTTCATGCTCGGTGCCGCAGCATTCAGCATGTCGGGGATCAAGGCCTTGCGCGCGATTGCCGAGACCGATTTCGGTGTCAACACTTCCATCGAGCAGGTGATGCGTCTGATGGTGCCGTTCCTGGCAGCCGGCATGCGTGCCGAAACCGGCGTCACTGACACTGCAATGGCTACCGCGCAGTTGCGACCACGCAGCAAGTCTGCGCCGACACCTGCCAAGGTTTAACCGTCCATGGGTGGGCGCGGCAGCTGACATCCGCTAAGCTAGCCGCCCATGTCGACTCTCGTCCTGAACCCGTTTCTCATTGAAATCACCGATCCGCCGGGCCATGCCTCTGGCGGTGATTTTGTGGGAGACGGGTTTTTCGTTTTCAAGGAATTTCTATGACTGCTGGCCTGCAAGGCTCGTTGATGGTGGACGTCGCCGGTACCTGGCTGACGGCCGAAGATCGCCAATTGTTGCGCCAGCGCGAAGTGGGCGGCTTGATCATTTTCGCCCGCAATATCGAGCATCCGCGCCAGGTGCGCGAGCTGAGCGCGGCAATCCGTGCCATTCGTCCGGACTTGCTATTGGCGGTGGATCAGGAAGGCGGCCGCGTCCAGCGTCTGCGTCAGGGCTTCGTACGCCTGCCGGCCATGCGCGCCATCGCTGACAATCCAAATGCCGAATACCTGGCCGAGCAATGCGGCTGGATCATGGCTACTGAGGTTCTGGCGGTTGGCCTCGACTTGAGCTTCGCGCCGGTGCTGGATCTGGATTACCAGCGCAGTGCCGTCGTCGGTACCCGTTCATTCGAAGGCGATCCGGAGCGCGCCGCGCTGCTCGCCGGTGCGTTTATAAAAGGCATGAACAGCGCCGGCATGGCCGCCACCGGCAAGCATTTTCCCGGCCATGGCTGGGCGGAAGCCGATTCCCACGTCGCAATCCCCAACGACGAGCGTAGTCTTGAAGAGATCCGCGCCAACGACCTCGTGCCGTTCGCCAGGCTCAGCAAGCATTTGGCCGCCGTCATGCCGGCCCACGTTATTTATCCGCAAGTCGACGCACAGCCCGCCGGATTCTCCCGGCGCTGGTTGCAGGACATCCTGCGTGGCGAGTTGCAGTTCGACGGCGTGATCTTTAGCGATGATCTGTCGATGGCTGGCGCGCATGTGGTCGGCGATGCTGCCAGTCGTATCGAGGCGGCGCTGAGTGCCGGTTGCGACATGGGTCTGGTTTGCAATGACCGCGCGGCCGCCGAGCTGGCCCTTAGCGCCGCGCAGCGCATGAAGGTCAAGCCGTCGCCGCGTATCGCGCGCATGCGCGGTCAGGCGTTCGCCAGCACCGAATACCGTCAGGATCCGCGCTGGCTGACCGCTGTCGGCGCGCTCAAAGACGCTCAACTGATCGATTAAGGATTTTTTCGCTATGACGGTTTACGCAATCATCGGCGGCACTGGCCTGACCCAGCTGGAAGGCCTGAGCATTCGTCAGTCGCTGACGGTGGATACGCCTTATGGCGCGCCATCGGCCGAGGTTCAGATTGGTGAATACGCCGGCAAGGAAGTGCTGTTCCTCGCTCGCCACGGCCATCCGCATCGCTTTCCACCACACAAAGTCAATTACCGCGCCAACCTGTGGGCGTTGAAGCAGGCCGGGGCCGAGGCGATCATCGCGGTCAATGCCGTGGGCGGTATTCATCCTGCAATGGGCACCGGACATTTCTGCGTACCGCATCAGATCGTGGACTACACCAGTGGTCGTGAGCACACCTATTTCGCCGATGACCTGGAACATGTCACACACATCGACTTCAGCTTTCCCTACAGCGAACCGCTGCGTCAGCAACTGATTGCTGCATTGGCTGCCGAAGGTTGCGAGTACAGCGATCAAGGCGTTTACGCTTGCACTCAGGGCCCGCGTCTGGAAACCGTGGCCGAGATCGTACGACTGGAGCGTGACGGCTGCGACATCGTCGGCATGACCGGCATGCCGGAAGCGGCGCTGGCTCGCGAACTGGATCTGGATTACGCCTGCTTGTCGCTGGTGGTGAATCCGGCAGCGGGCAAGACCACTGAAGTGATTACCATGGCTGAAATCGAACAGGCGTTGCACGACGGCATGGGCAAGGTGAAGTCGACGTTGGCGCGGGTGCTCAAGGGCTGATTCGGGCTCAAAACCGAGTCGAGTCATTTGCGGGCAAGCCCGCTCCCACAGGTTGAGCGCTTTCTCTGTGGGAGCGGGCTTGCCTGCGAATCGATCTGAAAGCCGACATGGATCTCAGCGCTTGTCGAACTTGTCCGGCAACGGCGCAAACAGCGCCTCGATATCATCACTCTGCAACTTCCAGTCCCCGGCCTTGCGCCCGTCCAGCACGCCAGCCGCCAAGTCGGATTTTTCCCGCTGCAGATGCTGAATTTTCTCCTCGACCGTGCCTCGGGCAATCATCTTGTAGACGAAAACCGGTTTCTCCTGGCCAATGCGATACGCGCGGTCAGTTGCCTGATTCTCGGTCGCCGGGTTCCACCACGGATCGTAATGAATCACCGTGTCCGCTTCCGTCAGGTTCAGACCCACACCGCCAGCCTTCAGGCTGATGAGAAAGATCTGACGCTTGCCGCTCTGGAATTCCTTCACTGGTGTGCGCCGATCCCGGGTCTGTCCCGTCAGCAGCGCATAGGAGATATTGCGTTTTTTCAGCTCGTCCTCAATCAATGACAGCATCGAAGTGAACTGCGAAAACAGCAGAATCCGCCGGCCTTCCTCAAACAATTCCTCAAGCATCTCCATCAGGCTGTCGAGCTTGCCCGAGGTGCTGCCGCGAGCGGGCAGGGTGGCGTCGTTGACCAGGCGCAAATCGCAGCAGACCTGCCGGAGTTTGAGCAGTGCTTCCAGAATGATGATCTGACTGCGCGCCACGCCTTTGCGGGTGATCTCGTCGCGCACCTTCTTGTCCATGGCCAGACGCATGGTTTCGTACACGTCGCGCTGAGCCTCGTTGAGCTCGACCCAATGGATGATCTCGGTTTTTGGCGGCAACTCGGTCGCGACCTGTTCCTTGGTGCGGCGCAACAGGAACGGTTTGATCCGACCGTTGAGGTGCTGAAGTCTGACTTCGCTCGCGCGCTTTTCGATCGGCACGCGGTAATCGGCGTTGAAGCTTTTGACGTCGCCGAGCCAGCCAGGCAGCAGAAAGTGAAACAGCGACCACAGTTCGCCCAGGTGATTTTCCAGCGGCGTCCCGCTCAGGCACAGGCGCTGACGAGCGTTCAATTCTCGGGCTGCCTGCGCGGCTTTGCTGTTCGGGTTCTTGATGTACTGCGCTTCATCCAGCACCAGTACATGCAGCGGCTGTTGCGCCAGGCGTTCGACATCCTTGGGCAGCAATGCATAGGTCGTGAGGATCAGGTCGTATTCGGCCAGATGCTCGAAATGCTTTTTACGGCTGGCACCGTACAGGGCGACAACCTTGAGCTGCGGCGTGAAGTGCGCCGCTTCGTCCAGCCAGTTGGGAATCAGGCTGGTAGGCATCACCACCATGCACGGCCGATCCAGGCGCCCGGCGTTCTTCTCGCTGAGAATGTGCGCCAGAGTCTGTAGGGTTTTGCCCAGTCCCATGTCATCCGCGAGAATCCCGCCGACTTCCAGTTGCCGCAGCGACTGCATCCAGCTCAAGCCTTCGAGCTGATAAGGACGCAGTGTCGCATTCAGCCCCTTGGGTGGCTTGGCGCTGTAATCGCGGATGTCACGCAAGCGCTGGGCGAAGCTGCGAATCTGCTCGCCACCCTCCCACAGCAGCGGAATGCCTTCCAGCGAATTCAGGCGCGTGGCGTCGGCCTTGCTCAGGCGCAGGGTGGTTTCGCCCGGTTCCTGCAAATAGAACTCGCCAAGGGTCGCCAGCACCGGCTTAAGCCGGCCGAGGGACAGGGCGACTTGCAGCGGTCCATGCTCGCTGTTGCGTTGCGGGATGTTCACCAGAATCAGTTCATCGTCGCGACGGCGGGCGAGACGTTCCGGATTGAGGATTTCCGTATGCGAGCGCATCAGGTTGAGCAAGATCGGCAGCAGGCTCAGGCGCTCACCGTTGACGATGATTCCCAGCTCCAGATCGAACCAGTCCCGCTCCGGCGCCTGCTCGACGGTGGCGTACCAGTCGTCGACGGCGGTCAGGTCGAAGCCGAACTCATCGTCGACCAACAGCTCCCAGCCCTGGGTGCGCAGCTTCGGCAGATCATTGAGAGTGAACGTCAGCCAGGCGCTGTCGTTGACCATCTCATAAAGTTCGCCGGCGCTTTCCGGCAGAGCCTTGCTCTGCCGGGTGGCGATGCGAAAGCCGAGGATTCGCAGCTGCTCGCGGTAGCTTTGTTCAATGTCCGGATGGCGTTTCACCCGCAGGGTCTGGGCTTCCTGGCGAATCAGGATGTCGCTGTTCTTCTGGCCGCTGACGTATTCGTCGAGGTAACTGAAGGACAGCGCTGCGCGATGCTGGATGTAGCGCTGCATCTTGCCGTTGCGTGGTTCGAACGCGCTGAACTCGACACTCGCCAGCCACAGGCGTGGCACCGGTTGCACGTTATCCACCAGCACTTGCGGCGGTGCCTTCGGGCTGCGGTTTTCCAGCACGGCCTGGAGTTTTTCCAGCAGTTCGGCGTCTTTGGCGGCGGCGGGGTATTCGAGGGTTTCCTGCACTTGCAGCAACACCGCCGCGCAATGTTTGCAGTTGCTGTGTACCGGGCAGGTGCAGGTCGCGTCGACCATCAGCAGGGTGCCTTTGGCCGACTCACGCAGGTGAATCGTCTGACGGTAGACGTTACCGCCAGAGCCTTCGCAACTGGCGGTGATGGTCGCGTCGCCGACCTGCACGAATCGCACCCGGTTTTCCAGCGCGTAGCGGCGGCCACGCTCCAGGCTCTGTTCCTTGAATCGGCTGACCCAGGAGGAGGCCAGCGGTTTACTCAGGGGCGGGGGCATAAGGACTTCGATCAGTCCGGAACGACTTCAGGCGCTTCCCGAGGCGCGGGTGCCGTCAGTGAAGTGATCTTGATCAGCAGGGCCAGGTGGCCGTTGTCGAGGTAGTTGAGTTGGCCGTTCTTGGTGTGGCTGTTCTGTTTCAGGCGCTCGCTGGCGGTGACCATGCCGTTGGCGTCGATCTGGTTGACCCAGAAGTCGGCGTTCACGTCGGTAAAGCGCCCGAGCTTCATTTCTATGGTGCCTTCGATAGGGAATTGGCCGAACTGCTCCTGACCTTCGCTGACTGCGACCTTGGCTGGAGTCTCGCCCAGCGTCTGCTGCCAGGCTTTGTGCATCAGCACGCTGTACTCGCCGCTGGCGTTGAGTTTGCTCACAACATCGTTCAATGCCGGGGTGCGTTTGCTGTCATCGCCTAAGCGTTGGGCGCCGGCTGCCCAGTCTTCCGGTGCGGCGCGGCTGACTATCGCCGGCACGGCGTTCTGACGTACCAGAATCATTTCGACCTGATACAGGTCATCGGCAAACGCCGTCGGTGCTACAAGTGTCAGTAGCAAGGTCAATGAGCGAAACAGGCGCATGCGGCGTCCTTCAAGCAGTTTTCGGGATGAGGCGCTCGAACAGCGCCTCCACAGTATTAAAGCGCTCTTCCGGGCGCTCCATCGGCACCTGGAACTTGAACACGGTGGCGCCTTCGAATTTGTAGCGTTTTGGCTGGCTCTGGATCAGTTTGATCAGGGTCATCGGGTCGACCGGCGTCTGCGCCGCGAACTCGATGCGCCCACCTTGCGGGCCGCCATCGACTTTCTTGATGCCCAGCTGCTCGGCCTGCAATTTCAGCGCCGTGATGCGCATCAGATTCTTGGTCGGCTCCGGCAGCAGACCGAAGCGATCGATCATCTCGACTTGCAGATCCTTCAGGCCTTCCTCGTCGGTGGCCGAAGCGATGCGCTTGTACAGGATCAGGCGCGCGTGAACATCCGGCAGATAATCTTCCGGAATCAGCGCCGGCACCCGCAGGTTGACCTCCGGGCCGCCGCCGAGCGGTTGATCGAGGTTCGGCTGCTCGCCCTTGCGGATCGACTTCACTGCGCGCTCAAGCATTTCCATGTACAGCGTGAAGCCGACAGCCTGAATCTGCCCGCTCTGACCGTCGCCCAGCAATTCGCCGGCGCCACGGATTTCCAGATCGTTGGTGGCCAGCACGAAGCCGGCACCCAGATCCTGAGTATTGGCAATCGCCTCCAGACGTTTTTCCGCATCACCGGTAATTTGCTGGCGTGGCGGGGTCAGCAGGTAGGCGTAAGCCTGGTGGTGACTACGACCAACACGACCGCGCAACTGGTGCAACTGCGCCAGGCCGAACTTGTCGGCACGCTCGATGATGATGGTGTTGGCGCTCGGCACGTCGATGCCGGTCTCGATGATGGTCGAGGCGATCAGCACGTTGAAGCGCTTGTGGTAGAAGTCGCTCATCACCTGTTCGAGTTCGCGTTCGCGCATCTGCCCGTGGCCGATGCCGATCCGCGCTTCCGGCACCAGTTCGGCGAGTTCGGCGGCGCACTTCTCGATGGTCTTCACGTCGTTGTGCAGGTAGTAAACCTGGCCGCCACGTAGCAGCTCACGCAGCAAAGCCTCTTTGACTGTGCTCTTGTTCTGCTCCATGACGAACGTGCGCACCGACAGGCGTCGCGCCGGCGGCGTGGCGATGATCGACAGGTCGCGCATACCCGACACTGCCATGTTCAGCGTGCGCGGAATCGGCGTGGCCGTCAGCGTAAGAATGTCGACTTCGCTGCGCAGGGCCTTGAGCTGTTCCTTCTGACGGACACCGAAGCGGTGCTCTTCGTCGATGATCACCAGCCCGAGGTTTTTGATTTTGACGTCGTCCTGCAGCAACTTGTGGGTGCCGATGACGATGTCGATATTGCCTTCGGCCAGCTCGGCCACCGCAGCGTTCACTTCCTTGGCCGACTTGAAGCGGCTCATCACTTCCACGGTCACCGGCCAGTCGGCGAAGCGGTCGCGGAAGCTGTTGTAATGCTGCTGGGCGAGCAGGGTGGTCGGTACCAGGATCGCCACTTGTTTGCCGCCGTGTACAGCGATGAACGCGGCGCGCATGGCCACTTCGGTCTTGCCGAAACCGACGTCGCCGCAGACCAGGCGATCCATCGGTTTCGGCGCAAGCATGTCTTCACGCACGGCTTCGATGGTGGATTGCTGGTCCGGAGTCTCCTCGAACGGGAAGCCGGCGCTGAAAGTCGCGTAATCGGCCTTCGGGTCGGCAAAGGCATAACCTTCGCGGGCGGCGCGGCGGGCATAGATGTCAAGCAATTCGGCAGCGACGTCACGCACTTGCTCGGCGGCCTTGCGCTTGGCTTTCTGCCAGGTCTCGGAGCCGAGGCGGTGCAGCGGGGCCAGCGCATCGTCGCTACCGGTGTAACGGGCGATCAGATGCAGGTTGGCCACCGGCACATAGAGCTTGGCGTTCTCGGCGTATTCGAGGGTCAGGAATTCGGCAGCCTGATTGTCGATTTCCAGAATCGTCAGGCCGAGATAGCGACCGACACCGTGGTCGATGTGCACCACCGGCGCGCCTTCGCGCAGCTCGGTGAGGTTCTTGATCACCGCATCGTTGTTGGCGTCGGCGCGTTTTTCGCGGCGACGACGCTGCATCACCCGTTGGCCGAACAGCGGGCTTTCCGCGACCAGTGCCAACGCCGGGTCATCCAGCATCAAGCCTTCGTCGAGCGGGGCGATGGTGATCGCCAGGCGATCCTTGCTTGCAACGAAGTCCGGCCAGCTGTCGACGGTTTTCGGGCGCAGCTTCAGGCGATCCAGCAACTCCAGCAACACTTCGCGACGGCCTGCGGATTCGGCGGTAAACAGCACGCGCCCCGGGAATTCGTCGAGGAATGCCGAAAGCGCGGCCAAAGGTTGCGTGGCCTTGGCTTCGATCGCCAGATTCGGCAATGCCTGCGCCGGGAAGCGCTCCCGGCCGGCACCGGTTTCCACATCCTGCTGACTGGCGACCACGCGCGGCCAGTTCTTCAGGCGGGCGAAACAGTCTTCCACCGGCAGGAAAAGTTCGGCCGGCGGCAATAAAGGACGCGATGGGTCGACGCGGCGCTCTTCATAACGATTGCGTACGTCGTTCCAGAAATTTTCCGCCGCTTGCTCGATGCCTGGCAGCGAGAACACTTGAGTGTCCTGCGGCAAGTAATCGAACAGGGTCGAGGTTTCTTCGAAGAACAGCGGCAGGTAGTACTCGATGCCGGCCGGCGTGATGCCGCTGCTCAGGTCCTGAAAGATCGGGCAGCGACGGAAGTCGACGTCGAAACGCTCGCGAAAGCGTGCCTTGAAGCGAGTGACCGCTTCTTTCTGCAGCGGGAATTCCTTGGCCGGCAGCAGCTTGACCGAATCGACCTTGTCGATGGAACGCTGGGTTTCCGGATCGAAGGTGCGCAGGGTTTCGATTTCATCGTCGAACAGATCGATGCGATACGGCAGTTTGCTGCCCATCGGGAACAGGTCGATCAACGCGCCACGCACCGTGAACTCGCCGTGTTCGTAAACTGTGTCGACGTAGCGATAGCCGCTGGCTTCCAGGCGCGAGCGCATTTGCTCGACATCGAGCTTCTGCCCGACATCCAGCACCAGACTGCTGCCGAGCAGGAATTTGGTCGGCGCCAGACGATGCAGGGCGGTGGTGATCGGCACCACCAGCACGCCATGTTCCAGTTCAGGCAGTCTATAAAGGCTGGCAATGCGCTGGGAGATGATGTCCTGGTGTGGCGAGAACAGGTCGTAGGGCAGGGTTTCCCAGTCCGGGAAATGCAGCACTGGCAAATCCGGGGCGAAGAAGCTCAGCTCCTGTTCCAGCCGTTCGGCACTCTGGCTGTCGGCGGTCAAAAGCAGCGTGAAGCGCTTGGCAGCGCTGGCAGCCTCGGCAATTGCCAGGCTCAGGGCGGCACCGGGGAGGTTGCCCCAGTGCTGTTTACCTGCCGCGGCAGGGAGAAGCGGTAGACGCAGAACAGGCACGGAAGGTTGAGCTCCAGGCGTTGCGACAAAGTCGGTAATTGTAGCGGCGTCCGGTGCCGCCTGTCAGTTGCAGGATGCGTCTATCTGCGCTGTTTGGGAAAAATGTAGTGGTAACCATAAAAACCAGCGCTTTTTTTACGGTTATGTAGTGCCAAAAGTCGGAGGTGTTACGGAGGGTTACAGACATCGTCTAACAGTCGTCGAAAAACTGACTGCGCTGGAAGCCCCGGTTTTACTGGGCTGGCGCAGAGCGTTATTTTTTTGGACGGGATTTTGTTACCGATTGCGCGACAGGCGCGCATTGCTACGAGAGGTTCTCGGCGGCATAATGTAGCCCCTTTTTTCTGCCCCTACATGTGGAAGGTTACCGTGACTCAGAAGCCCGACCAGTGTCTTGGTGAATGGATCGACCGTGAAGCACTCGCAGAAGCGATGATTCCGCTTATCGGTCAGCTCTACCGCAACAACAACGTGGTGAGCTCGATCTATGGCCGCAGCCTGATCAACCAGTCTGTCATCGCGATTCTCAAAGCCCACCGCTTTGCTCGCCACCGCTCTTCCGACGACAGCGAACTCTCCGTCCACGAAACATTCCCTCTTCTCAAGGCCATGAGCGAGCTGAAGCTCGGCGCGGCTTCGGTGGATATGGGCAAGTTGGCGTTCAAGTTCCGCGCTGAAGGCAATGGCCGCACCGCTGAACAATTCGTTCGCGAAGAACTGGCCGATGTCGTTGGTCAGCAGAACGCTTCGGCGCGTAAAGGCACTGACGTCGTGCTGTACGGCTTCGGTCGTATCGGCCGTCTGCTGGCGCGCATCCTGATCGAAAAAACCGGTGGTGGCGACGGCTTGCGTCTGCGCGCCATCGTGGTACGCAAGGGCTCTGAAAACGACCTGGTCAAGCGTGCCAGCCTGCTGCGTCGTGATTCGGTTCACGGACCGTTCGATGGCACCATCACCATCGACGAAGAAAACAACACCATTACCGCCAACGGCAACCTGATTCAGGTGATCTACGCCAAGAGCCCGAGCGAAGTCGACTATACCCAGTACGGCATCGAAAACGCTCTGGTCGTGGACAACACGGGTGTATGGCGTGATGCCGACGGTCTGGGACAGCACCTGGCCTGCCCGGGCGCTGCCCGCGTGATTCTCACCGCTCCGGGTAAAGGCGCGTTGAAGAACATCGTTCACGGCATCAACCATGGCGACATCACGCCTGACGACAAGATCATCTCGGCGGCGTCCTGCACCACCAACGCCATCGTGCCGGTGCTCAAGGCTGTCAACGACCAGTACGGCATCGTCAACGGCCACGTTGAAACCGTTCACTCGTTCACCAACGACCAGAACCTGATCGACAACTTCCACAAGGGCAGCCGTCGTGGCCGCGCCGCGCCGCTGAACATGGTAATCACCGAGACCGGTGCTGCCACTGCAGCTGCCAAGGCGTTGCCAGTGCTCAAGGGCAAGCTGACCGGTAACGCGATTCGCGTTCCTACGCCAAACGTGTCGATGGCCATTCTGAATCTGAACCTGGAAAAGGCCACCACTCGCGAAGAAATCAACGAGTACCTGCGCCAGATGGCCATGCACTCGGATTTGCACAAGCAGATCGACTACGTCAGCTCGCAGGAAGTGGTTTCCACTGACTTCGTGGGCTCGCGTCACGCTGGTGTCGTGGATGCCGAGGCAACCATTACCCAGGACAACCGCGTTGTTCTGTATGTCTGGTACGACAACGAGTTCGGTTACAGCTGCCAGGTGGTTCGCGTGATGGAAGACATGGCCGGTGTAAATCCGCCAGCGTTCCCGCGCTAAGCCTTAGCCGCAAATGAAAACGCCCCGACTCTGGTCGGGGCGTTTTTGTTTGTGCGCGATTTGCCTTAGCGGGGGATAGCGGCTTGTGCCGTGCGCAATTCGTGCTTGTTGCCACGGAACAGCACCAGTGTGGCGATCAGGCCCAGTACCGCTGCACCACTGAGCCAGATCCCCGGTGCCGCCTTGTTGTCCAGCACATGGATCAGATAAGTGCAGGCCGCCGGCGTAAAACCACCAAAGGTTGCGGTGGCCAGGCTGTAGGCCAGCGAGAAACCGGTCGTGCGAACTTCTACCGGCATGATCTCGGTGAGCGCCACCACCATTGCCCCGTTGTATGAGCCGTACAGAAACGACAGCCACAATTCGACAACCAGGAGATGGCTGAAGCTCGGGTTCGCTACCAGCCACGACAACGCCGGATAAGCGGTCAGGATCGCCAGAATCGTCGCCGCCAACAGTAGGGGTTTGCGCCCCACCTTGTCAGACACTGCGCCCATCACCGGCAGCCAGAAGAAGTTCGACAGACCGATGCACACGGTCACCAGCAACGCATCGAAGTCAGACAGGTGCAATTCCGCCTTGCCGAACGTCGGCGTGTACGCCGTGATCAGGTAGAACGACACCGTCGTCATGACCACCAGCGCCATGCCGGCGATGACGATGCCAAAGTTCTGACCGATCGAACGGACGATTTCCTGCAGGGTAGGGCGATGTTTGCGCGCCTGGAACTCCGGGGTTTCCTCCAGCGAGCGACGGATGACGAAAATCACCGGGACGATCATGCAGCCGATCAGGAACGGCACGCGCCAGCCCCATTCGCCCATCTGTTCCGGGCTCAGCCAGTGGTTGAGGCCTACACCGAGCAGGCCGGCGAACACCACGGCGGCTTGCTGACTGGCGGACTGCCAGCTGACAAAAAAGCCCTTGCGGCCCGGCGTGGCGATTTCCGCCAGGTACACCGACACGCCACCTAATTCGACGCCAGCCGAGAAGCCTTGCAGCAAGCGGCCGAACAGCACGATCAGCGGCGCGGCCACCCCAAGGGTGGCGTAGCCCGGCACGCAGGCAATCAGTACGGTGCCGGCCGCCATCAGGGCCAACGTGATGATCAAGCCCTGGCGCCGGCCATGCCGGTCGATGTAGGCGCCGAGAAAAATCGCCCCCAGCGGGCGCATCAGAAAGCCCGCGCCGAACGTGGCCAGAGAAAGCATCAAGGAGGCGAAAGCGCTGTCCGTGGGGAAGAAGGTCTTGGCAATGGCCGTGGCATAGAAGCCGTAGACCATGAAGTCGAACATCTCGAGAAAGTTGCCGCTGACAACGCGAAAAATCGCCTTGCCTTTGCCGGTCGTGGAAGACATGGGTAGGTACTCGCTCTAAATCTTGTAAGAAAGCGTTGCGCTCGTAGCCCATAATGGCCGGCGCGGTTTTGCGGGGAGATGAAGAATTGTTAACTGGACGGTGGGGGATTCTCGTGCTGCTGGCCGGGGTTTTATCCGGCTGCGGCAACGGCGATTCCCTCGAGACTTTTGGTGGCCCGACGATGGGCAGCACTTACTCGATCAAGTACGTGCGCCACGCCAATCTGCCTGCCCCGCAGGAAGTGCGTGTCGAAGTGGAAAAAATCCTCGCGGATGTCGACCGGCAGATGTCGACTTATCGCGCGGACTCCGACATCTCGCGCTTCAATGAGTTGCCGGCTGATCGCTGTCAGCTCATGCCCGCGCCGATCCTGGAAATGGTCCGCATGGGCGAACAGCTGTCGCAGCAAAGCGAAGGCTCCTACGACCTCACGGTTGAGCCGCTGATGAATCTATGGGGTTTCGGCCCGCAGGGGCGCGAAGAAAAAGTCCCGGACGCGGCGGCACTGGCCGAGGTTCGCCAGCGGGTCGGTCATCAACATCTACGTATCGACGGCGATCGGTTGTGCAAGGACGCGGCGGTCGAGGTGGATTTCAACAGCATCGCCGCCGGTTACGCGGTCGATGCCATTGTTGCGCGACTCGAAGCCCTGGGCATCCATGACTATCTCGCGCAAGCCACCGGCGAGCTCAAGGCGTCCGGCAAGAAACCCGACGGTTCGCCATGGCGTATCGCCCTGGAAGAACCGCGAGATGATCAGCAGGTGGCAGAGCGCGTCATCAACATCGATGGCTATGGCTTCTCCACCTCCGGCGACTATCGCAACTATTTTCAGCAGGATGGCCGGCGCTATTCCCACACCTTCGATGCCCGGACCGGTGCGCCGGTCCTGCACGATCTGGCGTCGGTCACGGTCATTCATCCTTCAACGCTGATGGCCGATGGACTATCAACGCTGTTGCTGATTCTCGGGCCTGAAAGGGCCTGGGACTATGCCGAAAAACACGACATTGGTGCATTCTTTGTGATTCGTGCCGATACAGGTTTCGTCACACGCACCAGTCACGCTTTCGAACGGCTCAGTGACGCAAAAGTTGACTGAGAACAGTACGAAAGCTGGCGTTGTAGTGCAGGCAAAAGTAGCCTACGACGCGACCAAGGGTTAATGTGCGCGGCGTTGACGCTTCTATAGACTGTGTCCGGGTTTTCTACTGGCCCCCAATTGTTCCTTCGCGCCGTCGTTCGGCGTGATTTAGCCGCCGGTGCTGCTGGCACCGCGGCCTGTTCTGAGGAGTACGCATGGCTGTCTACAACTACGACGTGGTGGTGCTGGGTTCCGGCCCGGCGGGAGAAGGCGCGGCAATGAACGCCGCCAAAGCAGGGCGCAAGGTGGCGATGGTCGACAGCCGTCGCCAGGTCGGCGGCAACTGCACCCACCTGGGCACCATCCCGTCCAAGGCACTGCGTCACTCGGTGCGGCAGATCATGCAGTTCAACACCAACCCGATGTTCCGTGCGATCGGCGAGCCGCGCTGGTTCTCCTTCCCGGATGTGTTGAAAAGCGCCGAGAAAGTTATCTCCAAGCAAGTCGCTTCGCGTACCGGCTACTACGCCCGTAACCGCGTCGACGTGTTCTTCGGTACCGGCAGCTTCGCCGACGAGCAAACCATCGAAGTGGTCTGCGCCAACGGCGTGGTCGAGAAACTGGTGGCCAAGCACATCATCATCGCCACCGGTTCGCGTCCTTATCGCCCGGCGGACATCGATTTCCACCACCCGCGTATCTACGATAGCGACACCATCCTCAGCCTCGGCCACACCCCGCGCAAACTGATCGTTTACGGCGCCGGCGTGATCGGTTGCGAATACGCTTCGATCTTCAGCGGTCTGGGCGTGCTGGTCGAGCTGGTGGACAACCGCGGTCAGTTGCTGAGCTTCCTCGACTCGGAAATCTCCCAGGCGTTGAGCTACCACTTCAGCAACAACAACATCACCGTGCGTCACAACGAAGAGTATGACCGCGTCGAAGGCGTGGACAACGGCGTGATCCTGCACCTGAAGTCCGGCAAGAAGATCAAGGCCGACGCCTTGCTCTGGTGTAACGGCCGTACCGGTAATACCGACCAGTTGGGTCTGGAAAACATCGGGGTCAAGGTCAACAGCCGTGGCCAGATCGAAGTCGACGAGAACTACCGCACCTGTGTGCAGAACATCTATGGCGCCGGTGACGTGATCGGCTGGCCGAGCCTGGCCAGTGCCGCCCACGACCAGGGCCGTTCGGCCGCTGGCAGCATCGTTGACAATGGCAGCTGGCGTTTCGTGAATGACGTGCCGACCGGCATCTACACCATTCCGGAGATCAGCTCGATCGGCAAGAACGAGCAGGAACTGACCCAGGCCAAAGTGCCGTACGAAGTGGGCAAGGCGTTCTTCAAGAGCATGGCGCGTGCACAGATCGCCGGCGAGCCGCAGGGCATGCTGAAGATCCTGTTCCACCGTGAAACCCTGGAAGTGCTGGGCGTTCACTGCTTCGGTTATCAGGCGTCGGAGATCGTGCACATCGGTCAGGCGATCATGAACCAGCCGGGCGAGCTGAATACCCTGAAGTACTTCGTCAACACGACGTTCAACTACCCGACCATGGCCGAAGCCTATCGGGTAGCGGCGTACGACGGCCTCAACCGGCTTTTTTGACGGGCTCCGGCCGGTGGCCTGAGCCGGCCGGGGAGACCGATTTCAGCAATTCCCGAGGGTGGCAGTGGCCAAACCGGGAAAGTCTGTAATCAGGCTGTCAACGCCGAAGTCGGCGAGTCTGCGCATCAGCGCAGGCTCGTTGACGGTCCACACCGACACATGCAGCCCTTGACGTTGCGCCTTTTGCAGGCGTTCCGGCGTACACAGCGTCCAGTTCAAGGCCAGAATCTCGCAGCCGTAGTTTGCGGCGACCTTCAACGGGTCGAGCCAGGCATATTCCGCCACCAGGCCCCGTGACACGTCCGGTACCAGATCCAGCGCCGCCTTCAACACTTCCCGAGAGCTCGAGGTGATCGTCACCTTGTCGAGCAGTCCGTGCCTGACCGCCATTTCACGAATGGCCAGAACGGTGGTGGCTGCGCGGGTGCGTGAAGCGCTTTTGACTTCGAGCTGCCAGTGATCGAAATCACATTTCTCGAACAATTCTTCCAGGGTCGGAATCGGGCACGGCTTGATCCAGCCGGGGCCGCCCTTGCGGGCGTCGTAGGTCACCAGGTCGGCGGCAGTGTGCTCGACCACCTTGCCGCGCCGGTCGGTGGTGCGCTTTAGGGTCGGGTCGTGGATGACCATCAGCTCGCCGTCCTTGGACAGGTGCAGATCCAGTTCGCAACGGCGTACGCCGTGCTTTAGACATTCCTGAAAACTGGTCAGGGTGTTTTCCGGTGCTTCGCCCTTGGCGCCGCGGTGGCCGTAGATGAGGGTCACGGTTCTTCCTTAATTAAATGCCTGATTCATTTTGTTCGCGGGCCAGACGTCGTTCCTGGGCCTGCTTCTGCAAGATATAGCGGGCAAGCAACTGGCGCTGGGCGTCGGTCAGGTGCTCGAACTCGGTACCGACGTCGTAGCCGTCGCCCTTGCGGTCGCAATGGGTGACGCGGGCGCGCAGCAACAGGCCAAGCGCCTGGGGCATCAGCACCAGTTTCACCGACAGGTGGGCGCCGGTGGCGATCGGGGTCGGGTGCTGAAAGTCGACCCCGCCCTCGGAGATGATCACCGGTTGCGGCTCGCCGATATGGCCGAGCACAGTCAGGGCGACCACCTGGCTGAGCAGGTCGATGCGTTTGTTCTGGGATTTCAGGAACGCCGAGATGGCACGGTCGCGTTCACTGATCTGGCGCAGCAGGTGCTGCGACTCGAATTCGCTCAGGTGCAGTTCGCTGAGCAGGTTGAACAATGGGGAAGCATCCTGCAACACTTCCTGGCCTGCAGCTTCGGGAGCGGACAGGGGCCGAATTTCCAGTGCGATCATGTCCTCGATACGGTAGTATTCGCGGCGATCTTCTTCATCTAATGTCGACATGGCGAACCCATGGTAGCGGCGGTGGTCTGAGTGTAAAGCTGGTTATCGACCCCCGCCACAAGGACGTTCCTTTTCCCTCCGAACAAGCCCCGACATGTTCAGACCTCTCTTCGTATTTATCGGCACGCGTTATACCCGTGCAAAGCGTCGCAATCATTTTGTGTCATTCATTTCCCTGACTTCGATGATCGGGCTCGCCCTTGGCGTGGTCGTGATGATCGTGGTGCTTTCGGTGATGAACGGCTTCGATCATGAGATGCGCACCCGCGTGCTGGGCATGGTGCCCCACGCGACCATCGAGTCCGGTGAAGCCATCAACGACTGGCCGAGCCTGACCGCCAAGGTCAAGCAGAACCCGCAGGTGGCGGCCGTTGCGCCGTTCACCCAGATGCAGGGATTGCTGACCAATAACGGCCAGGTGTCCAAGGTGTTGCTCAATGCCATCGACCCGGCGCTGGAGCGCAACGTCTCGATCATCGACAACTTCATGAAACAGGGCAAACTTGACGACCTGACGCCGGGCAGCTTCGGCATCGTGATCGGCGACAAGGCCGCGACCAAGCTCGGCGTGGGCCTCGGTGACAAGGTCACCTTCGTCGCGCCGGAGGTCAGCGTGACCCCGGCCGGCATGTTCCCGCGCATGAAGCGTTTCACCGTAGTCGGCATCTTCCATGTCGGCGCCGGTGAGCTGGACGGTTACCTGGGCGTCACCAACCTGCAGGATCTGGCGAAAATGCACCGCTGGAAGCCCGATCAGGTGCAAGGTCTGCGCCTCAAGTTCGACGATCTGTTCCAGGCGCCGCGTGAGGCGTGGAACATTGCCCAGCGCCTCGGCGAAGACCGTTACTACGCCCGCGACTGGACCCGTACCCACGGCAACCTGTATCAGGCGATCCGCATGGAAAAAGCCATGATCGGTCTGCTGTTGCTGCTGATCGTCGCCGTGGCGGCATTCAACATCATTTCCACGCTGGTGATGGTGGTGAACGACAAGAAGGGCGACATCGCCATTCTGCGCACACTGGGCGCCACGCCGGGCACGATCATGCGCACATTCATGGTGCAGGGCACGGTGATCGGTGTGGTCGGCACGGCCATCGGCGCTGTGGTCGGGATCTTCGCCGCGCTCAACGTCAGCGCCGCGATTTCGGCCCTCGAAGGCGTGATCGGACACAAATTCCTCAACGCCGATGTGTATTTCATCGATTACCTGCCGTCGCAGGTGCAGAGCCAGGACGTGGTCATGGTCTGCGCCGCTGCGTTGGTCCTGAGTTTCCTCGCCACCCTGTATCCAGCCTGGCGTGCCGCGCGCACCCAGCCGGCGGAGGCGCTACGTTATGAGTGAGTCGGGCATGAGTGAAAAAGCAATCTTGAGCTGCCGCAACCTGGGCAAATCCTACGAGGAAGGCCCGGAGTCGGTGGAAGTGCTGGCCAACCTGCAACTGGAACTGCATCCGGGTGAGCGGGTGGCGATCGTCGGCAAATCCGGTTCGGGCAAAAGTACCTTGCTCAACCTGCTGGGCGGTCTCGACACGCCGACCAAGGGCAGTGTCTGGCTCGACGGTGAAGAACTGTCGGCGCTGAGCGAGAAGAAACGTGGTCTGCTGCGTAACCGCGCCCTCGGGTTCGTGTACCAGTTCCACCACCTGCTGCCGGAATTTACCGCGCTGGAAAACGTCTGCATGCCGCTGCTGATCGGCAAGACCGCGATCCCGGAAGCCCGTCAGCGTGCCACGGCGTTGCTGGAGCGGGTCGGTCTGGGCCATCGCCTGGAACACAAACCGGCGGAACTGTCCGGTGGCGAACGTCAGCGTGTGGCCATTGCCCGGGCGCTGGTGAACAATCCTGGGCTGGTGATGCTCGACGAGCCGACCGGCAACCTCGACTCCCATACCGCCGAAGGCATTCAGGATCTGATGCTGGAACTCAGCACTTCGATGCGCACGGCGTTTCTGGTGGTGACTCACGACATGAACCTGGCTCGCCAGATGGACCGCGTCCTGCACCTCAATGAAGGCTGCCTGACGCCAATCTAACGCGTTGAAACCCGATGCCTGAAAAGGCGTCGGGTCTTTTATTTTTATACGGTGCCCCAGCGAATGTTCAGACCGTTATCGATCTTTATCGGCACGCGCTATACCCGCGCCAAGCGCCGCAATCGCTTTGTTTCGTTCATTTCGATGACCTCGATGATCGGCCTCGCCCTCGGCGTACTGGCGATGATCGTGGTGTTGTCGGTGATGAACGGCTTCCAGCGCGAAATGAGTTCGCGCATCCTCGGCATGGTGCCTCACGCGACCATTGTCGGCGTCAAGCCGATCGATGACTGGCAGCCAGTCGCCGCCGCTGCGATGAAAAACCCGGAAGTGACGGCTGCGGTGCCGTTCACCGAGATGGAGGGCATGCTGTCCTACAAGGGCATGATGCAGCCAATCCAGATCAGTGGCGTCGACCCGTCCCAGGAAGGCAAGGTGTCGATCGTTGCCCAGCACATCGTTCAGGGCCGTCTCGATGCCTTGAAACCGGGTGAGTTCGGCGTAGTGCTCGGCGAAATCACCGCCCGGCGTTTTCGCCTCAATGTCGGCGACAAGATCACCCTGATTGTCCCGGAAGTCAGCACCGCACCGGGCGGCATCACCCCGCGCATGCAGCGGCTGAACGTGGTCGGCGTGTTCAAGGTCGGTGCCGAACTCGACGGTTCCATGGGCCTGATCCACGTCTCCGACGCCGCGACCATGCAGCACTGGGAGCCGAATCAGGTGCAGAGCGTGCGTCTGGCGGTGAAGGATCTGTATGCCGCGCCGAAAGTTTCGTCGGACATTGCCAGCGGCCTCGGCGCCGACTTCAAGGCCGATGACTGGACCCACACCCAGGGCAGCCTGTTCAGCGCGATGAAGATGGAAAAAACCATGATTGGCCTGTTGCTGCTGATGATTGTCGCGGTGGCAGCCTTCAACATCATCGCGACCCTGATCATGGTGGTTAACGACAAGGGTGCCGACATCGCGATCCTGCGCACTATCGGCGCCACACCGCGCCAGATCATGGCGATCTTCATGGTGCAGGGCACGGTGATCGGCATCGTCGGCACCATTATCGGTGGCGTTCTGGGCGTGATTGCCGCGCTGAATGTCAGTGAGATGGTGGGCTGGGTCGAGCGAGTGACCGGGCAGCACATCTTCAGTTCGGACGTCTACTTCGTCAGCAACCTGCCATCGGAGTTGCAGGGCGGCGATGTCCTGCTGATCTGCTCGGCAGGCTTCATCCTCAGCTTCCTGGCCACCGTTTATCCAGCGTGGCGGGCGGCGAAGATCGAACCGGCGCACGCCTTGAGATATTCGTAAGCTTCAAGACCGCCTTCGCGAGCAAGCTCGCTCCCACAGTGTTATGGAGTGCTCACAAAATTGTGGTGCGACTCGGTACTTGTGGGAGCGAGCTTGCTCGCGAAGGGGCCAGCACTGCTGGCCTCAATCCTTGGGCAACTCAATCACAAACCGCGTCCAGCCCTGATCCGATTCGCAATGAATCTGCCCGCCATGGGCCCGGATGATCGACTGAGTAATCGCCAACCCCAATCCCGCATGCTCGCTGCTGCCTTCCTGGCGCGCCGGATCCGCCCGGTAGAAGCGATCGAACAAGCGCGGCAACAACTCTGCAGAAATCCCTTCGCCACTGTTCTCCACCGTCACCCTCAAGGATTTCGCCTGCTCGGCCACCTTCACACGCACTTCGCCGGCGGCCGGGGTGAAGCGCAACGCGTTATCCAGCAGGTTCGACAGCGCCCGGCGCAACATCGCGCGATCACCCGCAAACCGCCCCGCACCATCACGGCTCAGGCTGACCTGAGCGTCTTCGGCCAGCGGCGCAAAAAACTCCAGCAATGCATCGGCTTCTTCCGCCAGATCCAGCGGTTCACGTTTGGGCACCAGCAAACCGTGGTCAGCCTTGGCCAGATAAAGCATGTCGTTCACCAACTGCGCCATCCATTGCAGCTCTTCAAGGTTGCTGTGCAGTGCTTCGCGATAGTCTTCGAGGGGGCGAGGGCGGGTGAGAGTGACCTGGGTGTGGGTCAGCAGGTTGGACAGCGGTGTGCGCAGCTCATGGGCGATGTCGGCGGAGAACGCTGACAGCCGCTGAAAGGAGTCATCGAGACGTCCGAGCATGGCGTTGAAGCTGTGGGCCAATTCCGCAAGTTCTGCGGGCATCCGCGCTTCCGGCAGTCGGGCATTCAACGATTGCGCCGAAATCCCACGGGCCACCGCACTCATGCGGCGTAACGGGCGAAGACCGCTGCGGGCGGCCCAGGCGCCGAGCAGCGCGGTGGCCAGCGCCGAAAGGCCGACGGTCAGCCAGATCAGATGCTGCATGCGTTGCAGGAAGTGCTGGTGGTGGGTGATGTCCAGCAACAAGGTCAATTGCGGGGAATCAGGTTTTCCCGGTTCAAGCGCAGCGTTGAGCAGGCGATAGTCGGTGCCGTTGTCGTTGATGGTGGCCAGGCCGGGCTGTTGCGGCAGATTCGCCGGGGCATGCAACGAGCGGCCGAACCAGCGCTGCCCCTCAGGGCCACTGATGCGCAGCGTGACATCGCCTTGTTGGCTCAACTCATCAGTGATGTGCGCGGCGTCGCTACCACTCAACAGCGTCTGACGCACGCTGAGCAGTTTTCCTTCGAGCAGTTGCTGGTCGAGTTCGATGAAGTGACCTTCGCTGGCCCGATTGAAAACGACCCCGGCGACCAGCGAAACCACTGCGGTGCAGCCAGCGAACAACAGCGCCAGCCGGCCGCTCAAGGACAGTCGGCGCATCAGTCGGCACGCTCTTCCAGGACGTAACCCATACCGCGCACGGTGTGAATCAGCTTGTTTGGGAAGTCGTCATCGATTTTCAGGCGCAGTCGGCGAATCGCCACTTCGATCACATTGGTGTCGCTGTCGAAATTCATGTCCCAGACCTGTGAGGCGATCAGCGATTTGGGCAGCACTTCGCCCTGGCGGCGCAGGAGCATTTCCAGCAGGGCGAACTCCTTGGCGGTGAGGTCGATGCGTTGACCGCTGCGTTCGACCCGGCGGCGGATCAGGTCCAGGCTCAGATCGGCCAGGCGCAGGCTGGTTTCCTGAGGTGTGGAACTGCCGCGACGCAACAGACTGCGCACCCGCGCCAGCAGTTCAGAGAAGGCGAACGGTTTGACCAGATAATCGTCGGCGCCCAGTTCCAGGCCGTGAACCCGGTCTTCCACGGTGTCCTTGGCGGTCAGAAACAGGATCGGCGTTTCCAGACCGGCGCTGCGTACCGCTTGCAGGATCTGCCAGCCATTGCGCCCCGGCAGCATCACGTCGAGGATCAGCAACGCATAGTCGCCGCTCAACGCCAATTGCTGGCCGGTGGTGCCATCGGCCACCAGTTCTGTGTTGAAACCGGCTTCGGTCAGGCCCTGGCGCAGGTACTGGCCGGTTTTCGGTTGGTCTTCGACGATCAGCAGTTTCATGGGCGACTCGGGTTGCGGGAACGAGGACGTTATACCGTGGGCTCACGCTGTGAGCGCCAACCTGACAAAGTTGTAATCTGCCTGTCAGGTCGCTGCCAGCGCAGGCGGGCTAGAGTTTCCCACAGGCTGAACCTTGATTTGTTGGAGTACGACTATGTTTTTGCGCAACCGTCTGGCCCTTGCCGCGTGTCTGCTCGCGCTGAGTTCGCCGCTGTGGGCATCACCGGCGCACACTTATGACTTCGGCCAGCCGGCCCCGGCGGCCAAGGCCACCCGCAGCATTGAAGTGGTGATGGGCGACATGAGCTTCGATCCGAAGGCGATCGAGATCAAGGCCGGTGAGACCGTTCGTTTTGTGCTGGTGAATAAAGGCCAGTTGCTGCACGAATTCAACCTTGGCGACGCGGCGATGCATGCAAAACACCAGCAGGAAATGTTGCAGATGCAGCAAAGCGGCATGCTCACGCCGACCAGCATGAAGGAAATGTCCCACGATATGGCGGGCATGGATCACGGCTCGATGGGGCATGGAATGAAGCACGACGACCCCAACAGCGTGCTGGTGGAGCCGGGCAAGACCGCCGAGTTGACCTGGACCTTCAGCAAAGCGGTGAACCTGGAATTTGCGTGCAACATTCCCGGGCATTACCAGGCCGGAATGGTCGGCAAACTGACTGTCAGTCAGTAAGCACTCAAAGGCGGGAGCAAAGGCTGATAGAATCCGCTGATTCTTCAGTCAGGTTTCCGCCATGCATCCCGCAGCCGAACATTCGCCGCTGGGCAAGTCCAGCGAATACATCGCCACGTACACACCGTCCCTGCTGTTTCCGATTCCGCGCACCGCGAAATGGGCCGAGCTGGGCCTGACCGCCGAAACCCTGCCGTATAAAGGCGTGGATTTCTGGAACTGCTTCGAGCTGTCGTGGCTGCTGCCGTCGGGCAAACCGGTGGTGGCAATCGGTGAATTCAGCATTCCGGCGGATTCGCCGAACATCATCGAATCCAAGTCGTTCAAGCTGTACCTGAACTCGCTGAACCAGACGCCGTTTGCCGATATCGAAAGCCTGGAAGCAACGCTGGTCAAGGATCTGTCCGCCGCTGCCGGCAAACCGGTGGGCGTGCGGGTTCGCAGCCTGAAAGATGTCGAAGCCGAAGGTGTTGTCGCGCTGCCGGGCGTGTGCATCGACGATCTTGATATCAGCGTCAGCAACTACGAACATCCGCGTCCTGAACTGCTGCGCTGTGACGATTCGCGTGTGGTCGAGGAGAGCGTGCACAGTCATCTGCTCAAATCCAACTGCCCGGTGACCAGCCAGCCGGACTGGGGCAGCGTGGTGGTGGAATACAGAGGCGCGGCGCTGGATCACGCCAGCCTGCTGGAATACATCGTCAGCTTCCGTCAGCACTCGGACTTCCACGAGCAATGCGTGGAGCGGATCTTCCTCGACCTGCAACGCCTGTTGAAACCGGAAAAACTCACCGTGTTCGCGCGTTACGTGCGTCGGGGCGGGCTGGACATCAACCCGTACCGCAGCACCGAAAGCGTGCAACTGCCGAACCACCGTCTGGTTCGTCAATAACCCGCCTCGCGGACATGAAAAAGCCCTGCCAGTGATGGCAGGGCTTTTTTGCATTCGCGGGTTTCAGATGCCCATGCTGACCAGGGAATTCATGATGTTGCGCAATGTGCCGGCGATGGCAGGGTGTTCGAGTTCGAAGCGATCAACTGCCAGATTGACACCATCGGCGATGCTGGAATCTTGAGTCGCGGTCTCCAGTTTTATTTCGGATTCGATCTGTGCCATCAGCGCATGTAGATCAGCGCGCTCGGCTTCGGTCAGCGGAGGATTTTGATCCAGTTGCTCGCGCAGGGCATTGAGCTGTTTTTGCAGTTCTTGAGCGGGCATGGTTGTTTCCTTTTATCGAGAGGCACTGGCATAGACCGCAGCCGTGCGCCAAAGGTCTATGGCTCTCCTTAAGACTAATCCACTCTTGGCCAACCTGCATGATCCCGGTCAGGGCTTTTCGCCTTTGAGGCGACGCAGGCTGATGTCCGCCAGACAGGTGTCGAGTTCGCCCAGATGATCGATCACCGAGTGCACGCCGAGGCCGAACAACTGCACCGTCGCCTTGCCACGCAATTGTTCGCGTTCCTTCTGGCTCAGGGCCTGCCATTCGCTCGGCGCCAGGCCGCACAGTGAACCGCAGGACGCCAGGCCAATGGTCCACAGCCCGGCATTGAGGCCCGATTGCAGCAGGCGCGGTTCACCGCTGACCAGCACGCAACCGTCGAGACGATCGACATTCAAGCCCATCAACGCCTGCCAGCAGGCATTGGGCGCCGGCCATGGTTTGATTGTTGCCGAATGTTGCGACGGTTTGATCCAGTCCGGCAGCGCCGATGACAGCACTTGAGTGCAGGCCGTGGACAGCTCATCGAGCCAGGCGCAGGGAATTTGCTGGTGCTGAAGGCTGCGCAGGCTGTCGAGGGCGCCGGGTGTGGCATCGGCGTGTTCCGGGCCGATACTGGTGTGATGACGGGCGCGGGCACCGAAGTCCACCAGACAGCCGCTGAGTCCGAACAGCACCGCGGTCAGTGTCGTTGCGGTGACGGGCAAGGCTTCGGCTTGAGGCATGGAAAACGTCCCTGAAATAGCGATCAGGCTAGGCAATATCGGTGACAGTTGCATGACAGGCCAATGACGAAGTGTCCTACGGAGGGATTTACCGGGGAACTGCCTAAAGTAGCGTTTCCGTCTTATACTGACGCACTTATCGCCGCGGCCCAGGTGCTGCGTCCGTACTATCCAAGGAGTTTTCTATGCGCTTGAGTCATCCTCTTGCTCAGCTTTGTGTATGTGCCAGCGTGATGCTGGTGCCGTTCGCCGCTCAGGCTGCAACGGAAGAAGACCCTTGGGAAAGCGTCAACCGTCCGATCTTCCAGTTCAACGATTTCGTCGACACCTATGCGCTGAAGCCTTTGGCGCAGGGCTACGAATTTGTTACTCCGCAATTCCTGGAAGACGGCATCCACAACATGTTCCGCAACGTCGGTGATGTCACCAACCTGGCGAACAATATTCTTCAGGCCAAACCGGCTGCCGCTGGCGTCGACACCGCTCGCCTGATCTTCAACACCACCTTCGGCCTGCTTGGTTTCTTCGATGTCGGCACCAAAATGGGCCTCACCCGCAGCGACGAAGACTTCGGCCAGACCCTCGGCTACTGGGGCGTCGGCAGCGGTCCTTATGTAATGCTGCCGCTGTTGGGCCCGAGCACCCTGCGCGATGCACCGTCCAAATACGTCGACAGCTTCACCGGCCCGTACCGCTACATCAACGATGTGCCGGTGCGTAACTCGATTTTCGGCCTGAACATCGTCGACACCCGCGCCAGCCTGCTGTCGAGCGAGAAGCTGATCAGCGGCGACAAGTACACCTTCATCCGCAACGCCTACCTGCAGAACCGCGAGTTCAAGGTCAAGGACGGGCAGGTCGAAGACGATTTCTGATCTCGATTGATCGGCAGAAAAGGGCGACCGCGAGGTCGCCTTTTTTGTGGGCGCGTCCAATGATTGGGTTACGGTTGATGCTGTTCTTATAACTGCGAGTGATTTGACAAACAAAGTCTCCAAGCGACCATCGGCGCATGCTTGAAACGGTCGAAGGATGGGAGTACCGTCTGCGCCTTAGAAGGGCACCTCTGGTGCAATCGTGTGCGGGGCAAACGCTCCGAAGCGGTGCAGCAGAGAGGCTAGAAAGCGAATCCAGTAGTCTGCGCCGGGCCGTTGCCCCGCCTGCTACGCCAACCTAATTCTGGCGCCGTTTGCCCACATGCCAAAAACCAGTGCCACGCTGCTGATAATCGATGATGACGAAGTAGTGCGCGCGAGCCTCGCGGCCTATTTGGAAGACAGTGGTTTCAGCGTCTTGCAGGCCAGTAACGGCCAGCAGGGTCTTCAGGTATTCGAGCAAGACACGCCCGACTTGGTCATCTGCGATCTGCGCATGCCGCAGATGGGCGGTCTCGAACTCATCCGTCAGGTCACTGAGCGGTCGCCGCAGACACCGGTGATCGTGGTTTCGGGTGCCGGGGTGATGAACGACGCAGTCGAGGCCCTGCGCCTGGGCGCGGCGGATTACCTGATCAAGCCTCTCGAAGATCTGGCGGTGCTCGAGCACTCCGTGCGCCGGGCGCTGGATCGTTCGCGTCTGCTGCTGGAAAACCAGCGCTACCGCGAGAAACTGGAAAAGGCCAACCGCGAACTCGAAGCCAGCCTGAACCTGCTCCAGGAAGACCAGAATGCCGGTCGCCAGGTGCAGATGAACATGCTGCCGGAAAGTCCGTGGGCCATCGACGAATTCAGGTTTGCGCACCAGATCATCCCGTCGCTGTACCTGTCGGGTGATTTTGTCGATTACTTCCGGGTCGACGAGCGCCGGGTAGCGTTCTACCTGGCGGATGTCTCGGGTCATGGCGCTTCTTCGGCGTTCGTTACCGTGCTGCTGAAGTTCATGACCACGCGCTTGCTCTTCGAATCCAAGCGCAACGGCACGCTGCCGGAATTCAAGCCTTCGGAAGTCCTCGGTCATATCAACCGGGGGCTGATCAGTTGTAAGCTGGGTAAACACGTCACAATGGTCGGTGGAGTCATCGACGAGGAGACCGGTTTGTTGACCTATAGCATCGGCGGCCATCTGCCGTTGCCTGTGTTGTACACGCCTGACAGTGTTCGCTACCTCGAGGGGCGCGGTCTGCCCGTGGGGCTTTTCAACGAAGCCACCTACGAAGACCACGTGCTCGAGCTGCCACCGACGTTCAGCCTGACGCTGATGTCTGATGGCATTCTGGATCTTTTACCAGAGCCCACACTCAAAGAGAAAGAAGCCGCTTTACCGCAAAAGGTGAAGTTGGCGGGCGGCAGCCTGGATGGTCTGCGGCAGGTTTTTGGATTGGCCACGCTAGGGGAGATGCCGGATGATATCGCCCTGTTGGTGTTGAGCAGGAATCTTTAATGAGTACCGGTAGAATCCAGTTCGCCGAGCAGGATGGCACCTTCGTCCTGAAGTTCGTCGGTGAAGTTCGCCTGACCCTGTGTTCGGCGTTGGATGCGACTATTGAAAAAATCTTCACCGCGCTGAATTTCAACGCGATCGTGATCGATTTGACCGAAACCCGAAGCATCGACAGCACCACGCTGGGCCTGCTGGCCAAACTGTCGATCCTGTCGCGGCAGAAGGTCGGCCTGCTGCCGACCGTGGTCACCACCCACGAGGACATCACGCGTCTGTTGCAGTCGATGGGTTTCGAGCAGGTGTTCAATATCGTCAACCATCCCGTGCCATGCCCGGAATGCCTCGATGACTTGCCGGACCAGGATCAGTCTGAGGAGGTAGTGCGGGTCAAGGTGCTCGAAGCGCACAAGATCCTCATGGGGCTGAACGACTCCAACCGCGAAGCCTTCCATGACCTGGTGAATGCCCTCGAACGGCACTGATCGGCCAGACCGCGAGATACAAAAAAGGGCGAACCTGTGAGGGTTCGCCCTTTTTGCGTTTGCGCTTGGCCGATTACAGCTTGGCTTGCAGCAGCGCCTCGAGTTTTTCCTGGTCGCGGGCAAACTGACGGATGCCCTCGGCCAGTTTCTCGGTGGCCATTGCGTCTTCGTTGGACAACCAGCGGAATTGCGCTTCGTTGAGGCTCAGGCGCGCTTCGCCGGCATGGCCCGGAGCGAGTTTGCGTTCCAGCTTGCCGGTGTCGGCCGCCAGTTTCTCGATCAGGTCCGGGCTGATGGTCAGGCGGTCGCAGCCGGCCAGTTGCTCGATCTGACTGAGGTTACGGAAGCTCGCGCCCATGACCACGGTCTTGTAGTCATTGGCCTTGTAGTAGTTGTAGATGCGCGTCACGGACTGCACGCCCGGATCGTCGGCACCGGTGTAGTCGTTGCCGTTGGCCTTCTTGTACCAGTCGTAGATGCGGCCCACGAACGGCGAGATCAGGAACACGCCGGCATCGGCGCAGGCAGCGGCCTGGGCGAAGGAGAACAGCAGGGTCAGGTTGGTCTGGATGCCTTCCTTCTCGAGGATCTCGGCGGCGCGAATGCCTTCCCAGGTCGAGGCAATCTTGATCAGTACGCGGTCACGGCCAACGCCGGCCTTGTCGTACAGCTCGATCAGGCGATGGGCACGCTTGAGGATCGCGTCCTTGTCGAACGACAGGCGCGCATCCACTTCGGTGGAAATGCGGCCCGGAATGACCTTGAGGATTTCCTGGCCGACCGCGACGCCGAAACGGTCGCTGGCCAGGCCGACATCGCCCTTGCAGTCGCGCACGCTGGCGTTCAGCAGTTCGGCGTAGGCCGGAATCGCCGCTGCCTTGAGCAGCAGGGATGGGTTGGTGGTGGCGTCGACCGGTTTGACTCGGGCAATCGCTTCGAAGTCGCCGGTGTCGGCCACGACGGTGGTGAACTGTTTGAGTTGTTCCAGCTTGGAAGTCATGAGCGTGCTCTGTCCTATGGGTCTGGTGACATTACCCGAGCGTCGACAGCCACTCAAGGGCATGTCGGCGTATCGAGCGCCCCGGCGGCAACAACCTGAAAACGGCTGTTTGAAAGGCGGGGCGCGTTATCGATCAATACGATGCCAAAACAGACGACAGGTTCAAAGCAACTGACCTGTTGCAGCGCCTACTCGAGCTCCAATTGTGTCCTGACTGCCGTTTGAGCAGGTTTCGGTTGGCCGTCTGAGGTCAACAGACCGAAATTTTTCTCGCGATCATCTTTTCCCGAGTCGCTGTTCTTCCATTCGTAGATGGAAGTCAGCGGGATCTTGAGCCTTTTCACATCGGCGATGAACGCAGAGATTTTAGTCGCCTGGCCGTCCGGCCCACCGTTGGAGGCAAGCGCCGAAATCCCCCATTCACTGATCACACCCGGTAAGTGGAAGTTCTGCTGAATGAAATTCTGGGCATTGCTGATCTGCGTGGCTGTCATGCCGTAAGGGTGATAGGAAATGGCATCAAGGCAATTGGGGTAAGCCTCGATGAGGCTGTTGAGCGCCGCGGTGGATGCCGATCCCGCGGTGGGCGGCCGGGCGAAGCCAAAGCCGACCAGAGGCGTGGATTGGAGTTGCCCCTGCAGGGTTTTGCACATGGCGCTCATGAACGGCACGAACGTGGTGTTGAAGTTGCCGGTCGGCCAGTAGGTGCCCAGATCCGGCTCGTTCCAGATTTCGATGGCGACCAGTTGCGAACTCCAGGCTTTTTCCAGCCCGCTGACGGCGTTGGCAAAGGCTTCGCCGGCAGTCGTGAGGTCTCCAGTCAACGGTTTAGTGGCGCGGACGGTCATCAAAACCGGCAGGCCTGCGGATTTCGCCGCCGCGAACGCATCGCTGATCTGTTTCTGATAGGCCTTGGCGCCGAGGCTGTCGCTCCAGACGCCGAAACGGACAAAAGTGAATCCTGCGGCTTTGATCTGCTCGGCATCGGCCGCCGTGAAATTCTGAATCTTGACCTGAACGCCGATGGTTTTCGCTGGCAGCGCCGGGAACAACTCGCTGGCTTGAACCTGGGCGGCTGCTCCAAGCATCAACAAGGCTGCCCCTAGATGTTTGAGATGTGCTGATTTCATGTCTGCTCTCCTGATGAGAATGACATCTAGCTGAGGGTTATCTCGTTACATAAGTTTCGAGAGCAACAGGGGCACTAAGTGCACGAATGTTATTTTTTGTCGGAAAACTTTCGCCTGAAAATCACAGTTATTTTTAGTCCGGTAATTCTGGTTGGGGGACTTTTAAAGGCCGTGGTACTTAATGCACCGGTATTAACGGGTGAATCTATTTCCGAGTGAAGGAAGGTCTTGCGGGTTCATTCGAATGTGCAAGGCATGTTGGCCGATTGACATTACACGGGAAAGTAAACCTTGTTCAAAAAGATTCTTGTCGTTTGCGTAGGCAATATCTGCCGAAGTCCGACAGCGGAGCTTCTGTTGCGCAATGCACTGACACCCTCGGCGATCAGCGTGACCTCAGCAGGTCTGTCTGCGCGGGTCGGCGAAGGCATGGAGTCGACCGCGCGCCAGGTGCTGGAAGAACGCGGCCACAGTGCCGAAGGGTTCAAGGCGCGGCAACTGACAGCGGACATCGTCAATGAATCAGACCTGATTCTGGTGATGGAAAAACAACATGTTAATCAAGTACTGAAGATTGCCTCTCACGCCAGGGGCAAAGTGTTTCTGCTGGGCAAGTGGCAGAGCGAACGAGAAATACAGGACCCGTATCGCCAGGGGCAAGCCGCTTTTATTCATGCCCATGCATTGATTGAAGATGCTGTTAGCTCATGGGCGCAACGCCTGGCGCGTTGATGAATATTCTTCAGTTCAGTGAATGGTAAGAAAGACTTATGCAGTTACCGTCAGTAATCGGCACCCGCGACAACGATCAAGACAGTATTGATCTTCTCGGCATCTTCGGCAGCCTGATCGACCAGAAGTGGTTGATCGGTGCGTTCACCGGCGCATTCATGATGACCGGTGTGGCCTATGCGATTTTGGCCACGCCGGTGTATCTGGCCAACGCGCTGGTGCAGGTCGAACCGAAGAAGAACGACATGCTCGGTTTTTCCGACCTCAACAGCATGCTCGGCGGGCAATCGCCGTCGGTGACCGAAATCGGCATCATCAAATCCCGCGCGGTGATCGGCAAGACGGTCGACGACTTGCGCCTGGACATCGACGTCACCCCCAATACCTTTCCGCTGATTGGCGGCTTCCTTTCCCGACGCTATCGCGGTGAGACCGAACTCAGCGTCGCGCCGCCGCGTTTCGGCCTGAGCAGCTACGCCTGGGGCGGTGAACGCCTGGAGTTTGCAAAGCTCAATCTGCCCAAGGAATTGCTGGGCAAGAAACTCACCTTGATCGCCGGCGAGCAACATCGTTTCCAGTTGCTGGACGACAACGACAACCTGCTGGTCGATGGCGTGGCGGGCGAGGCTTTCGCGCAGGACGGCGTGGAAGGGCAGGTTGCGCAACTGTTGGCCAACCCCGGGACCCGTTTCGAAGTGGTGCGCTACCCGCGAATCGTGACCATTCAGGGCTATCAGGACGCGCTGGACATCTCCGAGCAAGGCAAGGAATCGGGGATCATCCGTCTGGCCCTGGCCAGCAGCGATGCCGCCGAAGCGGTGAAGATCCTCAACAAGATCGCCTCGCTGTACGTGGATCAGAACGTACGCCGCACTTCCGCCGAAGCGGCGCAGAGCCTGGCCTTCCTGCAAAGCCAGTTACCGCAGGTCAAACGCGATCTGGCCAAGGCCAGCGATGCGCTCAACGCCTACCAGACCCACGGCAAGACCGTGAACATCTCGCTGGAAACCCAATCGGTGCTGGGCCAGTCCGTGGCGCTCGAAACGCGGATTTCCGAGCTGAAACTGCAGCAGGCAGAGATGGATCGCAAGTTCACCAAACAGCACCCGGCCTACCGTGCGCTGATGACCCAGATCGGTGAATTGACCCAGCAACAGCGTTCCCTGGAAGGCAAGGTTCAGGACCTGCCGGCCACGCAGCAGGAACTGCTCAACCTGACTCGCGACGTCGAAGTCGCCTCGCAGATCTACACCCAGTTGCTGAACAAGTCCCAGGAGCTGGACATCATCCGCGCCGGTGCCGTGGGCAACGTGCGTCTGGTGGATACGGCGGACGTCGACCTGACCAGCCCGGTCAAACCGAAAAAAGCCCTGATCGTGTTGATCGCCACTTTCCTCGGTGCCTTCGTCGGCGTGGCGCTTGTGCTGTTGCGCAAATCCCTGAGCAAGGGCCTGGAAGGCCCGGAAGGCATCGAGCAGCTCGGCTTGCCGGTCTACGCTTCGATTCCCTACAGCGCCCTGCAACAGGAAGAAGACAGCAAAAAAGTCCGGGCCAAAGTCGCAGCGGACACGCCGGCGTATCTGCTGGCCCTGCGCAACCCGACGGACCTGTCCATCGAATCGATCCGCAGCCTGCGTACCTGCCTGCACTTCGCAGCGCTGGATTCGACCAACAACCGCATCATGATTTCCGGGCCGAGCCCGCAGGTCGGCAAGACCTTCGTCTCTTCCAACCTCGCGGCGGTCATGGCGCAGAGCGGGCAGCGCGTGGTGCTGATCGACGCCGACATGCGCAAAGGGCATCTGCACAAGACGCTGAACACACCGATCACCAACGGTTTGTCGGATCTGCTGGTCAAGCGCTGCACCCTCGATCAGGCGATCAACAAGGTCGAGGTCGACAACCTGCATTTCATCAGCCGTGGCCAGGTCCCGCCCAATCCTTCCGAACTGTTGATGCACGCCAATTTCCGCGAACTGCTGGCGCAACTCAGCGAGCGTTATGACGTGGTGATCATCGACACGCCACCGCTACTGGCCGTGACCGATGCGGCGATTGTCGGTCGCGAAGCCGGCATCAGCCTGATCGTCGCGCGGTTCGGGGTAAACCCGGCCAAGGAAATCGAAATGACGATCCGGCGTTTCGCCCAGAACGGTATCGAGTTGAAGGGCGCGGTGTTCAACGGCGTCGAGAAGCGCGCGGCCAGCTATTACGGCAACGGCAGCTATTACAACTACGAATACGCGTCCGACCAGTCCTGAATCTCGGGGATGGTCCTTACAGGCATGAAAGTGGGTGGGTTGTGAAAAAAATACTGCACGTGGCGGAAACGATCAAAGGCGGGGTGGCGACGGTCATCCGCACGATTTCGGCGGCGCCGGAAGACGGGCGCTATGAGCTGGTGTACCTGGTCCCGCTCGACCAGAAAAAAGAGCTGCACGGCATCGATGAACAGCAGATCCGCACCTTCGCCCGCAGCGGGCGGAATGTGCCGTCGCTGCTGCGTTTTGCCTGGCAACTGGCGCGGGTCCTGCTCAAGGAAAAACCCGATGTCGTGCATTTGCACAGCACTTTTTCCGGGGTGATCGGGCGTTGCGTGTGCGTGCTTCTGCGACCCTGGCGCAAGCCGAAAATCGTCTACTGCCCCCATGCGTTTTCGTTCCTGATGGAAAGCTCGCCGATCAAGCAGAAAGTCTATGCGTGGATCGAGCGAGTGCTGCAGAAGGTCACGGACAGGATCATCTGCGTCAGCCAGTTCGAGCTGGACAAGGCCGCGAAATTTGGCATCGAGCGCAAGCGCATGACGCTGATCTACAACGGCATCGATCACAAGAATGACGAACGCAAGGTCAACGATCCGGCACCGATTCATCTGCTGTTTGTCGGCCGCCTCGACTATCAGAAAGGCTTCGACGTGTTGCTCAAGGCCTACACCGAAGCACAGCGCAGCGACCTGAAACTGACGGTGGTGGGCAGTGCGGTGAACGAGGACGTCGTCGAGTGTCCGCCGCTGGATGGCGTGGAATATCTGCCTTGGGTGACGCCAACCGAGGTGCACGCGCTGTATCAGAAAGCCGATGCGCTGATCGTCCCGAGTCGCTGGGAAGGCTTTGCCATGGTGCCGCTGGAAGGCATGGCGCTGGGCCTGCCGGTGATCGCCAGCGACTGCACGTCGTTGCCCGAACTGGTCACCCATGGCGTGTCCGGTTACGTGTTCCCCGCCGGGGATCACCAGGCGCTGGCCGATCGGCTGAAGCAAATCCAGAAGCCTGCATTGTCGGCCCTCGGCATCGAAGGTCGACGCATCGTCCGCGAGCGCTTCAGCGCCGCGTTGATGATCCGTCAGACCTACGACGTGTATTCCGCTCCCTCTTATTAAGTAGAACTCCGCTCATGAACGTAACGATTTTGCATGGCTACAGTGCCTCCAATTCCGGCGATGGTCTGCTGGTCGATCTGGCCATTGCGCTGGTGCAGCGCAACTTTGGCGAAGACACCGCGATCAGCGTCGTGGCTTCCGATCCGGATTCCTTCAAATACCTGCCGCACCCGCGTTTTGACGCGCCGGTCATGGCAGCCAAGGGCCTGGGCCGGGTCAAGCAGGCGGTATTCCTCAATCAGTCGTACGCCGGGTTGGCGGATCTGTTGAAGAAAACCGATCTGATCGTCGGCGTCGGTGGCGGCTACATGCGCTCGAAAAGTGCCTTCGAACACATCAAGCTGAAACTCGGCCACGCCAAGCAACTGGAAACCGCGATCCTCAGCAAAGTGCCTTCGGTGTACCTGCCGCAAAGCATCGGGCCGTTCCACGGCGACAGCGACAAGATCGTCGGCCACTACGCCAGCGCCGATGCAGTGTTCGTGCGCGATAACCGCTCCTCGGCGCTGTTCGATGCCTGTGAAAATGTCTACCGCGCTCCGGATCTCGCGGTGCAGGCGCTGGCCGGCAAGATTCTTCAGCAACCCAAGTTCACCCGCTGCGCCTCTACACCGGCGACGGTGTGCGTAGTGCTGCGCAAACCGCCGGCGTGGAGCAAGGAAAAGAAGCTCGCCTACGTGGCCAACCTGAAGGTGCTGCTGCAGCGTTTGAAGAACAAAAGCAAAGTGGTCTGCGCCGTACAGAGCGCTGTGCGGGGTAACGATGACGGCGCGTTTTATCGCGAACTGGGTATCAGCGAAGACCTGTTGCCGCTGAAGGCGACGCTGGCCAAATACCAGCCGGACCTGGTGATTTCCGTACGCCTGCACGGCGCAATCGAATCGCTGCTCTCGGGCGTGCCGGCGTATCACATCAGCTATGAACGCAAAGGCTTCGGTGCCTATCAGGACATGGGCGTCGAGGACTGGGTCATCAATGGCGGGGACATCAATGTCGACACCATCATCGACACGGTTTACGCGCCTGACGCACTGTCGAATTTCGGCAAACGCCTGACCGACACCTGCCGCGAGATCGAGGCGAAAACCGTGGCCATGGACGACATCATCAAGGGCGTCATTCGATGATATTCCGGCTGTTGCTGCGGGGCGGGGCACTGGGCGCGAAGTTCTTGCTGGTGCTCGCCATCACCCATTACCTCGGTTACGAGGCGCTGGGTTTTTACGGCGTGGTGGTCGCGGCTTCGTTGATCGCGTCGAAGTTCTACAGCGTCGGTTTCAGTTCCGAAATCAACCGGCTGATCAGCGTGGGCGGCAGTTCGCGCCGGGTCGTGGACAAGGTGCTGTTGCTGTACCTGGCCGTGGGCCTGGCGTTGTCGGTGCTGACGGTGGTGATCTATTCGCTGTTCCAGTCGCTGGAAGCGACGACCGCGCTGATCGCCTGCGTGACGCTGGTACTGCTCACCGAACACCTGTCGTTCGAGATCAACTCGTTCGTGTTTTCCGCGCAGAAAGCCACGGCGGGTGCGCTGCTGTTTTTCATCAAGACCGGGCTCTGGGCGCTGCTGGCTGTGGGTGGAATGGCGCTCGGCTGGGTGTCCGGAATCGCCAGCGTATTGTGGCTGTGGGTCATCGCCAACGTGCTGGTGATCGTCGCCGGTTACCTGATCGTGGTGAAGGTCCATCACGGCCGGGAGGAGGGGACGCTGGCGACGGCGGCCGTGTGGAAAGCCGGGTTGCCGTTTTACCTCGGCACTGGCCTTATCGCGCTGAGTCAGTACGCCGAGCGCTTTCTGATCATCGACCTCGAACCCTACGCCAGCCTCGGTAAATATGTGTACGCGTGGTCGGCGGCCAACACCTTGCAGGCGTTGTCTTACGCGGTGGTAGCGGTGGTCGGCATTCCGCTGCTCGCCAAGCGTTATCAGGCCGATCAGCAACCGTTCACGGTCAGGCAGTTGTTCGTGAACAAATGGGTCGCGCGCTCGCTGGCGGTGTCGGCGGCGGTCGCGGTGGGCATTTATCTGTTTTTCAACGTGGTGCTTGATTACGTCGCCACCAGCGTTCCGCGTCCGGACAACGGCATCCTCGGCGTGCTGATTTTTTCCTTCGCCCTGCGTGCCATTGGCGACATCGTCTGGGGCGGGTTGATTGCGTCGAAAAACAGTCGGGTCTCCCTCGCCAGCGCGGCCATTTGTCTATTGGTTTCAGTGCCGGTCAGTTACCTGCTGATCAAGCACTATTCGATTTACGGCGCGGCCTGGGGCAACGTTTTCGCGATCATCGTGCAGCTCGGCGTGATTGCCCTGCTGACCCGCGCCACGCGCGCAAAAAAGGCTGTCGTGTCATGGGCCTGAAACTGCCGTGCATCGAGTTTCGCGGCCGCCGTCTCGATTCGTCGCTGTCGTTCCTGATCCTGTTCACCGGGCTGTTTCTGTCGGTGGCCATGCCGCTGCTGATTCCCCGCGATCCGGGCCCGGACGCGATGACCCTGTGGTCGTCCTACGCCCGGGCCGACAACTGCAATTTCTGGAACCCGTTCTCGCCGGATCGCTCGTCCTACGAGTGTTCGGCATTCCTGCTGCGGCCCACCGGAATCAACCTGACCAACGCCTGGGCCTACGGAATGTTCTGCAACTTTTTCCTCACGGCCATTCCCGTGGTGGTGTTCCGGCGCATGCCGTTGGCCATCTTCGGCACCCTGTGCCTGTGGGGTGTCGTCCGTTCGTTTTTCCTGGAAAACCTGACCAAGGAAATCATCGTGTCGGTGGCGGTGCTGAGCATTCTGTTCAGCTCGCTGACGCGCAAATATCGCGGCGGATTTTTCCTCTCGGCGGCGATCTACGGCGTGCTGATCCGGCCGTACTGGATTCTGTTTTCGCTGTCCTGGGTCGGCGTCTGCGTGATGAAGAAGTATGTGTCGCGCACGACCTTCTTCCTGATGCTGTTCCTGTTCTACCTGGCGGTTGCGATGGCGATCCAGCTGGCGCTGGGCTTTCCGGTGTCGTCGATTCGCGCCAGCAACAACGAATTGCGCACGGCGGGCGAGGAGGGTTCCAAATCGCTGATCGTCTCATGGCTCAGTGGCAGCGACTTCGTCTCGCAGGCCCTGGACTCGATGATTATTTTCTTCCGGTTATCGTTCCCCGTTGAGCTGATCCTGCTGTCCGGGCCGGGTCAGGTGATCTTCGTGGCGTTGATGATCATGACTGCGCTGCTGCTGTTCAAAGTCATCACCTCGACCGATTACAAGGGCGCGCCGATCCAGACCAAACCCAAGGAACTGATCGCGATTCCGCTGGCGTTCCTGTTGGTTCAAGGCTTGTTCGAGCCGGACTTCGGCTCGTTCGCCCGGCACTTTTCGATGGTGGTGCCGGTGTTGTTCGTGGGCCTGGGATTGATGCTGCGGGCGAACAAACCGGTGAAGGTTGAATCAAGAATTCTGAATTGAGGCGGGTGCTTTATGTCGAGCAAGAAAAAGTCCCTGGAGATCGAAACCCTGCGTGGCCTGGCGTGCCTGTTGCTGGTGCTCTATCACGTGATCGGGCCGTTGGGCGGTGGTTTGAAAATCGACATCGGCTCGCCGTTCCGGGTGATCGCCGATTCGATGGTGTACGTGCGCATGCCGCTGTTCACCTTCATCTCCGGCTACATCTACTCCATCTACAAGATTCGCAACAATGACTTTTCGGCATTCTTCAGCGGCAAGGTGCGGCGCCTGATCGTGCCGCTGTTTTGCGTCGGGGTGCCGTTCTCGGTGCTGCAGGCGGTGGGGCCGGGCGTGAACAAGGACGTCAGCGTGATGGATGCGCTGTTGTCGTTCTATGTGCCGATCAACCACTTCTGGTTCCTGCAGGCGGTGTTCATCATTTTCATGTTTGTCGGCCTGCTGGAATGGCGCGGTTTGCTGCGCACGCCGACGCGTCTGTACCTGTTGTTCGCGTTTGCGGCGGCGGTGTTCCTGTTGCCGCCGTTTGCGCTGGACGCGTTTGGCATCAACGGGGCGATTTATCTGCTGCCGTTCTTCGTGGCGGGCATGATCGGCCAGGAGAAAGTCAGCGAGCTGAAGCAAACGTTCAAGGTGATCGGTCCGCTGGTGTTTGTGCTGATTTCGTTGACGCTGCTGTACGTGGCGGCGGTGGACCGCGAGCTGATCGTCGACCGCCGCAGCCTGATCGGCCTGACCGTGGGCTGCGTGTCGTGCATTGCGTTGCTGTCGAGTGACATGCGCTCGAAGGCGCTGACCTGGCTCGGCGGTTATTCCTACGCGATTTTCCTGTTTCATGTGTTGTTCGCCGCTACTTCGCGCTCGATCCTTGGCCGCCTCGGTGTGAAAGACGAAAGCGTGCTGGTGTTCTGCGGCGTGATGTGTGGCTTGCTCGGGCCGGTGGTGTTGTCGATGATTTTCAGCCGGTTCAACTTCACCTCCGTGCTGTTTCTTGGCGAGCGTGCCGCGACGAAAAAGAAACCGCCGGCGCCCATTGCCCCGGTGGCGCAGACCCGATGAAGGAAGCGATCCATGCTGGCTGTTGATGATGTTCCGCCGGTAGCGGCGTCGGTGGTGCAAGTCGGCGACGCTCGCCAGCGGTTTGGCCAGTGGCGTGAAGGCAAGGCCGGCAAGGTGTTGTCGATCTCGGTGATCGGCGACAGCTACAGCGCCGGGCAGGATTTCTACCTGAACAGACTGGTGCAACGCGTGGCCGGGGAGGTCGGGTTTGCCGGGCCGGGTTATGTCGGCTTCAACCACGGCGCAGCGCTGGGCGGCACGCATTTCAAGTACACCCGCAGCAGCGAGAAGTATTTCGGCGGCGACTGGCAGGTCTCCGGCCTTGGCCAGGCCAGCCCCGACAGCCGCACCCTGACTGGTCGGCCCGGCGCCTGGCTGCAAGTCGAGGCCAGCCCGACGCCCGCCATCAACACCGCCGTCACTCAGGCCAAACTGCTTTACCTCGGCAACGGTGAGCCCAGTGAGCTGCGTTATCGCTGGTCACCTTCCGCTGACTGGCAACCGTTGAAACTCGCAGGCGAGGGCGTTCAGGAAGTCCCGCTGACCGGCACATCGGCCGTCACCGATTGGGCTTTCAGACTGGAAGTGCTGAAGGGCGCGCCGACCTTGTTCGGCCTGTGGCTGAGCAACGATCAGAACGGAGTTCGGGTATCGAAACTGGCCGCGTCCGGCGCGGCGTCCGCTGATTTCTACCACGACGATGCTCGCTGGCAGGCGCAGTGGAAAGCCGTGGTCTCGAAGATTCCCGCAGACATTTACCTGATCATGCTCGGTGGCAACGATCAGGGTTTTGGCGTGAAGCCCGAGCAGTATCTGCACAATGTTCAGGGTCTGGTCGGCATGCTCCGCGAGATTCAACCGGCGGCGAGCATCAACCTGATCCTGCGTCAGGACACCACCCGCTCCAGCGCCTATCCGATGTCGGCGTATGCGCAGGTCATCGAGCCCTGGGCCCGTGCGCAGCACCTGGGTTATGCCAATCTGCAATGCGCGTTCGGCACCGACGTCAAACGCTACGCGGCGGCCATGATCGGGCCCGACAAGATTCATCCGCTGCCGGCCACCGGCGGGCGGGTGATTGCCGATTACTTCTATCGTTGGGTCGTGGGCGGACAGCAAAAAGTCTCGCCACAGGACAACTGTGGCGAGACTTCGAAATAGCCGTCAGTTGTCGAACAGATCCAGATGACTCAGCAGCTCTTCGGTTTTCTGCGGCATCAACTGCGTCACGCAACGGGTTTCCACGTTGACGATGATCGCCGGGTCGTTGCAGCAGATCCGCACGCGAAAACGCCAGTCGCTGAAAATCACTTTCAGGCCGTCGCGGTCATCGACCTCCAGCGCCTGTTCGCTGTAGATCCGTTTCAGGTGGGCGAGCAGGGGCCAGGGATCGCGCATCGGTCGGCGAATGTCCCCGGAGGAGGGAAACACGCCGATGCGATCGACCAGCAGCAGAGTGCCCAGCCACGGTCCATTGGCGCTGGGCAATGGCTGATGGCGGGATAACCAGCTCATCACCCCAAGGTTGTCCACCTCACGTTCAATCTCTGCGGAATGTTGTGCAATGTTCATGGTTGCCTCGTTGGATGTGCGTGCCGCGATGGATCAATGGGGGCCGCTCAGCGGCCCTTCAGGTAAACGTTCTCGTAGCAGAAGTTGGTCGCCTGCAGGTAACCCTCGGCGTCGCCGCAGTCGAAGCGCAGGCCCTTGAACTTGTAGGCCAGCACGCAACCGTTCTGCGCCTGTTTCATCAGGGCGTCGGTGATCTGGATTTCGCCGCCCTTGCCCGGCTGGGTGTCGGCGATCAAGTCGAAGATGTCCGGCGTCAGGATGTAACGGCCGATGATCGCCAGGTTCGACGGTGCGTCTTGCGGTGCCGGTTTTTCCACCATGTGGTTGACCCGGTAAATACCGTCGGAAATCGCCTCACCGGCGATCACGCCGTACTTGTGAGTCTGGTCGCGCGGGACTTCCTGGATGGCGACGATCGAGCAGCGGAATTTCCTGTACAGCTCGATCATCTGGGTGAGAACGCCGTCGCCTTCGAGGTTCAGGCACAGGTCGTCCGCCAGCACCACGGCGAAGGGCTCGTCACCGATCAACGGGCGACCGCTGAGAATCGCGTGGCCCAGACCTTTCATTTCCACCTGACGGGTGTAGGAGAACGTGCAGGTGTCGATCAGCTCGCGAGTGCCAGCCAGGAATTTCTCTTTCTCGGTGCCGCGAATTTGGTGTTCGAGTTCATAGCTGATGTCGAAGTGGTCTTCCAGTGCGCGCTTGCCCCGGCCGGTGACGATGGCCATGTGTTGCAGGCCGGCGTCCCGTGCTTCTTCCACGGCGTATTCGATCAACGGCTTGTTGACGATCGGCAGCATTTCCTTGGGCATGGCTTTGGTGGCCGGCAAGAAACGCGTGCCATAACCGGCAGCGGGGAACAAACATTTACGGATCATAAAAGTTTCCTGGTCATTCATGGCGCACTGCCATCGTTTATTGCAATAACGAAAAGTTGCAAGTTATTGAAGCTGTACTTTAATACCTGACTCGGGAGAGAGGTGGCAAATAGCAATGAGTGTAAAACACGACAATGTTATGAGATGTCGGTTTGACAGTTATTGGTTATTTTTAGTCGGCATCCGTTGATAGTGATGAATGCGCGGGAGTGCTAATAAGTACCAGGCAATACAGTTTGGCTTGTAAAAATATTTATAGCCAGTGATTGAACTGTTTTTGTTTCTGGTTGTTGTCGCCCTGTTTGTGTGAATCAAGGCACACATTAAACAAACAGGGCTTGACACGCGAGTTGGCACTTTTCCCACTATGGACCGCGCTATGAAGATTCTGGTAACGGGTGGCGCCGGCTATATCGGCTCGCACACCACACTTGCACTACTTGAAGCAGGTTACGAAGTTGTAGTTCTGGATAATCTTTGCAACAGCAGCGACGCGGCATTGCACGCGGTGGAAGCCATTTGCGGCAAAAGTGCGCTGATGATTCGCGGGGATGTCTGTGACCGGGCCCTGCTGGACCGGATTTTCCAGCAGCACGCCATCGATGCCGTGCTGCATTTCGCCGGGCTCAAGGCCGTGGGCGAGAGCGTGCGCAAGCCGCTCGAATACTACGAAACCAACGTCAGCGGCAGTATCACGCTGTGCCAGGCGATGGCAGCGGCGGGGGTGTTCCGGCTGGTGTTCAGCTCGTCCGCCACGGTCTACGGCGAGCCGGCGCAGATGCCGATCCGCGAGGATTTCCCGACCGGCACTCCGACCAATCCCTACGGCCAGTCCAAGCTGATCGTCGAGAACGTGCTGCGCGACCTGTGCCAGTCCGAACCGCGCTGGAGCATCGCGCTGCTGCGCTACTTCAACCCGATTGGCGCACATCACAGCGGGCAGATGGGCGAAGATCCCAACGGCATCCCCAACAATCTGGTGCCTTACATCAGCCAGGTGGCGGTCGGCAGCCTGAAGGAATTGTCGATCTTCGGCGACGATTACCCGACGGTCGACGGCACCGGCGTGCGCGATTACATCCATGTGGTGGATCTGGCGGACGGGCACTTGAAAGCCCTGCAAACCATCGCCGACCGCACCGGCATTCATACCTGGAACCTCGGCACCGGCGACGGCTACAGCGTGTTGCAGGTGCTGCGGGCGTTTGAGAAGGCGTGCGGGCAGCCAGTGCCGTTCCGGGTGATGCCACGGCGTTCCGGGGATATTGCCGAGAGCTGGGCCGACGCCTCCAAGGCGGCGAAGGAACTCGGCTGGAAAGCCACCCGCAACTTGCAGGACATGGTCACCGACACGTGGCGCTGGCAATCGAATCATCCCCGGGGTTATCAGGGATGATGGCGTTTTAGTGCAATGTTAGTTTCAGTCAGGTTGTTAGATATCGTCGGGAAATTAGACTGGCAATGCCTATTACAAGTCCGTAGATATAAACCTGCCGTTCGACTTTTATCAGTTGGGTAAGACTGTGAAAGAACAACGGATCTTGTTCGCGCTTTTTGCGACTTGAACTCTACCACCTCTAACGAACACCCGATGTTCAGGTGCGATGTTAGAAAGGAGTTGATATGAAAAAAGTGATGGCGATTGCCCTGTTGACGATGTTGAGCAACTGGGCATCCGCAGCTGAAGCGCCGCTTACAGCAGTGACCAATGTATCTGGCAGTGTCGCGGCTTCTACAGCGCCTGCTGCCAGTACTGCCATGGTCGCCAGTGCTGTAGCGGCGTCCAACAGTGGTGGAAGTGCCAACGGCGGTACAACGGGTACCACCGGTACCACGGGTACAACCGGCACGCACAACTAACTGAAGTATCTGTTGGTGCAGTACAAGGTCGCCCGACGAAAGTCGGGTGACTTTGTTTTGGATTCGCCCTTGAATAGCGTAGTGCCATTATGAACCGTCGTTTTTCTCTTTTATTGTTGGCAAGTATCGCTTTGCAAGGTTGCATGTTCTCCCCCGGCCAGTACCTGAGCACCAGTAGCATCACGCGCCAGGGCGCCAGCGAAAGCAGCCGGGTCGAGCTCATTCAGATCACCCCCAAGCTCATCGCCATGAACCGCGCCACGCACAAGCGGGAGTCGGTGCCGGCGGAGTTGTTGGCGACCCCGGCCGAATATCGCATCGGCAGCAATGATGTGCTGTACATCACGGTCTGGGATCATCCCGAGCTGACCGCCCCTTCGGGTGCGCAACAGCAGATCGATGCCAACGGCCGTCTGGTGCGCTCCGACGGCACGTTGTATTACCCGTACATCAAGGAAGTCCAGGCCGCGGGCAAAACCATCCAGCAACTGCGTTCGGACATCGAGCAACGTCTCTCGGCGTTCATTGCCGAGCCGCAAGTGGATGTCGCGGTGCTGCGTTTCGCCAGCCAGAAAGTCGTGGTCTCGGGCGCCGTGACCAAGGCCGGCCCCCAGGCGATTTCGACCAACCCGCTGAGCGTGGTCGAAGCCCTTGGTTCAGCCGGTGTCGATACCAACAATGCCGATTTGTCCGGGCTGATGCTGACGCGCAACGGGCGGGTCTATCCGCTCAATCTCGACGCCCTCAATCAGCAGGATTCCGAATTGCAGAACGTCTACCTCAAGGGAGGCGATCAGCTGTATCTGCCGTACAACGACAACAAGCGCATCTACGTGATGGGCGAGGTCAACCAGCCCCGTGCGCTGAGTTTCAAGACCGCCACCATGAACCTGTCCGACGTGCTCGGGTCGGTCGGCGGCTTGAGCCAGACCACCTCCAACGGCAACGCCGTGTATGTGATTCGCGGGGTGGAAAACCTCGACGTGGAGCCGGCGAAAATCTACCAGCTGGAAGCCGAATCGCCGACCGCCATGGCGCTCGCTTCGCACTTCGAAGTCCGGCCTCAGGACGTGGTCTATGTCGGGCCTGCCAACGTGACTCGCTGGAATCGCCTGATCAGCCAGTTGGTGCCGTCGGCATCGATTGTCGGGACGGGGGCTTCCGCTGCGAAGAACTGGAGCGAATACAGTAACAACAGCAAATAAGGCCGCCGACTGTGAAAACGTTGAAAGTGGGCGTGTGCCTGATGGCGGCCGTCTTATTGAGTGGCTGCAATCCGTTGATGAGCGCTTCGTTGAACAACCTCAAGGCGTCGGTCATCGGACCGGATGAACTCGATGTGTCGGCGCAGCAGGTGGCCGGGGTCAAGTATCCCCAGCTCAAACTGACCACGCCGTCCGGTTCCGGGGTGCTGGCGCTGGTGCGTGAGCGCGAGGATCTGCAGTTCTGGGTCGCCTCCGGCAAGCAGGTGCTGCTGATGCGCGACGGCCTGGCGATGCGCAGCATCGGCCTGGGCGTGGAGGGCGATCTGGACGGCACGCGCCTGTCCGATGACTCGCCGTTCAAACGGGGTCTGCACCAGATCACCGACGGCTACACCAGCCGCCGCTGGATCGACCTCTACAAGGGCCAGGAAGTCGGGATCATCCTCAACAGCCGCTTCTCCCGAAAGTCCCTGGAAACCCTCGAGATTCTCGACAAGCAATACACCGTGCTGCGTGTCGACGAGCAGATTGATGCGCCGGCCATCGGCCTGCGCGCGACCAATCGTTACTGGGTCGATCCGGTGGACGGCTTCATTGTGCAGAGTGAACAGCAACTGACCTCGCAGTTGCGGGTCAGGATCGTGCAACTGACCCCTGACCGCAGGCATGTCCCGTGAAGCGGCTCAGAGCGCTTTCGGCGTGCTTGATGTTGCTCACCGGGATCAGCGAGGCAGCGGTCATCGTCAGCGGTGATGTCGCCAACCCGGGCCCGATCGAATTGCCGGCGGGCGGGCGTTTGCGCGATGTGATCGGCGAGGCCGTACCGAACGCCGAAGGCTACTGGCTGGCGGGCGTTCTGTTGCGTCAGTCGCTGCTCGAAGAACAGACGCGACTCAAGGTCGGCGTGCTGTTCGATCTGGATGTGTTGCATCGAATGGCGATGCTGTTTGACAAGCCGAGTCGTGCGGCGCTGGCCCAGCGCCTGACCGAGCAGGTCCGACAGATGCCAGTGACCGGACGGCAGATCGCCGATCTCGATCCGGTGGCGGTGGAAGTCGGCTTCGCCCGCAACATCCGTCTCGACGATGGCGATCAACTGATCTACCCGAAACGGGTCGATGAAGTCGAAGTGCTGGGCGCCGTCGCCGAGCCGTGCCGCCTGCCTTATCAGCCGTTGCAGGAGGCCCGCGAATATCTGCAGGGCTGCACGTTGCTGGAGGCCGACGCCGATGCCGATTACCTGTGGCTGATCCAGCCCAACGGCGAATCGCGGCGGGTCGGCATCGCCCACTGGAACCGCGAGAGCGGGCAGATGCCCGTGGCCGGCAGCAAGATTCTGGTGCCGGTGAAAAACGATGATCTGGATCCGCCTGTCCCTGAACTGAATCAGCAGTTGGCCGAATTGATTGCCACGCAGTTGGCTGAGGTGGTTCGTTGAATTTGCGTTTTGCAGCTGTGTTGTTACTGCCGTGTAGCCTGGTGCATGCCGAGCCACGCATTACCCAGAATGACTTCGGCGGCGCCGGTCTGTTGCAGACCCCGACCGCGCGCATGTCGCCCGCCGGTGAGTTGAGTGTCAACGCCAACCGCACCGAACCGTACAGCCGATACAGCGTTTCGTTGCAGCCGCTCGACTGGCTGGAAGGTTCGTTTCGCTACACCGCCATCACCAACCGTCCGTACGGTTCCGAAGCGCTGAGCGGCAGCCAGAGCTATAAGGACAAGGCGGTCGACGCCAAGGTCCGGCTGTGGCAGGAAAGCCACTGGGCGCCGGAAGTGGCGCTGGGCTTTCGAGACATCGGTGGTACCGGTTTGTTTGCCAGTGAATTCTTCGTCGCCAACAAACGCTATGACAATTTCGATTTCAGCGCCGGCATCGCCTGGGGTTACATCGGTAATCGCGGCGATTTCGACAACCCGCTGGGTTGGGCCAGTGATCGCTTCAAAACCAGACCAGACCTGGAAGGCACCGGTGACGTCAACGCCGGGTCGTACTTTCGCGGCAAACCTGGGTTTTTCGGCGGCGTGAGTTACCAGACGCCCTGGGATCGCCTCAGCCTGAAACTCGAATACGATGGCAACGACTACAAGCACGAGCCCAAGGACAACATCATCAAGCAGGACTCGCCGATCAACCTTGGCGCGGTGTTCAAGGTGACCGATTCCGTCGATGTGAGCGCGGCCTGGGAGCGGGGTAACACGGCGATGTTCGGCATCACGTTCCACACCAATTTCGTCAGTCGCAAGGCCCCGGCCAAAACCTTCGACCCACCGGCCGAACCGCTGCCGGCGAAGGCCCCGAGTACGACGATGGAGGAGGTCAACTGGGCCGACGTGTCGCGCCGCTTGCAGCAGAACGCCGGCTACAAGGTCGAGCGCATCACCCAGCGCGATTCCGAACTGATCGTCTACGGCGAGCAGCAGCGTTATTTCCATTCGCCCAAGGCCGTCGGCCGCGCGAGCCGGATTCTCGACAACAGCGTCAACGACGACATCGACTGGTTCACCGTGGTCAACAAGCGCTACGACCTGCCGCTGGAAGAAACCAGCGTGCCCCGGCAGACGTTCCGCGAAGTGATCAACAACGAAGAGCCGCTGGAATCGCTGCACCGCACCACCGAGATCAACCCGGCGATGCCGCGCAACGAGAAAACCCTCTACAGCGAAGCGCCGCAGCACTTCAATTACGGCGTCGGCCTGGGCTTCAAACAGAACGTCGGCGGCCCCGATGGCTTGCTCTATCAGTTCACAGCGGATCTGGACGCCGAGTACCGCTTCAACCGCAACACCTGGTGGAACGGTTTGCTCAGTCAGAACCTGATCAACAACTTCGACAAGTTCAAATACGACGCACCCAGCGGCCTGCCCCGTGTGCGCACCGACTTGCGTCAGTACCTGACCACGTCGGACACCACCATGCCGCTGTTCCAGGTCAGCCACGCCGAGCAACTGGACAAGGATCTGTACGGCATGGTCTACGGCGGTTATCTGGAGTCGATGTTCGCCGGGGTCGGGGGCGAGGTGCTGTTTCGTCCGACCGGCAAGCGCTGGTCGATCGGCGCGGACCTGAACTACGTGCGTCAGCGTGAGTTCGATCAGGGTTTCGGCCTGCGTGATTACTCGGTCTGGACCGGCCATATCACCGGCTACACCGATCTGCCGTTCGACACGCTGGCGGCCGTCAGCGTCGGGCGTTATCTGGCCGGCGACTTTGGCGGCACGGTGGATATCTCCCGCGAGTTCTTCAACGGCGTGCGCTTTGGCGCCTGGGCGACCATCACCACTGCTGGCAGCGCCGAGTATGGCGAGGGTAGTTTCGACAAGGGGCTGTACCTGTCGATCCCGTTCGACGAAATGATGAGCATGTCGACCATGCGCCGCGCCAACCTGGTGTGGGCACCGCTGACCCGTGACGGTGGTGCGCGGCTCAACCGCAGCTTCCAGCTGCATTCGATGACGGACAGTCGGGAAGGGGACATGTTCTACCGCAACTTCGGGAAGATTACCGAGTAGGTTCGGGGGAGCGGGGAGTTAAAGCGGGAGCCTGTGGGCTCCCGTTTTTGTTTGTGGTGAAGGGGAATCTTGATACAGCCACGACCAACCCCCAAATCCCGCCCACAAAAAAGGGGACTCTCGTCCCCTTGCGGTGTTGCCTTCTCAAGCCCTGCGTCTCAGTAAATATCCTTCGACAACAGGGTGAACGGCGTCTTCACCAGGATCTTCACATCCAGCCACAGCGACCAGTTGTTGATGTACTTCAGATCGATCTCGACGCGCTTTTCCATCTTGTCGAGGGTATCTGTCTCACCCCGGCAACCGCTGATCTGCGCCAGACCAGTGATGCCCGGTTTGATTCGGTGACGGGCCATGTAGGCGAGGATTTTGCCCGAGTAGTAGTTGTTGTGCGCCACGGCATGCGGACGTGGGCCGACCAGTGCCATGTGGCCTTGCAGCACGTTGAACAGTTGCGGCAGCTCGTCCAGTGACGTGCGACGGATGAAGCGACCGACCGGAGTGATGCGCGAATCGTTGCGGCTGGCCTGTTTGACTTCACGGTCATCGTGCACGCGCATCGAGCGGAATTTCCAGACCTTGATCACCTTGCCGTTCCAGCCGTGGCGATCCTGCTTGAAAAACACCGGGCCCGGCGAGGTGAGCTTCACCGCCAACGCCACGGCCAGCAGCACCGGGCTCAACAGAATGATGGCCAACAGGGCGACGGCTTTTTCCACCAGGCTCTTGCTCAGCGCAGCGGTCGGGCGACTGGTCAGCGGGCTTTCGTTGAGGTAGATCGCCGGCAGACCGTCCACGACTTTCACCGAATGGTTGAGCAGCGTCAGGCTGTTCAGGTCCGGCACCCAGACCACGTCCACGTTGGCATCCAGCAGGTCGACATACATCGCTTCGATTTTGGCGGCTTCCGACAGCGGCAATGTGATGTACAAGCGGCGGATGTCGTGAGCCTGGATCAGTTCGAGCAGTTCGTCCTGAGCGCCGACGACGCGTGGGGCATCCGCTTCCAGGCCAGGGGTATCGCCGTTGCTGACCAGGCCGACCAGCGGCAGGTTTTCGTGCTGGCTCAACTTCTTCGCCAGGCCCAGAGCCAGTTCGCCGGTGCCGACGATCAAGGTCTTGTGTTCGCTTTTGCGCGAACGCTGGTAGAACTTCGAGAACGCATGCAGCGGTGCGTAAAGCAGTGCCTGGCCAAGGAAACCGTACACCGCCCATTCAAGGATGACCTGACGGGAGAACAGTGCATCGGCCTTGCAGATGAAGGCGATGAACGCCAACCCGGCCATGGTCATGAACCAACCCATGAACAGCCGTCCCAGCCCGGTCAGATAGTTGTCTCGTTTTCGATACGCGCCGCTGAATGTATAGGCCGGAACCGACGCCAGTACCGCGAGGATCGTGCACATCCGGTAATAGAACTCGACGGTTCCGGTGTGCTGTTCAGCCAGAAAGAACAACAGTGAAACAATGAAACTCTGTGCCAGCGCCCATTGGCCCCAAAAGGTCAGTCCCTTGAGGCCGGTGTTTCGATTGATACGAAGAGAAAGATCCATACGATATCCCCAAAAGACGTCCATTCAGGTTTCGACAGTAGAAATCCGAGTTGTTAAGCAGACTTGTTATTGTTGTTTGAGCCAGTGTCCTGAGGTAACAACGCCGGTATGCGGAACTGTCATCAGTCAATAGACTAAGTTATTGCCGGGGATGCTGTCTGACGAGTTCTAACAAGATGGCACAGTGCCAACTTATTTGAATTTTCAATATTCAAACGTTAGAAAAGGTCGAAAGGCAGGGGGTGAATAATCAATCTTGTGTTTGCTATCGTAGGTGGGGTCAGGCGGCGGGTATAACCAGGGAGGGGTGAAACCAAACAGAGTGCTTTTTTATTTTTGTAATCGCACTTGTATCTGTTTGTCTTGGCGTGAGGAATGTTGTTTAGGCAACAACTTCCTGGATCAGGCAGTAACCGCGATTGCGCACGGCGCGAAACAAACGTTCACCGTTGCTGGCGTTCTTGAACTTGTCTTGAAGACGGCTCAGGCACATTTCCAGTCCCCGGTATTGTTCCGGCTCGCGGCCGATGCTGAGGATCAGATCGTCGCGACTGACAACACGCTCTTCATGGTGAAGCATTTTGCGCACCAGTGCGGTTTCGAGCCCGGTGAGACTGATTTCGACGCCTTCTTTCGTCAATGCACCCTGATCATTGTCCAGATGCCAGGCTTCGGTGCACGGCGTGTCGGATTCGATCGTGCGGGAAGTATCGGTGGGGTTTTCGGACATGGCCGTGGAATTGTGAAATGAATGCGCCGATTGTGCGGCCAGCCATTCCGATTCGAGGGTGGCCAATATGCGCTGGGTATCATGTTCGATGCTGCGTGCGACATGCTTCCTTGTGCCGCGTGGGTAAGTGAACTCCATCAGCATCGGAGTGGAAGAGGGCGAAGCAACACCTTCAATAAACATTTGTGCCTGAGACGTGCCAAACGAATTGAAACGCTCGCTGGAGAGGATGTTCTCAAGTTCACGTTGCGACGCCGGGCTATTAGTCACGACAACAAAGTATTTTCTTGGGAGGGTTGTGCTGGTTTCCATGTCTCTCTCCTAAAGTACACACCAAATTTGGCGAAAAAAATAATGGGCAGGCGAGCAATGTTTTCCTCGGAAATAATCGATAGACAGGGTCTGGGCCCAATAATGGCCCTCGATAAGTTCCACTCGGTCTGCTTTTAGAGTAATGGTTTATTGTTATGTTTAAGTGTTGCAGCGCTCATGCAATTGACAGCTTTTTATTAGATATGTGACGCAGTTAAAACAGTGAGACATCGGATTTTTAGTGCGTTGCATCAGACGTTCCCTCGTAAGCTGCAAAAAGAGTGATTCCCTGAATCAGGCGGTCGAGATCAACCCCCGCATCAGACGATAGCCATACCCGCGAATGCTCTGTATGGCGTTCGTACCGTACACGTCCTTGATTTTCCCACGCAAGCGGCTGATGGATTTTTCCAGCGCCCGAGGATCGTAGAAATGGGTGTTGAGCCCCATGATGCTGGCGATTTCATCATGGCTGAGAATGTGATTGCCGGTCTGCGCAAAGGCTTGCAGGATCTTCATTTCGGCAAAGGAAATATCGAGTTTCTTGCTGGTGTCCGAGAGGCAAATGCGGGTAGGGTCCAGCACCAGGCTGGTATCGCGTTGCCATTCTTCACTGTTGAAGAATTCGCCCAGCAGGTCACCGCTTTCATCGGACAAGGTATTGAGTTTGATACAGAAGTCGGCGCCGGCCAGGAAATACTTGATCTTGTTGAACGCGCCGCGCCCGGTGATCACCGCACAAATGATCGGCTTCAAGTTATCGCTGCGCAGGCTTTCCACCAATGCCAGGTTGTCTTCAAGCGCCTGAGGGCTGTCGATGACAATGAATATGGCCCGATACAAGCCGTGATATTCATTTTGCTGATATGAACTAGCGTAAGAGTCGGCCTCAATGGCCAGATCAGACTGCACGTGCTTGGCGATTAGCGCGCTAAAGTGTTCAGCCACGCCACGGGTACGACCCAGAGTGAGAACACCTGGTTCGTCGCTTGTGCGGCGCGGGCTTCTAGTCGCTAAGTTACCTGTGAGCATCATGCATTGACTCGAATAAGGTGCTGACATCGGGATGTTAAAGCACCGGTTCTCGTCTGTGACTGACAATTGGTAACATTTGCGCGGATTTTAGACGTGGCTCCCGAGTTTTCTAACAATAATTAAGCGATTCAAGCTTTTAGTTGATTTTTTCGGGGCTGTTAACTAACGAAATTGGGGGCTTTAGATGGTGGCAATATGGAATGGTGCCACTATTTTGTAATTATCGCGACCTGTTTTTATGTCCCTTGGCCACCACTCAACTGCATACGTATCAGAGCAGTGTGAGCTGGGTCACATTTTATGTGGCGGCCCGTCTTTTGGCTATAACGTCGACAAGTTCACATACGGACGTTTATTAACATGCCTTGAGTGTGGCTTTTGATAAGACATATTCTCCGTCCCCGAGTCGGGCAATGGGTATGCATCTGCCAATTGTTTTACTTCAGATACTCAATGCCTGAATGCATTTAACGGCGCGCCGTAAAAGAGCGTGCCGACGGAGGATTAATGGATTTACTGACCTTGTTCAAGGTGCTGATACTCGGGGCGGTAGAAGGCCTGACCGAGTTCCTGCCCATTTCCAGTACGGGCCACCAGATTATTGTTGCCGATTTGCTGGAGTTCGGCGGCGAACGCGCCATGGCGTTCAACATCATTATTCAACTGGGCGCCATTCTGGCCGTGGTCTGGGAATTTCGCCCGAAGATCTTCGAAATCGTCAAAGGCCTGCCGACCCAGAATAATGCGCAACGTTTTACTCGCAATCTGCTGATCGCCTTTTTCCCGGCGGTCATTCTCGGCGTGTTATTCGCCGACACGATTCATGAATACCTGTTCAACCCGATCACCGTTGCCGTTGCCCTGGTCGTGGGCGGTATCGTGATGTTGTGGGCCGAGCAGCGCGATCATGCAGTGAGTGTCGACCATGTAGACGACATGAAATGGGCTGATGCGCTGAAGATCGGTTGCGTGCAATGTCTGGCGATGATTCCGGGCACGTCGCGCTCCGGTTCCACCATTATCGGCGGTCTGCTGTTCGGCCTGTCACGCAAGGCCGCCACGGAGTTCTCATTCTTCCTGGCGATGCCGACCATGGTCGGCGCTGCGGTGTATTCCGGCTACAAGTACCGCGAACTGTTCCAGAGCAGCGACCTGCCGGTCTTCGCCCTGGGGTTCGTCGTAGCGTTCATCTTCGCAATGATCGCCGTGCGCGGCCTGCTGAAGTTCATTGCCAACCACAGCTACGCCACCTTCGCCTGGTATCGGATCGCCTTCGGCTTGCTGATCCTCGCGACCTGGCAATTCGGCTGGGTCAACTGGACGGCGGCGGCAGCCGCCTGACCCTCAGCCGCGCAGGCCGGGCCTCAACGCCCGGCCAGCAACTCCGCCGCCTGATCCAGCAACGCCAGCGGGTCCTTGGCCTTGTGGATATCCACCGACAACAACTGACGAAACTTGCGTGCCCCCGGGAACCCGGTGCCCAGGCCCAGCACATGCCGGGTGATGTGATGCATCGCGCCGCCGGCCAGCAAATGCTCGGCTATATAAGGCCGCAACTGCGCCAGCGCCTCGGCCCGAGAAATCACCGGCGCCGAACTGCCGAACAACTGCTGATCCACCTCGGCCAGCAGATAAGGATTGTGATACGCCTCGCGCCCCAGCATCACCCCGTCAAAGGTCTGCAAATGCTCATGGCAGGCCTCCATCGTCTTGATCCCGCCGTTCAGAATGATCTCCAGCTCCGGAAAATCAGCCTTCAACCGCGCCGCCACGTCATAACGCAACGGCGGAATGTCCCGGTTCTCCTTCGGCGACAACCCCTCCAGAATCGCAATCCGCGCATGCACCGTAAAACTGGTGCACCCGGCATCCCGCACCGTGCCGACGAAATCGCACAGCTGCTCATAACTGTCCCGCCCATTGATCCCGATCCGATGCTTCACCGTCACCGGAATCGACACCGCATCCCGCATCGCTTTCACACAATCCGCCACCAACTGCGGATGCCCCATCAGGCACGCACCGATCATATTGTTCTGCACCCGATCACTCGGGCAGCCAACGTTCAGATTCACCTCGTCGTAACCGTGCTCCTGCGCCATGCGTGCGCAAGCGGCCAGGTCCAGCGGAACACTACCGCCCAACTGCAACGCCAGAGGATGTTCGGCCTCGTTGTGACGCAGGAAACGCTCGTGATCGCCGTTCAGCAGAGCGCCGGTAGTGACCATCTCGGTGTAGAGCAGGGCGTTTTTCGACAGGATGCGTAGGAAGTACCGGCAGTGGCGGTCAGTCCAATCCATCATGGGCGCAACGGAGAACCGCCGAGACAGCGCAGGGCTTGAGTTTACTGGGCTTGAGTGGGTATTTGGTACCATTTGGCTCAACGTATTTATAGCGTGTTTTTAGGCGTTTTCAGGCGTTTTTTCGATGTCGCTGGTACAATGTACCAATCACTTTCGGAATTGTACCAGTCGACTATGGCAACGATCAGAGCACGAAAACGCACCGATGGCTCAGTCAGTTACACGGCACAGATACGCCTGTTTCGCGATGGAGCGCAAGTCTACCAAGAGAGCCAGACCTTCGCCCGGAAACAGGCGGCACAAGCGTGGGTGCGGCGACGTGAGGCAGAGCTAGATCAGCCTGGTGCGATCGAGCGGGCGAACCGCAAGGGCGTCACCGTACAGGACATGATCAAGCAGTACCTGGATGAAATGGAGAAAGTCCGGCCGTTGGGTAAAACCAAGGAAGCCACTCTAAATTCTATCGCGGCGACGGAGTTTGGCCAGACCGTTGATTCGGCTATCAACAGTCAGCGCTTGGTGGATTTTGCACTCTGGCGAATGAGTAAAGAGGGCGGCGGCGTCCAGCCGCAAACGGCTGGTAACGATTTGGCGCACCTTGGGGCTGTCCTTTCGATTGCGCGTCCCGCTTGGGGGTATGAGGTGGACCCTCACGCGATGCCGGACGCTCGGAAGGTGTTAAGGAAGCTCGGCTACAACATGAAGAGCCGGGAGCGCGATCGCCGTCCAGCCAAAGACGAGCTAGATAAACTTTTGGGGCACTTCGTCAGTATGCAGCAGCGTCGACCTAGTTCGATCAACATGCTGAAGGTGATTGGCTTCGCGATTTTTTCCACGCGTCGGCAGGATGAGATAAGCCGAATTGTGTGGGACGACGTCGATGAGTCGAATCAGCGGGTGCTGGTGAGAGATATGAAAAACCCTGGGCAGAAAATTGGCAATGATGTTTGGTGCCACCTACCCGACGAAGCCTGGAGAATTCTGCAAAGCATGCCAAAAGAGCGTGCGGAAATTTTCCCCTACAACTCTTCGTCGATCTCTACGGCCTGGGCGAAGGCGTGCAAGTTTCTGGAGATTGAAGATCTTCACTTCCACGATCTGAGACACGACGGAGTTAGTCGGTTGTTTGAGATGGATTGGGATATCCCGCGGGTGGCCAGCGTGTCCGGGCACCGTGACTGGAACTCGTTGCGTAGGTATACCCATCTTCGCGGGAAGGGTGACCACTATGCCGAATGGCCATGGTTAGAGAGGATCATTCAAGCGCCCGTGAAGCTGGGCGCCTGGGGTAAGCAGTGAATTAGCTGGCTCGGCGAATTCCGTTGAGCTGGTTGCATTCCTTTACCGCGGCCTCCCGCTGCAAGTCTAAATACGCTGCTAAATCTGTTATGTGAATTCCTTTAGCACTTTTCTGGCTGGATTCGAGTCTCGTGATAGGTATTCGAATTTGACCAGCCATTACTTTGCGCTGAAACATATCGGTTGTTAGGTGTGTGAAATAGTCTTTACAAACTTTATTAATTGAAATGATTGTTTGCCCGTTGTATTGAGCCATTAGCAGAAATAAGGTTTTCATGCGCCTTCACCCATTTTCAAATCCTGACAAGTGTTCGAATGCTGCTGCTGCCACGACTGGAACCTGTCCGTTGCCAATGGCCTTAAGTCGGTCCACCCGATGGGCCACCCCATCAGCCACTCGGCCCATTCCGGGTTCAGATGACCACCATCTAATGCCATCACGGCGTGATCCAGGCGATCGTTCGAACGGTCTGCCCCTGATCGGCGAGTCAGTGCGGCAGGGGAGGATCCCTTTGCCATGCTCGCCACCGGTGTTGGCCACCGTCTGACGCGTGTCTTCTGCGATGAGCCAGATCCGGTCACGCTGATGAGGGGCGCAGAGGTCAGCCGCTCCGATAACACCCCATCGCGTGTCATACCCCATTTCGGCAAGGTCACCGAGCACCACGGCAAGTCCTCTTCCCACAAGCAATGGTGAGTTCTCCAGGTCGACGTAGCGCGGTCGTACCTCATCGGTAATTCGTGCCATCTGCCGCCACAATCCTGAGCGTTCTCCGGCGATACCGAGGCCGTTGCCTGCGACCGAGATGTCCTGACAAGGAAATCCTCCCGAAACCACGTCAACAAGGCCTCGCCATGGTCGTCCGTCAAAACTGCACACGTCAGACCAAATCGGGAAAGGCGGGAGCAGTCCATCGGTTTGTCGTTGCGCCAGAATCTGTGCGGCGTAGGCATCACGCTCAACGGCGCAGACGGTGCGCCACCCGAGGAGATGGCCGCCGAGTATTCCGCCGCCAGCGCCTGCGAAAAGAGCCAACTCATTCACGCGGCCTCCACAATGACTTGCGCGGCGCCGGAGAGCGGTTGTCCGACCTTGTTGTCCTGAATTCCTGGTTGCAGCTGCGCAGCCATCGCAAGCACCTGTTCGCGCAGGGACCAAGCATCACGCTCGAGCTTCATGCCGGTACGAAAGGCGCTGAAGGTCTCGGCTGCAATCCGCAGCAGCTCGCCGATATCGACCAGCGTCTGGTGCTCGGCCGGGCCGAAGAGTGGACCTGCTTCAAATCGTTTGCAGGTGTGTGCCAGGCGCGTGTGATCGGCCCGGATAAACTGCAGGGAGGCCTGAAGCTCGCGGATGGTTTTGGCGCTTGCGGCGCGTTGGATGTCTTCACCCTCGCGCAGGCCTGTTTCCAGGCCATCGCTGCGGCCCATGATGTAACCGCCCCAGAGCAGCAGGGCGGCCAGAACTATCAGGGTGATGAGTGCACCGATTTGTATTGGGGTCATCATGTGGTGTGCTCCTGGGATTGTCGTTGGCTGGTGGTGACAGTCGTCAGTGGTGTGGGGGCAACAGGGCGTTGTCCGTCGTGCTGTCGCTGCATGTCTTCATCAGCCTTGTAGGCGCGGATGTCGATCAGCGAGGCGACGTGCCGGATGTGGGCGTATTTGAGGGCCTTGCGGCTGGTGTCCAGCGTGGTGATCGGGAGCTGGATCCGGCCGCTGTTGATTTCTGTCACGAACGACTGTTCGTTGAGGTTGCGAAAGTACTGCTCGCGTACTTTTTCCAGCGGGATCAGGACGTCACCGAAGATGCGATACAGCAGTTCGACGGTGGCCGATTCAGGCGCCGGATGCAGGCGAAGCGGATTCTGTGCAGCGTTACTCATGGCCTTGTCGAGCCTCCTTGCGTTGTTGTCGTGCCGGGTGGTTCCAGGCGTTCAGGCAGTGGCGTCTGGTCAGCTCGCGCAGATGTTCGGGCACTTCGAGGAGCGCGGCATTGCGCTCCTCGCGTGTGCGCATGGCAACGATCTGGCGGGCGTACTCCCTAGGCCACGTCACGGCGATCTGCCGGGATGGCGGGTAGATCGATGTCCAACTGCTTGGCCAGCCAGCGGATGCCGGCTTGCATGACGCGAGTCGACTGGCTGTACTGCATTCCGCATTTTTCGTCATACCAGTGGCTGTCCTTGACCCGCAGGTACGCTTTGTCTCGCTTCGGGTTCGCCGGCAGGTTTCCCTTGAGCAGACCTTTTTCCCGCATGAGAGCGATCAGTTTGGGGCGAGTGAGGCCGAGTTGAGTGGCTGCTTGGGCGAGGGTGCGTTCCATAAACGGCTCCTCAAGCAGCATGCGCAGCAGGAGTGGCGGCTGCAGCAAGGTGGTTGATGGACTCAATGAGCTTTGCGTAGATCTCGGCATCGGGGTCGTACAGGGTGAAGCAACGCGTATGCGGGCTCTTGTTGCCGATGCTCAAGATGGCGGTGACGCCCCGGCGTGAATGGGTGCGATGCAGCGCCACATGCAGGGGAAGCTCGAAACCCATGTCGAGGCTCAGCACACCGCCGGTGTGCACCAGTTCGAACACGCGCTGCTTGTCCTGGACATCAAAACGGCCGTATTGACGATCGGCATGCGGGCGATGTACCAGGTCGCTGGAGTTGCTCGCGTCGAACGGACCGTTGGCAATCTCTTCGATGAAGTCGGCGAGTTTGAGGTGCATCTTCTTGTCGTTGTGCAGGGTCAGCGTGTGGCGTTCGCTGCCCAGTTCGACGACAAAAGTGCTTTCCACTGTGCCGCGCTCAGCCTTGAGGCGAAACGCTAGGCAATCACGCTTCGGTGCTGTTCGCAGGACGTGGTTGAAGGTCTGGGTCAGGTTGACCTGGGCGTTGAGCAACTGCAGTGTGCGGTTGTCGACCTTGTACTTGATCATGCCGCTTGCCCTCCACCGTTCGGATCGATAGGAGAGGGCTGGCAGGACTTGGCGACTAGCTTGGGTTTGCTGTTATGAATGACGACCAGACAGCCTGTTGTGAGCTGTAGTTGTTCGATCAGGTTGCGATTGCTTACGCATGTCGGATGGACATGTAAGGTAGCGGTGGTGCGCATAGGTATTGCCTCGCTCTGTGGTAAAGAGTGAGGCGAGTAAACAATATGTTTGCTGTTTGGTCAACACGGTTTGTTTGGTTTCTTGAGATTAGGCTGAGCCTAAAGGTCTGCTTACTGACCACCAAAACACGCGTCCGAGGATGACAATCCGTTGTTCGAGAACCTGATCCATTGAGTATTCTTTGTCGGGATACTCTTCACGATTGAAGCATTTTTGCCTGATTGCTCCGCTGGATAACCGCTGTAAGAACCTCACCCTCAAGGTGCCGTTGTGCGTCAGTGCATACAATTCACTATCGACAATTCGTGTAAAAGCTTTGTCAATGCCGAGCACTGCGCCATGAGGAAGAAGGGGTTGATTACTATTCCCAACGTTCAGCATGAACACAGCATTATTCGCGTTGACCCCGCATTCTCTAAGAGTTGCTACGTCAAGCGTGACATGACGTTTGTGAGCGCTGTGTATGTCAACCTGGCTCGATTCTATAGGCGCTCCGCTCTGGTCTGTCAGCAAGAACACCAGATCATCTTTTTCAATTGAGTGATCAGAGTTCCATGGAACAATGGAGGTCATTTCATAGGGCTCTCCATCATCCGTGACCCCGTAAACGATCTCGGCATCATCCGTAAACATCGGCAGATCACCGTATTCGAGCCACTCTCTCCTCAGCCCGAGCGCAAGTGCTACTGCGCTTATTTTATTGGCCGGTACCCCTCGTTTTTTCCAGTTCGTAATATTTTGGTCGTTTTCTAACCCGAGTACGCGAGCCAGCTCTGTACCACCTGTGTTGGTCAGCTCCAGCGCTTTCACAAAGCGCTCAGCGTTGTTGGATATCAGCCGTGTTTTCATAAACAGTATGTTACCCCGCTTGCAGTATTCCGATAACAAACGTATTGTTTGTTTCGTGTTTGGTGTGTCGAGGTAAATCTATGAGCTCGTTCAATTCACCCCAAGTGGGGCCTGTACCCGTTTCCGCTCTTGAGAGAGCGATAGGTTGCACTGCTGGCTCTCCTACGGCTTTCGCTCGAATTATCGGAGTTAGTCCTCAGCGACTGTTCAACTGGATGCGCCGAGGTGTCCCCGTTAAGCAGGTGCCGTTGATTGTAAAAGCTTGTCGAGGAGCGTTATCCGCACATGAGCTAAGGCCGGATCTACCAGAAGTCTTTCCCGCTCCGATCAACTTCATCAACAGCCAAAAAAACTAGAAAAAAGGCGACCCAAAGGTCGCCTGTTTTCTCCCGACAGCATCACCACAATGCTATCGGGTCGCGATGTCGGAAGGCGAGCACACCACATGCCGCCGACTTTCATCGCGTTTCCAAGGCTCGGAAGCCTTGGTGTTGCTGCCGTTCTTACCACAGAGCTGGCAGCTGTTGCGCCAGGGGTGAACAACGGATTGTTCGCCCCGGCACGGTGCCGGTGTTGGTCTTACGAACCTAGCCGGCTTTGGGCCTCTCCAGACCACGCGGCAAATGTATCACCAACTTCTGTCGCGCGGCACTGGCAACTTTTAGGATTAATGCCATGAGCCGTATCGCTCTGAGTTCTCAGGAACGGGCGCAGCGGGAAATCCTGCCGCTCGATTTAGCGCTGTACCACGCCGCTCGCGATTACCCGGGCGGCGCTGCTGCCATTGCTGCTACGACCGGTCGCAACCCGACCACGCTGCAGCACAAGCTGTCGCCGACTCATCCGAGCCACTCCATCAACATTCAGGAGTTTGGCGAGATCCTCGAACTGACCAAGGACCGCCGCATTCTCGATGCGGTGCATGCGCTGGTCGGCGACACGATCTGGCAGGAGTTGGCCGACACCTACACCAACGATATGCCCGAGACCTTGACCACCGGCATCGCCGAATACTTCCGCCAAGTCGCTGATCTGGCCGAGACCTGGGCCAAGAGCATCGGCGACGGAGTGGTGACTGATCAGGAACTGGCCGCTATTCGTCTGCAGGTGTTCCGGGGTATTCAAGGGCTGCTCGGGTTGTTCAACCGCGCCACCTACGTCAACCAGACGACGCGAGGTGCTGACCGTGGCTGATATCGCCGATTTCGCCAACGATCTGGTGCAGGAACGTATCGATCAGGCCATGGCGGCGCGCAGCGCTGCCAAAGCAGAAAGTGCTGCCCATTCCTTGCTGTTCTGTGAAGCCTGCGACGATCCGATCCCGGAAGCACGCCGCCTGGCTCAACCGGGTTGCTCGCAGTGCATCAGCTGCCAATCCCTCTCTGAGCGGGGGATTCAGCATGCTCGATGAGGTATTGGGGCAATTCGCCGATTACGGTCTGGAGCCGGCGCAACCGCTGGTGTTCGGCAAGCTGACCCGCTGCAAGACATCGCAGGACAAGGGCAAGGAAAAGAACGGCTGGTACGTGGTCCACGAGCAGCGCACGGAGAAGGGCGACACGCTGATCTTCGGTGCCTTCGGTGATTGGCGTTCGGGCGAGACGCAGAAGATCAAGGTCAAGGCCGGGCGCATGTCGCCGGAAGAGCGCGAAGTGATGCGCGCTCGCCAGGAGGAAGCCAAGCGCCGCGCCGCGGAAATCGCGAACAACGCTGCGCGGCGGGCCGCGAAAAGGGCGCAGGGGTTGTTCGAGCGCATGCCGACCACAGGGCGCAGCGATTACGTGGACCGTAAGCAGATCGTTGGCATCAACGTGCGTTACGCGCCGCGCACCGGTGCCGTGCTGGTCCCAATGAAGAACGCCCGTGATCAGATCATGGGCCTGCAGGTGATCTTCCCGAACAAGCAGGAAGACACCGGCCGCGACAAGTCCTACTGGCCTTACGGGATGGCGAAGGAGGGCACCTTTCACCTGCTCGGCCCGCACCCGGTACCAGGTGAACCGGTGCTGGTCTGTGAGGGTTACGCCACCGGCGCCAGCCTGCACATGGCGACGTCGCTCGCCGTCGCCGTGGCCTTCGATGCAGGCAACCTGCTGGCCGTGTGCAAGGTCATGCGCGAGCGCTTCGCCGGCTGCCCGCTGATCATCTGCCGCGACGATGACTGGAAGACCACCAAGCCTAATGGCGATGCCTGGAACCCGGGTGAGGAGAAGGCCAGCAACGCCGCGTTGATCGTCGGTGCCCAGGTGGTCGCACCGATCTTCGCGGTCGAGCGTCACGACAAGTGGACCGACTTCAACGACCTGCACGTCGCCGAAGGCCTCGACGCGGTTCGCCGACAAGTGCTCGCCGTGGTCCGCCCACCGGCGGCCGGTGGCTGGAAAGATCAGCTCGCTCGAAGTGAAAGTGGCGCGCTGATCGCGCACATGCAGAACGTCGAATTGATCCTCGCTCACGACGAACGCTGGGCCGGGGTAATCAGCTACTGCGCCTTCAGCTCGAAGATCGTCAAGCTGCGTGCTGCGCCTTATGGCGGTGGCACCGGCGAGTGGGCCGACATCGACGACGTGCGCGTGATGAAGTGGCTCGCACAGCAGTACAACCTGCGTGTGAAGTCGTCGCACGTGATTGAAGCGGTGAGCGTGGTGGCGCACGACCACGCCTTTCACCCGGTGCGTGAGTACCTGAAAAAGCTCGAGTGGGATCGTGTGCCGCGCTTGGAACGTTGGTTGACGGATGTCATGGGGGTGAAGGCAACCGATTACACGTCCAAGGTCGGCAAACGCTGGATGATCTCGGCCGTGGCGCGGGTGATGAAGCCCGGCTGCAAGGCCGACTCGGTGATGATCCTCGAAGGCGTACAAGGCGCCGGTAAGTCGACCGCCATGAGCGTGCTCGGCGGTGAGTGGTTCATGGATACGCCGTTTGCTCTCGGTGACAAGGACGGCTTTCAGGCGATCCGCGGCAAGTGGATCGTCGAGCTCGGCGAGCTGGACAGCTTCAACAAGGCCGAGAGCACGAAGGCCAAGCAGTTCTTCTCAGCGTCGACCGACACCTACCGCGAAAGCTATGGCCGCAGAACGTTGGACGTGCCACGCCAGTGTGTGTTCGTTGGTACCACCAACCAGGACGAGTACCTCAAGGACGCCACCGGCAACCGTCGTTATTGGCCGGTGGCCTGCACCAAGGTCGACGTGCCGTTGCTGCGCGAGATTCGCGACCAGTTGTGGGCCGAAGCGATGTTTTGCTTTGAGGCCGGCGACCTCTGGTGGGTCACGCGAGAGGAAGCGCCAATGTTCAGCGAAGAGCAGGACGAACGCTTCGTCGTGGACGAATGGGAAACGCCGATCCTGACCTGGCTCGAAGAGTCGCAGATCGGCGAGACCACCACCGGCAGTGAAGTGATGAGTCAGGCGCTCAAGCTCGATCCCGGTCATTGGGGCAAACCGGAGCAGATGCGCGTGGGTGCGATCTTGCATCGACTGGGCTGGCGACGTTTCCGTCTCGGCGCCTTGAGCAAGAGCGGCCAGCGGCCTTGGGCGTACAAGAAACCGGAGGGTTGGGGCAGGGCGCCTGCGCTGGAACAACCTGAGTTCGAGGAGCCGTGCTTCGATGATTAAAGCGATCGATATGGCCCTCAAACAATGGGCGCAGGAGCTGCACAGCGACGAGGTGGCCGCCGGTTACTCGGGCGGCAACATGGTCGCCATGATGATGGAGAGCGGTGGCCAGCTCGTGCGCGGCAGGCGTGGGAGCAGGGTGCCTCTGGAAGCCTCACTGGACATCGAGCGGATCGTCAAGAAACGCCTCGATCCCGAGTTGATGACGGTGGTCCAGGTGCATTACTTCCAGCCTGATGCGCCTTTGACTGCGCGTCTGGCCGAGAGTGGCTGCACACGCAACCTCTACTACCAGCGCCTGCATGACGCCCACATTGTGGTCGAGCACTTCCTCCTGGGGGAAGCGGCTTGATCGTGGGCATTACTCTGGCTCGCGCCGTCCCACTGGCCTGCCTCCGTCCCACCGCTTTTTGCGGTGGTGGGACGGGCGCAGGCCGCGTCGTTGTTGGGCTGTCCCACCGTCCCACCTTTTTCATGCCTCCCGCCCGTGTATGCGTAGCGGGCATCAATGCGCGTGTTCACGCGCACGCGTGTTTTTAAATATTCTCTCTATACACGAGAAAGGAGAGTTAAAAGTAGGACGGTGGGGCAAAGCCCCAATCTGTGGGGCTTTCAGACGTCCCACCTTGTTTTGGAGAGGTGGGACGCGTGGGACGCCAGAAAGCAAAAGCCAGCCGGGTTGAGATATTCACCGACATTCGCCAGCCGTTCACCGGGCGTAAGCCACACATTCACCGGATGGCATTAAAACGGTCTTGCTGCCACCAGAATCGACCTGTAAAAAGGGGCCATCTTCGATGGGTGCGACCGCAAGGCGCGGCAGGCCACCCACCACCTGACCCGGCCATTGCGCCGGGTCTTTTTGTTTAAGGGGCAGGGCAATGACGAACGAGCAACAGGCACTGGCAGAGATGCCAATCTGGTTGGTGATTGCCCTGTCCCTGGTTGGCGGTGTCTCCGGCGAGATGTGGCGCGCTGACAAGGATGGGGCAAGAGGCTGGGCGTTACTGCGGCGCCTCGCACTTCGGTCCGGCGCCTGCATCGTCTGCGGCGTGTCAGCGATGATGTTGTCGTTCGGTGCGGGCCTGTCGATCTGGACGGCGGGCGCCCTGGGGTGCCTGACCGCGATGGCCGGCGCGGATGTCGCCATCGGCTTGTACGAACGCTGGGTGGCCAAACGGCTGGACCTGAGCGAGGTCGAGCCGAAGGCATGAGCCTGGCAGGCCGGGTGGAGCGCCGATTTTTACGGGTCCTCCCTGAGGGCCGCCCCCTACACGGGTTAGCGAACTCGCGGATTCTCTCTAGCTGAAACCTTCGCAGGGATGTCCGTCTTTCCAAAGGGATGGGGGCAGGGCATGGCACTCGGATGCCGGTTTGACCAGCCGGGCCGGGCAGACCCGCCGGGGACCCTGGGGATTTCCAAAGGACACGGGGTCGGAAACCCGCGGGATCGTGTTAGTGGGAGGCCCGTCAGCTTACTGAAATTTCAATCCACTGAAATCTTGAAAGGATTCATTGAAAAGCCGCTGAAAAGGAGGGCTTATGAGCACAGCTACGTACCTGTCAAAGAGCGCCTTTGCTGCGCACATCGGACGGTCGCCGAGTTATATCACCTGGCTGAAGGAAAACGGTCGACTGGTTCTGTCGCCCAACGGCAAGCAGGTGGACGTACTTGCCACTGAAGCGTTGATCCGCGAGACCGCCGACCCGAGCAAGGCTGCCGTCGCTGCTCGCCACCAACAGGAACGGCTTCAGCGTGATGTGTACAGTCACGTTGCAGCTCAATCCGAGCCGACTAACATGGCTGCGCCGCCGCCCGCTGATCCTGCGCAAGGGCAGACTCCAGACTTTCAGAAAGCAAGAGCGCATCGCGAGCATTACCTGGCGCGGATGGCCGAGATGGAGTATCGCAAAGCGCAGGGTGAGCTGGTGGAGATCAGCTTTGTGCAGAAAGCCGCTTTTGAAACGGCGCGATCGCTCAATCATTCGTTGATGAGCCTGTCGCCGCAATTGGCGCCGCAGTTGGCTGCGTTGTCAGACCCATGGGAGGTGGAGCGCCAACTTACTGCTGCACTGCGCCAGCGGCTTAACGAAGCGGCTCAAGTGTCTAGTGACGATTTTGGCTTCACATTGGGTGAGTGTTGAAAGCACCTGCTGGCAAGCATTACTCGGCTCGCAGCGAGAACGAGTGAGACCCTGCTCTTAATCAAGCGCGGTTACTAAAAGCTGTCGAAATCCGGGGGGCTCTCAAGCATGGCTTCATCTTGCAAATTGAGAAAGTTCTGAGCTACCGTCTCTACTGCGCTGGTGCGGCGCATTGAAACCTGAGAAGGACGCACTGTTGTACTGATGGCCCTTAATGAAATTCCCATTTCTATGCGGGCCGATTTTTCTGACCGTAGGGTGCCCAAGTAGGCATCAAAGGCTAAAAAATGGCGTTTTCTCTAATTCGCAGTCTTACTGCGTCCGTTGTTCGTAACGTCTCGGCGTTGAAGCGTGATGCCAAACGTCTCCAAAAAAACTCCCAGCTTGTTTTTGGTACCGAGTATCCACTAAAGGTATGTCAGCACGCCGTGGCCGTGTCTCGCGGCTTCCGCTCTCTAGCCGATGTTGAAAATATATCTCGTCGGTTGGGACTGGATAAGAACACCCCGTTCTGGACGATTCTTGGGCGGAGCGATAACCATCAAGCAGCATTGACTGCCCTGTACCAGCTTAATCTTGAGTTCTCAGAGAACGGTCCTGTGGTGTTCACTGGCAATCAACGACACTCTATTGTCCCTGCTCTTACACTGCTGTTTGAGGAGATGAGTACAAGAAAGTTACCCGGCCTGATCCTATTAGAAACCCAGGCAGAATCAATCCAAGAAACTTTGGTTTACGACGGGATAAGGGCGCTAGGGCTTGACGAGATTTTTGAAGGTTTCCGTTCACTGGATTTGCGAGAAAAAAATCTCCCGGTATCGCTGTGCACAGGGCCCAGATGCTGGGTTTCGGCAATTCTCAATACTTTTGACCTAGAGATTCAATCAAAGCTGCAACGAACTGACTGGGCAATATCTCTAGAAACGAGCGCCTTTGAAAATGCCAAGTCTAGAAGACAGGTATCCCAATCAAGGAACTTTGATGCCATTCCTTTCTACTCGGTAAAAGAGGCGGCATGTCAAATGGTCCATGGTTACGGGTGGCCTTCATGGATCGACGACAATGCCAGAGTTGGTTCCTTCCCAGACAAGCTGGATGAGGAAGCAGCCAAAGCCGTACTCGATCTGATTGGCGAGCTAGCGGAGCGCAACTTTTCACTTGGTGTGTCTTGTGAGCATGAGAGCAGTTGGCGTCCGTACGTCGTCGTCTTCTCGAGAAGCGACCCAGCTAGTGAGGTACTAGCTGGCGTTGTGCACTCCTATTACTCTTGGTGCCAACCTCGCGAAAATCCAACTTCTACACTTTACGTATCAGACGGAACATCTCCGTATGCCCCCCGATTCTTGTCGTTCGGTGGCAACACGGCTGTAGTAAATGGTCTTGACGCGATTCCTGATGGAAAGCAGCCAGGCCAGTTCTATGGCTACAAAAATGCACTCAAAGTTGTTGGCTCGCCAGAAGGTCTGACGTACATGGGGAAGCGCGTTTCTTTGTAGGGTTTCTGAGAACCAAGTAGGTCCGTTTGGGACAGTAGCGGACGCTCGTGAGCGTCCGCTACTACTCGACAGCTGCGCGTCGTCCGTTGATGCTATCGAGTAATACCAGATATCAAAAATGATGTGCAGAATGAGCCAAACGACTTGCGTTGCTTCTGCCGAGCTTTAAGAACGCTCATCAAAGGCGCCCATATTCCAACCATCCGCCCGTACCGAGTGATTTGTCTCACCCATACATGTACAAAAGGTCGTCGATCAGCTCAAGCTCCTGCTTCGTGTACTGGACCTTGTTGTATCGTCGAATGTCCTCGAGCACACCTCTGATCGGAACTTGACGCGAAGGGTCCTGAACGATTTCGACCAGGCGGTCGAAATCCGGATCCCGTCCCTTGAGGTATTTTTCAATTAGTTCTTTGAGCGCTACGCGCGCTTCTAGATCGGTCAGCACTGTTACTTCTCCGGCAAAATCGTGACTTCATCAGCTTTGATGATGGTGGTGGTACCCGGTTTTGGAATGAGTTGCCGAGCACCGCCTGTTCCGTAGTCAGGGTACGCTTTCGTGAACGGTTCCAGATTCGGACCTTTACCACCGAGCTCATACGGCACTGTAACGGTTGGCTCGCCATCCTTATAGAGTTGCAGTGTGTCGAACTTCAATCGCAGGCGACCATCACTCCACGCAGGGTCGGGATCAGCGGGAGTGACATGCTTCGGCGCTCGCATCTGCAATGCTTCTGTTGCAGCGTCTCCAGTCTCAAATTTGTCGAACCCAAAATAGGATAGTCGTGCGTCGCCGGTGTTGATCGTGTTCTGCGCGTGAGTGTTTACTGTTCCGTCAGCGTTCTTGTAACCCATGTATCGATATGCCGTCGAAGGTAATGTCGAGTCCGGTCCGGATGGGCCAACGTAAAAATCGGGCTTCGACTCGACGACCGTCGGTGGAGTGACGTCTCCAGTCTTTACGCTGGAGTCTGCAAGAGTAGGGGTAGTGTTCGGAGAAGATGATCCTCCAGGCTTGGGGCAGTTCGCAGCGGGCTTCAGTGGTGCTTTTTTCGCAACACCAGAAATCGCTTTAGTAATCGCCCTGAACATTAGGCCGAGCGGATCTACCCAGCCGGTAGGGTTCGGTGCGTACTGGTAGTTGTTGAGTCCACCTGCAAGCTTAACCGGGTCCGGAGTCAGAAACCGTCCTGTGCTCGGGTTGTAGTACCGGTGGCGGTTGTAATGAAGTCCACTCTCTGCGTCGAAATACTGGCCTTGAAACCGTAGCGGATTGTCGATCTCTGCGACATCCAGCTTAGCCAGGTTGCCGTAGGCCCGATACTGGGCTGACCACATAACCGCGCCGCTGTAATCGGTGATTTCCTGCGGTGTGCCCAGGTGATCGAGATGGTAATAGAAAGGCGCTGCCTTGAGCGGGCCTTCACCGTCGAGCATCGCCAAGGGGCGGAAACTGTCCGGCTCATAAACATAGGTGCGATATCGATTTTCACCACTCTCTACAATCAGCCTTTCGCCTTGCCAGAGGAATTCGGTGGTGTGGCCATCGACTGTTTTCTCGATACGTCGACCAAAGGCGTCGTACTTGTAGGACGCGATACTGCCGCCGGGTAGGCTGACGCCGATCAAGCGATGCTGGCAGTCATAGCGGTATTCAGTGACGAGCTTCTGCCCGGTACCTCGGCGCTCGCGAATCAGATTTCCGTAGGCGTCGTAGTCGTAGTGACGGTCGCCCTGCATGAGCAGCCGGTTGCCTTGGATGTTCGCAAAGTTCGCGGTGCCTTCGCTGTTCTGGCCCAGCAGATTGCCTGCCGGGTCGTGTGCGAAGCTCTCCGGTATTGCACCCCGAACGCTGATCAGGCGATCCAGTGGATCGTAGTGAAAGTTGCGGACACCTTTAAGGCTATCGTTGATACCTGCAAGGTTGCCTGCCGCGTCGTAGTTATATCGGCGCTGCAGCAGAACGCTATCACGCTGGCTAACTTTGTGCGCCTGCAGTCGACCCTGATCGTCGTATTGATACTGACTTAAAAGCAAGCCTTGCTGACGTTGCTGTTCACGACCAGCTTTGAACTGGTGAGATGTCAGGCGAGAACCGTTGAGGTCAATTCTGCTGAGATTGCCGCCGGACAAACGGCGATAGTCGAGCTTGCTACCGTCCGGTAGACGGCAATGCTTGAGTTGGCCTACGTTGTCGTACTCGTAGCGCAGGGTGCCCCAACCCTGGTGCTCGGTAATCAGCCGATCTTGGGAGTCGTATTCATAAGCCAGTGGCCAATGACCGTCATCAACATTGACCAAGCGACCGAGTGCGTCATAGCTGTAGTGAACTTCCTCACCATCGGCCAATTTCTTCACAAGCAAGCGGCCAGCGGAGTCACGTTGGTATTCAGTGACCAGCTCGCTACCGTCGTCGCCGTACTCAGTTCTTTTCAGCAGGTTGCCATTCAGGTCATATTCGTAGGCAGTACGGCGACCATCAAATCCCGTCTCCTGCTGTATCAGCCCGTTTGAGTAATAGTCGAGCTGATAATGTTCGCCTCGCTCATTTTCGATCTCAGTCAGCAGCAGGCGTGAGTTGTTGTAGCGATAGCGCAGCTCACTGCCGTCCGGGTTGATGCGGCGGCTGACAAGTTGCAGGTTGTCGGCGTATTCATAGCGGGTAATACGGCCCAGTTCATCGCGCTCGGCTGTGACCTTGCCGTAGGCGTTATAGGTATAAGTGCGGGTCGCACCGCTAGGCTGTGTGGTCTGCGTCAAGCGGCCAGCCGAATCCCATTGGTAATGGGTGATCGAGCCGTGTTCGTCCTGGCGGGTGATTTGACGACCCAGTGCGTCGTAGCGGTATTTACGACGACCACCATCGGGCAATGCTTCTTCGAGCAATTGACCGAGTCCATTCCAGGCGAGCTGATGCCGTCCGCCGTCTGGATGAACGATCTCCAACACACGACCTTGGGCATCGTAGCTGTAGTGTGTTTCGTTACCGTCAGGATCTGTCTGGCGGGTGATATCGCCTTGGCTATTTCGCTGGTATTTCCAGCTCGCTTTGCCGCGATGAATCTCACTCACAAAGCCATGTCGATATTCGTAGAACGTCGGCGCATCTTCAGGAGGAATAACAACGGCAAGCAGGCCGGCGTCGTTGTAGCGGTACTCAGTGATCGCGCCGAGGGGGTCCTTTTCTGCAATCAACCGGCCTTTGTCGTCATAGGCTTTCTGTGTTTGAGCGCCGTCCGCAGTGGTCTCGCTGATGAGTCGAGCATTTTCGTCATGCACATAAACTTGCTCGCTACCATCAGCGTTTGTAACGGTAACCTTGCCGGCATCGTCCCAAGCGTACTGCGAGTCCATCTGCGAAAAGCTGGCCCAGTGACGGATGCTGCGCGACGATTTGCCTTCGTTTTCCCACTCCCAGAAAAAGCTCGCACCACCGGCCAGTTGTCGTTCCAAAATGACGTGATGGTCGTTGTAACGGTAGTGTTCAGTTTCACCGGCAGCATTGGTGGCGCTGATGAGCTGGCCTTGCGCGTTGTACCGATAGGTCACCAGCGTTTGAACGGTGAACCATGGCTCCTGTCGTTGACCCTGATCCGTGTACTCAGCGCGGCGCTGCTGATAATCCACGGCAACGATATGACGGTCTTCGTGGCGGACTAAAAGGGAGCGTCCGGCGTTGTTGTCGATGCGTTGGATTCGGTCAGCGAAGTCGTAACTCAGCTGTAACTGGTTGTTGTACGCGTCACTGATGGTGATCAAGCGGCCCGCACGGAAATGATAAAAGCGCGGATTCTGCCCGGCCTGCGTCAGGATGAGTTCACCTGGTGTTGATCCCAGGTAGATGGCCGCTTTCGACAGGCTGTTGATAATGGCGGGGCGTTGCTGCGTCGGCATGGGAAAACGAGTGGTTCGGTTTTCGTTATCCGTCCACAGGAGGCCCTCATCATCCAGATCCAATCGATGAGAAAGAGCGTGGCTCCACCCAAACCCTAGGCGGCTGTCGATCTCGACCGCGCTGGTGCGATAAAGACGCGTCCACTCAAACGGTAGCAGGCCATCGAGTTGGCCATCGGTGAGAGTCAGTAATTCTTCGCCCGTGACCATCGAGACCGGGCAGCCATTGGTGCAGGTGTCTTGCGCCGGCGCCGCACTCTTGTCGTCAGGATTCTTCGATTGTTTCGAGGCGTCATCAGGGCGCTTGCCGTGTTCAACGGTCGTGTTACGTTTGCCATCAAAACGTAGTTGCGCGACTCCTTTTTCTACTCGCGTCGCTACTCCACGAGCGGCGACCGCGACGTACTTACCGACGTAACCCATGAAGCCCTTGATGATGCTGAATAACGACTTCACGAATCCGGTGACAGCCTTGACGATGATCTGGCCGTACTTCGCTAAACGTGCGGCCAGATAAAATAGCCCGGCACCTTCTGCTGCGACGGTCAGGACGACCGAAATCACGATGTCGATAAGAATTCCGATGACGGCTGCAGATGTCATCTTCGCCGTTTGGCCTGCGGCTTGTGTCGGTGGTAATGCTGAAACCCAGATTGAAGCGCAATGCACCATCAAGAACAGTGCGGCCTCGTCGCTAGCTAGCAACATGGCCTTTTTCATCACGTCTGGCGCCTCTTTGGCCAGCTTGATCAGTTCCTCTGCACCGGCCCCTAAATCCTCTGCGAACTTTTTAGGGTTTTGAAGGATGTCCAAGGCCTTCGAGATGCCATCCCAAACGCCTTTGATAGCTTCCCATCCGCCTTCGAGAATGCCGACCCCAATTGCCATCGCTTTGGCTGATGCACTCTGGTTCGACCACTGCGGTTTGAAGCCTGCCCATTCTTTGCGCAGGAATCCTTCTAGATCGGCAGCTAAGCCGTCGTAGGATTTGAACAGCGTATCGATCTGCGCAGGCGTCACCTGATCGTGGACGTGGATCTTGTAGGATTTTCCAGGCTGTCCCTGAAAACTGCCTTTACCCTGTTTATCCAAGGTAATCGTCGACTTGGCGCCTCCATCCACGGCAATGATGTCGACCTTGATATCGCCGATGGGAATGTCGAAAACCGATTCGAATTTGCTCTCAATCAGCAGCGGCCCTACAAGCGGGCACTTGGCGACGTATGAAAAATCACCATCAGTCATGCTGACAGACTTGCTGGAGTCACCGGCCTTGATCACGCGCTCCATACCAAGCAGGGAGGGCATGTCAGCTGCTCGGCTGGCTTTGTCAGCAAGCTGTGCGTACCAGCTCTTGGTTTCCTCGCGGTACAGCTTGAGGCTGTTTTTGAAGGAGTCCAATTGGGTTTCGATAGTGGCAACGCGATCCATCAGCCTTGCTCCAGAATCAGGTGGTTTAACAGTGCTTCTTTAAGGTTTTTCGGCGCATCCGGGCGGCGCACGAAACGGCTGACTTTCAGCTTCAGGTTGTTCTCTGGCCAAGCGCTGTAAATATCCGGGCGGTCTTCTTCAAGCCACTGCATCAGGTTGCTGATCAGTGTCGTCGGGTTCTCCTTGGCTAAGCCATCCAGCAACTCCTTCGGCACCTCCCACCACGGCCAATCCTTCACCTTCGGCAACACCCGCGTCCCAACCTCCAGCGTCTGCCCATTAATCAGATACCGCTCAAACACCGGCAGTACTTCCCCGGCCTTCTCCCCAAGCCCCTTCAGAATCGGGTAGATATGCCGCCCATCCCAGAACCGGAAAAACACCTCAGTCCCGTCGGGCATCTTCACCTGTGTCAGGCTGCGCAGGTGCTCGAACACCTCGTTCGGTTCGGCGCGGGAGATGGCCAGCCAGCCCCAGTCGAGGGCGTCGGTTTCGGCGATCCACGGCAGGAATGCCGAGTTCGGTTTGAGTTCGGTGACGTAAGGCATCACCGGTTGCCAGGTGGAGTAGGGCGTGCCGCCCCAGATTGGCAGGAGCTGGGCGGTGGGTTCGGTCAGGTACAGGGTTTTCAGCGCGTCGGCATCGCTCGCTGCGCTGATGATCAGGTATAGGCGCTCGCCGGTTTGCAGCGGCTGTTGTGCCAGCCAGTCCTTGGGTGTCAGTCGATCAGATGGCACAGGCACCTGCCTTGCATTTTTCGCATTCTTCGCAGAACGGCGCGTTGCGTTTGAGGGTGTTGATCTGGGCCGGTGTCAGGACCTGGCCGGCTTTGTCGGCGTCGGCCTGTTTGAGGATGCCGGGCATCAGCGGGGCGGCGCCGGTGCCGCTGCCGGGGCTGCCGCCGGAGTTGATGTTGATCGTCGGGCCGCTCAGGGTCACGCCGCCGGCGTCGATCTTGATGAAGCTGCCGCCGCCGACCAGGGTCAGCTCGGCCCCGGCTTCGAGCACGACTTTCATGCCGCTGCTGAGGTGGATTTCCTGGCCAGCGTCGATGAACTGGCCGGTGCCGATCTTGATGTGCTGGTTCACGCCCACGGTCAGGTGGTCGTTGGCGCGGGCTTCGACTTTGCGGTCGGCGTAGACGGTGTGGTGTTCTTCGGCCTTGAATTCGGTGTAGCTGTTCTGCTCGACGGTGTCGTGGCGTTCGTTACCGACGCGGATCTTCTGGTCGTGCTCGATGTTTTCGTCCCAGTCGCGCTGGGCGTGGAGGAAGATCTGCTCCTGACCTTTCTTGTCTTCGATGCGCAGTTCGTTGTAACCGCCGCCGCCCATGGAACTCAGGGTCTTGAAGGTGCTGCGGGTCTTGTTTGCCGGCAGATCATACGGGACGGTGTTTTCCTTGTGGTACAGGCAGCCGCTGATCAGCGGTTGATCGGGGTCGCCTTCAAGAAACGTGACCAGCACTTCCATGCCGATGCGCGGGATGGCGATGCCGCCGTACTGGGCGCCGGCCCAGGCGGAAGAGACGCGCAGCCAGCAACTGGTCTTGTCGTCCGCCTGGCCTTCGCGGTCCCAGTGGAATTGCACTTTGACCCGGCCGTACTGGTCGCAATGGATCTCTTCACCTTTGGGGCCGGTGACCACGGCGCTCTGGCTGCCGAGGATGCGCGGTTTCGGGTGGCGCAGCGGTGGACGGTTCGGCACGTCCCACGGGGTCGCCTGAAAGCGGTTGCGATAGCCCTGATGGAAATCATCTTTGAGGGCAGTGGTGTCGCTGGTCACCGACTCTTCCAGCACTTGCGGCTGCTTGCCTTCGTGGAGGACTTCGGTGAGCAGCCACAGGTCATTCCATTTGGCTTTCGGGTGTTCGGTCAGGGCGAGGAAATGGCCGCTGACCAGCAGCGGCTGATCGCTCTTGCCTTCGGCGAGCTGGAAGTCGCTGCGGTGGCGTTCGAGGGCGCGTTTGGCCAGGTGCTTGCCGCGCTCGCGGTCGATGAAGCGGCCCGGGTAGTCGTAGTCTTCGAGGTCGGGCAGGGCGTCACCACGGTTTTCGCTTTCCAGGGTCAGGCGCGGTTTTTCGAAATCGTAATCGCGGCGCGTGGTACGGCTGGTGCGGGTTTCCAGACGCAGGTCGAAACGCTTGATCACCGGGTTGCTGGCGACCATGCCGGAGTCTTGCTGGTAGGCCACAGGCTGGAGTTTCGGGAACACTGTCTGGTCATCGCCGAACACCAGCTTGTGCGCCGTGGCGCTGTGCTGGAAGTGGTAGTGGATACCTTCTTCCTCGCACAGACGCTGGATGAAATGCAGGTCCGATTCATCGTATTGCACGCAGTAGATGCGCTCGGGATAGATGGAACCTGTCTTGAATTCGTAGGCGTTGCTCTGGATGCCGTGCTCTTCGAGGACCATGCCGATGATTTTCGGCACCGTGAGGTTCTGGAAGATGCGTTGGTTGACGCGGTGCGCCAGGTACGACAGTTGCGGGCGCAGGGTTACCGAATAGCGCGTCAGGCGCTTGCCGGAATCGCCTTGCGCGGCGCGGTAGATCTGGCCGTGGATGCCGCTGCCATCGGGCGACAGCTGCAGAAAGGCCGGTTTGTGCAGCAGGGTTTCGAGGTCCAGCGACGGTTGCTCACTGACCAGCTCCACCTCAAAGACAAAAGGCTGGCTGATGGCTTCCCGGCCGGTCAGGGTAAATACCTGAAAATCGGCGGAGAGCCCTTCGATGGTCAGGGCAAAGTGGGTTTCATTGGCCGGCGCGAACATCCCTTGTTCCTCGTGCTGTACAGCGGCGCTCGTAGACGGCCGCAAAAAAAGCGGCTCAACGTACGCGAAATTCTGGAGGGGCGTAAACAACATCGACCAGCAGGGCTGGTCGATGCTTGTAACGATCAGCCGTAATTAAACGACTGGAGCACGCCAGTCATCGGAACCCGAAGTACCGGATACTTCGTGGGTCCAGGTGATTTTACGGTAGGTGAACTGCACTTCTTCCAGGTGGGTGAAGTGCGAGTTGCCTGGATCCTGGCAGTTGTGCATTTTGTTGTTGATGGCGACGATGATCGCGTCTTCCAGTTTGGTGGTGTAGTAGTGCTCTTGAGTACCTTGAGCAGAAGTACGGTACCACTGGATAACGATTTCGCTCATGCGCTCGCCGGAGGTCAGAGCGGCTTGCAGCAGAGGCGAAGCCTTGTCGTAGACCTTGGTGATGATCACTGGCTTGTGCACGCGCTGACCGGTTGGCTGACCGGATTGTGGGTCACGCGGGATGATCACGTCGTGGCTGAAAGCCTGAACCATGACCTGGTCTTCGTGGCCTTCCTGGTAGGTGTTGCCAACGGAGTCAGCGGTGAAAGCGCCTGCAGTGATCAGGCCTTGTTTTTCGCCGGTAACCGACATGTACGCTGGTGTTGCCATGGGAGGTGCTCCTTGCGGATAAAGTTAGGGTGCCCGGGAGGCGAAATCGCCCGGTGGGTGCCTGACTGTTATCAAGGAGCGTGCCAGGTCTTGCCACGTCCCCGGGACCCGGGGACTTCACTGTTGTGTAACGCGAGTTTGAGCGTTTTTTGATCAGCCAGATGGCTCGTAGTGCGCAAGAAGTTGCGCAGTACTGCGCAATTTCTTGCGCACTTGGCTGTAGGCCTTAAAATACATGGCCTCCAGCGGAATCGCTGAGTATTTTTACGAAACAAGTGCGCAACTTCTTGCGCAGTATGGCGTTAGGCCATGCCTAGCGAGTATTTCGTTCTACCTTCCTGAATAATGTGATGGGCGATGGCTGCTTTCGGCCAAAAGCAGTCATAGAAGGATCTAGAACGTCCGGGGCAGTTCATGGCGAATTGATCGCGCGTTTCAAATCCTCTCTACGAATCGGTAGTTGCACGACCTGCAGCATCGGTACGAAACGTTTTTTTCCCCACTCTAGGAGATGGCGGCGTTCCCGAGAGTTAACGTCTGCGGTAAGTATGATTTGGTCAATCGCCCCACAATACGCAATGGATTTCACGCTGTCGCCATCTGTGTGGATGTCGAAATTATCGAAAAAAAGCGTACCGAATCGATGACCCGCGTCCAACAGCTCCACAATTTCCTTCGCAGTATTTCGAAGTGAAATGTTGAAAAGCCCCAACCCGTTCAATAAACGCGTGAACTCCAACACTCCACTCTGTCGCTTGCTGATCACGGCGACCCTTTCCTGATGACAATTCATCGCTATGCTCCTGCGTGTATCACAGCAGCCTATGGAATTGTGGGATAGACGCACACAAGAAGAATCTGGTTCAGTGGACAGATTTTCCTCGAAAAGTCTCGCTCCCTGCAAGAAAGGATGCCTCGTCAGTGCCTCAGAGATATCATTGAGATACTACTCTGACACGATCACACTCATTTCGGAGCTAGCGAAGAAAAAACGATGCTGATCGAAAATCCAGCTATCCATGTCGATGAGCGCATCACTCGAAAGATTCAAGATTTTCCTGGTACGGGTCAGAGTGAAACGCCTTTTACATTCTGGTGATTAATGAGTAAAAAAATCCTGATCGTCGATGATCATCCTTTGATTTGCCATGCTATTCGCTCGGCGCTGGCACCGGCCGGCTTCGAAACCGTAGGGGAAACTGCCGACGGTGTCGAAGCTATGCGAATGATTGAGTCGCTTAAACCGAACGTTGTGATTCTGGATATTGGGCTGGAGAAGATCGATGGATTGACGATTCTCAAACGCATCAAAAGGGACAAGCTGGATACGCGGGTGCTGGTCTATACCTCTCAGACTAAGGAAAACTACGCTTCGCGCTGCCTACAGTCCGGTGCCAGTGGCTTCGTTAGCAAAAGTGAACCCATCAGCAAGCTGGTCAAGGCGATGGAAACCGTAGCCGATGGGTACATTTTTTTTCCAAAAGATGCTATGCCGCTACTTGGCAACGTCGAGCTGACCGCTGATGTGGAAGGTCTTACCGACAGAGAGTTACAAATTTTCAAATTGTTAGCAGAAGGTCATTCCAACGGCGATATCGCTACTCGGCTGAATCTGAGTAACAAGACGGTCAGCGGTCACAAAGTCAATATTCAAAGCAAACTGGGCGCTAACTCGTTGATCGAACTCGCAGACATTGCCCGACGGCATAACCTGATTTAGCCGTATTACCGTGAAAATTTGCCTACGCCTCCTCCGAGTCCTGTCAGTCGTGTTGCTTATGCTCTACGGTGTAACTCACTCGTCGTATGCGCAGGAACTAATACCGATTGCCCGACAGCCCCTGAATGAGCTGAAAATCCAGCTTTCCCAGTCGGAGCAGCAGTGGCTTGAGCAAAAGCGAGTACTTGTGGTTGGTGTCTTTGAAGACTCGCTACCACCTTTTCGCATCTTCGAGGAAAACCGGCAATTCGAAGGCTTGATGGCCGACTATCTGTTAGCACTGCAACGAGAATTTCACATCCCCGTTAAGCTGCAATCTTTCAAAACGCGTGAAGAAATGTTTGACGCTCTGCGTAACGGCAGTATCGACATGGCCAGCAACGTCACCCCCTTGATGGCAAAAAGCGAGGGAGTCACTCTTAGCTCACCCTATGGCATAACGGAGTTGGCGCTCTTTTCGGAAGGCGGGGATTTGCACGAATACAGTACCCACGATGGGCAAACCCGGATCGCATACTCCAATAGCAAAATGCTCGCGACATATGAGAACGCAGGTGGTCGGGGGCGCTTCCAGCATTATCCTTCAGCGCTTCTGGCAATGGCATCGGTGCTGACCGGAGATAATGACGTTTTCCTAGGTGACACACTATCCGCCCACTATTTATCCAGCCAGTTTTTCAGCAGCCAGTTAGTCATCAACCAAAGCACCAAATTGCCCGCGGTGAGAGGTGGGTTCGGCCTCAGGTTGGACGACAGGATGTTGCAGCGCATTCTTGAACGTGCGCTGGGAGGGCTGACTCGTTGCCAGATAATCAAAGCCCAATACGTGTGGGGTTATACCGAAGACTGTGATCCCAGTGAGTTTCGCAACCGACTGAGCGCTGCCGAGCTCGAATGGCTGAATCGTTCGCCCCATGTACAACTAGTCGTCAGTGAAGATCTGGCACCTTACGCCTTCTTTAACAGCCGAGGCCGTTTCAACGGAATAGCTTCGGACGTTCTGGACATCATCCGGCGCAAGACAGGCATCCGCTTCGATATCCATCGTGTCAGCTCAATCAGCGAGGCTGATAGTCTGCTCGACAGAGGCAAGGCGATTCTAAGCATCTTGCCGGAAACGTCCCCATCATCACTGCCATTCCTTCACACGCGTGCACTGACCACTGCACCGTATCTATTCGTGCAACGACAAGAGTCTGAACAGAGCAGTCCAGACGCCCAAAGCCAAACTGTCGTTGCGATCGCGAAAGGCTACGCCGATCCAAACCTTTTGCGCAGCCTTTATCCGAACCTGGTTTTGAAAGAAACCGAGACCATGGGAGAAGCCTTCAAGCTGGTAAGGGACAACAGCGCCGACATGGTTTTCGCACCTGCCAACGTGGCACGCTACTACCTCTCCTACAAATATGAAAACAGCCTGAAGATTGGCGGTGTATTCAGCGGCCCCGAGGTGCGGATCGTGTTCGCTGCACCGCAGGATCAGGCGTTATTCATATCCATACTCGACAAGGCACTCCTTGAGATCACCCCTAGGATGAACCTGCAGATCATTGGCCGATGGCGCGCAAACTCGGCGACGGATGACAAGTACTGGGAGGGTGTCACCTCCTACGTATGGCGTTCGTTTGAAGTGCTCGGCGCCCTGCTGTTAGTTGCTGGCCTACTGATTCTGGCTCAGCGTCGCCGGATTCGTCGCAAACGACAGGATTTGCAGCAGCGCCAGGAGCTGCTGGACGAGTTACAAGTTGCCAAAGAGTCCGCAGATAAAGCCAGTCGTGCCAAAAGCGTGTTTCTCGCTACCATGAGCCATGAGATTCGCACACCACTCAATGCAATCATCGGAATGCTGGAGCTGGTGCTGACGCGCAAAACCGACGCCGAACTCAATCACCAGTCAGTGCATATTGCCTACGATTCGGCCATCAGTCTGCTTGCCCTTATCGGTGACATTCTTGATATCTCGCGCGTAGAGTCAGGCAAGCTCATCCTGACGCCTGAACCCGTGCGAATGAAGGAACTGCTGGAATCCGTGGGACAGGTGTTCTCAGGACTTGCCCGACAGAAGCAACTGCGCCTGGTGCTCGACATCGACCCGCTGGCGATGGAGCAGGTTTGGGCCGACGCCGTCAAGGTCAAACAAATCGTTTCCAATCTGTTGAGCAATGCGATCAAGTTTACTGATCAAGGTACTGTAGAACTTCTCTGCTCGGTAAAAGCGGTCGAAAACTCCACCCTGAATTTTTGCATCAGCGTCAGTGATACAGGAGTGGGGATCCCCGCGACGCATCTAGATCAAGTATTCAAACCGTTTTACCTGGTCGATGGCGCAGTGGCTGATCCGAACTCCGGGGCGGGGCTTGGGCTTGCTATCAGTCAGGCGCTATGTGGGCTAATGCACAGTACGCTGAAGGTAAAAAGCGAGTTGGGCAGCGGAACTGAAATGAGCTTTTCGATCAATCTTGAAAAGGTGATTCTCGACCTAGCGGCATCACCTGGCTCGAACGCGGCCGCGGCACATGAAATTCGTGAGATGCTCACAGTTTTGATCGTTGAGGATCACTTGCCGAGTCAATACCTGCTTGTCCAGCAGATCGGCTACCTGGGCCACCGCACCCTCACCGCCAGCAACGGTCTGGAAGGACTTGGCATCTGGAGCGAGCATGAGATTGATGTTGTTGTAACTGATTACAACATGCCTGAAATGGACGGACTGGAAATGACCCGGGCCATTCGCCGCATCGAAAACCGCAGAGGGGTTAAACCCTGCCTGATTATCGGCCTGACGGCAGACGCGCAACGCGAAACGGAGCAGTCTTGCAAAAGCGCCGGAATGGATCATGTGTTGGCTAAACCAACCAATCTCGCTGCACTCAACCAGATGATTCCCAAGTTTGGACACGAACAATCGTCTGCGCAGGATGGGCCATCTTGGGCCAACGATATCCGCGCAAGAATGGCCGAGCAGGTTACCCGCAGCAACGAAGGCGAAGGGGCTGCGCTGCGTCGAGCGCTGGAAACCGGAGATCTGATGGCAATCAAGCGCATTGTTCATAAGCTCAAAGGAACAGCTTACCTGTTGAATCACAAAGGGCTACTAGAACACTGCCTGGAGATGGAGGAGCTCGCGACAGGAAAGTTCGGCAAAGCACTATACGATTCAGGCCAAGCGCTGCTTGAATCTCTGGAAAGTATCAATCAACTCCTGCGTGTGCACTGATGAGCTCGGCCGGATGCATCTCGGGATAAATCAAGATTTATCTTGGTTCTAATGCAGATGCATCTTTGCAGGGGGGATCGATCACTCACATAACCTTGGCGGATGATTTGAACCAGGGTTTCACACATGCTCACTGCATTTCGCATCGTAAATCCCAATAACGAAGCCAATCAACCTGCTGCGCAGTTAACCGATGACATTGCGCAAGACCTTGATATCCGCAGAGGACTGCGTCAAAACGAGTTCCAGGCATTTCTGCAGCCGAAATTTGATCTGGTCAGTAATGCGGTGCTTTCTGTGGAAGTCCTCGCACGTTGGCATCATCGCGAACACGGTCTCTTGGCACCTGCCGCATTCATCCAAACGATGATCCACGAAGACTTGCTTGATGATCTGCTGTGCAAACTCCTCGACCAAGGACTGTCCCATCAGACTGAACTGCACGCTAAAGGGCACAGATTGGGCTTCGCCTTTAATCTCAGCCTCGCACAGTTGTCTAGCAAAATGCTGGTCACCCACTTGATCACGCGCTTGCAAAAGCATCCACTGGCATTGTCGATGGTGACTTTCGAAATCACTGAAGACGGCCCTGCGGTCGCCAGTGACGTTTGCGTTCAGAACATCCTTCGACTGCGCCAGCTCGGTGTGAGGCTGTCATTGGATGATTATGGGACAGGCCATTCCTCGCTGTTTCGCTTGTGTCAACTACCGTTCGATGAGATCAAACTGGCGGGTGAATTCACGCGGAAGATAATTGAGTCGTCACAGCATTACAGTATTGCGAGATCGACTGTCTCATTAGCCCGAGAATTAGGTATGCAGTTGGTAGTCGAAGGAATCGAGACAGAAGACCAGCGTGTCTGCCTCTCAAATATGGGGGTAAAGATTGGGCAGGGCTACCTCTGCGCACGCCCAATGTCTTTCGACTCTCTGCTCGATTGGCTTGCGTCACAAAAAAGAGAGTTCGCAGCTTGAGTGGGTTGCTGATCAAATAGTAAGACCTTGCTGCCTTAGCATGGCGCATTCACTAGAGAAAACACTCGTAGTAACCGTTTAATTGCTGTTTCTGTCCAAGAAATATCTTGCTCGAAGACAAGAGGTTTCTCGCGAGTATCTGGGTCACTTCTTATGTACTGGCAATCGGTATGTGCTAAATAATTTCCCCATCGATCGTAGTTGTTACGTCGAGCTAGAGGTCATGGCAAGATTTTGATTTTTAGTAGGCTGATCATGACAGTCATGATCCCCAATTTATCGAGTTTTAGGAAAGTAGCGATGAAGTTAAAGCAAGTGATGTTGGCTATGGGCTTGTTTGGTGCGGCAGTCGGCGTTGCTCAGGCAGCGCCTCTTCCGGCGGATACAATCTCGAAGAAGATCACCCTTACCGCAAACATCAATGACGCGCTATTCGTTTCTAAGCCTGACGGATCGACTTGGTACGGAACCGAAGAATTGGCCGCTGACGACTATACGCAGAAGCGATTCACGGCCACCCTGCCTATTCGTGTATGGAGCAAAAATAGCGAGTTTAATGTCTCTCTGGCACAACCATTGAAAATGTCCAATGGCATGGCCCAGATGCAAAATGCGCTGGTAAAGTTCAGCCAGTCGTCTGGTCAAAACGAAGTCAAGTTTGGTTCCCCATTGAAAGTCACTCAAGTGCAGGACGGCGTGGGTGGCAAGGATGAAATTCACAATCTCGACATCAGTGTAGAAGCTCCGGAAGGCGACAACACTAATGGCAGTTACAGCGGCGATCTTGTGATGCTTTTTGAACCGGTAGTCGCACCATCGAACTAATAAGGTTCTAGCTTAAAAAGTAGAAGGCCTCGATTAGTCGAGGTCTTTCTAAAACTCGTTGCTACTCTTTAATGTTAAATTTTTGTAAGGTTTCAAGTTTTCAAAGGCTGGTAATTTGTCGTCGTTTAAAATTGCATGCTAAACAATGAGTCATAAAGGTATCAAGTGCCGAGGGGTGGAATTAAGCATTGAAAAGATTTTTAAAATCAAAAAAAGGTCTAATATTTTTGGTAACTGCTTTTTATTGTGGTTTTGGATATGCATATGAATTTCCAAGGTACGATATCAGTGAAGGATACTCCAGCTGTAGTTATGTCAATAATGGTGACGGTACTAGCACCATCTCCTTGGACATAAAGTTCAAAAAAACCCCGCAGTATATTTCTGGGGCTTATTTTATTTCTCGCGCAGTCATGCTTTTTTTGTATAACAAAGAAGGTAGGCTTACGCCATCCAGCAGTGCCGCTAAAACAGTCTCCATTAACGGATCTAATGGTTACGCTTACATTGGAACATATTACAATCTTTATAGAGGGAGTGGCGGCGATTGGAGCCGTAAAGATCCATTTGTTGCGACAGTTAAAATGGTCATCGCAAACGACGTGGTCAAAGATTGGCCAGCAGTAGGAATGGCAGCTGGCGCCTTTACTAGCGCCGCTGACTATATAGATGGCAAAGGACTTGCATACATATCGCCAGGAAATAAAAGTTGCATTGTTCTGCTCAATCCTGAGTTTCCACCACCGCCAGTAGATACCTTGATTTCTATGAAGGCGCCTGACTGGGATCTCGGTGAATTGAACCTTGGAAAAGAGACCAGCAAATTTTTTTCACAGCCTTCAGAACAGCTGTGTTTTACGTACGAAGGTAGCAATTACATAATTTATCAAAAATTTTTAATTGATGCTTCAAGCTCTAACGGAGTGACAGCCGAAGGTAATTATTTGCTCAGAAATGAAGAGCTAAGTACCAGCACCGTCCCCTACAGACTGACTCTTGATGAACTTGGGCAAAAAATCGTTCTTCCAAACACCTCAAAGAAAAAATTCAATCTCAACAAAAGCGGGAAAACATGCTTTGCGCCAACATTTAGCGCCTGGGCTGACCGAAAAGCAAAATCAGGTAATTACAGTGATATTTTGACCTTTACTATCGTTGCACAACCTTAGTGAGTCGGTTCAGAGGCTTGCAAGGTGATCAAGCGCGTAGCTGCAAAAAGGTTGCGAGTATGCACAAGTTGTTTTTAGATTTGCCCGTGTTTTACATTGGACGAGCTAATGCTTTTTCAGGGCGGCGCTAAAATATGGTGTTCGCGGCGCTGGGCGGCTAATTGAATAAGTATTTCCATGCAATATCAAGCGCGCTCCACGAAGTGCTTGTTTGTTTTTCTGGAATTTTATACGTGTCTTTTCGACTTTTTTCGCCAAGAAATTTTATTTGTATATTCTTATTTTCTGCACAGTCCGCCTTTGCAGAAGTGAAAGTATCGTATGGTGTTCCAGAAGGCTTTAGTGCAGTAGAAATGGATAACAGTGCGCGGTATGCCGCGTCTTTCAATGGTCACGCACTGCCCGGGTTAGTAAGTTACTCGATTGAACGAGGTCGTCTGGTTTTTGATCCTTTAGAATATATCGACGGCAAGCTTTCAAAGAAAGATAGGGAAACGCTGGACAAGGTACTCTCTGGCGTGGATTACAAAAAATGCGAACTCGGCTGTGATTTGCAGGTGGCAGACCATTATGTACGCCTTGATAAACAACGTAGAACTTTAAATATCGTAAGCTCTCGCGAGGACTTCGTCAGATCCGAAACCACTTGGGGAATTGTAAATAATCAGTCTTTAGATTACAGAAGCAGTTCCGATGGTTATCGCTCGATGAATATTAATGGCAATACTTGGTTTGGTCTACCAAGCCAGAGCTTTGCTTATATTAATTGGTATGCCAACCATAATCAGTCGCGCGGTGCAAACACGCATAACCAGGCCATTTCTTCATATTTTGTTCAAAAAAACTTTTCCGGCACTTATGTGCGTACAGGCAAGCAAGACGCTCTCGATTACGCCTCGGGTTCGATAAACACACTGCTCGCTCCGAGCTTCGATCAGTTCATCACCATCGGAAGCCAGGATCATTTGCTCACTCAACGTGATACAGGATCGCTGGTGCTTTATTCGATTGGGGAAGGTAGTTACGAGTTCTATCGTAACGGTCGGATGATTTTCAAGCGGCCCGCAGTGCTGGGTCGAAACGAATTCAGCTATTCCGATTTGCCAGGGGGTTATTACCCGATAGAGGTGCGACTTGTGGATCGAAATGGGAATGTTCTCAATAGTGAAACCCGTGACATCAACAATTTGAATTTTGGCGGCGGTGGTAGGCGCTCATGGCACATCACCGGCGGTAAAGAACTGGAAACCGGCGGTCAACTGCTGCAGGCCTCTGCCAGTCAAAACTTGAGCCAGTTTTACCTAAATGCTTCGGCTGTATCGGGTGAACGTTCGCGAAAAGCGGCTGAGCTGAACCTGACCCGTCCCTCTCAACTGGGTTCAATCAATGTCACACCTACGTTGGGGTTACTCAGTGGTGAAAAGGGTACCGGGGGGTATTTCGACCTATCAGCGAATGACGATTTACTGGGAAGCTTTATGTTCAGCCGGTATCAGAGTACGAACATCTCCGACTTCTATTATGGAACCCCGAGTACAGCGGTGTCCTACAGTCGAAGCTTCGGCTCGACCATGTTCAGCTACAACTACCAGAAACAGAGTCGCGGTGAAACCCACCAAGCTGAAGCTCGTTGGAACTACCACCCTAACGGTTTGTGGTCGACATTTGCTGTGGGTGTACAGAAAGGTGGATATACACAGGATAGCAAGTCGTATCAGGTTTACTTCAACATGACCTGGATGCTGGATCGATCTCAAGCGAGCTTCCGTGCGGCTCAATATGGAAGTCAAGTACAACTCAGTGGCGATTATCGCAAAGACTACGTGGACACTTTCGGTACCACGACTACTGGTTTAACGGTAAGCCACATCAATCGAGATACGAGTGTAAATGCCTACGGGAGTCGATCGGGGAGTCGAGGTGACGCATCGTTGAATCTGGGCCACAGCCAGAGCGGGAGTAACTTGGATTTCAACTATCGCGGCATGGTCGCGGCCAGTAAGGATGGTGTGGCTTTTGGGCGCTACAGCAACAGCGGCAGTGCCATGATGTTGCAAACGCCTGACATCACCGACACGCCTTATGGGTTCAGTGTCGAGGGCAGTCCGGTCGGCGGAGGAAATCAGTATGCGGTGCCATTGAATCTTTACGACGACATTCCGTTTGCTCGTGTCCGCAGCGATAGCGAGGATATGGACATGGATGTCGAAGTACTCGCGAACGTCGTCCGGGCACATCCGGGCCAGGTGTATCCCGCCAAGGCACGAGTAGACGTCAATCGTGTTTACAGCGGCATTCTTGCAGATGCAGTCGGCAACCCTGTCAGTGGACGTATTGCTGAAACCGGTGACGTGGCTTACCGAAACGGTTTGTTCTCCATTTCCAGTCACACAGCGTTGCCCTCTATAACCGTCGAGCAAGCGAATCGCCGCTATACCTGCGATCTACGTAAAACCGTTAAAGACAGTGTCTATCGCTGTAAGTGAATAAATATTCCACCGAGGAATGAGTATGAGCAATCCCTTTATCCTGCCGCTGCTTTTTGCAGCCCTCATGGCGAGTACATCTATGCTCCGTGCAGAGGGCGAGCTGATGGTGATGCCTGCGACACTCAAGGTGTACGCCGGACATGAGCATTCGGTTCGCGTGAGCAATCGCGGAGATGCACCGCTCTATCTGTCTGTCTCATTGCAAAAGGTCACCAATCCGGGCTTCACGCCCGAAGTTAAAGTGCCGATCAATGATGTCGAGAATCCGAGCCTGCTGGCAAGTCCGGATCGAATCACACTGGGCCCTGGACAAAGTCGACCGATCAGCCTCAGATCGCTGAATGAGCCGCAATCGGAGCAGCTCTATCGTCTGTACATTCTACCGGCAAGGACAATGCAGGTTCAGGAAGCGCCAAAGGACAAGATCTCTGCGCCGATGTCGGTCGCCGTTGGCTACGGCGTGCTGATACGGCACATGCCGCCTCCAGCCAAGCAGCGTGCAAGTTGGACACATCATTGTGAGCCTGGCGGCATACGGCTTGAGAACACCGGCACCATCCGAATGTTGATTGATAAATTCGGTGCAGGTGTAGCGAAAGAACACTTCGCGCTATTTCCCGGTACGCCTCGAATAGTCCCTGAAAAAAATATAACCCTAGTCATAGATGAAAAAAAACAGGATGTTGCTTGTCCCAATTGAATCGGAGTCATACATTCATTTTTTAGTTTAAATTATACTATTTGACGATAATCAATACGTGAACTTTTTAGCAAGATATCTTCGTGTGTCGATTTTTTGTGCAGTTGGTCTTTTCTTATTTTCAAGGGAAGTTTTTGCTGTTGGTGTACTGAGTTTGTCGCACAGTGAAATACGACTGGAACCAGATGGCAAAGAAGTGCAATTGTATGCAGAAAATAGCGGCGATAGCCCATTGTTTCTCGATGTCGAACAGCAATTGCTGGTCAATCCAGGACATCTGCCAGAAGAATTGCTCGCACTTCAGGAAGTGAAAAGACCTTCGTTATTGATCACTCCGAACCGCCTGACTCTGGCCCCGGGGCACCGGCACCGGATGACGTTAAAGATGCTGAGGGCCCCGTCCACATCGAAGGTGTGGAGGCTGACCTTCCGGCCCCGCCACCGTTTGATTGTAGAAACGGGTGATAGCACTGACCCGGCACCTCTGGCATTGAGCATTGGATATGGCGTCGTGATCTATCAAATCGCCGCCAAATCTCCCCCACACCATTTATAAAGGATCACCATGAACCGAATCACTGCTGTCAGCCTGGGTTTGTTCATGAGCCTGACGACGTTCGTTGCCAGTGCAAGCGAGGCGATCCTTGACGGCAAAGTCACCAGTAAGATAAGCGCATTCATCATCAGGCCGGACAACCTGTTCGTCACCGATGACAAGGGCGGCTGGTTCGATCAAGGGCTGCCGATGCAGCAAACTGGAGGCTGGGATAGTCCTTATGAAGTTGCAGTGCGTTTACGTATCACATCCTCTACCGGCATTTTCCAGGTACGCATGGACAATCCGTTGGAGATCCGTAATAGGCGCAACCCGACGCAAGTGTTCCGCGATACCAAGGTTTCACTCGCGGCCGAAGGTGACTCCTCGAAACTCCTTGCGGTGGGACGAAACACCCAATTCAACAATCCACCTCCACCTAACGAAGATACCGACTCAGTCGGTTACTTCACTCTAGGCGTATCGGCGCTCCCCCCCACAGGTAGCTTCAAGGAAACGGCGGGAGATTACAGCGGCGAGTTGGCACTAACATTCGAACCCGTGGCCCGTGAGCCTTGACGCCCGTTTTCAGGAGGTCATTCATGTGTTTTTTGAGATTTGTCTCGACTACGGCGTTATTGCTGGGTTGTGGATTCTGCGAACCAGCACTGGCAGTTATCGGTCTGCAGCCTCAGGTTGTGGAAATCAACACGGCTCCCGCCGTCGTGGAAGTGACTAACAACGGCGATAGACCCGAATATGTTTCCATCGGACTTTCACTCCTGCTCAACCCCGGAGTGGAGTACGCGGATGAACATCTTGAGACCATCACTCTAGTAAGAGAACCCGCGCTGTACGCCTACCCGTTCCGTCTCTCACTGTCTCCGGGGCAAACCAAGGCTGTTCAGATAAAGCCTTTGCGTACCGTGGATAAAGAGACGGTATATCGCCTAGAGGTCAAACCCGTCATGAATCTGCTTGGATCGCGGCAAAGCTCTCCAACCGGAAAAATCGTGGTCAATCTGGCTTTTAGTGGTCTGGTACGCCAGTTACCAGCAAACAAGGTGTCCAGCTTGACGGTGAGCTGCGAATCCTATGGCGCACGATTGACTGCGACAGGCAACGTCCGTTACCAAGTCAAAAAAGCTCAAGTGAACGGTGTAGCTATAGACCCTTTCAACGTTTATCCCGGCTCACCGATCTCATTGAACGGAAAATCAGTGTTAATTCCCGATCAGCCGCAGTGTCAATGAGCTAAACCTCCAGCAGGTCGTGATCTGCTATTTCTCACTACACAGGCGAGGGAGCAGTCGCATACTCAGGTTACCTTTAGCCTTGGAAAGAAGCCAAAGACTCTCCAGCGGTATCTGGCGCTATCAGACGTACTGCACGAAGCGTCTAGGTGTTCAAATCCGGTGGCTCCGTCAGCCTTAATCAATTCGCTTTTTGAACAGATTGAGGATGTCCGCTTTTGGCCGAAAGCGGTCTCTCATGAGCGGCTGCGATCGGCCAAAAGCAGACGTTCAGGAACGACTGGTTCCGGCCAGAAGCGGCCCTTGGTTACTTACGAAATCAGGGCCCATTCAGTAGCCGCAGCATTAAAAACGGTGTTGGTTGTATAAAATCCCGCAGGCGGGAGCTCCGGATAGTCAGAGCCAGCGGCGAACCTCGGCCTTGTAGCGTCGGTATTCGTCGCCGAACTTCGCTTCGAGATAGCGCTCCTCGCGAGCAATCACGTGCCTCTGGATCACGATCAGCACCAACGGAAGCAAAGCCAGGGCGATCGTTCCCTCGAAGCCGACCGCGATGCCGGCATAGACAAGCGCCATGCCGAGATACATCGGATTGCGGGTCCACCGATAAGGACCGGTTGTTACGATGAGGGTCGTTGGTCGCGACGGCGGAACATGGGTGCCCAGGCGCCGGAAGAGTCCCGCCGCCGCAAGCATTGTCGCCACGCCGGCAGCGAATAGCAGCGCGCCCGTCACGACCAGCCACCACCGGTCGATGCCGAAAAAGCGCAGGGCGACGAATCGCTCTGCCGCCAGCCCCAACAGCAGCGCTCCCTGATAGATGAAGGGCGGAGGGAAGCGCACACCCGCGCTGTCCGGTTCGACGACCATGTTCATCTCCTCTCTATGCGCTCAAACCAGCATCGACTGCTGGGCGAAAATGCCCGCCATCGCGCCCTGCGATGATGCCTGGGTGACCGAAGGCAATATGGGCGTGGTGAGATCGCCGGCGGCGTAGATGCCGGGCGTGCTGGTTTGGCGACGCTCGTCGACCTTGAGCACGATGCCGGTGGGCGTATCCATCGTGGCAAGGCCCAGCGATTCATGCAGGTTTGCGGACGGCTTGTTGCGCGGATGAGCAAACAGAATGTCGACCGCGACAGTGGAGCCGGTGTCGAGATTGACCGTGGCGATATGCCCCTGGTGATGGGCGATCTCGACGATCCGCCCCTCGACGACAGGTATGTTGCGGTGCGCCAGATCGGACTGGATATCAGGCGCGATGTCATGACCATTGGCAAAGACAGTCAACCTGTCGGTCCAATCGAGGAACAGCTTGACCTGGTTGTGCGATTGTGGGCCGGACCACATAAGGCCCCAATGCTGGCCGGCGGCTTCAAAGCCGTCGCAATAGGGGCAGGGAACGATGGATGTGCCCCAACTCTCGGCATAGCCGGGAACATCAGGCATCTGGTCGGCGACGCCATAGCTCAGGATCACGCGCCGGGCCCTTAGGCTTTCGTGATCGTCAGTGACAACGCAGAAATCGTCGATTACGCCAGAAATTTTCTCCGCCCGGGCAATGACCAACCTGACCGTTGGATAGCGCGCCAGCTGCTGTCTCGCCGCAGCTAATATGTCCAGCGGCGGCGTGTGATCGTGACCAAGCAGACCATGCGAATGGCCGGCAAAGCGGTTACGCGGCCGGCTGGTATCGAGAACGATGACCTTGCGACGGGCACGGCCGAGCTGCAAAGCGGCGGCGAGACCGGCAAAACTTCCGCCGATGATGATGACGTCATTCATGGTGATGGGCTCCGCTGAAGGGCCGGTTGTAACCTAGCCTTTGGATTGCAAGTTTAAGATACTGAATGGTATCGTAGACCTTAAATTAAGATACTGTAAAGTACCAATATTATGACTGAAACCATTCAGGGCCGGCGCGGCCGACCCACCAACGAGGCGCTTGCCCAAACGATACTCGACGCCGCGAGCGAGCTTTTTGTGGAATTGGGTTTTCAAGCGACGACGTTGGACAAGGTCGCCCAGCGGGCGAAGATATCCAAGCTCAGCATCTATAGGCGCTTCGAGAACAAGGAGGCGCTGTTCAGCGCAGCCATCGCGGCCGGCTGCCAGCAGTCGTTTGCGCCACAGGCCCTGCTTGAAGGTGCCGAAGGTTCGGTGGAAGACCAACTTATGACAGTGGGAACATCTCTACTGCGCACGCTGTTGAGACCAGACGTCAGCAGTATCGAAGCCATGGTTATGGCCGATAAAACTAGCCAAAACGACTTGAGCAGGCGCCACTACGAAGCCGGCGCCGCCCACGTCATCGCCGATATCGAGGCCCTATTGCGCCAGCTTCACGCGAAGGCGCTCCTCAACGTGCCCGATCCCCACCAAGCCGCCCGCTTGTTTGCCGCGCTTTTCAAAGGGTCCGATCTACTGATGATTGCCCGCTTCGATTTGACGAGAGCAGAGGACGAAATCGAATCCTATTGCCAGTCGGCCGTCGCAATGTTCATCGCCGCGCATGGTCGCAGCGACCATGCGAGGGGATAGTCTTAATCGCTCCGGGGGCAGCTTGGCCTAGTCTTGGGTTTGCGCACTAGGGGTCGCAGCGGGAACACGGGCTGCGTCTGATAACCGTCGCAGTACTGGCGCAAGTGCTCAGCATCGTGCCCATTGGCCGAAAGCTGCTGTACCAGGCAGACCGCTTTCGGCCAGAAGCGGTCAGTCATGAACGGCTGTTATCGACCCATAGCTGCCGTTCACCCTAACCGCTACCGGCCAGGAGCTACCATCAAGAGGCTACTAATTTAGGGGCGATTCAAACGACCCGAAGCGGATTCCATACCTTGCAATTTGTGGATCTTGGGTCTGTCGGCAGGAAAGCAGTTCTAACTTCCAAGCCGTGAGTTCGACGCCCTGCGCGCTTGCTCAAACTCATCCAATGCTTTGGTTAAGGCATTCATCAAGACAGAAGTAAAAGTCGTTTTGGATGGAGCACTGGGATCGATGCGCAACTTGTTCATCACCAGGTTGCTCACGCTCTGATCAGGGCATGCCCCATACGCATCAGTTCAGTGCCCCGGTGATCCCCAGCTACTCTGGAAGCTTGGCCCATCCGATATGGGAGGTTGGGTTGGTCGACTGATTTGAATCGTAACCGGGATCGGGAAATCCACACCCACCATCGCAACCTCGCCTTGCTTGAGGTTCGGCAGAAATGCTGCAGCGGAGCGATCAATCTCACCGCACGCTCGTTCAACGACTTCACGGTCACGGTCGTTCGTGAGCCGGTGGACGAGCAGGGTACCCATCTGACTGAGCACGCCTTCGGTTATGTCGCGCGGTCGCTGGGTCGCCAGGCAAATGTTCAGCCCGTATTTTCTACCCTCCTTCGCGATCAGTTCAAAGGCATCCAGATTCTGTAGGTCATCCTCGTTTCCGACGGTTTTGCCCAGAAAATTATGGGCCTCGTCTAGGATGGTGATTAACGGCCTTTTCCTGAAAACCTCACCCCGGGCTCGCTGCAGTAGAAGTCTGCCGATAACGTTGGCCACAACCTCACGGGCGTTGAACTCGTATCCAATTGAGCTCAAGCAGACCCTGAACAGTTTCTTGTCGCTGTTAATGAAGTTGTCCAGTTGATCTACGAAACTGGGAAGGCCGGCAGCGGGACTGAAGACGCAACCCAGCGACGGCGACTCCATCACGCCGAGGATGCGGGTCATCAGGGATGAGCAGTGTGAGATCTCGTTACTTGCCCCCCCAAAACGCTCTGAGTCGTTGAAAGCGGTCGGGTAGCAACACTCCTGCACCAACTGAGGTACCAGCTTGCGAGGGTTAAATGGCGTTGTTGGATTTCCTACCAGACTTGCATTGTTGCCTCTGTTCATGGCCTCGCGATAGACCTCTTTCGATTGGTCTACCTTCCAGACGATGTGCTTCGGGAACAGATCAGGTGCGAGATGTACGAGTCGGAGACTTTTGATCGCCTCCCTCAGCTTAGGGCCTTGGGTTTTGCCCGATGGCTGGAAGAGGGCTATGAAGTCGGACTCGGTGAAGCTCGTCGGCGGAATCGCGACTTCTACAGAGCCTCCAGCCAGGTGGAGAGGGCTGCCAAGGTGGCAATGAACCGTGTCATCGCCAACGAGCGATCGGTATTCGCCCGTGGCATCGATCAGCACGACTTTGGCTGAGAAGCGGCGACACTCCTCGATCAGCTTGGATGTCGTCCAGCTCTTACCTCCGCCTGTGGAACCCAAGATTGCGCAGTGCCGTCCGAATATTTTTTCGGGAGTGACGGCAATAGGAAATCCGCCATCTCCGGCAACGTGACCAAGACTCAACGCTACCTCAGGTGGCGCACCGTCTACCCCCGTTGAGGTCAACAAAGGGATCTGGGAAATAAATTCTCCGGGGGCGGAGTAGACCCGATCGCCAAGTCGTGGGTATGAGCTAACTCCTGCTGTGACTCGCAATGAATGCGGGTTTACGGAGCCCAGAAGGCGTATGAAGCCGATTGCATCGATTTGGCGGCTACCGGCAAAGTCCTGTGAAATCTCCGAGCGATCCCTGTCAGGCAGCGTCACCTCAGTTATGCGCCCTAGCAGCACTGCTTGCTGGCCTTCAACGAGCACAAGCTCGCCGACCTCACCTTTGCCGTAACGGTTGTGGCCCAAGTACTGGCCGCTCACATTCCCGGCATGCGCCAGGTTCGTCTTTACCAGGTGGGCACTCACACTCGAAACCACACCAATTTTGAGATTGCTGTCCAGAATCCCGTCGAGAGCACTCATGCGTTTTGGCTCCCCAGGCGCCTGACGGCATTCGCCAACTGCTCTGCTGGTGAAGCTGTTCTCAGGTGCGGAATGTGGATGACCAGATCGCTGAACGAACCACTGACGAAGTGGATGTCCAGGCCACGCTTGGCGAGGTCATGGAATCTGCCCCAATAGTCGCTTGAGCCATGGTGTCCCCGGTTATGCAGGTGCGTGATGCATTGGAAATCGCAGAGTATGAGTTTCAGGCTCGGGTTAGATTGGATGGCTGAGAAGATTGGCTCGGAGAGGTGATCATCGTTGAAGCCAAAGCCCGCCACGATGAGGCAACTGTTGGGCTGACGCAGAAACTCCAGGTAGCGCGACAGAAGCTCTAGGTGAGGCTGCAGGAATGCCTGCTGGTATTTGCCTTTGGCTGGGTAGATGAGGCACGCGTTCGCAGGTGTAGGCGCTGTGTCCTCATAGATGTCTTTTCCCTCTCTGCTCCAACTGACCGATCCATGCAACTTCAGTAGCTGGAACACACCTTCGGCGAACTCATGACCTTCCACCTCTCGCCTGACGATGTCGTAGCTGAAATGCTTTCCATCGAACCGCCGCCTACGGGTATAGGAAAATCCATCAATGGCCATCATCCCGAGGTCAGAGGCTGCTGTCTCGAAGCACATGTCATAGTTTGTGGTAAAGACCTTCAGGCGAGGATCTCGGACTCGTCGTCTCGCCAGCTTCTGCAGCAACTGCCTGTATGCAGAAATTTCGGCGTTCGGGGCCCGCAGGAATGCCGAGCATGCATCCAGGATGACTGCTTTGACCTCGCTGACGAACCCTTCAACGGTCACGTCTTTGTTGAAGGCGAGATAGGCGTCGCACTGAGAAAGGAAGTGCTCGATGTTTGGATTGATGATTTCTTTGTACCGCACCACATCCATCACGCGCGCTGCCGCTTCAGTGGGATCCCCTGAGCCGGGTGTGCACATGGAGCGCTTCCATAGATCCCACATGCTTGGCCCGCCCGGTGCACCAAGCGAAGTCCCACTTCCTGCCAAAAAGCCAAGATTGGGAACTTGCAGTGCCGCAGCGAGCATGTCCGACAGCGCTGTGCGGTTGGAAACGATCCTTGCAGGGTCAGGTGGTGGTGCGCCCTTGAGGACGATATAGGCTTCTTCATTCAAAGGCGCCCAATCAGATGCCCCTGGTGCCAAGTAGGCCTGAAGGCCCTTGCGGTTGGCATCAAGCTCCACAGGTTTGTCAGCAGGTGACGGGGGGGCTACGGCATCTTCAGAAGAGGTTGCGGCTGGTGGGGCGCTTTCGTTGGACATCAACACGATCCTTGAAGGTGTGGCGTATCCCGATGGCGTGCTATGGGCCAGTCGAGTGCGCGTGATGAAACCTGTGGGCAACGCAGTGTTGGCATAATGACATCGGCGCTACGACGCCGGAAGGGCATTATGTCTCGCCTTTATCAAATCCCTCTTGAGGTCGAGCATTTTCTCCTAAATAGCAACCGGCCTCGACAGCCCTAAACATTCTACCGGGCATTCTCAGGATGTGGAGGACGTCATAGATCCGCATGCTGCAGGTGTGAACATCGCGTACTGTAAAAAAGCAAGGTAGACCATCATGGGCCCCGGTCAGGGCCTTTCGGATAGGGGTTTAGGAGGTGAAATGGCTTGGAAAATCGAGCAGTGGATGCGGGATGTGTTCCCTGGTGCAGATAGAATTTACGAAGACTATCGAGGACTGCCGAGACGTGAGCTAGCTATTACTGCCGGCGCGGTTCTCGATCTCGCACTTGTCGAAATTCTATCCATGACGCTGACAGGGCCAGAGCAGGAAATACATTCGTTTCTAGGCATTAACGGCGATGGCCGTGCACCGTGTGGCTCGTTTGGTTCCAGGATCCAACTCGCGTTGCTCCTGTCGATAATCTCTGAAAGGGATGCCGCGATCCTCAGAGCGATCAAGAATATTCGAAATCAGCTCGCCCATCAGGTCAATGTAGATTTTGACTCTTCATCGGTTCTACCTCTGCTTAATAAGCTCCATGACAATTTTCAAGAGCTAGCGGAGAGCTTGAAGGCGTCAGGGAGTCTTTCAAGCGCATCCCGTTCAGCGTATTCAACCAAGCCTTTTTTAGCCACGGAAGCTGAGGCCGGTGCTGGATTGTTGCTGGTCATTTTTTGCATCTACCAGGCATACCTGCATCGCATTTATGAACGGTTGTCCGCCACTAAACAGGGCTGATTTCCTGAATGCGGTAACGTCCGTTACGGGTTGAAAGCTGCCGGCCGTACATGGATGCTTTTTTCGACCTATAGCTGCTCCTTGGGAACGACCGCTTTGGGTCGAAAGCAGCCTAACGTGAACGACTGCTCCTGGCCGAAAGCTGACGACCATGACTGACCGCTTTTGGTCGGAGTAGGACGACTGCCGCCTGCTAGGCATTCCTAGGACTGCCGTATACGCATAATTGCATCTGTAATCGCTTTTGCGTTTGTGTCTAAGGTTTCCATAGACATCACAGCGTTATCTGCAACTACCTGCACGCCATTAGCCGAAATCCACACGGCGACCTCCTCTATTGCAGCCGCCAACGCATGCTGGTTGTGCAGGAGCAATGTCAAAGCATCTGCCGTTGCGATATTGGAGGCTGAGTGATCTGCCATAAAATCGTCCTTGAGAGATGGGTTCGAAAAGCTTAGTACATGCTGCGGGATTGCATCGGCTTAACACATATGCAACAGACATCTTTAGCGCACCACAATGGTGGGACAGCCCGATATCAGATCTCACGGAACGAAGGCAAAAGAGTGTTCATTGGACCAGCATCGCTATCCCCGTTTTTGACAGTATCAGTAGTGCCCAGATCGTAGCCGAAAACGCTTGCTTTAGAATTGCTACAGAGAAGGGAAGAAATCACGGAGTCTTCGAGGAGGGGCACCTGGCTGGTACGATGCTGGTACAGGGCTTTTTAAAGCGGTCCTTTGGCCTTTATTATATGGGGCAGGGACCGACGATAGGTCCGATCCATCATCCGACCGACCGAAACTTGACGATAGGTACGGTGTGTTGCTAATTGCAAACCCGGACCGTGTTTAAACGTAAAAATTGCCACGTTTATGTTAGCTATGTCGCATTCATCCAAACCCTACACAACCTTGCGCCATCCCCTACACCTAAGACAGAATCCGCCGGCTTGTGCCTCTAGCACGCGGGTTTTATCGTTCATGGGTCACTGAAAACCAGTGATCGGGTTTGGTAGCCCGGATTCCGTCAGAAGCACAAGACTACTGTCTTGCGGAGGCTTTTAGTGCCTTCGTTTTATGGTGGTCATGCGCAGGGCATCTTCGGATGCGCCGGGGTTTCTGACGGCCGGTCTACCAACCTGCGTATGGCCTCCACCCTAGTTTGGTAGCGAAGGTGGCGGCTCCTAACCTCTTATCCGTCGGGAGTTACTCCATGTTCAAACCAACCCCCAACCCACCCGAAACCGACCCAGTCTCCCCCTACAAATTCCCCGATTCACGAACCCTGAACGAAGCCGCCGAGCGCGCCCTCGATCACTACCTCACCCCGCAGCAGCGGATCATGGGCAGTCACACCAAACACGATCCGATGTACTTCGCCAACCCGGCCTACGACACCGAATCCCTGCTCGCCAACGCCAGCGAATCCCTCGGTTCAGCCTCCGAAATGCTCAACAACTTCGCCGGCACCCTGGAACCCGCCCACCGCAAAACCGCCATTGGCATTGCGCAGTTGGTGATGTTGGGGTCTTTGGCGGTGAATCAGGCGCTGGATAACGTCGAGCCGAAGTAGATTCGGGCAACTCTCTGTCACGGAGGGTTTATCGCTGGGCGTGGGTTCAACCTGAACCCACGCTGAAACCCCCGCAAGTTTCATCTTCCCGCCACCCGCGCAGGCCTACGATCCATCCACAAGATCCCGATCCCACGCGAGCGCCACACACCATGAACAATCCACTCAAAGCGCTGTTGATCGTCGCCACTGTCGCACTTTTAAGCGCCTGCTCCGGTTCCGGTGGCTTGACCACCACCAGTTGTTTCTCCAGCGACTGTCAGTCGCCGCAGGCGCGGAACATGAATACGTTGAAGTTCGGCGGGAGCAATATCGGTAACAGTTTCAACCAGTACAGCTCCGGCCTGATGCATGACGACTGAGGGTCACTGGGCCGCGGGTACGGCGATCCATTCGCTCAGGACTTTCTGGTATTTGCCGGTGACTTTGCTCAGGTGCAGCCACTGGTCGACGTAGAGTTTCCAGCTGATGTCGTCGCGCGGCAGCAGGTAGGCTTTTTCGCCGTATTGCATGAACTGGCTCGGGTTGACGGCGCACAGGCCGGGTTTGAGTTTCTGTTGGTAGAGGGCTTCGGACGCGTCGGTGATCATCACGTCGGCCTTGTTGTCGAGCAGTTGCTCGAAGATGGTCACGTTGTCGTGCAACGCCAGTTGCGCCTTGGGCAGGAAGGCGTGGACGAAGGCTTCGTTGGTGCCGCCGGCCGGTTCGACCAGGCGCACGTTCGGCTGGTTGATCTGGTCGATGGTCTGGTATTTGGACTGGTCGGCGCAGCGCACCAGCGGGATCTTGCCGTCGACGTCGAGGGTGTTGCTGAAGAAGGCTTTTTTCTGGCGTTCCAGGGTCACCGAAATACCGCCGACGCCGATGTCGCATTTGCCGGCCTGCATGTCCGGCATCAGGGTTTTCCAGGTGGTCTGTACCCATTCGACCTTGACGCCGAGGCTGTCGGCCAGGGATTGCGCCATGGCGATGTCGATGCCTTCGAACCCGCCGTCCGGGCGTTTGAAGGTGTAGGGCTTGTAGTCGCCGGTGGTGCAGACGCGCAACTGGCCCTGTTGCTGAATGGTGTCGAGGTGCGAGGCCGGTTCTTGTGCCTGTGCGGTGCCGGCCATGGCCAGCAGGCCGCAGAAGATCATCGTGCTTTTTCGAATTGTCATGGAGATCGGGCTTGTGCAGTGGAGGTGCTGGCCAGTGTAGTGAATGCGTTTGCCGGGTGTCATCCCGGCTCCGGGCTCAACGTGCCCAGCCACGCCACCAATCCCACGATCATCAGCGCAATAACCAGCTCCAATGCCACGCTGCGGCGCAAGGCGTTTGCTGCCACTTGATGCTGCCCGGCTCGCAACGATTGCTCGAGCAACGGCCCGAGGTGGAAGCGGTTCAACGCGGCCAGCACCAGCATGCCGCAGAACAACACAACCTTGATCGCCAGCAGAATCCCATAGGTGCCAAGCAGGATTTCGCCCAGTGCCGGGCCGACGATGAACAGGTAATTCGCGACGCCGGTCACCGACAGGATCAGCACAATCGCGGCGCCGACGCTTTCGAAGCGTTTGACGGAATCCGCCAGCGAACGAATGCGCGCCTCGCTGAGCAATGCATCGAGCCGCGCCATCAAGATCAACGCGAGCATGGCGCCCAGCCACGCCCCCGCCGCGAGCAGGTGCAGGATGTCGCTGAGCAGATGCCACGCGTTATCCATCGCGCCGTGTCCGCTCCAGGCCAGGGAGGCGAGGGCGATGGCGCCGGCCATCGACGCCAGCCACAATCCGGGCCAGATCATCACGGCGATCAGCGCAATCATCCGCAGCGTCCACGCCAGCCCGACGTCGGTTTCCAGCACCATCATTTGCAGGTGCGGCCACAGCGCCGCGAATTCCGTTTCGCCACTCATGGCGCGGGTCATCAGCACCAGTCCCGCTACTGAGAGCAGTGCCCCGATCAACGCCATCCCGCGCAGCATCGGTCGAAACCGCAGCACCGCGTCAACGCTGTACAGCCCGAACAACGCCAGCCCGAACAACATCAGCAAATCCACATACAACGCCAGACGCAGGAGGATGTTGATCAGTTCAGCCATCGCTCACTTCACTTTGAACGTGACGTTGCCGGTGATCGGGTGCGTGTCCGACGATACCGCGCGCCATTCGACCTTGTAGGTGCCGGCCGGCAAGGGCGAGAGCGGGGTGACGAGCATGGTTTTCGGGTCGCTGCCGGCGCTGACTTTGGCCTTCATCGGCATGGGCGAGTGGGCCATGCCGGGCATTTCGGCCATCACCAGTTTGGCGCCGGAGAACTGAGTCAGCAGATCCTCCGAAAAACGCAGTTCGATCTTGCCGGGTGCCGCGCCGTCGGCACCTTCGGCCGGGGTCGACGACAGCAGTTTCGGATGGGCCTGGGCCAGGGTGCTCAGGAGCAAACCGCTGGCGAGGACGAGGGAGATTTTCAATGTGCGCATGCAAGACCTCGGTATTGTTTTTTGATGGGATTCAGAACCACAGCCGCACGCCGAGGACGAGTCGCGCTTCGCTGCGATCCTCGCCTTCTTCCCGGGCGTAATCGGCGGTGTTGCCGTAAGAGCGATTCCAGGTCACGCCGATGTAGGGCGCGAACTCGCGGCGGATTTCGTAGCGCAACCGCAACCCGACTTCTGGGTTCGACAGGCCCGAGCCGATCCCGCGTTGCGGGTCGTTTTTGCCGTAGACGTTGAGTTCGACGGTGGGCTGCAGGATCAGGCGGTTGGTCAACAGGATGTCGTAGTCGCCTTCGAGCCGCACCGCGCTCTGGCCGTTTTCGCCGAGAAACGCAGTGGCTTCGGCTTCGAAGTTGTACAGCGCCATGCCCTGCAGACCGAACGCGGCCCAGGTTTGCGGTGCGCCGGGCTTGAAATCCTGGCGCACGCCGCTGACCACGTCCCACCACGGCGAAATCGCGTGGCCCCACAGGGCCTGGATCTCCGCGTCTTCGGTTTTGCCGTTGCTGCGTTCGCCCTCGGAGCGCAGCCACAGCCGATCGATGTCGCCGCCGATCCAGCCGGACAAATCCCAGGCCAGGGTGCTGGCGTCGTCGGCATCCTGCCATTCGAGTTTGTCGGCGAGGAAGTAAGTGTTGATGGCGCTGTCGTGAACCTGGTGTCCGGCGTGGCTGGTGAACACGGCGGCGCGGTCGGCGTCGGTCAGCGCCGGGATCGGCGTGCGGCTTTCGGTCGGCGCGGCGGGCTGCATCATGCCGTCGTCCATGCTTTGCATATCCCCCATTTGACTGTGATCCATGCCCTGCATGTCGCTGGCGGCGAAGGCCGGGGACATCGACAGGAGTGACAAGGAAAACGCGGCGAATCGAGTCATGGTCGGCGTCCTCATTCTTCCACCCGCACTTCGCGGAACATGCCCATTTCCATGTGGTACAGGAGATGGCAGTGATAGGCCCAACGACCCAGCGCATCGGCAGTCACGCGGTAGCTGCGGCGGGTGCCGGGTGGCATGTCGATGGTGTGTTTGCGCACCTGAAAGTCACCGTTTTCGTCTTCCAGATCGCTCCACATGCCGTGCAGGTGGATGGGGTGGGTCATCATCGTGTCGTTGACCAGCACCAGGCGGATCCGCTCGCCGTATTTCAACAGCAGCGGCTCGGCGTCGGAGAACTTGATGCCGTTGAACGACCAGGCGAATTTCTCCATGTGGCCGGTGAGGTGCAACTCGATGGTGCGGCCCGGGTCGCGGCCGTCCGGGTCTTCGAACGTGCTGCGCAGGTCGGCGTAGGTCAGCACGCGGCGGCCGTTGTTGCGCAGGCCGAGGCCGGGGTCGTCGAGTTTCGGGGCGGAGGTCATGGCTTGCATGTCCACCAGCGGATTGTCCTTTTCGGTGTCAGGGTGCGACTGCATCGGGCCCATGTTCATGCCGGCGTGGTCCATGCCACTCATATCGCTCATGTCCATCGAGCCATGGTCCATGCCGCCCATGCCCATGTCGTCCATGGTCACCAGCGGGCGTGGGTCCGGTGCCGGCACCGGGGCCGACAAGCCGGCGCGGGCGGCGAGGGTGCCTCGGGCGTAGCCGGTACGGTCCATGGCCTGGGCGAACAGGGTGTAGGCCTCGGCGGCGGGCTCGACGATCACGTCATAGGTTTCCGCCACGGCGATGCGCAGCTCATCGACGCTGATCGGCTTGACGTGCAGGCCGTCGGCGGCGACCACGGTCATTTTCAAGCCGGGGATGCGCACGTCGAAGTAGCTCATGGCCGAGCCGTTGATCAGCCGCAGACGCAGCTTTTCACCGGGGCGGAACAGTCCCGTCCAGTTGTCATCGGGTGGGTGGCCATTCATCAGGAAGGTGTACGTGGCGCCGCTGACATCGGCGATGTCGGTGGGATTCATCTTCATCTGGGCCCACATCGTGCGATCGGCGACGGTGGCGCCCCAGCCTTTTTCGCTGACGTCATGGATGAAATCGCCGACTGTGCGCTTGTGGAAGTTGTAGTAATCGGACTGCTTTTTCAGGGTCTTCATCAGGCTGGCCGGGTCTTCGTCGGTCCAGTCGCTGAGCATCACCACGTAGTCGCGGTCGTACTGGAACGGCTCCGGCTCCCGGGCATCGATCACCAGCGGGCCGTAGACGCCGGCCTGTTCCTGCAACCCGGAGTGGCTGTGATACCAGTAGGTGCCGTGCTGGCGGACCTTGAATTGGTAGACGTACACGCCGCCCGGCTCGATGCCCTTGAAACTCAGGCCCGGCACGCCGTCCATGTTGGCCGGCAGCAGAATGCCGTGCCAGTGGATCGAGGTGTCGACCTTGAGTCGGTTGCGCACTCGCAACGTCACGGTGTCGCCTTCGCGCCAGCGCAATAGCGGGCCGGGCAGACTGCCATTAATGGTCAGTGCTGTGCGGGGCTGGCCAGTGAAGTTGACCGGGGTTTCGCCGATGAACAGTTCGAAGTCGGTGCCGCTCAATTCGTTCACTTGGCCGGGGCTGTTCAAGGCCGAGACCGGCGTGCGCCACAGGCCGAGGCCGCCGAGCAGACCGCTGGCGGCAAGGCCTTTGACGAAGGTACGTCTTGACGTGGTGGAAGGCATGCGCTGGAAGTCCCCGTTTGACCAATGACGAGGAGGCTAACCAGTGGCAGCTTTCAGCTGGCTGAGGGGCGGATTACAGTTTTGTCAGGTTCGGCCTACAGACCGAGCCCTTCCTGGACTACCAACAGCAGGTTGTTTTCCGTCAACGCAATCGCATCCAGTTGTTGCCCGGTCTCGATGGTCTGCAACCACCAGTGGCTTTCGCCATGTTCGTCGACGGTGCGCAGCAGCGATGCTTCGCGCCCCGGCAGGACGATCTGCACACGCCCCGAGCCGTCTTCGGTGAAACGGGCGATGGGGTCGAACGTCAGGCTGTGGTGGTTGGCTTCGATGATCAACTGGTCGATGGCGTAGTCGTGGGACTCGCCATCCGGTGAACTTTCGCAAACATGGGTAGGATTTCGCCGAATCTTCAGGCCGACTTCGGTGACCGGTTGCAACCAGCCCTCGATGCGGTGATACAAGGCATACACCTGAGCCGGCCAGCAATCGATCTCCAGTTCGGCGCAGGTGATTTCGTCAGCATGGGTGTGCCGGGTTTGTTTGAGTTTCGCGGCGAGTTCGTCTGCTTTACTCATGTCGGTTCCCTGTGGTGATTTCAACTTCATCGTAGTCCTTTCAAAGTAATGCAGGTTTTGCCCTGCGTCATGCGCTTGCAACACATGCATGACTCAATCAGCGTCTGGCCAAGTGATGGTCAGACCACAAAAACCACGGACGCACGCGTCCCAAGGAACGGGAACATGAAAAAGCTTTTTACAATTATGGCGCTGATTGCGCTGACGGTCGGTAGCATCGGCCTGAGTTCGGCACGCCAGTCGTCCGCCAGCAAAGCGGAGTCGGTGGCGGGGGTATTCGATTACTACCTGCTGACGTTGTCCTGGTCGCCGACGTTCTGCCTGACCCACAAGGACGATCCTCAATGCACCGGCAAAGGCTACGGGTTTGTCCTGCATGGCCTCTGGCCGCAATACGCCAAGGGCGGCTGGCCGGAATCCTGCCCGCCGCTGACCAACCTGTCGGCCGCCGAAACGGCCAAAGGCCTGACGCTGTTCCCGACCAAAAAACTCCTCGATCACGAATGGAGCAAGCACGGCACCTGCAGCGGCCTCGGCGCTATGGGTTATCTGGACGAAGCGGACAAAGCCGTGGCCGCGGTGAACATCCCGGAAGAGTTGCAACCGTTCAGTAGCTCTTATTACTTCGAAGCGCAGGAAATTGCCGACCTGTTCCGCAAGAGCAATCCGGGCATCCCGTCAGACGGTATCGCCGTGATCTGCAACGGCCCGGAACTCTCGGAAGTGCGCGTGTGCATGGGCAAGGACCTGCAATTCGGCGCGTGCGGCAAGGGCGTGAAAACCCAGTGCCGGGCGGGGGATATTCGAGTGCCGCCGTCGCGTTGACCGATCATAAAAACAGGCGCCTGAAAAGGCGCCTGTTTTTTTGCGATCAACCTCAAGCAAATCCCCCCGCATCCACCCCCAATTCCCCCCGCAAAAACTCCACCAGCCCCCGCTGCAATCCACTCAACACCCCCTCGCGACTGACCAGTGCCAGCTCCGTCGGCGGCAATGGCGGCAAGTCCGTGCACACCCGATGCTCCGGCAACACTGCCGAAGCCGGCAGCACCGAAACCCCAAGCCCTGAGGCCACCGCCGCCTGAATGCCGGTCAGGCTGTGGCTGCCGAAGGCCACACGCCAGGGGCGTTGCGCCACGTCGAGCAGGCGAATCGCCCGTTGTCGGTAAAGGCAGCCTTGAGGAAACAGCGCCAGAGGCAACACGCCGCTGGATGAGTCGAACTCCGCGCCCTTGACCCACACCAGTCGTTCCGGCCAGGTCGCCCAGGCGGGGCCGCTGTCGGGTTCACGTTTGATCAGGGCGATGTCGATTTCGCCGCTGTCGAGGCGTTGGCGCAGGTCGAGGCTCATGCCGCTGACGGTTTCCAGCCGCGCTTGCGGGTGGCTGCGGGTGAATCCGGCGAGGATCAGCGCCATGCGCCGGGCGTCGAAGTCTTCCGGCATGCCGATGCGCAGGATTTCCAGGTCCAGATCGCTGGCCAGGGCTTCGCTGGCCTCGGCGGACAAGGCCAGCAGGCGACGGGCATAGTGGATCAGCAGTTCGCCGTGCTCGGTGACGCTGACGTTCAGCCCGGTGCGATCACGCAACAGCAGGGCGTGGCCGACCAGTTCTTCGAGTTTGCGCACCTGTTGGCTGACCGTGGATTGAGTGCGATGCACGCGTTCGGCGGCGCGGGTGAAGCTGCCTTCATCGACCACGCAGACGAAAGTTTTCAGCAGTTCCAGATCCAGCATGGCGGCGCTCTCGATATTTGTTTGGCAACTGACGGTTGGCTATTTATTTAATTTCACACTATCACCCCGAGTTCATAAGCTGAAGCCCTCGCTTGCAGAGGAATGCCCCCATGACATTGATCCACACACCGCGCCCGCAATGGCTGACCTTCGATTGCTACGGCACCTTGATTCAATGGGACGAAGGCCTGCGCGCCGTGGCCGAGCGGATCCTGAGCGAAAAGGGTGAACACGGGGTCGACGCCGGGCGCCTGATCGAGGTCTACGACCGCCACGAACATCGCCTGGAACAGACGCCGCCGCACCGCTCGTTTCGTGAGCTGAGCACCCTCGGCCTGCAATTGGCCCTGGAGGAACTGGGCCTGGCGAGTGCCAGCGAAGACAGCCAACGCCTGGCCACCGCGATCCCGCAGATGCCGCCGTTTCCCGAAGTCGTCGACACCCTCGCGCAGCTCAAGGCCAAGGGTTTCAAGCTGTGCATCGTCTCCAATACCGATGACGACATCATCGCCGGCAACGTCGCTCAACTGGGTGGCCACATCGACCGGGTGATCACCGCGCAACAGGCCGGCGCCTACAAACCGGCGCCCCGGCTGTTCGACTACGCTCATGAACAACTGGGCGTCAGCCGCGATCAGGTGGTGCACATCTGCGCCAGCCCGATGCTCGATCACACGGCGGCTCGCGACATGCATTTTCGCTGCGTCTGGATTGACCGCGGCACCGGTCGTCAGTTGCTGCCGGACTATCGGCCCGACGTAATCCTCAACACGCTGGACGAAGTCCTTCCGTTGTTCTCATCCCTTGGCTGGTCATAAAGGAATTTCGCCATGGCCCATACCCTGACCGGCAGCGCCCGAGCTACGCGTTGCGCCCCGTTGAACCTCGACAGCGAAGCCATCATCACCGCTCGCCACGAACTGGCGGCGTGTTTTCAACTGGCGGCGCTGCACGGGCTGGAAGAGGGGATCTGCAATCACTTTTCGGCGATGTTGCCGGGGCACGCTGACCTGTTTCTGGTCAATCCTTACGGCTATGCATTTTCCGAAGTCACGGCGCACAACCTGCTGGTCTGCGACTTCGATGGCAACGTGGTGGACGGCGCGGGCCAACCGGAGGCCACTGCTTTCTATATTCATGCGCGGCTGCACCAGCGGCTGCCTCGGGTGAAGGTCGCGTTCCACACCCACATGCCGAACGCGACGGCGTTGTGCCTGCTGGAGGGGCCGCCGCTGTTGTGGCTGAGTCAAACCGCGCTGAAATTTTACGGGCGCACGGCGGTGGACGAGCATTACAACGGGCTGGCGCTGGACGCGCGTGAGGGCGACCGGATTGCCGGGGTCATGGGCGAGGCCGACATTCTGTTTCTCAAGAACCACGGGGTGATTGTCGCGGCGCCGACCATCGCCGAAGCCTGGGACGATCTGTATTACCTGGAGCGTGCCGCGCAGGTGCAACTGCTGGCGATGGCCACGCAACGGGAGCTCAAACCGGTGCCGCACGCGGTTGCGCAACGGGCGTACGAGCAGATGCGCGAGGGCGATCCGGAAAGTGCGCGGGCGCATCTGCACAGTGCGATGCGGCGGTTGTCGAGCCGGGAGTGAAGGCGAGGGAAACGGGCAGGCAAAAATAATTCGCGTCGCAGGTCATCCAATTGCCTTGCGCGCCGATAGCAACAGGGTCGGGATTGTCTCGGTGGCACTTGGTTGCCCCGCACAACCCGGTGGGCTACGCTCACAAAAAACAAGGGTTCGGGCCTTTGCCCCTGTCGTACCTGCCCAGGACACGCTTTTGCCTATCCCCATTCATGATCCGCACCAGGCCCCCGGCGGCACACTCAAGCGTTTGCCCCTGCGCAAGGCGGCGGTGTTGTTCATCGTTGCCGTGTGTCTGTGCCTGTTCGGTTTGCTGTACTTGCAGATCGAACAGTCGCGGCGCCAGGATCTGGCGAACGCGCAGATGTCTTCGGCCAACCTGACCCGGGCCATGGCGCAGCAGGCCGAGGACACCTTTCTGGCGGCGGATCTGGTGATGACCAGTCTGGTCGACTGGATTCAGGAAGACGGTTATGGCGCGGCGCAAAAGACTCGTTTGCAGAAAACCCTCGCGCGGCGGGTACAGCAACTCGAGCAGTTGCACGGCATGTTCCTGTTCGACCGCGAAGGGCAGTGGGTGATTACCTCGTTCCCGAATCTGCCGCGTGGCAATGGCGTGGCCGATCGCGAGTACTTCAAGTTTCACCAGCAGAACGTGTCGTCCGTTGCGCATATCGGCCCGGCGATCCGCAGCCGCGAGAACGGCGAGTGGATCATCCCGATTTCGAAACGGATCAACGACCGCGCCGGCAATTTCCAGGGCGTGCTGCTGGCCGGGATCAAGATGTCGTACTTCGACAAGTTCTTCAAAAGCTTCAGCCTGGACGATAACGGCACCATGTTCCTCGGCCTGACCGACGGCACCTTGCTCGCCCGCCGGCCGTTCGACGAGTCCCTGATCGGCACCTCGCTGGCCAAGGGCGAGATCTATCAGACGCTGCTGCCCAATGCCTCCGCCGGCACCGCGATGATCGACTCGGTGGTTGACGGCGTGACGCGCCTTTACGGTTACCGGCAGCTGGAAAGTTATCCGCTGGTGGTGGCCGCCTCTTCGTCGCGGGACACGATTCTTCAGGGCTGGCATGACCGGGCGTTCCAGTCCAGCGTGATCGTGGCGCTGGTGATGCTCGGCGTGGGGCTGTTCGGCTGGGTGTTCATTCATCAAGTGCGCGATGGCGAGCGGATCGAGAAAAATCTGCGCAAGGCCCAGCGGGCGCTGGAGCAGATCGCCACCCACGACAGTTTGACCGGGCTGGCCAACCGGCGCCTGTTCGAGCGTTCTCTGGATGTGGAGTTTGCCCGGGGCGCGCGGCAGTCGAGCCCGGTGAGCCTGATCATGCTCGATATCGATTTCTTCAAAAGCTACAACGATGCCTACGGCCACGTGGCCGGCGACCACTGCCTGACGCAGGTCGCGCAGGTGGTGAAAAACTGCTGCCAGCGCAAATCCGACCTGGCGGTACGCTATGGCGGCGAGGAGTTCGCGGTGTTGCTGCCGGACACCGACATCAACGGCGCACTGGCGATCGCCGGGCAGATCCGCCGCAGTGTCATGGACAAGCACATCACCCACAGCGGTTCGCCCACCGGTTATCTCACGGTGAGCCTGGGCTGCTATTCCTTCATTCCGCTGGGCAACGACAGCCCGGAACTGTTCATCCAGCGCGCGGATGCGGCGCTGTATCAGGCCAAGAACGCCGGCCGCAATCGCGCGGCCGTGTTGTCGATGGACGTCGGCGTCGGCGAGTTACTGCGCTCGGATCGCTGACAAAAAAACAATCGGGTTCAGCCACAGGCCATGGCACTTACCACGGCCTGCTCTTGTTCGTTCAGCTGCCGGTGCCACCGCCAGCTCCACCCGTACCGCCGCCGGCCGAACCGGTCCCGCCGCCAGCCCCTGAGCCTGAACCGCTGGCGCCGCCGTTGGTGCCGGTGCCTTGGCCCATGCCATCGGAAGTGCTGCCGCCCGAAGGCGCGCCCGGGGTGCTGTTCGGTGGCTGGGTCGAGCCGCTGGTGGCGCCGGATTTGGTGCCGGTGGCATCGGCGCCGTCGTTTGCAGCAAAGCTTGCGGTGGAGGCGGCCAGCGTGGCGGCCAGCAGGATTGAGGTCAATGTGCGCGTCATCATGGTGTGTCTCCAGTCAGGGGATCTACCTGATATTGGTCTGACGCGCACAAGGCTTGGTGCCGGCCGGATGACGAGCGGTCAGAAGTCCACGGTCGCCGAAACCTTCAGCGTCCGCGGCGTGCCCTGGGTCAGGTAACCGCCGTTGGCCGAAGCCCAATAGGCTTCATTGGCGACGTTCTCCAGATTGGCCCGCAGGGTGATCTGCTTTTCATCCAGTTTGAAGGCGTAGCGCGAGCCGAGGTCGAAGCGGTTCCACGCCGGAATGCTCTGGGTGTTGGCCGCGTTCAGGTACTGGCCGCCGGTGCGCAACATCCGCGCGCTGAGGGCCGCGCCTTCGAGCCCCGGAATGTCCCAGTCGGCACCGAGGTTGAACTGGAAGCGCGGCACCCCGACGGCGCGGTTGCCGTCATTCACGCCGTTGCTGCTGCCTTCCAGTTCAGTCTTCATCACGGTCGCGCCGCTGAGCAGGCGCAGGCCATCGAGCGGTTCGCCGTAGATGTTGAGTTCCACGCCTTTGTTGGTCTGCTGGCCGTCGACCCGGAAGATCCCGTCCTGGGTGTAGCTCGACGGTTGCTCGATGCGATAGACGCCGAGGTTGGCGCCGTAGCTGCCCATGTCCACGCGCACGCCGGCTTCGATCTGTTTGCTGCGCACCGGGGCGAAGGTTTCGTCGCGGTTGATTGCCGTGGTCGGCGGCGTCGGGCCCTTGGCCAGGCCTTCGATGCGGTTGGCGTAGAACGACACGTGTTCCCACGGCTTGATCACCAGGCCGTAGACCGGAGTGGTGATCGATTCTTCATAGCTGGAGGTGCGGGCGCCGGTGGCGGTGCTCCAGCCGTCGACTTTCAGTGCCTGGCGGCGCACGCCGAGGGTCAGCAGGATACGGTCATCGACGAAACCGAGGGTGTCGGAAATCGCCTCGCTGCGCAGGATGTTCTTGCCAGTGATGCGCGGGTCGTTGATGTAGCTGGCAAACGAGGTCGGCGTCGGGCGCGGTTTGTCGGTGACGTTGTACAGGTTGGTGCTGTAGCGCCCGGCCGCGCCGATGGTTTCGAACGCCGAGCGTTGCTCGCCCCAGATGCCCGCCCAGCCGAGGTTCAACTGGTGCGTGACGGGGCCGGTGTCGAAGCGGCCGTTGAGCCCGGCCATTGCGCTTTTATTGTCTTCATCGTGTGGCGAATAGAGCATGCCGCCACGGGCGTTGCCGTTGAGGTCGGTGACGGTCAGCGACGAGTACACGCCGTTTTCGCGGGTGTGCTTGGCGCCGCCGGACACGTAGGCGGTCCAATTGTCGTTGAGGTCGTATTCGGCGCGGGCCATGCCGAAGGTGTCTTCGAGTTGCGAGTAGCTCCAACTCTGGGCGTAGCTGGCGTTGGCGTGCGGCACCTTGGGGGCTTTGGTCAGGCTCGAATCGACATAGATCACCGAGCGCCCCTGATTGATCACCTGCTTCTGATAACCGAAATCGGTCGAGACCCGCAGGCGATCGCCGCGATAGTCCAGGCCGACGCTGAACAGCGACGAGCGCTGGTCTTCTTCATCGACGGCGGTGTCGCCTTCGCGCTGCATCAGGTTGACCCGCGCGCCAAAGCGGTTGTCTTCGCCGAAGCGCTGGCCCAGATCCAGATGCCCGCCGACCCGGCCGTCGGCGCTGTAGTCGAGGGTGACGCTGCGCGTTGGCGTGTCCATCGCGCGTTTAGGTTGCAGGTTGATCCCGCCACCGATGCCGCTGCCGCTCGGGGTCACGCCGTTGACGAAGGCGTTCGGGCCCTTGAATAGCTCCACTCGATCCAGCGCTTCGACGGCGATGATCTGCCGGGGCAGCACGCCATAGAGGCCGTTATAGGAAATGTCATCGGAGGCCAGCGGCAGGCCACGGATCATGAACATCTGCGAGAAGTTGCCGAAGCCGTTGGACTGGCGCACCGAGGCGTCGTTGAGCAACACATCGCCGACGGTTTGCGCCTGCTGATCGGCCATGGTCTTGGCGGTGTAACTGGTGACGCTGAAGGGCAGGTCGTTGACCTCCTGGTTGCCGAGCATGCCGATCTGCGCGCGGCGGGCGACCTGTTCGCCGCCGTAGGTGGCGCCGCTGTCGTCGCGCAGGGCGCTGACATTGGTGGCGCCCAGTTCCAGCGCGCCGTCCGCCGCGACTTTCGGGGCCACGGTGTAGCCGTTGTGGCCGGTGCTGATCAGCTCGAAACCGCTGCCTTCCAGCAACCGGGCAAAACCGCTCTGCGCGGTGTAGCTGCCTTGCAGGCCGGGGCTCTGGCGATTGCCCAGTTGCGCCGGATCGAACGACAGCGGCACGCCGACGCTGACCGCAAACTGCGCCAGCACATGGCTGAGCGGGCCGGGGCCGATGTTGACGGTACGGCTGGCGCTTTCGCTGACGCTGTCGGCGGCGTTGGCGGCAGTCGGCAACAGTGCGCTGAAGGCCAGAGCCAGGCTCAGGTTCAGGGCTTTGAGCGCAAACGTGGCGGGGCGGGGCAATGGCATTGCGGTCATTCGGTGTTCCTGTCGGGGGCGTGGAATTGAAAGGTCTATCCACTCACCGGACGAGACGCGAAAAGGTATCAGCGAATACTGAAAATATTTTCCGAGGGTTCAGACACGGGGCTCCACCGACAGCCAATAGCGGGTCAGGCTGTTGATGTTCAGCGGTAACGTGTCGCTGAGCAGGCGCAGGCTGGCGTCGGTGTCGCGCAGGGAAAACGCCCCGGACACGCGCATCGCCGCGACGTCCGGATGGCAGCGCAGCACGCCTCGGCGATAGCGGCTCAGTTCGCCGAGCAATTCGTCCAGCCGCATGTTGCTGGCCAGCAGCATGCCCTTGTCCCAGGCCAGGCTGGCGGTGTCGAAGGTTTCGGCGCTGTCGAAGCTGTTGAGCTTGAAGCGCTGGCGCTCGCCGGCCTTGAGAATCGCATTCTGCTTGAGCAATTGCGGGGTGATCTGAACCTGGCCTTCGAGCACCGACACCTGGCTGCGCGAACCTTCGGTACGCACGCAGAACCGCGTGCCGAGCGCACGGGCGAGGCCTTGTGGGGTTTCGACGATGAACGGGCGGGCGGCAGCATCGCTGGCGGTGTTGATCAGCACTTCGCCATTGAGCAGCAGCACCCGGCGCTCGGCCGGGCTGTAAGCGATGTTCACGGCGCTGTCGGTGTTGAGCAGCAATTGCGTGCCGTCCGGCAATTGCAGGTTCTTCTGCTCGCCGACGGCGGTGCGCTGGTCGGCGGTCCATTGCTCCCACGGCACATGCTGCGAGGCAATGCCCAGCGGCCCGGCCATCAACAGCAAGCCGAGGCGGGTGAGGGTCTGGCGACGGCTCAGACCCTCCTTGCGGGACGCGCGTTTCAAGGTCTGGATCGCGACGTTGGCCGGCACGCTGCGCAAATCCCCCAACAACGCTTCGGCCCGCTGCCAGGCAATGGCGTGCTCGGCGCTGCGGGTGCGCCATTGGGCGATGGCCTGATGGTCGGACGGGGTCGCGGTGCCGGAATGCAGTTGCACCAGCCAGTCGGCGGCTTCGCCGAGAATCTGCGGATTGATCATCGACGAATTCATCAGGCGACACTCAGGCAGGCAATGAACGCGGCACGCATGTGGCGTTTGACGGTGATCAGCGAAACACTCAGGCGCGTGGCGATCTGCGCGTAGGTCAGGCCTTCGATCTGCGACAGCAGGAAGGTCTCGCGAGTCTGCTCGGGCAGTTCGCGCAGCAGTGCTTCGATGCGCCACAGGGTTTCGAGAATCAGGTAGCGGGTTTCCGGCGACGGCACTTCAGCGGCGGGCAAGTGCGCGATGGTTTCCAGGTACGCGCGCTCCAGGTCCTGACGCCGCCAGCGGTCGATCACCAGCCCTTTGGCGATGTGCGTCAGCAGCGCCCGTGGCTCGCTGCCCAGCGGCTTGATCACCTGGCGAGTGAGCAGGCGCAAAAACGTGTCGTGCGCCAGGTCGGCCGCATCGCAGCGACTGCCCAACTTGCGCTGCAGCCAGCCCTGCAGCCACCCGTGGTGTTCGCTGTAGAGCGTCTGGACTTGCTGATTCAACGGCTGATCGAGTGACGACATGAAGGGCAGATACTCGTTTCGGGCGTCCGTTGCCAGAGATGCAATCGAGAGTGCGATTAGGGTGCAATTAAGAATTGATCGCATTCTAGTGGCGCAGAACGAGTGCTGGCAATTGCCCTTTCACACTTTCTTTTCCGACGCCAAACGAGTGGCCTACCCGACTTCCGGGAGATTGGCTATTTGCCTGGCCCAACCCCGGGACTACCGTAGCCACACATTCATTTGCCCCGGAGAGTCGCCATGAAACCTCGTATCGATTTCTACACCGCGTCCCCAGATGCCCTGAAAGCGATGATCGCCCTGGAAACCGCTGTCTCCAAACTACCGTTGGAAAAGACCCTGATCGAACTGGTCAAGCTGCGTGCTTCGCAGATCAACGGCTGCGCGTTCTGCATCGACATGCACACCGCCGACGCGATCAAGGGTGGCGAAACCCCGCGCCGGTTGTTCGCCGTGACCGCATGGCGTGAAGCGCCGTTCTTCAGCGAACGTGAACGCGCCGCGCTGCTGTGGACCGAAACCCTGACCCAGTTGAGCCTGACCCACGCCCCGGACGAAGACTATGAAGTGGTCGCCGCCCAGTTCTCGCCCAAAGAAATGGTCGATCTGAGCGTCGCGATCAGCACCATCAACAGCTGGAACCGTCTGGCCGTGGGCTTCCGTAAGACCCCGCAAGCCTGATCGATCAATGTGCATCGGCACTCGGCGCGGCCGGTGGCTGCACCTTGCGCATCAAGGGCACCATCGCCGTGGCGATGCCGAAGCACACCATGATCATCAGGAACGTGTCGCCGTAGGTTTGCGTCTGCGCTTCACGGTAAGTCAGCAGCCATAACTGACGCAGGCTGGCGGTGAGGCCGACGTCGCCGCTCTGACCCAGCGCGGCAAAGTTGCCGCCGACCTGGGCCAGCCACTGATTCACCGCTTCGTTGCTGCTGTTCAGATGCTCCGCCAACCGCGTGAAGTGCAGGTTGGTGCGGTCGTTGAGAATGGTCGCGCACGCGGCAATCCCGATTGCACCGCCCAGGTTGCGCATCAGGTTGAACAGGCCCGACGCATGCTTCAGCCGCGCCGGTGCCAGACCACCCAACGTCAACGTCACCGCCGGCGGCACCGCCAGTTGCTGGGCAATCCCGCGCAGGGCTTGCGGCAGCATCAATTCTGCGGCGCCCCAGTCGTGGGTGATCGGACTGAATTCCCACATCGACAAAGCGAACAACGCCAGGCCCGCCATCATGATCCAGCGCAGATCGACGCGATTGGCCAGAAAGGCGTACAGCGGAATCGCCATGATCTGGAACACCCCGGTGGAGAAAACCGCCAGACCAATGTCCAGCGCGCCGTAGCCGCGCACCCGGCCGAGAAACAGCGGCGTCAGGTAAATCGTCGCGAACAGGCCAATCCCGGTGACGAAGGAAAAAAAGCAGCCGAGGGCGAAATTGCGATCCTTGAGCGCGCGCAGATCGACGATCGGATTGGCCACATGCAACGTGCGGCCGATGAAGGCCAGCCCGGCCAGGCCACTGATCCACGCGGTAGTCAGAATCGTCTGGTCACTGAACCAGTTCCAGCGCGGGCCTTCTTCGAGGGTGTATTCCAGACAACCGAGAAACAGCGCCAGAAACGCCATGCTCAAATAGTCCGCGCCCTTGAGCAACGAGAGTTCCGGCCGGTCGATCTTCACCAGCATCGGCACGGCCACGGCGACGAAAATACCCGGCACCAGATTGATGTAGAACAGCCAGTGCCAGGACGAAACGTCGGTGATCCAGCCACCGATCACCGGGCCCAGCGTCGGTGCCAGCGAAGCCACGGCGCCGATGGTTGCGGCGGCAATCACTCGCTGTTTGCCGGTAAAGAAAAAGAACGCCGTTGTGAACACCAGCGGAATCATCGATCCGCCGAGAAACCCTTGCAACGCGCGGAAGGCGATCATGCTCTGGATGTTCCAGGCGATGCCGCAGAGCAGGCTGGCCAGGGTGAAACCGACCGCTGATGCGCAGAACAGCCAACGTGTGGAGAACACACGCGACAGCCAGCCCGACAGCGGAATCACGATGATTTCGGCGATCAGGTAACTGGTCTGCACCCACGCCGTTTCATCGGTGCCGGCAGACAACCCGCCGCCGATATCACGCAGCGAGGCCGAGACGATCTGGATGTCCAGCAGCGCGATGAACATGCCGATGCACATCGTGGCGAAGGCGAACACCTTGGTCGCCGTCGCCATTTCGGTGGCATTGAATGGCTGCGCGGAGGCGGTGAGGGCGGTGCTCATGGCGCGCTGGCCACGGCGGTGGTTTCAGGTTGGGGGCGGGTGTCGACTTCAGCCGTCACCGACAGGCCCGGACGCAGGTGGCCGAGCACGCCGTCCGCCGGGTCGAGCAGGATCCGCACCGGTACTCGCTGGACGATTTTGGTGAAGTTGCCGGTGGCGTTTTCCGGCGGCAACACGCTGAACTGCGAACCGGTGGCCGGGGCGAGGCTGTCGAGGCGGCCGTGGAATTGCTGGCCGGACAACACGTCGGCGCGGATGCTCACGCGCTGGCCGGGCTTCATCCGCGCCAATTGGTCTTCCTTGAAATTGGCATCGACCCAAAGACCGCTGGCCGGCACCACCGACAACTGTTGCGAACCGGCCTGGGCATAAGCGCCGACCCGTGCGCGACGGTTGCCGATCACGCCGTCGACCGGGGCGCGCAGTTCGGTGTAGCCGAGGTTGAGTTGCGCCAGATCACGCTCGGCCCGGGCTTGCTGGAGGGCGGCGCGGGCCTGTTGTTTCCGGGTTTCGATCACGGTGAGCTGGCGTTGCGCGGCCAGCAGTTCGGCCTGGGCTTTGGCGCTCAAGGCTTGCGCGGTCTTGAAGGTGGCGTCGGCCCGTTGTGCGCTTTCCACCGACACTGCATTGGTGGTCACCAGGCGTTTGTAGCGTGCGTTGTCATCCCGCGAACGGGCGGTTTCGGCGCTGGCGGCATCAATGCCGGCACGGGCCTGACCGATCACCGCTTGTTGCAATTGTTCGGTGGCGTCGAGGTTGGCCAGCAGCGCTTCCTCGGCGGCGACCGCGCCTTCGGCCTTCGCCAGATTGGCGCGGTAGTCGCGGGCGTCGAGGCGGATCAGCACGTCGCCGGCCTTTACTTTCTGGTTGTCGCTGACCAGCACTTCCTCGATGTAACCGGCGACTTTCGGCCCGATCACCGTGACGTCGCCGCCAATGTAGGCATCATCGGTCTCTTCGAGAAATCGCCCGGCGCCCCACCAATGCACGGCGTACAACCCGGCGAATACCAGCGCGGCCATGCCGGCAGTAGGCAGCAGCAAGCGTTTGAGCAGGGGCGGTTTGGGAGTGCTGACCGGAACGGCGAGGTCGGGTTCTACGGTGGGCATGCTGGTCATGGCGTAATACCTGGGAAAACGGAGTGGTTATTACGTCCGTAATATGACGCGAGTAATATTTTGTGGCAATTGATTTTTATCGCCGGTCGTCAGATGGAGGCGTTTAAAAAAGCTGATCATTTGTTTAAGAAATGTAAGCGCTGTAGGAAGCGTCTTGCATTTGCGTAGGAAGGCTCTGACTATCACCGCTATTGATGGGGTGGCATTAAGCCAGTTGATTGCAAGGATGTTGAGTGACGTATTTGCTTTGCGCTGTTTCTCGTAGTCGTTCCATGCCTCGCCCGCTGTTTTCGGCCTTGTTGTTGAGCGTGTGTGCGCCCAGCGTTCTCGCCGCCGAAGCTCCAGTCCCTGGCCAGGAGGTGCTGCGCCAGCAGCAACAGCAACAGCGCGACTTGCAACAACTGCAACTCGAACAGCGCAAGCGGCAACTGGAGCGCGGCGCGTTCGGTCCGACGCCTGCCACCCCGGCCATTCCTGAATCGATCAACCCCGACGAACGCTGCTGGCCCCTGAGCGGTACGCGCATCGGCGGCGTCACGCTGATCGATAAAGACAAGCTCAACGCTCGCGTCAAACCGCTGCTGGCGCCGTGCATGGGCGTCGGCCAGATCAACCATTTGCTGGCGACCATCACCGCGCTGTACGTGGAGAAGGGCTATATCGCCAGCCGTCCGTACCTGAGCAGCGCGCCGGCGGCGGGGCAGTCGCTGGATATTCTGGTCGACGAAGGCTACATCGAGTCCATCGAGCTGGCCGACCAGAGCCTGCCGGTGTCCCTCGGCGGTGCATTCCCCGGCATGCTCGGCAAGCCGCTGAACCTGCGGGATCTCGAGCAGGGGCTGGATCAATTGAACCGTCTGCGCTCGCTCGATCTGACCGCCGACATCGCTCCCGGCAGCCAGCCCGGTGCGTCAAAAATCATCCTGCGTTCACGTACTTCCGGGCAGTCACGCTGGGCCCTTGGTGCCGGTTTCGACAACCTCGGCAGCGCCAGCACCGGCCGTGATCGCGACACGCTGAGCCTGACCCTCGACAGTCCGCTCGAACTCAACGACCTGTTGAGTCTTAGTGCCAGCGACACCCTCAATCAGGGCGACCGCTACAGCCGCAACGCCAGCCTCTATTACGCGATCCCCTACGGCTACTGGACGTTCAGCACCTTCGCCAGCCACGCCGAATATCGCGCGCCGTTCAAGCTCAGCACGCTGACTTTCCACAGCACTGGCATCACCGATCAGCTCAGCCTGCGCGCCGACCGCGTGTTGTGGCGCGACCAGAGCCATCAGCTCAGCGCCAACCTGCAACTGGCGCACAAGGACGTCGACAGTTATCTGGAAAACGTCCGCCTCGGCATTCAGAGCCCGACCCTGACCGTGGCCGAGGCCGGGCTCAATCTGTTCTGGCTCGATCGCGCGGTGTGGAACCTCGACGTCAATTACGCCCAGGGTTTAAGCGGGTTCGGTGCCGACGACGATGCCGATCGCCAGGTCAAAAACCTGCCCAAGGCACAGTTTCGCAAGTACCGCGCCGGCCTCAGCCAGTGGCGCAACGGCCAGCTCGGTGCGCAAGCCTGGCAATGGCAGAGCCAGCTCAATTTGCAGTACAGCCCGGATCCGTTGCCGGCGATCGAACAACTGCTCGGTACCGACGATTCCGCCGTGCGCGGTTACCGGGTCAGCAGCGCGTCCGGCGCCAGTGGCGCGATCTGGCGCAACACTCTGCGCCTGCCGCTACGCACCGATTTGCCGGTGCAGCTCACCCCGCGCGTCGGCCTCGACCACGGCTGGATCAAGGCCGATCACGGCGCGTCGGTTCAACGCCTGAGCGGTGCCAGCATCGGCCTCAACCTGGGCTGGAAAAACCTGCAAGTGGATGTCGATTACCAACGCAGTCTGACCACCCCGACCGGACTGCACCGCGAGCCTGAAACCTGGCTGATGCGGGTCGGATTGCAGATATGAACATCAGTGAACAACAGCCATCGGACCTGAGCGCGACAGCCGTGGCCTGTAACTCAACGCGCAACGTGATGCCGCACTACACGGAGAGTTTTTTATGCCAATGAACACCTTTGCGTTTCATCTTTCCCCACGGGGCAAACTGCGCTGGGCCATCGCCAGCCTGTTCCTGGTCGCTCATCTGCCGGGCGCCATGGCCGGCGGTGTGGTGGTCGCGCCCGGCCCCGGCGGCACCGCGCAATTGCAGACCCAGCGCGGCGTGCCGATCGTCAACATCGTCGCGCCGAACGGATCGGGCCTGTCGCACAACCAGTTCCTCGACTACAACGTCGACCGCCAGGGCCTCGTCCTGAACAACGCCTTGCAGGCCGGGCAATCGCAGCTCGCCGGGCAACTGGCGGCCAACCCGCAATTGCAGGGTCAGGCCGCGAGCGTGATCCTCAACGAAGTGATCAGCCGCAACCCGTCGGCCATCAACGGCGCCCAGGAAATCTTCGGTCGCGCTGCCGACTACGTGCTCGCCAACCCGAACGGCATTTCGGTGAACGGCGGCAGCTTCATCAACACGCCGAACGCCAATCTGGTGGTCGGCCGTCCCGAGCTGAACGACGGCAAACTGCAAGCGCTGAGCACCCGCGCCGCCACCGGCCAGTTGCAGATTCAGAGCGGCGGCCTGCGCAATGGCGAAGGCTCGATCAACCTGATCGCACCGCGCATCGACAGCCAGGGTGCGATTGCTGCGCGTGACCAACTGAACCTCACGGTCGGGCGCAATCAGATCGACTACGCCAGCGGCCAGGTGAAAGCCGTGGACCCGGCGGGCAACACTACCGATCAACGCATCGACGCCAGCCTGTTCGGCGCGATGCAGGCCGGGCGCATCAACATCGTCAGCACCGCCGAAGGCGCTGGCGTGAAGGTCGGCGCTGTGCAAGTCGCCGGGCGTGACGGTGTGCAGATTCGTTCGGCGGGCGACTTGAGCGTCAGCGGTCAGGCGACCCCGGACAGCCTCGACGCGACCCGTGCCGGCATTCGCAGCGGCCAGGGCGACGTCGGCCTGCACAGCGGCAAGGACCTGAGCCTGGCCGCCACTGATGTCAGCGGTCGCGACGTGAAGGTCGAGGCCAAACGCAACCTGACCTTGACCACTGTCGAAAGCCGCAAGCTCCAGGAACAGCGCGAAAACTGGAACAACAGCACCATCGGCATCACCTGGGAAACCTACGAGCGCAGCAAAACCGACAGCGATTCGCGCCAGCACGGCAGCCAGATCATCGCCAGCCGCGATGCGCAACTGTCGTCCGGCAAAGACACCGAACTGAAAGCCGCCAAGGTCGACGCGAAGAACAACCTCAGCGTGCAAAGCGGCGGTGACCTGCGCCTGACCGCCGCCACTGAAAGCCACATCCGGACCGATCAGGGCAAGCACCGCAAACACCTGTGGAAAGCCGATTGGGACAGCAGCAGCGAAGAGCAGCGCAGCGTCACCAGCCAATTGAAGGCCGGCAACATCGCCCTGCAAACCGCCGCACTGTTGCGCTCCGAAGGCGCCGAAGTCGACAGCGCCGGTGATCTGCAACTGGCCGGCAAACAGGTGGAAATCACCACCGCGACCCACACCCATCGCAGCAGCGACAATCGCTATTCCGGTGACCTGGTCGGCGGCGGTTTCTTCGGCAAGACCGGCGACGCTGACAAGGGCCAGACCCAGCATCAGGGCAGCACGATCAACGCGACCGGCAAACTGCTGGTCAAGGCTGACGACGTGCGCATCAGCGGCAGCCAGGTGCGTGGCGCCAGGGACGCCAGCGTGATCAGCGACAACGGTTCGCTGACCATCGATGGTGTGCAGGACACCTCGCACAGCAACAACCACGACAAGGACAGCAAGTTCTTCGGCATCACCAAGAACGAGTCGCGTCAGAACAGCAGCGACAGCACCACGGTGCGCAGCGAGCTGGCGTCTGACAGCAATCTCAAGCTCAAAAGCGCCAGGGACATCGAAGTCGCCGGCTCCACGGTCAAGGCTGGCGGCGCGCTGACAGCGGATGCGGCCGGTGACGTGAATGTGCATTCGACGCAGAACACCCGTGACAGCAGCAACAGCACGCAAACCCGTGGCTTTGACGCCTACGCCAGGGAGCAGACGGCGGAGCAATATCGCGCCGGCGTGCATTACGAAGACAAGGCGCAAACCGTCACCACCAACGACGTCACCCAGCAAGGTTCCAGCCTCAGCGGCGGCAGCGTGCAAGTGACGGCGGGTGGTGACGTGACGCTCAAGGGCGCCGAGGTCAAATCCACCGGCGGCGACACTACCCTGAGCGGCAAGAACGTCTCGTTGCTGGCCGAGCAGGACAGCCACGGCACCTCGACCGAAACCCGCAGCATCGGCGGCGGTTTCTATTACACCGGCGGCCTCGACCGCGCGGGCAGCGGTGTGGATTTCTCGCACAGCACCTCGCAAGACACCACCGGCAAAACCACCGCGCAAACCACCGGCGTGCAGAGCAGCGGCAGCCTGAACATCATCGCTGACAAACTCGTCACCGAAGGTGCGCAACTGAAGGCCGGCAACGGTCTGAACGTCGCCGCCAACGAAGTCGACAACCGCGCCGCCCACAACACCGAGAGCAGCACCCACAAAGAGAGCAACTGGTCGGCGGACATCGGCGCCAACGTCGAGTACAAAGACATCGCCCGGCCGATTGCCGGCGCCGTGAAAGAAGTGCTCGACGGCAAGGTGCCGGACAAGGATGCATTGGCCAATCTCGGTCAGCCGAACGTCGGTATCGACCTGGCAATCGGTCACGCCAGCGCCGATAAAACCGGGCAGAGCAGCAACGCCGTGGTCAGCCGGTTCGACGGCCAGACCGTGGATGTGAAGGTCGGCGGCACGCTGCACGACCAGGGCTCGCAGTACAACGCCAGCGCCGGCAAAGTAAACATCAGCGCCGACAAACTGGTGGCCGACGCGGCCAGCAACACCCGCAGCAGCACCGACAACGAGGTGGATGCCAAGGTCGATGTGCGCGTCTACACCAAGACCGGTGAAGACGTGAACGTGGCCGGCAGCGGTGCGGGTGGCAGCAGCCAGTCGAGCAAGAACAGCACCACCGCAGTAGTCGGCGGTTACGCTGGCAATCAGGGTGTGCACATCAATGTCGGCGGCGATGCACAGTTCGAAGGCAGTCGTTTCGATGGCGGGCAGGGTGGTGTCAGCGTCAAGACCGGCGGTGATCTGGCCCTGAATCAGGCCAACGACCGTCAGAGCAGCGACAGCGCCAGCCTGCGTGGCAATGGCTCGCTGACCGTCGGCACCTTGCCGGGCACCGACGGCACCAACGTCGATCTCGGCGCCGGGTTCCAGCTCGATCACCAAGGCAACCAGACCACCGACAGCCAGGCGCACGTCGCCAGCCTCAGCGGCAACGGCCCGGTGCAATTGAGCAGCGGCGGCAATCAGGTTCAGCAAGGCACGAAAGTCGACAGCGCTGGCGCTATCGACCTTAAGGCCGGCGGCAAGCTCGACCTGCAAGCGGCCACCGACACCCACGTCGCCAACGGCAGCAATCTTGGCGGTGGGCTGAAGGCGGGCGGCAGCAAGAGCAGCAGCGAGAAGAGCCACGATCAGGGCGGCAACCTCAGCGGCAACTTCAACATCGGTCGGGTCAATGAGAACACGCAAACCCTCACCGGTGGCCAGCTCAACAGCCAGAACGGCATCGCGCTGAGCGGTGATTCGGTGCATCTGCAAGGCACTCAGGTCAGCGCCCTAAACGTCAGCATCGACGCGCAGAAGGGCGGCTTCGTTCAGGAATCCGCGCAGTCCACCGACCACCGCAACAACTGGAATGTGGCGTTGAGCGCCGGCGGCAATCTGAGCCAAAGCACACCAACCGCCGCCGATGAAAAAGTCAGCAGCGACCACGGCTTCAACGCCGGAGCCAAAGTTGGCGTGGATTACCTGCAAGGCACCACCCAGCAGAACAGTCAGATCAAGGCTGACACGGTGGTGTTGAACAGCGCGGGCGACACGAGCCTGAGCGGTGCGCGGATCGATGCGCGCAACGTCAGTGGCAAAGTGGCCGGTGATCTGTCGGTCGAAAGCCGTCAGGACTCCAGCAATCACGCCGAGGTTGATGTGGATCTGGGCCTGAGCGCCAAAAAGACTCCAGCCGACGACAAGGGAAAACTCGCGGGCACCGACTACAAGCCAATGCTGAAAGTCGAAGGCGAATACGCGCACAAGGACAGCATCAAACAGGCTTCCGGTATTAGCGGTAGCCAGGGTGTGAACCTCTCTGTCGGTGGCGCTACGCAGCTGACCGGCGCGCGGATTACTGCCACCGAAGGCAAGGTCGATCTGGGCGGTTCGAAGGTCAGCAGCACCGACCTGAGCAATCTCGACTACGGTGTGAAAGCCGGCCTGGACCTGCCACACAAAACCGAAGAAAACGCACCGAAGGTTTCCCTTGAAAACGGCAACCTGAAAGTCGGCCCGGTGACGCTTGGCGGTCATCTGGACAGTCAGCCACTCCAGGCAGGTATTGACGAAAAAGGCTGAGCCACCCTGCGTTCAGGGCTGCTCAGCCGGGGGGCTTGACAGCCCTGCAATAATGGAATGTGCACCGCGATCTGCGCGGTGCACTTGATCACGATGCAGAGGAAGGTTTCCATGGACAATCAAGCACTCAAGGCCTTGTTCGACCAGCAGTCAGCTGTATACGACAAACAGTGGAGCGGCATGGCGCCCTTGCGTGATGCCCTGTATTTACTGCTGGATTCCGTGTTCGCGGGCTTGCCGGCGAATGCCCGGATACTCTGCGTCGGCGTGGGCACCGGTGTGGAAATGGCGCATCTGGCGCAGCAGTTTCCCGGCTGGGAATTCACCGCAGTCGACCCTTCGGGCGCCATGCTCGACGTATGCCGTCAGCGAGCGAAAGAGGGCGGTTTTCTCGCCCGTTGCCGGTTTCATGAAGGCTATCTCGATACGCTGACGGATGAATCCGGTTACGACGGTGCGACCTGTTTTCTGGTATCGCAGTTTTTGCTCGATCCCCAGGCCCGTATCGACTTTTTCCATGAGATTGCCCGTCGTCTGCTGCCGGGCGGGGTTCTGGCGAATGCTGATCTTGCCTCTGACACCGCATCGCCGGCCTATGAAGCATTGCTGCGTCACTGGATGACGCTGATGGAATCGGCCCAGGTGCCGGCGCAAATGCTCGAGCGAGCGCGTCTGGCCTATGCCCGGGATGTGGCGATCCTGCCGGCGCCGCAAGTCGCCGGTCTGATCGAGTCGGCCGGGTTCGAGGCGCCGGTCCAGTTCTTTCAGGCGGGTTTGATGCACGGGTGGTTCTGCTCGCGCAAGGCAGAGATTAACGCGGGTTAGAGCGCTGGAGGGGTAGGGAAAACAGCTTCGTCGGCATTCCCGAGGAATACGTTGCTTCGGCTTAATAGGAAGCATTACTATTCACGCCCCTTTCCTCAGCGCGCCGCAATGATCCCCATGCTGCCCCGCAGACCCGGCTTTCTCGAGCATTACGAAGAGTTGATCGGCACCTGGACCCGTCGCCTGCGCAATCGCTCGCAGGCCGAGGATCTGGCGCACGACACCTTTGTGCGGGTGCTCGAATCCGATTCGTCGGCGGTGCAGCAACCCCGGGCATATTTGCATCAGACCGCGCGCAACATCGCGGTGGACGGCTATCGGCGGGAGGACCGGCGGGGTGCCATGGAGTCGGAGGCGATCGATCTCAGTGAGTCGCCGACCGGCGATCCGGAGCATTACATGCATGCGATCCAGCTGGCCGATTCCATCGAACGCGCGCTCACGGAGCTGCCGGTCAACTGCCGACGAATCTTCGTCTGGCAGAAGATCGAGGGCCTGACCCAGGCGGAAATCGCCGAACGCCTGGGCCTGTCCAGGAACATGGTGGAAAAGTATATGATCCGCACCCTGCGGCATCTGCGTGATCGCCTGGACGGGGCGCAATCATGAGCCGTGGCGTCTTTTCATCCCCAGCCAAACAGGACATTCCATGACGGATACTCGTGATTGCGCGTGCGGGCAAACAACGGTGCGCGATGACGCGGCACGCTGGTTTGTGCGTTTGCAGGAGCCGGCCATCAGTGTCGATGAACAGCAGCGCTTCGACGCGTGGCTGAACCAGCATCCGCAGCACCGTGATGAGTTTCAGTTGCTGCAAGGCTTGTGGACGGCAGCGGATCTGCTGCCGGCGCCACGCCTCAAGGCCCTGTGCGAAACCCCGCCAGCGCGGCGCGAACGCCGTCCGTTGTTGCGTTATGCCGTGGCGGCCAGCGTGGTGGCGGTGGGGCTCGGGCTCGGTCTGTTCAGCGGTTTGAATCATCCGTCGGGTTACAGCGCTGAATTCGCCACCGGGCTCGGCGAGCGCAAGCATGTGGCGTTGCCGGACGGTTCAGTGATCGACCTCAACAGCCGCAGCCGCCTGCAGGTGCGTTTCGAGAAGAATCGCCGGCTCATCGAGCTGACCGAAGGCGAAGCGATGTTCAGCGTCGAGCACGACATTTCCCGCCCGTTCGTGGTCGAGGCCGGCAGCGGCAAGGTCACGGTCACCGGCACCCGCTTCGACGTGCGGCGTGACGTGACCCAGACCCGAGTCGCGGTGGAACAGGGCACGGTCAAGGTGCAGGGTCGTGATGCGGCGGATGCCGATTTCATCAGCCTGACCGCCGGCCTCGGCACGCGGATCGATGCCCGGGGCAAAGTGGCGCCAGCTTACGCGGTCAACCCGGCGGAACTGACGGCCTGGCGCAGCGGCAAACTGGTGTTCAACAACGCCAGCCTCAGCGAAGTCGCCGAGGAAGTGTCGCGTTATCGTGACAAGCCGCTGAAAGTCTCCAACCCCGCCGTGGCCAGTCTGCGCCTGACCAGCGTGTTCAAATCCGACAACACCGATGCCTTGCTCAAGGCCTTGCCGAGCATCCTTCCGGTGGCCGTGCGCACCCTTGCCGACGGCAGCCAGGAAATAATTTCAAAATAAAATTCAGGTTTTTTTCGAGTTCGTCGTCTTCCTGTTTAACTGCAACTGGTTTGCATTAACAGCCGCACACTTTTGCGATCCACAGGACTCCGTTCGACGTGAAAAACTCCACCACCAAAAACAAAAAATCCTCCTGGTTGCCGCTGGCGCTCGCGCTGGCGGTCAACGCCGCCGTGCCGATGGCTTTCGCCGCCGAAGCCATTCACATCCGTGCACAGCCGCTGGGTCAGGCCTTGAGCGAACTCGGTCAGCAAACTTCGTTGCAGGTTTTTTTCAGCCCGGACCTGGTCGCCGGCAAACAGGCGCCGGCGGTGGACGGCAATCTTTCTCCGGAGCAGGCCCTGCGCCAATTGCTGCAAGGCAGCGGTCTGGATTACCAGATCAATGAAGGCTCGGTGACCTTGTCGCCAGCCCCGACTTCCGCCGACAGCGGCCCGCTGGAGCTGGGCGTGACCGACATCAAAGTGGTCGGCGACTGGCTCGGCGACGCCGACGCCGCCGTGGTGCAGAACCACCCCGGCGCGCGTACGGTGATCCGTCGTGAAGCGATGGTCGAGCAGGGCGCGATGAACGTCGGCGACGTGCTGCGCCGCGTACCGGGCGTGCAGGTGCAGGAAGCCAACGGCACTGGCGGCAGCGATATTTCGCTGAACGTCGGCGTGCGGGGTTTGACGTCGCGTCTGTCGCCACGCTCCACCGTATTGATCGACGGCGTGCCGGCTGCGTTTGCGCCGTATGGCCAGCCACAACTGTCGATGGCGCCGATTTCTTCCGGCAACCTCGACAGCATCGACGTGGTCCGAGGTGCCGGCTCCGTGCGTTACGGGCCGCAGAACGTCGGCGGCGTGATCAACTTCGTGACCCGCGCGATCCCGGAAAAAACCACCGGTGAAATCGGCACGACTCTGGAAACCTCGCAGCACGGTGGCTGGAAACACATCGACACCGCGTTCCTTGGCGGCACCGCCGACAACGGCATCGGCATGGCGCTGTTGTACTCGGGCGTCAACGGCAACGGTTACCGCGAGCGCAACAACGGCAACGACATCGACGACGTGATCCTCAAGACCCACTGGGCACCGACCGAGCAGGACGATTTCAGCCTCAACTTCCACTACTACGATGCCAGCGCCGACATGCCCGGCGGCCTGACGCAGAAGCAGTACGACGACAAACCGTTCCAGTCCGACCGCGACTATGACGGCTTCAGCGGCCGCCGCAAGGACGTGTCGTTCAAGTGGATCCGGCAGGTCGACGAGCGCACCCAGGCGGAGGTGCTGACTTACTATTCCGACAGTTTTCGCGGCAGCACCATCGCCGCCCGCGATCAGAAAACCCTCAGCTCGTTCCCGCGTTCCTACTACACGCTGGGGATCGAGCCGCGTGTGTCCCGTGTGTTTGATGTCGGCCCGACCACCCAGGAAGTCAGCGTCGGTTACCGTTATTTGAAAGAGGCGATGCACGAGCAATCGAGCCGTCTGGCGCTGGTCAACAATGTGCCGGTGGTCACCAAAACTTCCGATGGTCACGTATTCCAGGACCGCACCGGCGGCACCGAGGCCAACTCGGTCTACATCGACAACAAGATCGACGTCGGCAACTGGACCGTGACCCCGGGCATTCGCTTCGAACACATCAGCACCGACTGGCATGATCGCGCCGTGCTCGACACCGCCGGCAAACGCGTGCCGGAGAAAAACCGCAGCATCGAGAGCAACGAGCCGTTGCCGGCGCTGAGCGTGATGTATCACCTGTCCGATGCGTGGAAGCTGTTCGCCAACTACGAGACGTCGTTCGGCAGCCTGCAATATTTCCAGCTCGGCCAGGGCGGTTCGGGTGACCAGACCGCCAATGGTCTGGAACCGGAAAAAGCCAAGACCTACGAAATCGGTACGCGCTACAACGATGACGTGTGGGGCGGGGAAGTGACGCTGTTCTACATCGACTTCGATGACGAACTGCAATACATCAGCAATGACGTGGGCTGGACCAACCTCGGCGCGACCAAGCACCAGGGTATCGAAGCTTCGGTGCACTACGACATGGCGGCGCTCGATCCGCGCCTCGACGGCCTGACCGCCAACGCCGGCTTCACCTACACCCGCGCCACGTACGAAGGCGAGATTCCAGGCTTCAAGGGCCGCGACCTGCCGTTCTATTCGCGTCAGGTGGCCACCGTCGGCCTGCGCTACGACATCAACCGCTGGACCTACAACATCGACGGTTTTGCCCAGTCCAAACAGCGTTCGCCCGGCACCGGCGTGAATGCTGATGGCAGCTTCAATGGCAATTACATCACCGAAGGCACGGCGGACGGGCAGTACGGCGACATTCCGGGTTACGTGACCTGGAACGTGCGTGGCGGGTATGACTTCGGTTCGCAGCTGTCGAACCTCAAGCTCGGCGCCGGGGTGAAGAACATCTTCGACAAGCAGTACTTCACCCGCTCCAGTGACAACAACTCGGGGATCTACGTGGGCACGCCACGGACGTTCTTCGTGCAGGCCAGCGTAGGCTTCTGATCTGCATCGATTGTTCCCACGTCGAACCGTCTGCGTGGGAACGATCTGAACAGATCAGATCAGGCTCAGACCTTCAGCGCTTTCCCGCCAATCGCCACCGCCACCAGCAACGTCGCCATCAACCCGAAGGCAAAACTCAGGCTGCTGGCGTGGGCGACAAACCCGATCACCGCCGGCCCTGCCAGAATCCCTGCATAACCCAGTGTGGTGATTGCCGGCACGGCGATGCTTTCCGGCATCACCGTCTGTTTGCCCACCGCCGTGTACAGCACCGGCACGATGTTCGAACAGCCGGCACCGACCAGCGCATAACCGAGCAGCGCGGCTTGCCAGCCCGGGGCGAACGTCGCCAGAAACAATCCCGCCGCCGCCAGCAGACCGCCAAACAGAATGATCCGCGTCGCACCCAATGCCCGGACGATCCGGTCACCGGTCAAACGGCCGGCCGTCATGGTCAGCGCGAACGCTGCATAACCCAACCCCGCATAGGCAGTATCGATCCCGCGTTCCTGGGCCAGAAACACTGCGCTCCAGTCCAGCGCCGCGCCTTCGGTGAGGAACACGATGAAACACATGCCGCCGATGAACAGCACGATTCCGTGGGGCACCGCGAACGCCGGCCCCGAGCTTTCACTGCCGTAAGGCAACATGTGCGGGACGGCTTTGAACAGCGCCGCGATCAGCACCAGGACCACCACCAGCATCGCCGCCAGTGGCGACAGCCCCATGCCGAGCAGGGCGCTCACGCCCGCTGCACCGACGATCCCGCCGAGGCTGAACAGGCCGTGGAACCCCGACATCATGTTCTTGCCGCTGGCCCGCTCAACGATCACTGCTTGCAGGTTTACCGTCGAATCCACCGTGCCGAGCCCGGCACCGAACATGAACAACGTGGCGATCAGCGCCGGAATCGACGACACCGTCGCCAGCAACGGCAACGCCGCACAGATCAGCAGCGTGCCGCCGGTGGCCACTTTTTTGCAGCCAAACCGCGTGGCCAGAATCCCCGCCAGCGGCATCGCCAGAATCGAACCGACGCCCAGGCACAGCAGCAACAACCCCAGCGTGCCTTCATCGAGCCCGGCCCGCGCCTTGGCATACGGCACCAGCGGCGCCCACGCGGCGATGCCGAGTCCGGCAATGAAGAAGGCGATGCGCGTGGACATCTGTTCGAGGCGTCCGGGAACGAACGTGTCTTGAGGGGTGAGGCTGGTCATAACGATCCTTGGCAAAAAACGTTTCAGCAGCGGACATCCTTGCACAGCTCTTCTGTGGGAGCGAGCTTGCTCGCGATAGTGTCGTGTCAGTCGACGCTCATTGACGGATACACCGCCATCGCGAGCAAGCTCGCTCCCACAGGGAATTGCGTTTTACAGTGACGCCTTTGACAACTTGAAACCGAGGGGCGGTTCATGACGCAGTTCTACGATGCACGGGGCAATATCTACGGGGTGATTTCACCGCAGGCGCTGCGCGACTCGGGTATCGATCTGCCCGCCAGTGCCACGCAGTGTGCCTTGTCACGACAGGCGTGGAGCCACGCCGCGATTACCTTGTGTTGCGATTGGCCCGAAGGTCGTCGTCCAGCGGGTAGCAAGTCCCATCGCAGCGATGGCTTGCTGATCGGCCCGTTTCAATCTTCGCCACCCTTCGACCTGCTGATCGTCAACACCGACGGCACGCTGGCCGAGCGCAGCGGCAACGGCCTGACGATTTTTTCTCAGGCACTGCTTGAGCAGGGGCAGATGCCGCAGGAGGGCGCGACGATGCGGGTGCATCACGACAAACAGGATGCGCAGTCGCCCGTGTCGACCTCGGTGAAACCGGCGCAAGTGGCGGGCGTGCAAGGCTTCTGGCTTGATCTCGGGCAGCCCGATTTCGGCCCGGCGGCGGTTGGTGCGCTCGGCGTTGAACCGGTTCCGTTCAACGGTGCGCAGGTCAGCCGTGTTCGACCGTTGGCGCAACTCGATCCTGCCTGGGCACACAGCCAGTTCGTACGCATCGGCAATCCGCATTGCGTGACGCTGGTGCAGGACGAAGCCGCATTGCCGAGCAACGCACAGATGCTTGAATCGCCGCTGACGGACAGCCTGACCGCCATCGCCTACGCCATGCCCACCGGCGCCGGCCAGCCGTGCCCGGCCGGGGTCAACCTGCAATGGGCGATGCGCGCCGGGGATCAACGCATTGTGGCGCGGGTGTTCGAACGGGGCGAAGGCCCGACCGCTTCCTCAGGCACCAGCGCCAGTGCGGTGGCGAGCGCGGCGTGGCGGGTGGGCTGGGTGTCGGCGGGAGAAGTTCAGGTGGTGATGCCGGGCGGTACGGCGCCAATCCTGCTGGAGGAGCGCGACGGAGAACTGACCGGCGTGCGTCTGTTCGGCACCGCAGTGCGCGACGAAAAATAGCTGCAACCTCAAGATCAGAAGCGCCCGACGGTGTCGTTCACGGCACCGCTGGTGAATGCGTTATTCGCGCCGGCCTGCCAATACACCGCCGCCTGAGTCTGGCCACGCACGATGCACTTCCACTCGAGTTTTTGCTGACCCGGCACCTCAACCCTGGCGCTCCAGCGGTTATTGGCCAATGTCAGTGCTAGCGCATGCTGCGGGTCCCATGCCCCGAACTCCAGCGATGAACCCGCTGCATAGACGCTTTCGCCCGGTTGCGGATTGGCGTTGTCGCAATGCACGTTGACTGCCACCGTCGCAGGTTCGACAGGGCCGGTCCAGATCCGGATATCGCCGTTATCCCAGCTCAATGTCGGCGTGCCCAGGCCCTGTGGCAGCTGCTGCAGATCGGATTTCAGGGCGATCACCAATGTGCCGCGCACGCCCTGTGTGGTGGCGACCAGCCCCTTATAGGCGGTGTTGAAGCGAACCGGCGAATCCGCGCGGACACCGGCGGCCTTGCGCAGTTTGATCAATTCCCGGATCAGTTGATCGCGCTGCCAGTCGTACATGTGCGGCCAGTACACGGTCGGTGTGCCGGGACTGCTGAGGATGTAGGCGTAAGCAAGATTGACCTGAGGATCGGGCAACGCCCAATGATGCTGGCCGCCGTAGGCGCCAGGTGAGTAACCGGTATCGTGGTTGTCGACGAAGGTTACTGCGATTGCGCGCCAGGCGGGATCCGGATTGCCATTCAAACCGTGGCGCCAATCGGCGAGTGAGCCGTTCTGCATGCGCTCCTTCAGGGCAAAATCGAACACTGTGCAATGCGAGCGATCCGACCAGTCCTTGAGCACATCCTGCCAGCTTGCACTGCGTCGCCAATCGCCCTGCAGGTATTCGTCGGGGCCTTTCCAGTTTTCGCCGACGCAGAACTGCTGGTTGCCGAAGGCGTTCATCCAGCGATCCACCGTTTCCGGTGCATAACCACGGACGAAGTCAAAGCGCAGGCCTTCAGCACCATAGTTATCGCGCAAGTTGCTGAATTCTTTTTTGAAGGCGTCGAAGACTGTTGGGTGAGCGGTGTTCAGATCCGCGGCGCCATCCATGAACGCGTCGCCTTCGTCACATTGCGCGCAGTCATGCCGCCACTCATTGCTCCCACGGGGGAACATGGAATAGACCGCTTGGTCGCTCATGTGATTGGGCACCACGTCGTAGACGACTTTTACTCCGGCATTCTTCAGAGCTGACGCCGCCGCCTTGAGTTGCTGATCGCTGCCATATTCGCTGTTCTTGTCGAAGTTGCTCCAGAAATAGCCTTCGCCACCACCGGAAGTCTGAGCCTGGCTGTTGGACCAGCTTGATTTATCCATCCAGGGTGGCGGGAACCAGACAAGGGTGAATCCATCTTTGCCAATGGTCGTCGCCTGTTGCGCAAGTACCGAATACCAAGGTGTTTGATTGCGGCTTGAGTTCCAGTGAAAGCCCTGCAACAGGATTTCTTCACCGCTGCCGTTGCGAACGCCAGCCATCGCCGCTGCCGTTGTGGCGATCATCAGGCAGACAGCGAAGCTCAGGCGAAATGGTGAAGTCCCTTTCATGGTCGTCCCCCCGGGAACGATGGATCCCTTGGGGCTTACTGTGAGCCGGCTCGCAGCAGTTGTCGCCTGTCAGATCTGACAGGCTGGCGCTAACCTTTCGCGATAAAACCGCTGCGAACCATAACCGCTGCTCAACCCTCCATGAACTCCACCACCGGCATCTGCCGTTTCATCAGCACCTTGCCGTTGCGGATCGAATACAGCGGCAGGCCCTGGCTGCGGATCACTTCGTAGTCGCTGTCCGCCGAGAGGATCAGCAGGTTGGCCGGGCGGCCCTGTTCCAGACCGTAGCGCTCACCGAGGTGCATGGCTTTGGCACTGTTGTCGGTGACCAGATCCAGCGCGCTTTGCAGGTTGCGGTAGCCGAGCATGTGGCAGATGTGCAGGCCGGCTTCGAGCACCCGCAGGATGTTGCCGTTGCCCAGCGGATACCACGGATCGACAATCGAGTCCTGACCGAAGCAGACATTCATCCCGGCTTCGAGCAATTCGTTCACGCGGGTCACGCCACGGCGTTTCGGGAAGTTGTCGAAGCGCCCTTGCAGGTGAATGCTTTCGGTCGGGCAGGAGACAAAACTGATCCCCGAATGCCCGAGCAGGCGGAACAGTTTGGCGCAGTAGGCATTGTCGTAGGAGCCCATCGCGGTGGTGTGGCTGGCGGTCACGAGCGCGCCCATGTCGCGGCTGCGAGCCTCTTCGGCCAGCACCTCGAGGAAGCGCGAATGCGGGTCGTCGGTTTCGTCGCAGTGCACGTCCACCAGGCAGCCGGTGCGCTCGGCCAGGTCCATCAGGAACTTCACCGAGCTGACGCCCTGATCGCGGGTGTACTCGAAATGCGGAATCCCGCCGACCACGTCCGCGCCCATGCGGATCGCTTCTTCCATCAGTTCGCGACCATTGCTGAACGACTCGATGCCTTCCTGTGGGAACGCGACGATTTGCAGGTCGATCAGATGACGGCTTTCCTCGCGCACTTCGAGCATCGCCTTGAGCGCGGTGAGTTGCGGGTCGGTGACGTCGACGTGGGTGCGCACGTGCTGGATGCCGTGGGCGGCCAACGTCTGAATGGTTTTCCTGGCGCGGGTTTTGGTGTCTTCCTGGGTGATGGTGACCTTGCGTTCGCCCCAGCATTCGATGCCTTCGAACAGCGTGCCGCTCATGTTCCAGCGCGGCTCGCCGGCGGTCAGGGTGGCGTCGAGGTGGATGTGCGGCTCGACGAAGGGCGGCACCACCAGATTGCCGCCGGCGTCGAGGTCGTCGGGGCCCAGGGTCGGCGCTTCGGTCTGGCGCGCGATGCTGCGGATCAGGCCGTCTTCAAGGTGCAATTCGTGCAGACCTTCCTGGTTGCGCAGTCGGGCGTTGATGATGTGCATCGGGCGAATCCTTTTATAGATCTTGTAGAGGGGCGGCCGCGTTGCGGGCGCCGAGCAGGCCGGTCACTGCGATATACGTTAACGCGGCAACGGCGATCCCGACCAGCGGCGCGACCCACGGCGAGCCGAACGCCGCGACGGTTCCGGCCGCGTAAGCCGCGAGCCCCGGCCAGTTGAACGCCGGTAACCGTGCGTCGGCCAGACGCGGATAACGTCCGCGCCAGCGGAAGAAAAAGTCGGCCATGATCACGCCGCCAATCGGCGGGATCACCGTGCCGAGCAGGATCAGATAAGGCACCAGCATGTCGTACATGCCCAGCAGCGCGAGCACCGTGCCAATCACCGCGCCGGCCAGGGTCACGGTCTTGCGGCGACCGGTGCGCAGCAGGTTGCAACCGGCGACGGCGAAGTTGTAGATGGTGTTGTCCTGGGTGCTCCAGATGTTCAGCAACAGCATTGCCATCGCCGCCATGGCGAAGCCCTGCAACAGCAGCACTTCGACCACGTCGGGTTGTTGATAGACGATTGCGCCATAGGCACCGATCAGCACCATCAGGCCGTTACCGATGAAAAAACCGATCAGGCTGGCCAGCACCGCGACCCGCGCCGAACGGGAAAAACGCGTCCAGTTGGTGGCCTGGGTCGCACCGCTGACGAAGGTGCCGAACACCAGCGTGATGGCGGTCGACCAGTCCAGCGAACCGCTGGGTACGACGCTGAGCAATCCGTCGAGGCCACCTACTTTCACCGTGGCGACCCACATCGACAGCATCAGCAGCAACATCATCGCCGGCACCGCGATGTACGACAGGATCTCCAGCCCGCGATAACCGACATACGCCGTGGCGCAGAACACCAGACCGAACAGCACCATCAGCCCCAGCACCGTGCCTTCGTTCAGATCGAAATATTTGCCGAGCACCACGGCGGCTGTCGCGGTGCCCCAGGCGTACCAGCCGATCTGGGTGAACCCGAGGATCAGGTCGCTGAGCTTGCTGCCGACTTCGCCAAAGCAGAAGCGTCCCATCAGCACCGAATTCAGGCCGCTCTTGAAGGCGATGTATCCGAGGCCTGCGGCGTACACGCCGAGCAGCAGGTTGCCGATGACGATGACGGCGAGCATCTCGCCGAAGTTGAACGCCACGCCGAGCTTGCCGCCGGCAAACATGGTCGCGGTGAAAAAGGTGAAGCCGAGCAGCACCATCGCCGTGGAGGCCAGGCCTTTGCGCGCGTGCATCGGCACTTCGCTGAGGGGGTAATCGTTGCCGGGATCGTTTTGCGTCATGGGGCGTTCCTTGCTGGAAAGGGGAGGACGCGAAGAGGTTGCAGCGGTCGTGCCAAACGCGATGTTGCGGGTATTTATAGACGAGACACGGATGATCGGCGCGAAAGCAGTGCATGGGGCGTCCTGCCGAACCATGTGGGAGCAGGGCCGTTCCCACAGGCGCGCGCAATGGGGTCAGAGGAACCGCTGCAGGGCGGCAACAATGGCTTCCGGCGCATCCTCCTGCACCAGATGCCCGGCATTCGGGATCGGGTGAAACTGCGATCCGGGAATCAGCTTGTGCAACTCGCGCCCGCGTTCGATGGGAATCCACTGATCCTCCTCACCCCAGAGAATCTGCACCGGGCAGCGGATCGTCGGGTACAGCGGCTGCGCTTCCAGCGTGTAGCGCTGATCCATCTGCGCGATCTGCCGGTAGAACGCTGCTTGCCCCGGATCGCCCAGCCACGGCTGTACGTAGGGCGCCAGTTCATCATCCGGAATGTCCCGGTGAATCGCCCCGCGAATATAGGTCGGGACAATGGCGCGCTGGATGTAATCCGGCAGGCCGCTGAACGCCGCTTCATGCTGGCGCACGTGCTGTACGAACGGCGAACCCCACGGCGTCAGCGCCACCGGGTCGATCAGGGTCAGGCTGCGGTAATCCTTGCCGTTGAGCAGATGCGCGCGCAACACGGTGGCGCCGCCGAAGTCGTGGGCGACCACGTCCGGGCGTTGCAGATTCCAGTGGTCCAGTAACCGCACGAGCAATTCGTTCTGCACGCCGAGGGAGACATCGGCGTCCGGTTGCTCGGATTGCCCGTAGCCCAGCAGGTCGAAGTAGTGCACGCGGTGCGTGGCGAAAAAGTGCGGCGCGATGCGGTGCCAGACGTAAGAAGAGAATGGCGTGCCGTGCACGAACACCAGCGGCGGGCCGTCGCCGCGCACCCCGTGGCGAATCTGTCGCCCGTTGAAGTCAAAGACCTGATCCAGCAGCCAGTCCGTCATGGGCCTGTCCTCTTGGCGGTTTCGAGCCAAAAAGCATAGGCGTAAAAAAACAGCCTCGGGGGCTGTTATTCAAACACTGAGGCGCCTTCTATCCCTGTGGGAGCGAGCTTGCTCGCGAAGGCGTCGTGTCAGGCAACACTTGCTTCACTGGCAAACCGCTATCGCGAGCAAGCTCGCTCCCACAGGGCTTTTCGGCGACTTCAGGATCGGTTACTCGCCGCGATAGATGCAGCCGCTGGTGCAGGTCTCGTGGATGCGGATCGCACTGAGTTCCGGCAGCAGGGGCTTCAATTCATTCCAGATGAATTTGGCCAGCACTTCGCTGGTCGGGTTCTCGAGACCCGGAATGTCGTTCAGGTAGTTGTGATCCAGTCGCTCGTACAGCGGCTTGAAAATCGCCTTGATCTCGGAGAAATCACGGATCCAGCCGGTGTGCGGGTCGATGTCGCCGCTCAGGTGAATCGCCACTTTGAACGAGTGACCGTGCAGGCGTCCGCACTTGTGGCCGTCCGGTACGTGGGGCAGGCGGTGGGCGGATTCGAAAGTGAACTCTTTGAAAATTTCCACAGTGATTTCAGCTCTGTTCAGATGGCGTTCGCCGCAGCGAATTCGGGCAGGCGGCGAGTTTACCAGCTTGTCCAGGGCTGTGCTGACTAAAGGGTCAGCAAGCGCTCGGCGAGGCGACCATTGGCAGTCAGTTCAAGGAATTCGTCGCCCAGCCGGCGGCTCTCGTCCATCGCCGCGCGCCAGTATTTCTGCCGGCTCGGCGCGTCGCCCATGAAGCGCTTGAAGTCATTACGGTCGGGAAGTTTGCCGTAGGGCAGGCGCGCCAGGTATTCCTTGGAGGGCGCGAGCAACAGCACGTCCTGCAAGCGCTCCACCGAGGCTTTGCGCCACGGCAGGGTCTTGTCGAACCAGCCCGGAATCACCCGGTCGGTGAAGTGCGGATAGAGCACGATGCCGTCGCCGCTGTAGGGCAGGTCAAGGTGATAGTCCAGCAAGCCGCCGTCGCGGAAGGTGCCGGCACCGGCGCCCGGCAGGTCGCGCACGCCCTCCATGACCATCGGGATCGAACCCGACGCCAGCAGCGCCTGACGCAGGTTTGTGGCATCGAGGGCGACGAAACGCGACGGGAAGTCATTCAGCGCATGCACCGGCGGCGCCAGACGCGGGTCGTGGATGATCAGCCGTTCGAAGTGCCGCGACAATCGCGCGCGGCCCCGCAGGTTGTCGGCGATCACCGAGCCCAGCGCCAGCCCGAGCCGGCCGCGATGGTCGTCCGCCAGCCCGCCGTGGCTTTTGACCACCATGATGTTCAAGCGGTAATGGGCGTTGGTCAGAAGGCTGGCGTCGCGCCCGTCGAGCAGGTCATCGAGCATGCGCTGCGAACTGCGGCTGACGTCGCTGATGGTCACGCCTTTGTTGAAGTTCTGCTCGGTGTACAACTGACCGAGGCGACGGATGCCTTCGGCGGCGTCCGGCAGACAGGCGCTGGCGAACCGCCAGGAACCGACCGATGCACCGATCAGCGAACGCTCACGCGGCGCGGCCGGCAACCACTCGCCGAACAACGCCAGATCCAGCCCCTGAATTCCCAGCGCCTTGGGCCCGCCGGCAGCGCCGGGCAGGGTGCCGACGTCGGCGGCGTTCAGGCCTTGGGCACGAATGCGCGCCATGGCCCGGGGGCCGGCCTTGAGGGTGAGGGACGGGAACTTGATGTGAATGGCGGTCATACCGGTCTCGATCGTTAGCAAGCGAAAGATTATAAGCACATGTTGCCAGCTCTGCAGGAGCAGGCCCGATGATGGCCATTCAGTTTCAGTTAAGTTCCCGGCGCTAAGGTGGCCACAAAGGAAGCACCACCTCACAGACGGAGATCTCCATGAAAATTCTCGCGAGCCTGTTCATCGCGTTCCTGCTGTTTGGTCTCACCGCCAACCGTGCTCATACCCGCGACCTGCTCGCAGATGAAGCCCGGAAACTGATCGACGCTGGTACCATTGTGCCGATTGAAACCGTCATGGCCACGGCCAGGGCTCGCCATCCGGGTTCGACCCTGATCGATATCGAACTGGAAAAGCGCTATGGCATTTACCTGTATCAGATCGAGCTGAAAGACTCGCAAGGTGTGGAATGGGAGCTGGAACTGGACGCAAGCGACGGGCTGCTGCGCAAGGACCATCAGGACACTTAATGAAATCGTTTTTACCTGATTCATCGACGCGCGCCACGGGCCTTCTGGCCCTGGCGCTCGTTGCATTCTGCTCGGTGACGCTGGCGCGCGACCTCAATCAGGACGAAGCCCTGCGCCTGCGTCAGCAGGGCGTGATTTTGCCGCTGGAGCAAGTGCTGCATAAGGCAATGGAGCGCTACCCCGAGGCGAAACTGCTGGAAGCCGAGCTTGAAGAGAAGCACGACGTCTACATTTATGAAGTCGAGCTGCTGACCGTCGAAGGTGTGGCTCGCGAGCTGCATTTCGAGGCCGCCACCGGCAACCTGATCAAAGACAAGGAAGATTGACCGATGCGCTTGCTTCTGGTGGAAGACCACGTACCGCTGGCTGACGAACTGCTCGCCGGCCTGCAACGTCAAGGCTATGCGGTGGACTGGCTGGCGGACGGGCGCGATGCGGTCTATCAGGGCAGCAGCGAGCCCTACGACCTGATCGTCCTCGACCTCGGTCTGCCCGGCGTGCCGGGGCTCGAGGTGCTGACGCAATGGCGCGCCGGCGGTCTGACGATTCCGGTGCTTATTCTCACCGCCCGCGATTCCTGGGCCGAGCGTATTGAAGGCCTGAAGGCCGGTGCCGACGATTACCTGACCAAACCCTTCCACCCCGAAGAACTGTATCTGCGCATCCAGTCGCTGCTGCGTCGCTCCAAGGGGCAGGCCAACCAGCCGACGCTCCAGGCCGCCGGTCTGCACCTGGACGAGGGCCGCCAGTGTGTCGTGCGCGACGGTGCCGACATTCAGCTGACCGCTGCCGAATTCCGTCTGCTGCGCTACTTCATGCTGCATCCCGAGCAAATTCTTTCCAAAAGCCACCTCGCCGAACACCTCTACGACGGTGAGACCGAGCGCGATTCCAACGTGCTTGAAGTCCACGTCAATCACCTGCGGCGCAAACTCGGCAAAAGCGTGATCGAAACCCGTCGTGGTCAGGGTTATCTGTTTGGCGGACAGGCTTCGTGAGATCGATCCAGCGCCGTTTGAGCCTGGGGCTGATCAGCGTGATGGTGATCGTCGGCCTGGTGCTGGTGCAAACCAGCCTGTGGCTGTTCGAAGTGGGCTTGCAGCGTTACCTCGAAGCGGGTCTGCGCAACGACAGTGAAAACCTGCTGGTGGCGCTGGTGCGTGGCCCGCAGGGGCTGCAACTGGATGAGCGGCACTTGTCGCCGGCGTATCAGCGGCCGTTTTCCGGGCACTACTTCCGTATCGATTTCGCCGACAGCCACTGGCGTTCCCGCTCGCTGTGGGATCAGGAACTGCCGATGCTTGAACACCCTGGTCTGCACAGCAACCTGCAATTGGGGCCGGACGGTCAGCAATTATTGGTGCTGCGTTCGGACTATCGACGGCTCGGTCAGTCGATTTCCATCAGCGTGGCCCAGGATTACACGCCGGTGCGCGAGAGCTTCCAGCGCATGCGGCAGATCGGTCTCGGCCTCGGGCTGGCCGGGTTGTTGCTGATTCTGCTGTTGCAACGCCTGACCGTGCGCCGCGCATTGCGGCCGCTGGAGAAGGCTCGTGAACAGATCGCCCAGTTGCAGCAGGGCCAACGTTCACAACTCGATGAGCAAGTGCCGGCGGAACTGGAGCCCCTGGTGGCGCAGATCAACCATTTGCTGGCGCACACTGAAGACAGCCTCAAGCGTTCGCGCAATGCCTTGGGCAATCTTGGGCATGCGCTGAAAACTCCGCTGGCGGTGCTGCTCAGTCTGGCGTCGAGTGAACAGCTCGATGCACATCCGCAATTGCGCAAGATCCTCAAGGAACAACTGGAACAGGTTCAGCAACGGCTGAATCGCGAGCTCAACCGCGCGCGCCTGGCCGGCGATGCGCTGCCGGGGGCGTTGTTCGATTGCGACGCCGAGCTGCCGGGGCTGCTGTCGACGTTGAACATGATTCATGGCGAACATCTGGATCTGAGTTACGTGGCTCCTTCGGGCCTGCAATTGCCGTGGGATCGCGAAGATTTGCTGGAACTGCTGGGCAACCTGCTGGACAACGCCTGCAAATGGGCGGATGCCGAGGTGCGGTTGAGTGTGGTCGAGACGGCTGAAGGTTTTGTGTTGAGCGTGGAAGATGACGGGCCGGGGATTCCCGAGGCGCAGCGGGCCCAGGTGTTCAGCCGGGGGACGCGGCTGGATGAGCAGACCCATGGGCATGGCTTGGGGCTGGGGATTGTGCGGGATATTGTCGAAACGTGGGGCGGGGTGCTGGTGCTGGGCGAAAGCGAGTGGGGCGGGTTGAAGGTGCAGATTCAGTTGCCTCGGCGGTGAGCCCGCCCCCACAAGGTTTGTGGTGAGCGGGCCTGAGCGTCACACGCGAAACTGATCCATCAAACTCTGCTGCTGATTCGCCAGACTATTGAGCGACTGACTCACCCGCGCCGATTCATTCGCCTGCCCCGACAGCGACTCCGTCACATCACGAATCGTCGCCACGTTGTTGTTGATCTCTTCGGCCACCGCGCTCTGCTCTTCGGCAGCGCTGGCGATCTGCAGGTTCATGTCGCTGATTACTGTCACCGCATCGCCGATCTGGCGCAGTGCGGTGACGGCCTGGCCGACCTGTTCGACGCTGCCCTGGGCCTGACGATGGCTGTTGCCCATCGAACCGACCACGTCCTGGGTACCATTCTGCAATTGCTCGATGACCTGGCGGGTTTCTTCCACCGATTCCTGGGTGCGGCGGGCGAGGTTGCGCACTTCGTCGGCGACCACCGCAAAACCGCGGCCGGCTTCACCGGCGCGGGCGGCTTCGATGGCGGCGTTCAGGGCCAGCAGGTTGGTCTGCTCGGCAATGGCGCGGATGGTTTCCAGTACCGTGCCGATCTTCTCGCTGTTGGCGGCCAGGCCTTCGACCTGCACCATGGCGGCGCTCATGTCGGCGGCGAGGGTGTCGATGCTGGCGGTGGTGCGGTCGATCACGGTCAGGCCCTGACGCGTGGCGCGGTCGGCATCCTTGGCGGCTTCGGCGGCTTGTGCCGCACTGCGGGCCACGTCCTGGGCGGTGGCGCTCATTTCGTGGGACGCGGTGGCGACCTGATCGACCTGACGGTATTGCTGCTCCATGCCGGCGCTGGTCTGGGTCGCAATCGCCGAAGACTGGTCGGCGGTGTTGCGCGCATCCTGCACCGAGCGTTTCACCTCGGCGATGATCGGTTGCAGCTTGTCGAGGAAGCGGTTGAACCAACCGGCCAACTGGCCGAGTTCGTCTTTCTTGTCGTAGGCCAGACGCCGGGTCAGGTCGCCTTCACCGCTGGCGATGTCTTCGAGCATGTGCGCTACGCCAAGGATCGGCCTGGTCACGCTGCGTGCCATCAGCCACACCAGCAACAGGCCGATCAGCGCGGCGAGTACGCCCAGGCTCAGTTCGATCAGGGTGCCCGAGGTGTTGCTGGCATCCAGCTGTTGCTTGAGCGCTTCGGCGCGTTCTACCAAGACTTTTTCCGGCACATCGAGCAGCACGCCCCACGACGGGCCGCCAGGAATCGGCTGGAACGGCGACAGCACTTTCAACTGCGCGTTGCTGTGCAGGCTGCTGACGGTTTGGCTCGACGCAAGCAGACGCAGCAGTTCGGCGCCGCTGGCGGTGTCCACGGCATCGAGACGCTGGCTGAGTTTGTTGGCGTCCGGGCTGTAACCGGCAAGCAGGCCGGCGGGGCTGATGATGCTCACGGCAGTCTGGCCGTCGTAGAGCTTTTTGCTGGCGCTCTGGCTGATTGCTTGCAGGCTGTTGAGGTTGATGTCCACCGACAGCGAGGCGATGACTTTGCCGTTGACCATCAGCGGGAACACGATGCTGGTCATCAGCACCTTTTGCCCGTCGATCACATAAAAGTAGGGTTCGATCACGCACGGCTTGAGCGTGGTGCGCGGGCAGGTGAACCAGGCGTTGGCCGCCTGGCCGCTGGGGCCGGTGCTGGTGTCGGCCATGTCGCTTTCCGGCAGGGCCATGGAGGTTACTTTGCCCGGTGTCGGTTGCGACCAGTACAGGGCGAAGCGGCCCTTGTCGTTGCTGCCTAATTCAGCTTGCCCGGCAAATAGCTCGTCTTTGCCGTCCAGCGCGTTGGCTTCGAACACCAGCGACAGGCCGAGCAGATCCGGGTTGGCCTGCAGCGCCGATTTCACCTGACGGGTCATGTCCTCACGCAGGTCGAAAGCGTCCAGAAAGCGCTTCTCGGCCTGTTCGCGCAGGAACAGCACCTGACGCGAAAAACCATGACCATATTGATAGGCGTCCATGAACTGCTGGCGAATGCCCGCCGCCTGGACTTCGCCTTGGGATTCAATGCGGGCCTGGGCCGACTCGGTGAGCATTTCCATGCTCGAAGCCTTTACCAGTTCGGAACTGTGCTCCATGCGATACAGCGAAAGACCCACCAACAGGGTCACGATACCGGCCAGGCAGAGCCCGGCGAGCAGGGTGATTTTCCATTGGATGGAAAGTTGTCTGAGCGACATGGAGACGTCCTTATTCGATAAATATCTGAGACTTTGCACTGTAACGGCCGCGTTTCGAGTTTCTTTATGGCGTAAATGCAATACGGCGAATTGACGCATGTTGTGGCCGATATGCCGTCTTCAGCAACCTGATCATGGAAAGTTACACAGTGCCGCGACCGCTCGCTTTGACACTGCGCCCGCTCTGCGGCACAGTGCGCGCCCTTCTAATAAGACCCTCTATGCAAATCCGCTGGCGAGCCGCGTGGCTTGCCGGCCGGACTCATCCTGTCTGGCGGTGGATGGCTTCACCGTCGTGTTTTTGAGGTAGTGAAATGAATGCAGTGATTGCTGCGGTCGGCGTCATGCTGATCCTCAGCCTGTCCCGGGTGCATGTAGTGATCGCGTTGATCGTCGGTGCGCTGGTCGGTGGCCTGACCGGTGGTCTGGGCATCGACGCCACGCTCAAGGCGTTCAACAGTGGCCTGGGTGGCGGGGCGACGGTGGCGTTGTCCTACGCGTTGCTCGGCGCTTTCGCCGTGGCGATTGCCAAGTCCGGCCTGGCCCATGCGCTGGCCGACAAGGCCCTGGCGATGGTCGACCGCCAGCATGCGAGCGGTGGTGGCAGCGTCAAATGGCTGCTGATCGGCCTGCTGTGGGTGGTGGCGATCGCTTCGCAGAACATCCTGCCGATTCACATCGCGTTCATTCCGCTGCTGGTGCCGCCGCTTCTCTATGTCCTGACCAAGTTGCAACTGGATCGCCGGCTGATCGCCTGCGTCATGACTTTCGGCCTGATCACGCCGTACATGTTCTTGCCAGTGGGCTTCGGCAACATTTTTCTCAACGAGATCCTGTTGGCCAACGTTGCCCGCAGCGGCGTGGACATCAGCGGCATCAACGTCACGCATGCCATGGGCATTCCGGCACTGGGCATGCTGGCCGGCCTTGGCATGGCATTCATCAGCTATCGCAAGAAGCGCGTCTACGACCTGGGGAAAATCGAGCAGGTCGAGCAGGTGGCGGTGCAATACAACCCGCGAAGCCTGTTGATCGCCGGTGTCGCCATTGCGGCGGCCTTCATTATTCAGCTGCTGCTGGACTCGATGATTATCGGGGCGCTGTCCGGTTTCCTGATCTTTTCGGCATCGGGCATCGTCAAATGGCGCGAGACGGATGATCTGTTCACCGAAGGCATGAAGATGATGGCGATGATCGGCTTCATCATGATCGCCGCATCCGGATTCGCCGAAGTGATGAAGGCCACTGGCGAGGTGCAGACGCTGGTCGAGTCTTCGGCGTCGTGGATCAATCACAGCAAGGGCATCGGTGCCTTGCTGATGCTGCTGGTCGGGCTGCTGGTGACCATGGGCATCGGCTCGTCGTTTTCGACGGTGCCGATCCTGGCGGCGATTTTCGTGCCGCTGTGCGTGCAACTGGGCTTCAGTCCGATCGCCATCGTTTGCATCGTCGGCACGGCCGGTGCCTTGGGCGATGCCGGTTCGCCCGCGTCCGACTCGACCCTTGGCCCGACCTCCGGTCTGAACATCGACGGCCAGCACCATCACATCTGGGACACCGTGGTCCCGACCTTCCTGCACTACAACTTGCCGCTGCTGGCGTTCGGCTGGGTGGCCGCAATGGTCCTCTGACTTGATTGTTGATCGTTCCCACGTCGAGGCGTCGAACCGTCCGCGTGGGAATGCAGCCCGGGACGCTCCGCGTTCCAAAGCGTGACGCAGAGCGTCACAAGAGGCATTCCCACGCAGAGCGTGGGAATGATCTGCGTCGAGCGTCCGCGTGGGAACGATCTCAAGCCCCAGCTCAACTTTTGGTTTCGCGTGCCGTTATAGCCTGTAACCACGCCAACAAAACCAAAAAAGTGAGTTCCCTATGCGCCTGAGTCTCAAGGCTAAAGTCCTGTCCCTTGCCGTCCTTCCGGTCTTGCTCTTTGCGCTGGTGATCAGCCTGACCACGCTGTTCATCCTTCAGGAACAGGCGCGCAAGGAAGTCGAACAGACTCGCGAACGCCTGCTTGGCGACGCCAAGGCCACCCTGGCCAGCTATGTCGCGGTGGCCATGACCACCATCAAACCGTTGTACGACGCTGCCGCTCCCGGTGACGCCGAGGCGCGGGCGCAGGTCATCAAACTGTTGTCGAGCATCAAGTACGGCAAGGACGGCTACTTTTTCGGCTACGACTCCGAGACCGTGCGCCTGTTCAAGGCCAACGATCCCGAAGGCGTGGGCAAAAGCTTCAAGGACAACCGCGACCCGAACGGCGTCTACGTCAATCGCGACCTGGTGAAAGTCGCGAAGGACGGCACCCACTACCTGCAATACAGCTCGCCGCTGCCGGGCAACGCGCAAGTGCTGGTGCCGAAACTCGGCTACACCGAATACCTGGCGAAGTGGGACATGGCGGTCGGTACGTCGGTCAACCTCGATGGCATCGAAGCGCAAGTGGCGGTGGTCGAGGCCAAGGTGCAGGAACGCATGCAGGGCGTGGTGCTGAGCATCGTCGGCGTGGCGGTGGTGGTGCTGCTGGTGATCGCGGCGGCGGGAATGCTGCTGGCCAATACCATCCTGCGACCGCTGACCCTGATGAAAGCCAACCTCGATGACATCGCGGCGGGCGAGGGCGACCTGACGCGGCGCCTGACCATCACCAGCCAGGACGAACTCGGCGAACTGGCCGGCTCGTTCAACCGCTTTGTCGACAAAATCCACGGCCTGGTGCGGCAAATCACCGAGATGACCTCGCAACTGACCGGACTGGTGACGCAAGTCTCGGATCAGGCCCAGCGCTCCGATCAGGCCATGGAGCGTCAACGCCACGAAACCGATCAGGTGGCCACGGCGATCAACGAAATGTCCGCCGCCGCCCAGGAAGTCGCCAAGAGCGCGCAGAACGCTGCCGTCGCCGCGCAGCAGACCGACGAAGAAGGTCAGACCGCCAAACGCGTGGTGGCCGGCAGCATCAAACAGATTCATGCGCTGGTGGACGACATCCGCAGCAGCGGCGTGTCCCTCGACAGCCTGCAACAGGACGTGTCGTCGATTGTCGGCGTACTCGGGGTGATCCGCTCGATTGCCGAACAGACCAACCTGCTGGCGCTCAACGCCGCGATCGAAGCGGCCCGGGCCGGTGAGGCCGGACGCGGGTTTGCGGTGGTGGCGGACGAGGTGCGGGCGCTGGCGTCGCGCACACAGATCAGCACTCAGGAAATCCAGGGGATGATCGATCGCTTGCAAGCGGGGACGCAGTCGGCGGTTGAAGCGATGCGCCGTTCCAGCGAGGCGGGTGACGGTACGTCGGCCCAGGCCAATCAGGCGGGGGCGTCGCTGGATGCGATGGCGGATCTGATTGCGACGATCAACTCGATGAATGCTCAGATTGCCAGCGCCGCTGAAGAGCAGACGGCGGTGGCGGAAGAGATCAACCGCAGCGTGCATCAGATTGCGGTGGCGGTGGATAACGTGGCGGATGAGACACAGTTGGGGGCGCAGACTTCGCGCAGTCTGGCGGAGTTGGGGCAGCGGCTTGGGAAGTTGGTGGGGCAGTTCCGTATCTGATGGCGTTGTCGGGACAGATCATCAGGGTCTGTCCCAATACGGCACCTCGCCAAAACACTCAACAAAGAAATCAATCACCGTCCGCACCTTCACCGACAACCGCCGGCTCCCCGGCCACAGCACCGCAATCTGCTGCGGCTCCACGCTGTTCGACACCTGATACTCCCCCAGCAACGGCACCAGCGTGCCCTCACGCACCGCTTCACCGATCAGCCATGACGGAAACATCACCAGCCCCAGTCCTTGCACAGCGGCCTGGGTCAGCGTGTCCGCGTGGTTACCGGTGATCGGGCCCTTGACTGCATACGGCGTCCACTCGCCCTGATCCTGACGGAAGAACCAGCGTTGCTGGCCGGTCGCGCCCTTGTAGGCCAGACACTGGTGGCGGGCGAGGTCGTCGGGATGCCGGGGCGCGCCGAAACGCTTGAGATACGCCGGGCTGGCCGCGACCTGAAAACGGTGCGGCGCCAAAATCCGCGCCTGCATGCTCGAGTCGTGCAGCGGGCCGATGCGGAACAGCAGGTCGGCGCCTTCCTGCAGCGGATCGATGTAGTGGTCGGTCTGCTGGATGTCCATTTGCAGCTTCGGATAGCGCTCGCACAATCGCCCGAGCCATGGCGTGAGGTGACGCTGGCCGAACACCACCGGGGCGTTGATCCGTACCAGGCCGGTCGGTTCGCTTTGCTGTTCCTGCAAGGCCTGTTCGGCCTCCTCCAGTTGCACCAGCACCAGCCGCGCGTGATGGCCGAGCATGCGCCCGGCTTCGGTCGGCGTGACCGCGCGGGTGTGACGGTAGAGCAATTGCTGGTTCAGCGCCTGTTCCATCAACTGGATCTGCCGGGAAATCGACGAGGGCGCAACACCCTCGCGGCGGGCGACTTCGGAAAAACTGCCATGGTCGAGCACCGCCACAAACAGCCTTAGCGCCTTGAATCCCAGTTCGTTGAGCCCGTGCATCGTCTGTCCTGTTGTGCGAGTTGCGCAAAAGTGTTGTCCGGATGCTCCCATTTATCGCACAGCTGCGCCAGCCGATAATCCGCGCCATCGTTTCCTTCAGAGGTTTTCAGATGCAGTCGTTTGATGAAGTGAGTGCTGCGCCGGCCCCGGTCGCCCGGCCTGGTTTGCGTTTGTTGCTGTTGCCGCTGGTGATCATGGCCGGCATGGGTTTGTCGGTGGAGGCCGGATTGCTCGGGCCCTTGGGTGAGCAGGTCGGGCATTTGTGGGCGACCTTGAGCATCTTCGGGGTCGGGACGGCGATTCTGTTTTTGTTGTTGCTGTTTGCGGGGCCACAGAAGGGGCCGGCGCTGACCGACTTGCCGCGCTGGCAGTTGATCGGCGGATTTCTGGGGCCGATGTACGTGGTGGTGTTGACGCTGGCCACGCCGCATATCGGCATCGCCATGACCATGATCGCGATTCTGTCCGGGCAGGTCGGCAAGAGTGTGCTGATCGACCATTTCGGCTGGTTTGGCGCCACGCGCAAGAAGGTCAACGGTGAACGGTGGCTGGCGTTGGGGTTGATTGTGGCGGCTTTGGTTTTGATTGCGCGGGGGTGAGTGATGAGTCTGGTTATTTTGTTGGCGGTGGTGGTGTTGGCCGGTGCGGTGTTGAGTGTGCAGGCGGCGATCAACGGGCGGTTGGGGGAGACCGTTGGGGTGCTGCGCAGTAGCCTGTTGACGTTTGCGGTCGGCGCCGTGAGTACGGGGCTGCTCATCCTGTTTTTCGAACCGGCCCAGGCGATCAGCCTGCTGGACGTACCGAAATGGCAGCTCAGCGGTGCACTGTTCGGCGTGGTGTACATGATGGTCATGGTGGGTGCGGTGCCGCGCATCGGTACTGCGGTGGCGACGGTGGCGGTGATTGTCGGGCAGTTGGGAATGGGGATGTTGATCGACAATTTCGGTTGGCTGGGCAACCCCGCCATTGAGCTGTCGGGCGCGCGGATTCTGGCGATGGTCTGCCTGGGGCTGGCGCTGGTGTTCATGTATCGCAGCAGTGTGCGGCAGGCGGACTGACAGCTTCTACACTGGTGGTACGACCTGCTCTTCAGGTCTCAGACAACCACCACCGAAGGAGTCTGTCCCATGCCAGATAGAAAATGCGATTGCCCGGGCTGTAATTGCAAGATCAAGGAAGGCGACCACGCTTATGTGGCGCACGGTAAACACTATTGCTGTGAAGCCTGCGCGCATCACCATAAGGACGGTGAAGCATGTACCGGCAAGGGATGCCACTGCGCGCATCCTAAATAACGCAAGCCATGAAAACGTGGAGCCTAGTCAGGCTCCACTTCCAGTTTCAGGCTGTCATCGTCCAGCCGTTCGACATGGCGGACAGTCCCTTGCAGCCGACGGCCTTCAACGCTGACAACGACGGTTTTGGCTTTTTCGAGGTCTTGCGGCAAGGGCGCCGGCACGCGCAGGGAGAAGCGGAAGGGATCATTTTCGACGGGCTCCAGACCCACCGGACAGTCGACGCTTCGGGTCATGCGGCCAAAGAGCGTGTCCAGACCATAGTCCAGGTGCGCCGGGCTGTTGATGGTTGTCATGTGTGTTCCCCCGAAATAATCCCCAGCTGCGCGCAAGCTTAGCTTGCCGGACGCCACGTCACGTTTTCCACGCCGAATTTTTCTGCCATCGGCTTGCTGGTCTTTTGCACTTTCTCCCGGCCGAAACGCGGGATGCGGCCGACCCCTGCGTCGCAGCTTGCCCAGTGCCACGCCTCGGTGTTGTCCATTCTGTCCGAGCGGATAATGAACGACTTGGGCGCGCCGTGAAGGGTGTATTCGATGACAAACAGTTTTGCGTTGTTCATAAAGCCGGTCTTCCTCCCTGTGGTAATAGAAGGATCGCTGGGCATCGGGAAAATTCACTCGGATTGTCCGACGGTATCTATCAATGGCGAGGGACCGGGCTGACTGGTTACCATGACGCCTTCGCCAATCCCGATGAATGTTCCACATGGCCCTCGCCGCACCTCCTGACCTCACTGACACCGATGTGCCCGTACAGCCGCTGGCGCGCACCTATCCGCGCGGGTTGTTCATCGAGCCGCACGAGCATGTCTGGGGCCAGTTGCTGTATGCGATGAGCGGGGTGATGTGGGTCGAGACGCCGCACGAGGCGCTGGTGGTGCCGCCGCAGCGGGCGGTGTGGTTGCCGCCGGGGGTGCCGCACGGGATTCGCGTGGTGTCGGATTTGCAGATGCGCAATATCTATCTGCGCCCGGCGCTGGCGGCGACGCTGGATGAGACGGTGCAGGTGATTGAGGTCGGCGGTTTGCTGCGCGAGTTGATCGTCGGGCTGGTGGCGCAAGGTGACAGCGGAGATGCCGAGTATTACGAGGCGCTGGTCGGGCTGGCGCTGCTGGAGCTGAAACGTGCAAGGCGTTCACAGCTGAAGATCCCGTTGCCGGACGATGCAGACCGGCGGTTGATGAGTCTGTGTCAGGCGGTGATGGCCGCGCCGTCGCTGGACATTCCTTTTGAGCAACATGCCGAGAACGCCGGGGCCAGCGTGCGCACCCTGGCGCGGTTGTTCAAGGAAGGGCTGGGCATGGGCTTCGCCGAGTGGCGGCGTCAGGTGCAGTTGGCGACGGCGGTGGCGGAGTTGATCCAGGGCGTGCCGGTCAGCGCGATCGCCCGTGAGCTGGGTTATTCGCCGAGCAGTTTCAGCGACATGTTCCGCCGGGAGCTGGGTGTCGCGCCTTCGCAGTTCGATGGCGGGCCGCTCGCCGGCTGATTTGGCCGAAATTCAGAAGTCCTTGGCCGGTGCCGGTCGCAGCCTTTCCCTAGACTTCGCCCATTCCCTTTGTGTGGCGGAGTGATCCCATGAATTACCTGATTTCACTGGGCGTCGGTCTGGGTGTCGGCCTGCTGTATGGCGCGCTGGATGTCCGTTCTCCGGCGCCGCCGACCATCGCGCTGGTGGGCCTGCTGGGCATGCTGGCGGGCGAGCAGTTGTGGCCGATGGGCCGGCAACTGGTCAGTGGCTGGCTGTTCTGAATCCTGTCTTTTCCTTCGGTGGAGATTTCCATGAAAGCACTGCAATTCGATAAAACCGGCGAGCTGTCGTCCCTGCGCTTCGTCGAGGTGCCGACGCCGGTGCCGGGGGCCGACGAGGTGCTGGTGCAGATCAAGGCGGCGGGCCTCAATCCCAGCGACGTGAAGAACGTGCTCGGGCGCTTCCCGTACACCACGCTGCCACGTATTCCCGGTCGGGACTTTGCCGGTGTGGTGGTCGAAGGGCCGCAGGCGTTGATCGGTCAGGAAGTCTGGGGCACCGGGCGTGAGCTGGGCTTTTTTGCCGATGGCTCCCATGCGCAGTTCGTCAAACTGCCGGCCAATGGCGTGGCGCACAAGCCTTCGCATTTGAGCTTCACCCAGGCTGCCAGCCTCGGCGTGCCTTACACCACGGCGTGGGATGCACTGGAGCGCAGTCTGGTCAGTGCCGAAACCCGTTTGCTGGTGATCGGCGGCGGGGCGGTGGCGGCGGCGGCGCTGGCGTTGGCCAAGGTGCGCGGCGCGCAGTTGCTGGCGGCAGCGCGGCGTCCGGAGCAGGTCAAAGACTTGCAGGCTCAGGGTTATCAGACGATTCAGCTGGATAAACCCGAGGATCTGGGTGCACAGGTCAACGCGGTGTATCGCGGTGGCGCCGATGTGATCTTCGACACCACCGGTTTCTGGCTGCCGGCCTCAGTCGCGGCATTGGCGCCCTTCGGGCGGATCGCGATCATCGCTGCGCCGGTGGACGGGCATGTGCAACTGCCGGCACTGGCGCTGTATCGCAAGGGCGGTTCGGTAGTCGGTATCAACTCGTTGCTGTACGGCGTTGAAGCCTGCGCGGCGATGCTCGAGCAGTTCGGCCGGTTCTTCGACGAAGACCTGCTGCCACTGCCGCAAGGGCTGGTCGAAGCGCCTCTGGCCGAAGGGCAGGCGCGCTATGCGGATGTGAATCAGGGCAGCGGTGACAAAGTGATTCTTATCCCCTGATCGTCGCTGTTATTCATGTCATCACATAGCCCTGTGGGAGCGCGTTCGCACCCACAGGGCTTTGTGGGTTTCAGGACTGCGGGACGCCGTTCTCCCACGCCGACCAGTTTTTCAGGATGTCCTGCACCAGCGGATTCCCCGTGCGATAGAGGTTTTCCAGGGCCGGCACAAATCCGCCCTGATCGGCGTACTTGAGCAGGTTGTCCACTTCGCTGCCACCCGGCGCCGGGCGGTCGAAGTCAGAGCCGGCGCGCACCACGGCGAGGCGCTGCACGTCCACCAGGCCCTCGCGGCTGGCGCGCAACAAAGCCTCGTAGGTGGAGTTGTCTTCCTGTTGGGTGGTGCAGTACTCGCCCTTGTTGTCGGTCAGCAATTTGGTCCAGACCTCGGCGCGTTCGCTCAGGCGTGTGCCGGAGAACCAGGTGTTGCCCGCCAGCGTGTCGCAACGGGTGACCACCGGCGGCTGATTGGCCGGTGCTGCCGGGTATTTCAGGCGCCATTCGGCCGACTCTTTGCTTTCGCTCAGTTTGACCTTGTGGCTCAGGGCGAAGGCCTTGGCTTGCAGTTTCGGGTTGAGTTCGAAGACTTCGGTCTTGTAGTCCAGCGGTGGTTTTTCGTTCGGGCCTTTGGTGTTGATGCCGAGGTAACCGGTCGGCCAGCTCGAGGGTGCATCGCGCGAGTCCAGTTCCCACTGGGTGCCGAATTCGACCAGATAATGCGCCCACGCAGCGGTACCGATGGTCCCGTGTTTCGGGCTGATGCCGGCAATCCCGGCAATCAGGAAGTAGCTTTTGCGCAGGTCGAATTTCGGCGACAGCGCCAGTGCCAGGGTTGAGGCGGCGGCGTTGGTCTGGCCCATGCCGGTCGTCATCAGGCACACCTGCTGCGTGTTGCAGCGAATCGTCGGGTACTCGGCCGACAGGCCCGGTACGCGGATTTCCTGCTTGAGTTCGAGGCGATCGATCCAGTGCTGTGCCTCCGGGGCGAACATGGTGATCAGCACCACTTTCGGTTGAATCGGTGCCTCGGTCGCCCACGCGGGGGACGAGAGCAGGGCGGCAGCGGCCAGTGATACACGCGTCATTGCTTTCATGTTTGCTCCTTGATTCAGAACTGATAACCGATGCCGGCGTAATAACCCCAGCCATTGGAACGTGCGCGGAAGTTGCCGTCGCCGAAGTTCAGCTCGCTGCCGTCCTCCCAGTTGCCGCCGTTGTGGAAGTAACGGCCGACCAGGGTGAAGCGCAAGTGGGTGAACGAGTACAGCAACACGTTGGTCGCCACCGTGGCATTGGCGGTGCGCGCCGGGTTGTCCTTGTGCAGGTCCGAGCCGAAATCGAAGTTGGTAAAGCCGATGTAGGTCAGCGACGCACCGTTGCTGAATTTGTCGATCGGCACGATGTACTTGAGCTGTGCGCGGTAGCCGTCCCACGAGTATTCATTGCTGGCGCCGTAGTTTTCCCACTGGTAGCGCCCGTACAGGTTAGCCGACAGATTGACCCGCGAATGGGTGTCGATGTCGGTGCCTAAACCGCTGTACAGCGTGTTGGCGCGATTCTCTTTGCGGCTGCCGTGATCGTAGATCCAGTCGAACGCCACGTACCATTCCTTGAACGGCCCGATGGCCAGGCTGCGGCCGGCGAGGTAGTCGATGGAGATGCGCGGTTCGTGCTCCATGAACACCGGCGAACCGTGGTCCCACACACCTTTGTCGTGGCTGTTGCCGATGTTGAAGATTTTCGGGATGTCGATGTAGCCGTACAGCTCGAACGGGCCCTTGCGCCCGAAATACTCGTATTCCAGGTAGATGTCGTCGGCCGGTTGCGGGCCGAAGCTGATGTCCTTGCTGCCGATCAGGGTCAGGTCCTGGTTGTACCAGTCCGACAGGTATTCGCCTTTTTTCGGTGGGCTGACTTCGGGGCTGAGGGCTTCGCCCTGGGCGGATTCTTCGGGCAAGGCAGGTTGTGCCAGTGCTGTCTGGCTGAGAACTCCGGTAACGCCGGCCAGTAGGAGGGAAACAGCAAAGGTACGCATACCGCGACGGCGGTGGCTGGAAGAAATGTGCATTCAAAGTCCTTTTTGTGGATCGGCCCCGTAACGGCGGGGTGGTGCGATTGTGGAGGCAAAGTGTCGGGATTGACGCTTCGCAAACGTTTGCACAAGTCATACCAGTTTTGCGCGCGCACCTGATGGATCCTTATTCCTGAAGGCTCTATCACAAAAGTATTAATGCCATTTAACCAATGTTCCATTGCAGGGCATCAACTAGCGTCTTTGGGGAATGAGACGGTTGGAAGACCGTCGCGCTCTTGATGCGCGTGTTCGATTTGCCTGCCGTTGCGCGCTTTCAAGGATGAAATTGACCACGAAAGGAGTATCCCGTGGAAGCAAGGTTTGGTGTCGCCCTCGTTTCGCGTTTTTCCCCGCTTTCCCTTGCTGTGCACCTGAGCGTTGCCGGATTTCTGTTCGGCGGTGTCAGTGCACCGGCGCTTGCAACCTGTTCCACTGCCGGATCCACGGTGACCTGCACCGGGGTGCCGAGTCTGCCGCTGTTTCTCAATGACTTCAGCAGTGCCAGCAACGGCCTGACGGTCAACGTCAACTCGGGCGCGCAGATGAACGCGACGCTCGGCGGCAAGGTGCTCAACCTGACGGGCGTCAACATCAGCCTGAACAACTCCGGCACCATCGACCCTGCATTGCTGGGCCTGGTGTCCGTGCTCAGCGGCGGCGCGTTCATCGGAACGGGCGCCTCCAGCACGGTCAGCGTGCTCAACAACGCCAGCGGCCTCATTCGTGGCACCGGCATGTTGCTCGGCCTCAACCTGACCAGCATCGATGGCCTGGGGATAGGGGTCAACAATGCGGCGGCCGGCACCACCACCATCACCAACAACGGGACGATCACCTCGACCGGTCTGTCGGTGGGCGGGATCACCCTGGCCGATACGCCGGTGGTGGGTGTGTATGGCGGTTCACAAGTCGTCATGAACAACAGCAGCACCGGCACGATCAACGGCCGGGTGGCCTTCGAGACATCGGCGGCGGGTAATACTTTCACCAACGCCGGTAACATCACCGGCAGCGTGTCGATGGGCGCGGGCAGCACCAATACGTTCTACGCGATCACCGGTTCGAGCGTAAACGTCGGTGACGGCGTGCAAGTCACCGTCGGCCTCGGCGGCCTGATCGGCATCAACCTGACCTTCGCCCCGACCGGTACGATCGATGGCGGTGCAGGTGGCACCAATACCCTGATTCTGCAAAACCCCATAGGTGTCGGCGGCGGCACCACCGGTTCAGGCACGGCGTCCAGCGCCACCTATGTCAACTTCAACAACCTGACCCTCAACAGCGGCACCTGGACCCTGCAGGGACCGTTGGTCAGCGGGGCGACGACCCTCAATGGCGGTGTCGCGCTGTTCAATGACAATGGCGCGTTCGGCAGCGGTGTATTGACGTCCAATGGCGGCATCCTGCAGGCCAGCACTGCCGGACTGAACATCAGCAACCTGATCTCGCTGGGTGCCGGCGGCCTGACGGTGCAGGGGACCAACGCCACAACGCTCAGCGGCGTGCTGTCCGGCAGCGGCGGCCTGACCAAGATCGGCAGCGGCCAGCTCAACCTCAACGGGGTCAATACCTACACCGGCAGTACCGTGCTCAATGGTGGCGTGGTGCAGGTGGGGAACAATCAGGCCTTCAGTACCGGCGGCATTACCGTTGGCGGCGCGTCGAGCATTTCGGCCTCCGGCCCGATTTCGTTGAACAACGCGCTCACCCTCAACAGCACACTGACGGCGACCGGCACCGGGGCCCTGACCCTGGGCGGGCTGATCAGCGGCGCCAGCGGCCTGACCAAGACTGGCAGCGGCAGCCTGACGCTCAGCGGCGCCAACACCGGTTACAGCGGCACCACGACCCTGAGTGCCGGCACCTTGCGCGTCGGCAACAACAATGCCTTGGGCACCGGGGTGCTCAACACCGCCACCGGCACCAGCCTGGACAGCACCGCCAACGTGACGTTGGCCAACAACATCGGCATCACTGGCGCGTTGAACGTGCTCGGCAGCAATGCCCTGACCCTGTCCGGCATTCTCTCCGGCACCGGCGCGATTACCAAGAGTGGCACGGCCAGCCTGACCCTGACCGGCAACAACACCAACAGCGGCACCACCGCGCTCAACGGCGGTACCTTGCTGGTCGGCAGCAACACCGCCCTCGGCACCGGCGCGCTGAATGCGGCGGCGGGTACCACGCTGGATGCGACCACGGCGGTGACCCTGGCCAACGCGGTGGCGCTGGCGGCGGACCTGACCATTGGCGGAACGCAGGCACTGGGCCTGAGCGGGGTCATCAGCGGTGCCGGCAACCTGATCAAGAACGGCACCGCGAACCTGACCCTCAGCGGCAATAACACGTTCTCCGGCGGTACGACGCTGAATGCCGGGACGCTGATTGTCGGTTCCAATACCGCGCTGGGCACGGGCGCACTGACCACGGCGGCGGGCACTACGCTCGATGCCAGCGCCACCGTGGCGCTGGGCAATGCCGTCGCGCTCGGCGGCAACCTGAACATTGCCGGCAACGCCAACCTGACCCTGGGTGGCGTGGTCAGCGGCAACGGCGGGCTGACCAAGAATGGCGCGGCCAACCTGATTCTCAGCGGCGCCAACACCTTCCTCGGCGGCACCACGTTGAATGCCGGTACTCTGACTGTCGGCAATGCCGGCGCACTGGGCAGCGGCAGCCTGACCGTCGCCAACGCCGCGACCCTGGACAGCAGCGCCGCCGTCAGCCTGAACAACGACGTAGCGCTCAACGGCAATCTGAGCATCGGCGGCAGCAATGGCCTGACCCTGGGCGGTGTCATCAGCGGCGCCAGTCAATTGATCAAGAACGGCACCGCCAACCTGACCCTCAACGGCGTCAACACCTTCACCGGTGGCACGGCGCTCAACGCCGGCAGCCTGACCGTCGGCAACGCGGCGGCTCTCGGCACCGGCACGCTCACCGTCGGTGGCTCGGGCGGCTCGCTCAACAGCAGCGCCAACGTCACGCTGAACAATGCGATTGCCCTCAACGCCAGCCTCACGGCCGGTGGCGCCAACCCGCTGACCCTCGGCGGCGTGATCAGTGGCGGCAGCAACCTGATCAAGACCGGCGCCTCGACGCTGAGCCTGACCGGCAACAACACCTACACCGGCAATACGGCGTTGAATGCCGGGACCCTGAGCGTGGGCTCCAACACCGCGCTGGGCACCGGTGTACTCAATGCGGCAGCCGGCACCACGCTGGATGCCAGCACCGCGACAAGCCTGGCCAACAACGTCAACCTCGGCGGCAACGTGACCCTCGGCGGCAGCAATGCCCTGACGCTCAATGGTGTCGTCGCCGGTGTCGGCGGCCTGATCAAAAACGGTCCGGCCGATCTGATCCTCAACGGCGCCAACACCTACTTCGGCAACACCGCGTTGAACGTCGGCAAACTGATCGTCGGCAGCAACATCGCGCTGGGCAGTGGTGTGCTGAATGCGGCCGCCGGCACTACGCTGGATACCAATGCCACCGTCAGCCTGGGCAACCAGGTCAACCTTGCCGGCGCGCTGAATGTCGGTGGCAGCGCCGACCTGACCCTCACGGGCACCGTTGCCGGGGCCGGCAGTCTGGTGAAAAACGGTGCGGCCAACCTGAATCTGAACGGCACCAATACCTACATCGGCGGCACTACCTTGAACGCCGGTACCGTGACCGTCGGCAACAGCTCGGCACTGGGCACGGGGGCCTTGACCGTCGGCGGTGCCGCGACGCTCGACAGCAGTTCCTCGCTGGCCAGCCTGGCCAACGCGGTTGTCCTTAACGCAGCGCTCAGTGTCGGCGGTACCCAGAACCTGGCCCTCGGCGGTGTCGTCAGCGGCGCCGGCCAGTTGATCAAGAACGGCGCGGCCAACCTGACGCTCAATGGCAGCAACACCTTTGGCGGCGGCACCACGCTCAATGCGGGCACGCTGACGCTGGGCTCGGCCGGTGCCCTGGGCAGTGGCGGCCTGACCGTCGGTGGCGCAGCAACGCTGGATAACAGCAGTGCGCTCAGCGTCGGCAACAACATCACGCTCAATGCCGACCTGACCGTGGCCGGCAACAACGGTCTGAACCTCAGCGGGGTGATCGACGGTGCGGGCAACCTGATCAAAACCGGCCTGGATGACCTCGCCCTCAGCGGCACCAACACCTTCACCGGTGCGCTGAACATCCTCTCCGGCAGTGTCAGCACCCTGACCGGCGGCGCACTCGGCAATACCTCCGGCGCCAACGTCAGCGCCGGCGCCAGCCTCAACCTCGGCAGCAACGCCAGCCTCAATGGCCTGAGTGGCAGCGGCGGCGTGCAGATCGGCGGCGGTAACACTTTGACCGTGGGCGGGGTCAGCAGCACCAGCACCTTCGACGGCGATCTCAGCGGCAATGGCGGTTTGACCAAAGTCGGCACCGGCACACTGAACCTGACCGGGATCAATGGCCTCGTCGGCAACACTGCCGTCAACGGCGGCACCCTGAACCTCAGCGGTTCGCTGGCCAGCGCCCAGGTCAGCGTCAATACCGGCGCGAGCGTCACCGGCAGCGGTTCGATTCTCGGAACCCTCAACGTCAACAATGGCGGCCACCTGGCGTTGTCTTCGGGCAATACCCTGTCTGCCGCGTCACTGGTTCTGGCTGCCAACAGCAATATCGATGCGAACCTCGCGACGCCATCGACCACCTCCCTGATGAACATCGGCGGCAACCTGACACTCGACGGCAATCTCAACGTTACCGATGCCGGCGGATTCGGCGTCGGGGTCTATCGCTTGTTCAACTACACGGGGGCACTGACCGACAACGGCCTGACCGTGGCCGGTGTACCTGTGGGGTTTGGCCTGGGCGATCTGGTGGTGCAGACCTCGGTCGGTAACCAGATCAACCTGTTGGTGTCCGCGCCGAACGCCAATATTCGCTTCTGGGATGGCAGCCAGACGATCCCGAACGGTACGGTCGATGGCGGCAGCGGAGCATGGGATGCCGTCAACACCAACTGGACCAACGTCAACGGGACGCTCAACCAGAGCTGGGCCGGCGACTTCGCGGTGTTCCAGGGCACGGCGGGCACGGTGTCGGTCAACGGCACGCAGCTGTTCACCGGGATGCAGTTCCTCACGGACGGCTACAACGTGGTCAACGGTACGTCGGGACTGCTGACCGCCGTCAACGGCAGCGGCGGCACCACGGCGATGCGGGTTGATCCGGGCGTGACTGCCACGGTCGGCGTGAACATTGACGGCAGCGGGATTCTCAACAAGCTCGACAGCGGCACCCTGGTGCTCAACGGCGCCAACAGCTACACCGGCGGCACGCAACTCGATGGCGGCACCCTGGTGGTCGGCAGCAATACCGCACTGGGCAGCGGCGCGCTGATCGCCAACGCCGGCACGCAACTCGACAGCAACACCGCCGTGACCCTGACTAATGCGACCACGCTGAACGGTAACCTCACCGTGCTGGGCAGCAATGCGCTGACCCTCAACGGTGTCATTTCCGGTACCGGTGGCTTGATCAAGAACGGATCGGCCAGCCTGACGCTCGGCGGCAACAACGCTTTCCTCGGCCCGGTGGCACTGAATGCGGGCGGTCTGATCCTGGCGTCGAACGCGGCGCTGGGCTCCGCCACCCTGAACGCGGCGAACGGTACCACCCTGGATGCCAGCGGCGCCGTCACGGCGGGTAATGCGATCAACCTGGCAGGCAACCTTGGCGTGGTCGGCAGCAACGATCTGACACTCAGCGGAGCCATCAATGGCGCCGGCAGCCTGACCAAGAACGGCGCAGCCAATCTGATCCTCAGCGGTGCCAACAACTTCCTCGGTGGCATCACCCTCAATGCCGGCACCCTGACCGCCGGCAGCAACGGCGCCCTCGGTCTGGGCAACCTGACCGTGGCCGGTGCCTCGGCGCTGGACAGCAACACCTCGGTGTCGCTGGGCAACAACGTGGTGCTCAACGCCAATCTGACCAACACCGGCAACAGCGATGTGACCCTCGGCGGTGTGGTCAGCGGCAGCGGGGCACTGATCAAAAACGGGGCCTCCAACCTGACCCTCAACGGCATCAACACCTACAGCGGCGGCACCACGCTGAACGCCGGCACCGTGACCCTTGGCACCTCGGCGGGCCTGGGTTCCGGCGCGGTGACCGTGGCGGGCGCCTCGACTCTCGACAGCACGGCGCCGCTGGTGCTGGCCAACAACCTCAACGTCAATGCCAACCTGAGCGTGGCCGGCAACAACAACCTGACGCTCGGTGGCGTGATCGCCGGCGCGGGCACACTGACCAAGAACGGTCTGGCCGACCTGACGCTGACCGGCAACAACACCTTCAGCGGTACCTTCGACGTGCAGGCCGGCAGCCTCACCACGCTGGGCAACTCGGCGCTGGGCAGCAACGCCGGGGTCAATCTCGGCGCTGCGGCGACCCTCAACCTCGGCGGCTCCGGCAGCCTCGCCAGCCTGACCGGCAGCGGCACCGCACTGATCGGCGGCGGCAACACACTGAGCATCGGGGGTAACAACGCCAGCAGTATTTTCGACGGCGTGCTCACCGGCACCGGCGAACTGAGCAAACTCGGCACCGGCACGCTAACCCTGACCGGCCTCAACAGCCTGACCGGTAACACCACGGTCAACGCCGGTACTTTGAACGTCAGCGGTTCGCTGGACAGCGCCAGTGTGCTGGTCAACAGCGGCGGCACCCTGACCGGCAGCGGCTCGCTCGGCGGGGCCGTGACCGTGGCGGACGGCGGCCATCTGGCCGGCGCTACCGGCAGCACGCTGTCGGTGAATTCGCTGGTGTTCAACGCCAACTCCAACTTCGATGTCGGCCTCGGCACACCGGTTTCCGGTGGCGGCAACGCGCTGGTCAACGTCGGCGGCAATCTGACCCTCGACGGTACCCTCAACGTCAGCGATATCGGCGGATTCGGCAGCGGCGTGTATCGCCTGATCAACTACACCGGCGGCCTGACCGACAACGGCATGCTGATCGGCACCGTGCCGGGCAGCGTCACGCCGGGCGACCTGACCCTGCAAACCGCGCTGGCCAACCAGATCAACCTGCTGGTTACCGCACCGGGCGTTACCGTGCAGTTCTGGGACGGCAACCAACTCGTCGCCAACGGTTCGGTGGATGGCGGCAGCGGCACCTGGGGCACCGGCACCACCAACTGGACCGACGTCAACGGCACCACCAATCAGGCCTGGGGCAACAGCTTCGCGGTGTTCCAGGGGACGGCGGGCACCGTCACGGTGAACGGTGCGCAAACCATCACCGGCATGCAGTTCGTCACCGATGGCTACAGCCTGCAGAACGGCACGGCCGGTTCGCTGAATCTGGTCAACGGATCGCTGGGTAACGCGACCGTGCGGGTCGACCCGAACGTCACCGCCACCGTGGGCGTGGCGCTCAACGGCGCCGGCACACTGGGCAAGTACGACACCGGCACCCTGGTGCTCAACGCGGCCAACGGTTACACCGGCGGCACCGCGCTCAACGGCGGCAAGATCGTGGTCGGCAATAACTCGGCCCTTGGCACCGGCGTATTGACCGCCGCCAACGGCACGGCGCTGGACAGCAACACAGCGGTCAGCCTGGCCAACGCCGTGGTGCTCAACGGCGGACTCACCGTCGCCGGCTCCAACGCATTGACCCTCGGCGGTGTGGTCAGCGGCAGCGGCAGTCTGATCAAGACCGGCGCATCGAGCCTGACCCTCAACGGCAGCAACACTTACAGCGGCGGTACTCAACTGTCCGGCGGCTCGCTGATCCTGGGCAACAACAGCGCGATCAGCAGCGGTGCCCTCAGCGTGCTGGGCAACGGCACCCTGGACAGCACCTCTGCACTGCAACTGGCCAACGCCATCAACCTGGGGGCGCAACTGATCCTGGCCGGCAACCAGGACACCACGCTGATCGGCGCGATCACCGGCAGCGGCAGTCTGGTGAAAAACGGCAGTGGCGACCTCGTCCTCAGCGGCGCCAACACCTACAGCGGCGGTACGACGCTGAACGGCGGCAGCACCCGTGGCGACACCAGCAGCCTGCAAGGCGCCATTGTCAACAACGCGACGCTGACCTTCGAGCAGAACAGTGACGGCAGCTACACCGGCAATCTGACGGGCGCCGGCACACTCAATAAAACCGGTACCGGCGCCTTGCTGCTGACCGGCAACAATACCTTCACCGGCAACACATCGGTGCAGGCCGGTTCGCTGAACGTCATCGGTGTGCTCAACAGTGCCAACGTCAATGTCGCCAGCGGGGCGAAAATCGGCGGCAGCGGCGTATTCGCAGGCGCCGTACAACTGGCCAACGGTGCGACGCTGACGGGCGGCGGCACTGCAACGCCGTTGTCGGTCGGTTCGCTGGCGTTGTCGTCGGGCACCAACCTGGACTTCTCCCTGGGCTCGGCTGCGAGTTCCACCACGGTGGTCAACGTCGCCGGCAACCTGTCCCTCGACGGCACGCTGAATATCAGCAACGCCGGCGGTTTCGGCACCGGGGTCTATCAACTGTTCAGCTACGGCGGCAGCCTGACCGACAACGGTCTGGTCTACGGCAGCCTGCCGGTGTCGGCGGCCAACCTGACCCTGCAGACCGCGCTGGCCAATCAGGTCAACCTGCTGGTGCAGAACACGCCGGGTGAAGTGCAGTTCTGGAACGGCGGCACCACCAACCCGGATGGCAGCATCGGGGGCGGAAGTGGCGTGTGGGGCCCGGGCACCAACTGGACCGATCCGAGCGGTACTCAGGCGCTGGCGTCGAACGGTCAGTTCGCCGTGTTCGGCGGGCAGAGCGGGACGGTCACCGTGCAAGGCAATCAGAACTTCACCGGGTTGCAGTTCCTCGCCAGCGGTTACAACCTGGTTCCAGGTGCTGGCGGTACGCTGACCCCGGTCAACGGTCCGGGCGGCAGCCTCGCGCCGGTGCGAGTGAATGCCGGTGGCAGCACGGAAATCTCCGTACCGCTGGTGGGCAGTGGCGGCATCGAGAAGCTCGATTCCGGCACTCTGGTTCTCAGCGGGGCCAACACCTACAGCGGCGGCACCACCGTCAGCGGCGGTACGCTGATCGGTAATACCCTCAGCCTGCAAGGCAACATCCTCAACAACGCCTCGCTGGTGTTCCAGCAGAACGCCAATGGTCAGTTCAACGGACGCCTGAGCGGTGTCGGAACCATGGCCAAACGCGGTGCAGCACGCTTGCTGTTGACCGGTAATCAACCCTTCAGCGGCACCGTGGCGGTGGATCAAGGTGTGCTGCAAGTCGGCAGCCGCGCGGCGCGAGCCTCTCTCGCCGGGCAGGTCACCGTGGCCAATGGCGCAGGCCTGAGCGGGAATGGCAGCGTCGGTTCGGTGGTCAACCATGGCGTGGTGGCTTCCGGTGGCGAGGACGGCACCTTGAGTGTCGCCGGCAACCTGAGCAACGCCGCCGACGGTGTGCTGGCCCTGACCGTCAGCTCGCCGACCGCCACACCGCTGGCGGTCGGTGGTAGCGCCACCCTGGGCGGCGGTCTGCAGGTCAACAGTCTGGCACCGTTCACCGGCAATACCGTGTACTCGCTGATCACTGCCGGTGGCGGGGTGAGCGGCACCTTCAGCACCGCCGATCTGCCGCAATACGCGTTCCTGAATACTGCGCTGGTGTACGACGCCAACGCGGTGAATCTGGTGGTCAGCCGCAACGGCAACTCGTTCGTCGACGTCGCCGCCACCCGCAACCAGCGCAACACCGCTTCGGCGTTGATGCGCAACGGCGCGGCGGGCAGTGCGTTGCAGGGCGAAATCGTCAACCTCAGCGTGGCCGGGGCACGCAACGCCTTCGACAGCCTGTCGGGGGAAATTCATGCCAGCACCGCCAGCGCCATCCTCGAGGATTCGCGCTACGTGCGCGACGCGGTCAACGACCGTATGCGCCAGCCATCGTGCAGCGCGCCGGACGATCCACGCCGCGCCCTGGCCCCAAGCGACAACCAGCTGAGCAGCAACGGCTGCCACGGCGAAATGGTCGGTTGGGCCCGTGCCCTCGGCGCCTGGGGCGAGTCGGACGGCGACAGCAACAGTGCGAAACTGGATCGCAACCTGAGCGGCTTCATGCTCGGCACCGACAAGCAGCTCGACGACCAGTGGCGCGTCGGCATGGCCGCCGGTTACACCCGCAGCGATCTGGATGCCCATGACCGTCGCTCGGATGCCACGGTCGAGAGCTACCACCTGGCGGCGTACCTCAACTCGCAATTCGACGCTTTGGCAGTGCGTCTTGGCGCGGCGTACAGCTGGCACGACATCGAAACCAAGCGCGATGTCAGCGTCGGCGCCTACAACGACCGGTTGAAGGCCAATTACGACGCGCGCAGCGCTCAGGTGTTCGGTGAAGTCGGCTATGCCATCGAAGCGGCCGGAATTGCCCTGGAACCGTTCGCCGGTCTGGCGTACGTCAACTACGACAGCGACAAGGCCAAAGAGAAGGGCGGAGCAGGGCGTCTGCGCGCCGAGTCCGATCAGGACATCACCTTCTCGACCCTGGGCGTGCGCGCCGGCAAGGTCATCACCCTGGCCAACGGCGGGCAATTCACCCCGCGTGCGGCGCTCGGCTGGCGGCATGCCTTCGGCGACACCAAGCCTGACGCCGACCTGACCTTCATCGACGGCGGCGCCTCGTTCAACACCCAGGGCGTGCCGATTGCCAAGGACAGCGCAGTGGTCGAAGCAGGCGTGGACTTCCAGATCAGCCCGACCGGCAAACTTGGCATCGGCTATTCGGGGCAGCTGTCGAACGAGAGCAACGACCATGCGATGACCATCAGCTTCAGCCTTGGGTTCTGATTCAGGAGCGAAGCACTTCAGCCGCCCGCAAGGGCGGCTTTTTTTTGGTTCTTCACGGATTACCGGGAAAGACGCTCTTGATCTTCATGAAAAAGAATTCGCTATCCCGGTA
>NZ_JAKUMP010000014.1:0-212121 GCF_026341415.1 Pseudomonas sp. MCal1
GGGGCAGAGCGAATACCAGCCGAAAGCAAGTTGAGGGTTTCCCCTAAACCATAGAATCTCCCACAGGGACGGTGTTTCAGCAGTGGTACTCGGTTTCCTGTGGGAGCGGGCTTGCCCGCGAAGGCGATATCACTGGCGCTGCAAAAACGCCTGATGCAGCTCCGCCAGCGTCTCGAAGTGATAAGCCGGCGCTTCGGCACTCAGCTCCTCATGGCTGCCAAAACCGTAACCCACGGCCGCCGCATCCAACCCGTTACTGCGAGCACCGATCAGGTCGTGCTTGCGGTCACCGATCATCAATGTATTGACCGGATCCAGCCCTTCCTCGGCCATCAGGTGGGCAATCAGTTCGACCTTGTTGGTGCGGGTGCCGTCCAGTTCGCTGCCGTAGATCACCTTGAAGTGTTTGGCGAAATCGAAGTGCCGGGCGATTTCCCGGGCGAACACCCACGGCTTCGACGTCGCTATATAAAGCTGCCGGCCCTGGCCGCTCAGGGTTTCCAGCAACGGCGTGACGCCGTCGAACACCCGGTTCTCGTACAGACCGGTAACCTTGAAACGCTCGCGATAGAAATTCACCGCCTCCCACGCCTTTGCTTCATCAAAACCATAGAACTGCATGAATGCCTGCAACAGCGGCGGGCCGATGAAGTGTTCCAGTTTGGTCAGGTCGGGCTCGTCGATGCCGAGTTTGCTCAAGGCGAACTGGATAGAACGGGTGATGCCCTCACGCGGGTCGGTGAGAGTGCCATCGAGGTCGAACAGTACGGTCTGGTAATGCATGAAAAATCCCGGGCAATAGAGAGAAAAGTCAGAGCTGGTCGTAGCCTTCAGCCAGATGCAGGTCCTTGAGCTTCACGTAGTTCGCCGCACTGTAAGTGAAAAAGGCGTTTTCCTTGTCGGTCAACTGGCGAACCTGCTTCACCGGACTCCCCACGTACAGAAAACCGCTTTCCAGACGCTTGCCCGGTGGCACCAGGCTGCCGGCGCCGATGATCACTTCGTCCTCGACCACCGCGCCGTCCATGACGATGCTGCCCATACCGATCAGCACGCGGCTGCCGACGGTACAGCCATGCAGCATGACCTTGTGGGCGATGGTCACGTCATCACCGATCAGCAGCGGGAAGCCGTCCGGGTTGAACGGGCCGGCGTGGGTGATGTGCAACACGCAGCCATCCTGCACGCTGGTACGCGCGCCGATGCGGATACGATGCATGTCGCCGCGGATCACGGTCAGCGGCCACACGGAGCTGTCTTCGCCGATTTCGACGTCGCCGATCACCACCGCCGAGCCGTCGACAAAAGCGCCTTGGCTCAGGCGTGGGGTGTGATTCTGGTACTTGCGAAGGGACACTATTAGTTCTCTCTCTGTCGCCGATAGCTGCGGTGGGTGTCGATTGTAATTAAGATGGGCGCATGTTTCTTCCAGCCAAGGTGCCAACCGTGAGCGTGAACAACCCTCTTCTGCAGTCCTACGACCTGCCGCCGTTCTCCGCGATCCGTGCCGAACACGTGCAGCCGGCCATCGAAACCATCCTGGCCGACAACCGCGCCGCCATCGCCGAAATCCTCAAGACCCAGGGCCAGAACCCGACCTGGGCCGGGCTGGTGCTGGCGATGGACGAACTCAATGATCGCCTGGGCGCTGCCTGGAGTCCGGTCAGCCACCTCAATGCCGTGTGCAACAGCGCCGAACTGCGTGAAGCCTACGAGTCGTGCCTGCCGGCATTGAGCGCCTATTCCACCGAGATGGGCCAGAACCGCGAACTGTTCCAGGCCTATGAAGCCTTGGCCAACAGCCCGGAAGCCGCCGGTTTCGACGTGGCACAAAAAACCATTCTGGAACACGCCCTGCGCGATTTCCGTCTGTCGGGCATCGACCTGCCGGAAGCCGAACAGAAGCGTTACGCCGAAGTGCAGAGCAAGCTGTCCGAGCTGGGCAGCCGCTTCTCCAACCAGTTGCTCGACGCCACCCAGGCCTGGACCAAGCACCTGACCGACGAAGCCGCCCTCGCCGGCCTGACCGATTCGGCCAAGGCGCAAATGGCTGCTGCCGCACAGGCCAAAGGCCTCGATGGCTGGCTGATCACCCTGGAATTCCCGAGCTACTACGCGGTGATGACTTACGCCCAGGACCGTGCGCTGCGTGAAGAAGTCTACGCCGCCTACTGCACCCGTGCGTCGGATCAAGGCCCGAACGCCGGCCAGAACGACAACGGCCCGGTGATGGGCGAAATCCTCGACCTGCGTCAGGAACTGGCCAAACTGCTCGGTTTCTCCAGCTTCTCCGAGCTGAGCCTGGCGACCAAAATGGCCGAGTCCAGCGATCAGGTGCTGAGCTTCCTGCGCGACCTGGCCAAGCGCAGCAAACCGTTTGCCGCCCAGGATCTGCAACAGCTCAAGGCTTACGCCGCCGAGCAGGGCTGCGCCGATCTGCAAAGCTGGGACAGCGGTTTCTACGGTGAAAAACTCCGTGAACAACGCTACAGCGTCGCCCAGGAAACCCTGCGCGCCTACTTCCCGATCGACAAGGTACTGGGCGGTCTGTTCGCTATCGTTCAGCGCCTGTACGGCATCGAAATCGCCGAACTGAAAGGCTTCGACACCTGGCACCCGGACGTGCGCCTGTTCGAGATCAAGGAAAACGGTCAGCACGTTGGTCGCTTCTTCTTCGACCTCTACGCCCGCGCCAACAAGCGCGGCGGTGCCTGGATGGACGGCGCGCGCGACCGTCGCCGCACCATCGACGGCGTGCTGCAAAGCCCGGTGGCCAACCTGGTGTGCAACTTCACCCCGGCCGACAGCGGCAAGCCTGCGCTGCTGACCCACGATGAAGTGACCACCCTGTTCCACGAATTCGGCCACGGCTTGCATCACCTGTTGACCCGCGTCGAGCATGCCGGCGTGTCCGGTATCAATGGCGTGGCGTGGGACGCGGTCGAGCTGCCGAGCCAGTTCATGGAAAACTGGTGCTGGGAGCCGGAAGGCCTCGCGCTGATTTCCGGCCACTACGAAACCGGCGAGCCGCTGCCGCAGGATCTGCTGGAGAAAATGCTCGCGGCGAAGAACTTCCAGTCAGGCCTGATGATGGTGCGTCAGCTGGAGTTTTCGCTGTTCGACTTCGAACTGCACGCCACCCACGGTGACGGCCGCAGCGTCGCCCAAGTGCTGGAAGGCGTGCGCAACGAAGTCTCGGTGATGCGTCCTCCGGCCTACAACCGCTTCCCGAACAGCTTCGCGCACATCTTCGCCGGCGGTTACGCGGCGGGTTACTACAGCTACAAGTGGGCGGAAGTGCTATCGGCGGATGCCTTCTCGAAGTTCGAAGAAGACGGCGTGCTCAATGCGGACACCGGTCGCGCCTTCCGCGAAGCGATCCTGGCCCGTGGCGGCTCGCAGGAGCCGATGGTGCTGTTCGTCGACTTCCGTGGCCGTGAGCCGTCGATTGACGCACTCTTGCGCCACAGCGGCCTGAGTGAGGACGCGGCAGCATGAGTGAGGCACCTGTGAAGACCAAAAAACGCTTTATCGCCGGGGCGGTCTGCCCGGCGTGCAGCGAGCCGGACAAGCTGATGATGTGGAGCGAGGACGACGTCCCGCACCGCGAATGCGTGGCGTGCGGCTACAGCGATACGCTCAATGCCCAAGGGCTTTCGGTACCGAAAGAGCTGGGCACGCGGGTCAACACCAGCGCGCTCAAGCCTGCACCGGACAAGACGGTTCAGGCGGTGCAGTTCTTCCCGAATCCGAAGCTGAAGAAAAAGCCCGACGAGCAGCACTGATCCACAACCACCTTCTGCCAGATCACGGCGGAAGGTGGTATTGGCTTAACACCGGTCCCCCGCACTTGCTTCGTAGGCTGGCCCTTTGCGCCACGCCTCGAAGGAAGCTGCCATGCCCGACACCAATCCCCTCCTGCAACACTGGATCCTGCCACCCTGGCCAGCGATTCGCGCCGAGCACCTGCTGCCGGCCGTCAACCGAATCATTGCCGACAATCGACAAATCATCGCCCAGGTTATCGCCAGTCAGGCCGAACACCCCGGCTGGGACGATCTGGTAGTGAGTATCGATGAGGCCGATGCCCGCCTCGATGAAGTCCGCTCGATTCTCGAAACGTTGTCGATAGTCAGGTCCGACGATGCGGTCTGGCTTGTAGAAAGCGCCAAGGCATATCTGGCGATCAATCAGTACCATGCTGAAAATGCCCTCAATCGCCCGTTGTACGAGACCTATCAGCGTCTGGCGCAAAGTTCGATCGCCGGGAGTTTCGATGAATCGCGCACTATCGCTCTGGCGGGGATCGTGCGCCGATTCAAGCAGTCGGGCATTGAGCTTGCGGCTCAACAGCAACAGGAACTGGCGCGGTTGAACCTCGAGATCGGCGGGTTGGAGTTCGCGTTTCTGGAAAATCTCGAACGCTGGGCCGAGGCGTGGAGCAAACGTGTCGACGATATTGCGCTGCTCGCGGGCCTCTCGCAGGCGATGAAGGATCGTCTGGCTCTCACCGCACGCCAGGCCGGCCATGACGGCTGGCTGATCCGACTGGACCAGAACACTTGCCAGCACATCCTCAAGTACGCCGAGAACCGCGCGTTGCGACAGGAATGCTACGTTGCCTACATGACCCGTGCCTCTGATCGGGGCCCGCTGGCCGGGCGCTTCGATAACGGCCCGGTGCTCGCGGGGCTGCTCGCCTTGCGCCAGCAGAAAGCCCGTTTGCTCGGCCATGAAAACGCCGCGCAATTGAGCCTGGCAAATAACAGCGCCGGGACCACGGCGTGGGTCAGTGATTTTCTCCAGCGTCAGGCGATGCATCTGGTACCGATCCTCGCGCAGGATGCAGAACAACTGGCAGCCTTTGCGCAGCAACGCGGGATCGACCGGGTCCAGCCGTGGGATGAAGATTTCCTCGCCGAACAATGGCGCCAGCAGCAGTTTCCCGGCGCACTGGAAAACCTGCGTGATTACTTTCCGCTCGAGGGCACCCTGCGCAGGCTTTTTCTGTTCTGCGAGCGGATGTTCGGGATCCGCATCGTCGAACAGTCCGGCGGCGGGCGCTGGCATGCCAATGTGCGTCTGCTGGAAGTCAGCGAGCATGAGCAAGTGGTCGGCTACATCTACCTCGATCCGTTTCATCGCGAAAACGCAGTGGACTTCCCCGGCACCTCCACATTGCGCAATCGTCGGATCAACGCCGAAGGCCGTCCGGCGCTACCGATTGCCCTGCTCTACAGCAATTTCACACCGGCCACTGCCTCCCATCCATGCCGGCTCGAAATCGACGATCTGCAGGTGCTGTTTCATGAGTTTGGCCACTGCCTCCAGCACGTGCTGACGCGCTCGCCCCATCACAGCCTGTCCGGCATCCTGCAACTGGGCCATGAAGCGGCGGAGTTTTCCGGGAAACTGTTCGAGCAATGGTGTCTATCGCGGGAGTTTGTGCTGTGGCTCGGCGCGCACTTTCAGACCGGCGAGCGCTTGAGCGCCGCGCGGGTTGACGCGGCGCTGTCAGCCAGTCAGGCCCATTCCAGCCGGCAACAGGCCTTGTTGCTGATGGGGGCGATGATCGATTTCGAGCTGCACCTGACCCACGGCGACGGCCGCTCGACCGAGGAGGTGTGCACTGAAGCGCAACGCCGCCTCGGCCATCTGCAACTGCCGGACGATCACCGGTTCGCCAATGGATTCGATTACATGGTGACCCAGTACGACGCTTCGGTTTACGCCTACATCTGGTCGGACGTACTGGCCAAGGAAGCGTTCAAGCGTTTCAGCCGCGACTGGGTGTTCAACGCGCAAACCGGTCGAGAGTTTCGTACAACGTTCTTTTCGCCGGGTGCGGGGCGCCCGTTACTGGACGCGGTGGAAGCGTTCATCGGCCGGCCAGTTACCGGCCTCGTTGACGGAGAAGCCGGGCGAGTTACTTCAGATTGACCGTCTGAAACCAGCTCTTCATCGAGCACGTGGCAAACGCGCTGGTGCTGCAATCACCATTGGCCAGCGCAGTGCGCAATTTGTCGACATCGGCCTGCATCACGTAGCGCACGCCGTCCTTGAAGTGGCCGCTTTCGCCAAAACCGCCCTGGGTCATTTCGTTCAGGGCGTCTTCCTTGCTCCAGCCCTGCACGACGATCCGGTACATCGCCGCCATCAGGCCGGTGCGATCGGAGCCGTGCTTGCAGTGCATCAACACCGGGCCGTCGGCTTCGGCGGACTGGATTGCACGCAGAGTCTTGAGCACATCACTGTCGTCCACGTGATTGGTGCGATAGGGCAATTGCACCTGATGGATACCGGGAGCCTTGAGCCAGTTGGAATCCGCTTCCGGCAGGAAGTTGATGACCGTGGCCACCTTCAGCTTGTTCAGCAACGGTACCGCGCCGTCGTCGGGAAGCGCACTGCGGTACAGCGTGGGCGACATCTGGAACAGGTTGTATTGCACCTCTACCGGCTGCGCCCATTCGACGGGACGAGAAGCCGGGGTTTGCGCAGCCTGAGCAGGAATCCAGCTGAACAGCGCAAGGAGCGACAAACAAAATGCGGAGGAATAACGCGTCAGGAACATGCTTTGCGGCGACCGTGTGGGTTTCGTCAGAGAGGGCCTCAGCTTGCGAGCCACGCAGTCAAATCCCTGTGAGGCGCTTGTAAAAGAATCGTGAAGACACCGGGTTCCCTGGTCGAAATGCGCTCTTTTTTGGCTTGATCGGTTCATCTCGTTGCTTAGCCTGCTACCATTTGTCACATGATGTTGCAGACGCGTCCCCTCTTTCCCTGTCATTCCGGCCACGTCGCAGCCAGAAAATTCTTGAGTCGTTCGCAGAAACGGCTGACAACCATCAATGCCTGATGAGGTGCATCCCCCATGTCTGATGAAGATCGAGACAACCCGCGGCGTGACTTTTTGCGCAAATCCCTGACCCTGATTCCGGTCGTCACCCTCGCCGGCAGCGGTCTGGGCAGCACGGTGCTGCAAGCCGCGCCTGAAAGCGCGCCTGCCCCGGCAAAAGCGGCCGCCGTTGAAGCCAGCCCTTATCAGCCGAGCTACTTCACTGCCGAAGAGTGGGCGTTCATCAATGCCGCTGTCGCGCAATTGATCCCCAACGATGCGCAGGGTCCGGGTGCACTCGAAGCCGGCGTGCCGGAATACATCGACCGTCAGATGAACACGCCGTACGCCGCCGGTGCCCTTTGGTACATGCAGGGCCCGTTCAATGCCGACGCTGCGCCGGAGATGGGCTGGCAGAGCAAACTGGTGCCGAAAGAGATCTATCGCCTTGGCATCGCCGCCACGGATCAGTGGGCAAAATCCATCAACGGTAAAACATTTGCCGAGCAAGACAGCGCTACCCGAGACGATATGCTCAAGCAGCTTGAAGCTGGAAAACCGCAATTCGACGCTGTTCCGGCGAAGATTTTCTTCAGTCTTTTGCTGCAAAACACCAAGGAAGGGTTCTTCTGCGACCCGATCCACGGCGGCAATAAAGGCATGGTCGGCTGGACCATGATCGGCTTCCCCGGCGCCCGCGCCGATTTCATGGATTGGGTGGAACGCAACGAGCAGTACCCCTTCCCGGCAGTTTCGATTCGCGGCGAGAGGGCGTGAGCATGGCAACGGTAATGAAGAAGGTCGACGCAGTGATCGTCGGTTTCGGCTGGACAGGCGCGATCATGGCCAAGGAGCTGACCGAGGCAGGCCTCAACGTGCTGGCGCTGGAACGCGGGCCGATGCAGGACACCTACCCGGACGGCAACTATCCCCAGGTGATCGACGAACTCACCTACAGCGTGCGCAAAAAACTCTTTCAGGACATCTCCAAGGAAACCGTCACCATCCGCCACAGCGTCAACGACATCGCCCTGCCGAACCGCCAGTTGGGCGCGTTCCTGCCGGGCAATGGCGTGGGCGGCGCCGGGCTGCACTGGTCGGGCGTGCACTTTCGCGTCGACCCGATCGAGCTGCGCATGCGCAGCCACTACGAAGAGCGCTACGGCAAAAGCTTCATCCCCAAGGACATGACCATCCAGGACTTCGGTGTCAGCTATGAAGAGCTGGAGCCGTTCTTCGACTTCGCCGAAAAAGTCTTCGGCACCTCCGGCCAGGCCTGGACCGTCAAAGGCCAGTTGGTCGGTCAAGGCAAGGGCGGCAACCCGTACGCCCCGGATCGTTCGAACCCGTTTCCGCTGGAAGCGCAGAAGAACACGGTTTCCGCACAGCTGTTCGGCAAAGCGGCTACGGAGGTGGGTTACAAACCCTACAACCTGCCTTCCGCCAATACGTCGGGTCCGTACACCAATCCTTACGGCGCACAAATGGGTCCGTGCAACTTCTGCGGTTTCTGCAGCGGTTACGTCTGCTACATGTATTCCAAAGCGTCGCCGAACGTGAATATTCTGCCGGCGCTGAAGCCGCTGCCGAACTTCGAACTGCGGCCCAACGCCCACGTTCTGCGGGTCAACCTCGACAGCACGAAAACCAAAGCCACCGGCGTCACCTACATCGACGGCCAGGGCCGCGAGATCGAGCAACCGGCCGATCTGGTAATCCTCGGCGCGTTCCAGTTGCACAACGTGCGCCTGATGCTGCTCTCCGGCATCGGCAAACCGTACGACCCGGTCAGCGGTGAAGGCGTAGTCGGGCGCAACTTCGCTTACCAGAACATGGCCACCATCAAGGCGTTCTTCGACAAGGACACCCACACCAACAACTTCATCGGTGCCGGCGGCAACGGTGTGGCGGTGGATGACTTCAACGCCGACAACTTCGATCACGGACCACATGGTTTCGTCGGTGGTTCGCCGATGTGGGTCAACCAGGCCGGCAGCCGACCGATCGCCGGCACCTCCAACCCGCCGGGCACGCCGGCCTGGGGCAGCGCGTGGAAACGCGCGACCGCCGATTACTACACCCACCAGGTGTCGATGGACGCCCACGGTGCGCATCAATCCTACCGTGGCAACTACCTCGATCTGGATCCGGTGTACCGCGATGCCTACGGCATGCCGCTGCTGCGGATGACGTTCGACTGGCAGGAAAACGACATCAAGATGAACCGCTTCATGGTCGAGAAAATGGGCAAGATCGCCGAGGCCATGGGCCCGAAGGCCATCGCCGTGATTGGCAAGAAGGTCGGCGACCACTTCAACACTGCGTCGTACCAGACCACCCACCTCAACGGTGGCGCGATCATGGGCACCGATCCGAAGACCAGCGCGCTCAATCGCTATCTGCAGAGCTGGGACGTGCACAACGTGTTCGTTCCGGGCGCCTCGGCGTTCCCGCAAGGCCTGGGTTACAACCCGACTGGCCTGGTCGCCGCGCTGACCTACTGGTCGGCGAAAGCGATTCGCGAGCAATACCTGAAAAACCCCGGCCCGCTGGTTCAGGCTTAAGGAGCGATGACCATGAAAACTCTCGTTATCGCGACCCTGGCCCTGCTCGGCAGCACGGCCGCTCATGGCGCCGAAGTTGATCAATCCCTGATCAAACAAGGCGAATACCTCGCCCGTGCCGGCGACTGTGTGGCTTGCCACACGGCCAAGGACGGCAAGCCGTTCGCCGGTGGCCTGCCGATGGAAACCCCGATCGGCACAATCTACTCGACCAACATCACCCCGGACAAAACCGGCGTCGGTGGCTACAGCTTCGAGGAATTCGACCAGGCCGTGCGGCATGGCGTGGCCAAAAACGGCAGTACCTTGTACCCGGCGATGCCGTACCCGTCCTACGCCCGCGTCAGCGAAACCGATATGCAGGCGCTCTACGCCTACTTCATGCACGGCGTTGCCCCAGTGGCACAGGAAAACAAAGCCAGCGATATTCCGTGGCCACTGAGCATGCGCTGGCCGCTGACGGGCTGGCGCTGGCTGTTCGCGCCGAAAGTCGAGGATTACAAAGCCGCGTCGGACGATGCCGTGGTCAGCCGTGGGGCGTATCTGGTGGAAGGCCTCGGACATTGCGGCGCCTGCCATACGCCACGAGCCCTGACCATGCAGGAAAAATCCCTGAGCGCGGCCGAAGGCAACAGTTTTCTGTCAGGCAGTGCGCCGTTGGAAGGCTGGATCGCCAAGAGCCTGCGCGGCGACCACAAGGACGGTCTCGGCAGCTGGAGCGAAGAGCAACTGGTGCAGTTCCTCAAGACCGGTCGCAGCGACCGCAGCGCGGTGTTCGGCGGCATGAGCGACGTGGTCACCCACAGCATGCAGTACATGACCGACGCCGACCTGACCGCGATTGCCCGTTACCTGAAATCGCTGCCGGCCAATGACCCTGCCGACCAGCCGCACCAGTACGACGAGAAAGCTGCCAAGGCCTTGTGGAACGGGGATGACAGCCAACGTGGCGCGTCGGTGTACATCGATAACTGCGCGGCATGCCACCGTACTGACGGCCACGGCTACACCCGGGTGTTCCCGGCGCTGGCGGGCAACCCGGTGCTGCAATCGGATGACCCGACGTCGCTGATCCACATCGTGCTCAAGGGCGGTACCCTGCCTGCAACGCACACGGCGCCGTCCACCTTCACCATGCCTGGCTTCGCCTGGCGCCTGTCGGATCAGGAAGTGGCGGATGTGGTGAGCTTTATTCGTGGAAGTTGGGGTAACAAGGCTTCGGCCGTTACAGCCAAAGATGTTGCAAAGTTACGCACGGACGACATGACCACCACATCAACCGGCGATCTTGGACAAGTCACCAGTCATAACTAAATAAAACAACCCCTGCATGAATAAACATGCAGGGGTTATATATTCAACCGCTGTTACGGATTGGTAATGCTGACGTAGGCTTTAGCCAGGGCAATCAGTTTGGCTCGATCCTGCTCACCCACTTCTCCATCCCGATCCACATCGTGATTCAAACGGTCAAGACTGAAGGTACGCCCGCCGTCGCTGGACGTAGCGGTAACAAAAATCGGGTCCACCAGCATTTCAGTCTGCTGGCGAGCCTCGGCATCCCAGCCCAGTTCCTTGCGCGCCAGTTGCATGGAAACCAGTGTATTGGGCTCCGAAGGACCGGGTTGCATCATTTGCAGAAAAATTCCACGAGAATTAAAAAACGACATTATCAAATCCCTTTGTCTTTCATTTGATCAAGTGTTGTAAAGCGAAGTGGATGCTAGGGATATCAACAACAAACCACCAGCCAACTTGTGTTTCTTTAATTTGCACTCGAATAAAATTCGTTATTTAAATAGGTAAGTAACTAACCCTGTCAATTATCAATCGACGCCGAACGGTAGTGGATCATCCGGCCTTCGACGGATACTGTATGCATATACAGATCAAGGAAACCCGTCATGACCACCCCCTTGCCCCCGCGCGGTCGCGGCACCGCCACCAACCCGCACAACCGCTTTGCGCCGAGTCGTTCGGTGGCCGAGGATGACGGCTGGTATCAGGAAGTACCCGTGACCCAGGGCACCGAAGTCAGTTTTGAAACCGCGAAGACCATCATCACCCGCAACACCTCGCCAGACCTGCCCTTCGACCGTTCGATCAATCCCTATCGCGGCTGCGAGCATGGCTGTATTTATTGCTACGCACGGCCCAGCCACGCCTATTGGGACATGTCGCCGGGGCTGGATTTCGAAACGAAGCTGATCGCCAAGACCAACGCCGCCCAGGTGCTGGAAGAACAGCTGGGGAAAAAAGGCTACCAATGCGCGCCGATCAACCTTGGTTCCAACACCGATCCCTATCAGCCGATCGAACGTGAACACCGGATCACCCGCCAGACCCTCGAAGTACTGCTGCGCTACCGGCATCCGGTGACCATCGTCACCAAGGGTTCGCTGATCCTGCGCGATCTCGACCTGCTCACCGAACTGGCGCAACAGCGGTTGGTGGCAGTGATGATCAGCCTCACGACCCTGGACGATGAACTCAAACGCATCCTCGAACCCCGCGCCGCCGCGCCCAAGGCCCGGCTGCGGGCGATCCGGGTCATGCGCGAGGCAGGGATTGCGGTGGGTGTGCTGTGTTCCCCGATGATTCCGATGATCAACGACAGCGAAATCGAAAGCCTGCTGACCGAAGCCCATGCCGCCGGCGCCCAGAGCGCCGCCTACATGATGTTGCGGCTGCCGCTGGAAGTGGCGCCGCTGTTCGAGGAGTGGCTTGAGGCTCACTACCCGCAGCGCGCTGCCCATGTACTGAGCCTGATTCGCCAGAGCCGTGGCGGCGAGCTGTACAACAGCCGTTTCGGTGCCAGGATGCGCGGTGAAGGGCCGTTTGCCGACCTGCTCGCCCAGCGTTTCGCCAAAGCATTGAAACGCCTTGGGCTCAATCATCGCGAAGGCTTCAACCTCGATTGCACGGCCTTCTGTCCGCCGGGGCGCCAGATGGCGCTGATTTAGAAATTATTGGCCCTCTGATTGAGAGGACGGAAGGCCAGGCCCGGTTTACGTCAGTCACGTTTTTTGTGACCTGGAACACACGTTCTAGAGCGCTTCATTCAGTTTGAGTTAAGTTTCGGCGGTTACCTTGTTCATCGAGTGACTGATGGGTCGGGATGGCCCGGATGTTCTGAACAGCCACTGGCTTCACACCGGAATACACGGGAACGACTCCCCGAATCCGCCAATGAGGATGAATCATGAGTGACAAGGATAATCAGCCGTTGGCTGCGTCGGCGCCAGCCGCCTCCGTGGCGGAATCCGCCGATGCAGCGTTGAAGCATATCGTTGACGGCTTTTTGCATTTTCATCATGAGGTCTTTCCGCAGCAGGAAGAACTCTTCAAGAAACTCGCCACGGCCCAGTCGCCAAGGGCGATGTTCATCACCTGCGCCGACTCGCGCATCGTGCCCGAACTGATTACCCAGAGTTCGCCCGGCGATCTGTTCGTGACCCGTAACGTCGGCAACGTCGTGCCACCCTACGGCCAGATGAACGGCGGCGTTTCCACCGCCATCGAATACGCGGTACTGGCCCTTGGCGTGCAGCACATCATCATTTGCGGCCATTCCGATTGCGGCGCCATGCGCGCAGTGCTCAATCCGGGCAGCCTGGAAAAAATGCCGACGGTCAAAGCCTGGCTGCGCCACGCCGAAGTGGCGAAAACCATGGTGCATGACAACTGCAACTGCACCGACGAAAAAGAAAGCATGCCGATCCTCACCGAGGAGAACGTCATCGCCCAACTGCAGCACTTGCGTACCCATCCTTCGGTAGCCTCGCGAATGGCGAACGGTCATCTGTTCATCCATGGCTGGGTCTACAACATCGAAACCAGCGAAATCAAGGCTTACGACGCGGATCAGGGTTGCTTCCTGCCGCTCGACGGCAGCCATCCGATCCCGGTGGCGACGCCCAAAGCGCGCTTCTGAATCCTCCTAAAAATCTGTGTGGTTTGACGCCGGCCGCTGTTTCAGCGGCCCCGGCATCGCCACGCCTGAAGAAAACTTCGGGAGTATCGCCATGCGTGCGGCTCAATTGAAAGCTGTGTTGCCACGGGAGCTGCTCGCTTCAGTGGTTGTGTTTCTGGTCGCCCTGCCACTGTGCATGGGCATTGCCATTGCGTCAGGGCTGCCGCCGGCCAAAGGCCTGATCACCGGGATCATCGGCGGTCTGGTGGTGGGCTGGCTGGCGGGTTCGCCGTTGCAGGTCAGCGGGCCGGCGGCGGGTCTGGCGGTGCTGGTGTTCGAGCTGGTGCGCCAGCACGGCATCGAAATGCTCGGGCCAATCCTGCTGCTCGCCGGTTTCCTGCAACTGGTAGCGGGACGCCTGAAACTCGGTTGCTGGTTCCGGGTCACGGCGCCAGCGGTGGTATACGGCATGCTTGCCGGGATTGGCGTACTGATCGTGCTCTCGCAGGTGCATGTGATGCTCGACGCTTCGCCCAAACCCTCCGGCCTCGACAACCTCACGGCCTTCCCCGGCGCGGTGGCGCAGGCCTTGCCGTCCGTTGGCTGGCAGGCCGGGTTGCTCGGGCTGTCGACCATCGCCGTGATGTGGCTGTGGGAGAAATTCCGCCCGCATTCGCTGCGTTTCATTCCGGGTGCATTGCTCGGTGTCGGCCTGGCGACAGGTGCCAGTCTGCTGCTGGCGTTGCAGGTCAAACGTGTTGAAGTGCCGGCGAATCTGGCCGAAGCCATCGACTGGCTGAAACCGGCGGATCTGCTCAGTCTGGCTGACCCGACGCTGCTGATCGCCGCGTTCGCCGTGGCCTTCATTGCCAGCGCCGAAACCCTGCTGTCCGCCGCCGCAGTGGATCGCATGCACAGCGGCCCGCGTTCGGATTTCGATCGTGAACTGTCGGCGCAAGGCGTCGGCAATATGCTCTGTGGTCTGGTCGGCGCACTGCCGATGACCGGGGTGATCGTACGCAGTTCGGCCAACGTCCAGGCCGGTGCCACCACGCGTTACTCGACGATTTTTCATGGCCTGTGGCTGCTGGCCTTCGTGCTGTTGCTGTCGAGCCTGTTGCAGAGCATTCCGGTGGCGAGTCTGGCGGGCGTCCTGGTCTACACCGGCTTCAAACTGGTGGATCTCAAGGCGTTCCGTGGTCTGGGCCGCTATGGCCGGATGCCGATGTTTACCTACGCCGCCACGGCGCTGGCGATCATCTTCACTGACCTGTTGACCGGCGTGCTGATCGGTTTCGGCCTGACCCTGGTGAAACTGGCGTTCAAGGCCTCGCGCCTGAAAATCAGCCTGATCGATCTGCCGCAGGAAGGTGAAATGGAGTTGCGTCTGGTGGGCGCGGCAACGTTCCTCAAAGTGCCGGCACTGACTCAGGTGCTGGGCAGCATTCCGCCGGGCACGACGGTGCATGTGCCGCTCAACAATCTGAGCTACATCGACCATTCGTGTCTGGAACTGCTCGAAGAGTGGGGCCGGGCGAATGCGGCCAAGGGGGCGAAACTGTTGATCGAGTCGCGCGGGTTGAAACGCAGGCTTGAGGGACGGATCCGCACCACCACCGGGATCGGTGCGGCGGGCTGAAAACATTTGGGGGAACAGAGCAATCTGTTCCCCCAATCGTTTGCGCAGAGATCAAGCCGCAGGCTGATCCAGCTCCAGGCCCACGCCCAGACGGCGGCTCATGCACGGCCAGCGTTTCCACGCCGCGCCGGTGTCCGGGCTGCTGAGTTTCTCGCGGTAGGCTTCCACCGACTCCAGCGCAAAGCTGTCGTCGTCGAGCATGCTGTCCACTGCGTGATGCACCACTTCGTCGAGTTGGTTGGCAAACTCCTCACCGATCAACTGGTGAGCAATCAGATTGGCGACCGTCATGTCCAATGGGATCAGTGGCTGGCCGAAATGCTTGATGTACAGGTCGTTGACCTCTTCGACAAAGCGGTGCGCCAGATAGGCCTCGTCCAGCAGACTGTCCAGGCCCACGGGCGGCTGGATGAAGTACTGTTCGGCGATTTTCAGCACCGGTTTGATCTGCGACTCGATTCCCGCTTCCCTGGCGACTTCATTGGCTGCATCCAGCAGGTCTGGCACTTCGTCGATGTAGGCGGCGACAAAACGCGTCAGCACGCCGTTGGCGTCGGTTTCCGGCAACTGGATGGCCGGGTGCAGGTGTTGCAGTTGGGCTTCCAGCTGACGGGTCAGCTTTCCGGTTTCAATCTCGTGTTGTCGGGCTATATGTATTTGCTCGCGCAATGCGGCGGTGTTCATGAAAACTCCAGGAAACAAGGCAATGAAATAGGGAAGACATAACTTAGCTGGCTTACGAAAAATGCTAAGACGCATTTGTCATAATTATTTCATCCTTGATACACCGGCGTTATATCGGTTTGCCACCACTCGTCTGCATCCTTCTCCATCCGTGCCCTTGAACGCAAGTGCCAGCTGTTTCATTCGATTTACGTCCACACATTGCATTTTTCAGCGGCTGTCTATACTCGCCAATGAATGGAGTTAGCTGATGACGCCCGACTGCCCACGCAGCAAGGCCCGGCGATTCAAGTTCGTAGTCTGATGCAGCCGCTCCCTTGCCTCTGGTGAAAGCCGGCGGGATAACAAGAACGATAAGGGGAACCCGCAATGATGCGACATCCACACGTCTGGATGGGCCTCCTGTTGTGGTCGATTTTCAGCCCGGCGCAAGCTGCCTGGACTGTGAATATGGCGCCTGGAGCGACTGAAATCAGTCACGCAGTATTCGACCTGCACATGACCATTTTCTGGATCTGTGTGGTAATCGGGATCATCGTCTTCGGCGCCATGTTCTGGTCGATGATGGTGCACCGCCGTTCTACCGGGCAGGTCGCCGCAAAATTCCACGAAAGCACCACCGTCGAAATTCTCTGGACCGTCGTCCCGCTGCTGATCCTGGTGGCGATGGCCGTTCCGGCGACCGCGACCCTGATCAAGATGTACGACACCAGTGAGCCGGATATCGATATCCAGATCACCGGCTATCAGTGGAAGTGGCACTACAAATACCTGGGCCAGGACGTCGAGTTCTTCAGCAACCTGGCCACGCCCGCCGAACAGATCCACAACAAGGAAGCCAAGGGCGAGCATTACCTGCTCGAGGTCGACAAGCCGCTGGTGCTGCCGACTGGCGCCAAGGTGCGCTTCCTCGTGACCTCCGCTGACGTGATCCACTCCTGGTGGGTGCCGGCCTTCGCGGTCAAGCGCGATGCGATTCCCGGGTTCGTCAACGAAGCCTGGACCCGCATCGACAAGCCCGGCATTTACCGAGGCCAGTGCGCCGAGCTGTGCGGCAAGGATCACGGCTTCATGCCGATCGTGGTCGACGTCAAAGACAAGGCCGATTACGACAAATGGCTCGCCGAACGCAAGGCCGAAGCGATGCAGCTCAAGGAGCTGACCAGCAAGGAATGGACCCTCGACGAGCTCAAGGAACGTGGCGACAAGATCTACCACACCACCTGCGTCGCCTGTCACCAGGCTGAAGGCCAGGGCCTGCCTCCGATGTTCCCTGCGCTCAAGGGCTCGAAAATCGCCACCGGTCCGAAAGAGGCGCACCTGAGCATTGTCTTCCACGGCAAGCCCGGCACCGCCATGGCGGCGTTCGGCAAGCAACTCTCGGAAGTCGATATCGCAGCGGTCGTGACCTACGAACGTAACGCCTGGGGCAACAACAAGGGCGACATGGTCACGCCAAAAGAAGTGCTGGAGCTGAAACAGGCGGAAAGCAAATGAGCCGGTCTATTGCGTACTTCGTGAACCGGTCGGAGCCCTGCGCCCCGGCCTGCCCAGTCCACTCACATGAAGGAGACCGGCCATGAGCGCTGTCATCGATGACCACGGTCATGCCGACCACGACCACGCACACGGCCCCGCCAAAGGCCTGATGCGCTGGGTGCTGACCACCAACCACAAGGACATCGGCACGCTGTACCTGTGGTTTGCGTTCTGCATGTTCCTGCTCGGCGGCTCGTTCGCCATGGTGATCCGCGCCGAGCTGTTCCAGCCCGGCCTGCAGATCGTCGAGCCGGCGTTCTTCAACCAGATGACCACCATGCATGGCCTGGTCATGGTGTTCGGTGCGGTGATGCCGGCGTTCGTCGGTCTCGCCAACTGGATGATCCCGTTGATGATCGGCGCGCCGGACATGGCCCTGCCGCGGATGAACAACTTCAGCTTCTGGCTGCTGCCGGCCGCGTTCCTGCTGCTGGTCTCGACCCTGTTCACCCCCGGTGGCGGGCCGAACTTCGGCTGGACGTTCTATGCCCCGCTTTCCACCACCTACGCGCCGGAGAGCGTGACGTTCTTCATCTTCGCCATCCACCTGATGGGGATCAGTTCGATCATGGGCGCGATCAACGTGATCGCCACCATCCTCAACCTGCGCGCCCCCGGCATGACCCTGATGAAAATGCCGCTGTTCGTCTGGACCTGGCTGATCACCGCGTTCCTGCTGATCGCGGTGATGCCGGTGCTGGCCGGGTGCGTGACGATGATGCTGATGGACATCCACTTCGGCACCAGCTTCTTCAGTGCCGCCGGTGGCGGTGATCCGGTGCTGTTCCAGCATGTGTTCTGGTTCTTCGGCCACCCCGAGGTGTACATCATGATCCTGCCGGCCTTCGGCGCCGTCAGCCAGATCATCCCGACTTTCTCGCGCAAGCCGCTGTTCGGCTACACCTCGATGGTCTACGCCACGGCGAGCATCGCGTTTCTGTCGTTCATCGTCTGGGCGCACCACATGTTCGTGGTGGGCATCCCGCTGGTGGGCGAGTTGTTCTTCATGTACGCGACGATGCTGATTGCGGTGCCGACCGGGGTGAAGGTGTTCAACTGGGCCAGCACCATGTGGCAGGGTTCGATGACCTTCGAGACACCGATGCTGTTCGCCGTGGCGTTCGTGATCCTGTTCTCCATCGGCGGTTTCTCCGGGCTGATGCTGGCCATCGCCCCGGCGGACTTCCAGTACCAGGACACCTACTTCGTGGTGGCGCACTTCCACTACGTACTGGTGCCGGGAGCGATCTTCGGGATCTTCGCCTCCGCCTATTACTGGCTGCCGAAATGGACCGGCCACATGTACGACGAAACCCTGGGCAAGCTGCACTTCTGGCTGTCCTTTGTCGGCATGAACCTGACGTTTTTCCCGATGCACTTCGTCGGCCTGGCGGGCATGCCCCGGCGGATTCCGGACTACAACCTGCAGTTCGCCGACTTCAACATGGTCTCGTCGATCGGCGCGTTCATGTTCGGCGCCACGCAGATCTTCTTCCTGTTCATCGTGATCAAAACCATCCGTGGCGGCGAACCGGCTCCGGCCAAACCGTGGGATGGCGCCGAAGGTCTGGAATGGAGCGTGCCGTCACCAGCGCCGTATCACACCTTCACCACGCCGCCGGAAGTGAAATGAATACTTTCTGCCTTGTGGAAACGCCTGTGGGAGCGGGCTTGCCCACGATGACGGCCTGCCTGAAACACCGCGTCGGCTGCATCGCTGGCAAGCCCGCTCCCACAGGGTTCTCGGCCGAGGGCAAGGATCATGGCTGACTCGATCTCGATGAAAAAGCTGGTCACCCGACTGCTCGGCGTGGTGGTGGCGATGTTCGTCTTCGGTTTTGCCCTGGTGCCGATCTACGACGTGATGTGCAAGGCCTTCGGCATCAATGGCAAGACCGCCGGGCAGTACGAAGGCGAACAGGTTGTGGATAAGTCACGGCAGGTGCGGGTGCAGTTTTTGTCGACCAACAATATCGACATGCCATGGGAGTTTTATCCCAAGCATGACGAACTCACAGCCAACCCCGGCGCGGTGAACGAGATGATCTTCATCGCCCGCAACCCCACCGACAAACCGATGAGCGCGCAAGCGGTGCCGAGCATCGCGCCGAGCAATGCAGCGGCGTATTTCCACAAGACCGAATGCTTCTGTTTTACCCAGCAGGTGCTGCAGCCCGGTCAGCAGATCGAGATGCCGGTGCGTTTCATCGTTGACCGCGACATGCCCAAGGACGTGAAGCACCTGACGCTGTCCTACACGCTGTTCGATATCACCGCCCGACATCCTCCGGTGGCTGCAAACACTGGCGGTTAAGCGTGCCCGATAAGGAGAACAATAAATGGCAACTCATGAGCACTATTACGTCCCGGCCCAGAGCAAGTGGCCGATCGTGGCCACGGTGGGGATGTTCGTCACCGTGTACGGTCTGGCGACCTGGTTCAACGATCTGAAGGCAGCGCGTCCGGAATCCCACGGCCCGCTGATCTTTTTCGTCGGTGGGCTATTGCTGGCGTACATGCTGTTCGGCTGGTTCGGCGCGGTGATCAAGGAAAGCCGAGCGGGGTTGTACAGCCCGCAGCTGGACCGCTCGTTCCGCTGGGGCATGAGCTGGTTCATCTTCTCCGAGGTGATGTTCTTCATCGCCTTCTTCGGCGCGCTGTTCTATGTGCGGCACGTCTCCGGCCCGGCACTGGGCGGCGAAGGCACCAAAGGCATCGCCCACATGCTCTGGCCGAACTTCCAGTTCACCTGGCCGCTGCTGCACACGCCGGATCCGAAACTGTTCCCGCCGCCCAAGGAAGTCATCAGCCCCTGGGGCCTGCCGCTGATCAACACCATTCTGCTGGTGAGCTCCAGCGTGACCATCACCATCGCCCACCACGCGCTGAAGAAAGGTCATCGCGGCGCGCTGAAACTGTGGCTGGCGATCACCGTGCTGCTGGGTTGCGCGTTCCTTGGCTTCCAGGCCGAGGAATATATCCACGCCTACCACGAACTGGGGCTGACGCTCGGCTCGGGCATCTACGGCGCGACGTTCTTCATGCTCACCGGTTTCCACGGCGCCCACGTGACCATCGGCACGATCATTCTGTTCGTGATGCTGATGCGCATCATGAAGGGCCACTTCGACAACGAACATCAGTTCGGCTTTGAAGCAGCGAGCTGGTATTGGCACTTCGTCGATGTGGTGTGGATCGGCTTGTTCATCTTCGTTTACGTGCTCTGAGGATCACTTACCAAGGCGCGTGCGACACCAGTTGGCCGCTGTAGAAACCCCAGGCAATCAAGCCGACGGTGACGGCGGCCAACGTCACCCGAACACTCAAGGCGATCACCAGGCGATTCGAGCTGCTGTCGTCCTTGACCAGGAAAAACAGGCCGCTGAACAGGCTGACCACCGTGGCAATCAGCATCAGGACGATGGCTGCTTTGAGCATGGGAAGAACTCCGGGGGAACAAGCGATGCACTTGAGTATAGCGATCGCACTCACTGATTTTCCGGCGCAACCATGAAGCGCTTCCGGCCGGGCGTGGTGCCGACACTGGTGGTCGGCCTGCTGCTGCCGTTGCTGGTTTCGCTGGGCTTCTGGCAACTGGGCCGGGGCGCGGAAAAAACCGCCCTGCTCGCCAGCTACGCCGAACGCCGCGCCGCCGAACCGATGGCCAGCACCGAGTTGCTGCACAGCGCCGATCCGGCCTTTCGCCGGGTGCATCTGCACGGCCAGTTCGATGCCGCCCACAGCCTGTTGCTGGATAACCGTCAGCGCAACGGCAAGGTCGGCGTCGAACTGCTGCAACCGTTCCAGGATCAACGCAGCGGCCAGTGGCTGCTGGTCAATCGCGGCTGGCTGCCGTGGCCGGACCGGCGCACGGCCCCGCAATTCAACACGCCGGCTGACGCCGTGAATGTCGATGCCTGGGTGTATGTCGCCCCCGGCGCCACCTTCCAGCTGCATGCCGATCCGGTCAGCAGCATCTGGCCGCAAACCGTCACCGCCATCGAACCCGCCAAGCTGTGGAAAACCCTCGAACGCGACGGCTTCGCCTACGAATTACGTGCCGAACCCGGCCCGGCCAGCTATCAGGCTGACTGGCCGGTGGTCGCAATGGGCCCGGAAAAACACCTTGGTTACGCCGTGCAGTGGTTCGCCATGGCCACCGCCCTGCTCGGTCTCTACCTCTATCTCGGCTGGCACAACGCAAAGGAGAAACACCATGGGAGCGGCCATGAATCCACCCAGCATGTCTGAAACGAAAGCCCCGGCCAGTCGCCGTCGCGGACGCATCCAGCTGCTGCTGATCGTGCTCGGTGTGGTCGGTCCGATGATCCTCGCCACCGGCATGTACAAGCTGCAGTTCTGGGTGCCGGAAGGTCGCAGCTATCACGGCGAACTGATCGGCAACGGCCAGACCCGCGCCGACCTCGGCATCCAGTCCGACGAAACGCGCTGGCAGATGCTGGTCACCGCGCCGAAGGATTGCGCGGTGGACTGTCAGCAACTGGTGTACCTGGCGCGCCAGATCCAGATCGGCCTGGGCCGCGAAGCCGGGCGCGCCAGCCATGCACTCGCTGCTGCGCAACCGCTGGGCGCCGACTATGAAGCCAAGCTGACCCGCGAATACCCGCAGCTGCAACGTTACCCGCTGGACGCAGCGACTTTCAGCAAGGCCACGGGCGACAAGGCCACGCCGCAACTGTGGATCATCGATCCCCACGGCAACCTCGTGCTGCGCTACGACCCGAGCGTCAAAGGCAAGGATCTGCTCAACGACCTGCGCCACCTGCTGAAACTGTCGAACATCGGATAAGGGCATCGTCATGGCCAAACCTGGATTTCGCCTCGCGCTGTTTGCCACGCTGCTGGCACTGATCGTGGTGCTGCTCGGCGCCTACACCCGCCTGACTCATGCCGGCCTCGGCTGCCCTGACTGGCCGGGCTGCTACGGCTTCATCAGCGTGCCGAAGAGCGAAGCCCAACTGGCCCATGCCGAACTGCATTACCCCGACTCACCGGTGGAGGCGCACAAGGGCTGGAACGAGATGATCCACCGCTATTTCGCCGGCACCCTCGGCATGTTGATCTCGATTCTGGCCGGGCGGGCGTGGGTCAATCGTCGTCATCCGGGACAACCGCTGAAACTGCCGCTGTTTCTGCTGGCGGTGGTGTTCGCCCAGGCGGCGTTCGGCATGTGGACGGTGACGCTCAAGCTCTGGCCGCAGGTGGTGACCGGGCATTTGCTGGGCGGTTTCGCGACCTTGAGCCTGCTGTTTCTGCTGACCTTGCGACTGTCCGGTGTGCTGCCGGCGCTGACCGTGCCCAAGCGTTTGCAATACTGGGCTACCGCCGGACTGTTATTGGTGATCGGCCAGATCGCCCTCGGTGGCTGGGTCAGTTCCAACTACGCGGCAGTGGCCTGCATCGACTTCCCGACCTGTCACGGCCAATGGCTGCCGCCGGCGGATTTCGCCAACGGCTTTCACCTGACCCAACACATCGGCCCCAATTACCTCGGCGGGCAACTCGACAGCGATGCACGCACGGCGATTCACCTGACCCACCGCATCGGCGCGTTGCTGGTGACAGTCGTGCTGCTCGGTCTGGCCTGGCAGCTGAAAGTGGTCGGCATGACGCGACTGGCCGGGCTGGTACTGATCGCCCTCGCCGCGCAGATCACCCTCGGCATCAGCAACGTGCTGTTCCATCTGCCGCTGCCGGTGGCCGTGGCGCATAACGCCGGCGGTGCAGCGTTGCTGCTGACGATGGTGCTGGTCAACTATCACGCGCGGACCAGCCTGGTTCGTGTCAAGCAGCCGATGATCGCGCGCTGGCGCCTGAGCCCGCGCAAACACTCGGCGGCGCCCATCACTATTAAAGGAGAGACGCCATGGCGATTCTGATCGGCGAACGTCCGGCGCAGGCGCTGTGGCGCGATTACCTGGAGCTGACCAAACCGAAAGTCGTGGTGCTGATGCTGATCACCTCACTGGTGGGCATGTTCCTCGCGACCCGCGCCGGGGTGCCGTGGACGGTGCTGGTGTTCGGCAACCTGGGGATCGCGTTGTGTGCCGGGGGCGCGGCGGCGGTCAATCATGTGGTGGATCGGCGCATCGATGCCGTCATGGCGCGCACCCATAAACGCCCATTGGCAGAAGGCAGGGTTTCGCCCACCGCGGCACTGACTTTTGCGCTGGTGCTGGCGTTGCTCGGTCAGGCCTTGCTACTGACCTTCACCAATCCGTTGACCGCCTGGCTGACCCTGGCCTCGCTGCTCGGTTACGCGGTGATCTACACCGGTTTCCTCAAACGCGCGACGCCGCAGAACATCGTCATCGGCGGCCTCGCCGGTGCCGCCCCGCCGCTGCTCGGCTGGACCGCTGCCACCGGCCACATCGGTGCCGAACCGTTGCTGCTGGTGCTGATCATCTTCGCCTGGACCCCGCCGCACTTCTGGGCGCTGGCCATCCACCGCAAGGAGGAATACGCCAAGGCCGACATTCCAATGTTGCCGGTCACCCACGGCGAGCACTACACCAAGGTGCACATTCTGCTGTACACCTTCGCCCTGCTGGCGGTGAGCCTGCTGCCATATGTGATCCACATGAGCGGCCTGCTGTACCTGATCTGTGCGCTCGGTCTGGGCGCGAGGTTTCTGCAATGGGCCGTGGTGCTGTACCGTGGCACTCGGCCGCACGCGGCGATCAACACCTTCAAGTACTCTATCTGGTACCTGTTTCTGCTGTTCATCGCCCTGCTCGTAGACCACTACCTACTGTTGAACCTATGACTCGAACCCAGAAAACCGTCTTCATCCTCGTCGCCGTGATCGCGCTGATCCTCGGCCTGACCGTCAACAAAGTGCTGAGCGGCAAGGGCCAGGGCGACCCGACCGCACTGATCGACGCCGGCATCATCCTGCTGCCGCAGAGCCGCAACCTGCCGGACGTGACGATGACCAATCAGGACGGCCAACCGGTCACGGTCAACGAGCTCAAAGGCAAGTGGAGCCTGTTGTTCTTCGGCTACACCTTCTGCCCGGACATCTGCCCGACCACCCTCGCCCAACTGCGCCAGATCAAGAGCGAACTGCCGAAGGATGCGGTGGATAAATTGCAGATCGTGCTGGTCAGCGTCGACCCGAACCGCGACAACCCTGCGCAGTTGAAGCAATACCTGGGCTACTTCGATCCCCAGTTCGTCGGCCTGACGCCGAAGTCGATCGACGAGCTGCAGAAGGTGGCGAATGCGGTGAGCATTCCGTTCATTCCGGCCGATACCAGCAAACCGAATTACACGGTGGATCACAGCGGGAATCTGGCGGTGATCGGGCCGGACGGTACGCAGCGCGGGTTCATTCGTGCGCCGTTGAACAATGCCAAGCTGGTGGCGCAGTTGCCGGTGATGCTGAACCGCAAGTAAAAATGAACGCACAAAAAAGGGGACGCCACTGGCGTCCCCTTTTTCGTTTTTGATCGTTCCCACGCTCTGCGTGGGAATGCAGCAAGGGACGCTCTGCGTCCCAGCGGACGCGAAGCGCCCGGGATGCATGCCCACGCAAAGCATGGGCACGATCAGATCAGAAGGCCGGCAGCACCGCGCCTTTGTACTTCTCGGTAATGAATTTCTTCACTTCCGGGCTGTGCAGCGCAGCGGCCAGTTTCTTCATGGCGTCGCTGTCCTTGTTGTCCGCGCGGGACACCAGGATGTTCACGTAAGGCGAGTCGCTGCCTTCGATGACCAGCGCATCCTTGGACGGATCAAGCTTGGCTTCCAGCGCATAGTTGGTGTTGATCAGCGCCAGATCGACCTGGGTCAGCACGCGCGGGATGGTCGCGGCTTCCAGTTCACGGATCTTCAGGTCTTTCGGGTTCTGGGCGATGTCCTTGACGGTCGACAGGATGTTGGTCGGATCCTTCAGGGTGATCACACCGGCCTTGGCCAGCAGCAACAGCGCACGGCCGCCGTTGGTGGCGTCGTTCGGGATGACCACGTTGGCGCCGCTTGGCAGCTCTTCGATTTTCTTGATCTTGCTGGAGTAGGCGCCCAGTGGTTCCAGGTGCACGCCGGTCACGGACACCAGGCTGGTGCCCTTGGCCTTGTTGAACTCATCGAGGTACGGCTGGTGCTGGAAGAAGTTGGCGTCCAGACGCTTTTCGGCCACCTGGACGTTCGGCTGAACGTAGTCGGTGAAGACCTTGACCTTCAGATCCACGCCTTCTTTGGCCAGTACCGGCTTCACGAATTCGAGGATTTCCGCGTGCGGCACCGGGGTGGCGGCAACGGTCAGGGTTTCCTCGGCATGGGCCGAGAACGCTGCGACGGCAGCCAGGGCAACGATCAGTTTTTTCATTCAGCTAACTCCTTTTTACGGCGCCCGTCTGGCGCCTGCCAGCGAATGGCCGGCTCATGTCATTACAAAACCGGTTATTTGCGCGAGAAGTGCACGACCAGTCGGTCGCCTACCATTTGCAGCACTTGCACCAGAATCAGCAGCAATACCACGGTGACAATCATCACGTCGGTCTGGAACCGCTGGTAGCCGAAACGGATCGCCAGGTCACCCAGGCCACCGGCACCGACCACACCGGCCATCGCCGTGTAGGAAACCAGTGTAATCGCCGTCACCGTAATCGCTGCGAAGATGCCCGGACGGGCCTCCGGCAGCAAGGCGTTCATGATGATCTGGCGAGTGGTCGCGCCCATCGACTGGGTCGCTTCGATGATGCCGCGATCGACTTCACGCAACGCGGTTTCCACCAGCCGCGCGAAGAACGGCGTCGCACCCACCACCAGCGGCGGAATCGCACCGGCCACGCCCAGCGAGGTGCCGGTGATCAGCACGGTGAACGGGATCATCACGATCAGCAGAATAATGAACGGCAGCGAACGCAGGATGTTCACCACCAGCGACAGCAAGGCGTACACGCCTTTGGCTTCGAGCAACTGACGTGGGCTGCACAGAAACAGCAACACGCCCAGCGGCAAGCCGAGCAGCACGGTGAACAGCAGCGAACCGCCGAGCATCATCATGGTGTCGCCGGTGGCGAGCCAGATTTCGTACCAGTCGATATTGGTGAAGAAACTCATCAGGTCTTCCATTAGCGCAACACCTCCATGTGAACGTCAGCGGCGGTGAAGCGGGCGAACGCCGCTTCCATGTCGCCACCGGTGACGGCGAGGGTCAATTGCCCGTAGGGAATGTCTTTGATGCGGTCGATGCGACCGGCCAGGATGCTGTAGTCCACACCGGTTTCCCGGGCGACGGTACCGAGCAACGGCGCGTAGGTCGCTTCGCCCTGGAAGGTCAGACGCACGATGCGGCCCGGCACATGAGCGAAGTCATCGCGTTGCTCGCTTTCGTCGATCTGTTCGTCTTCCTGCACGAAACGCTTGGTGGTCGGGTGCTTCGGATGCAGGAACACATCGGCCACCGAACCTTGCTCGACAATCACACCGGCATCCATCACGCCGACCTGATCGCACACGCGGCGGATCACATCCATCTCGTGGGTGATCAGGACGATGGTCAGCTTCAGCTCGCGGTTGATCTCGGCCAGCAGTTGCAGGACCGACGCCGTGGTCTGCGGGTCAAGAGCGCTGGTGGCTTCGTCGCACAGCAGGATCTTCGGTTTGGTCGCGAGCGCGCGTGCGATGCCGACGCGCTGCTTCTGGCCACCGGAAAGCTGCGCCGGGTATTTTTTGGCGTGATCGGACAGACCGACCCGCGCCAGCAACTCGGCCACACGCAGATCGATCTCGGCACGGGACAGTTCACCGGCCAGGGTCAGCGGCAGCGCGACGTTGTCGGCCACGGTCTTGGACGCCAGCAGGTTGAAGTGCTGGAAGATCATCCCGACCTGCTGACGGAAACGGCGCAGGCCTTTGGCGTCCAGCGCGGTGACTTCTTCGCCGTCGACGATGATCTTGCCGCCACTGGATTGCTCCAGGCGATTGATCAGACGCAGCAGGGTACTTTTTCCCGCACCGGAATGGCCAATCAGGCCGAAAACCTGACCGTTCTCGATGGAGAAGCTGGTCGGGTGCAGCGCGGTGATGTCCTTACCGGCGACGCGGTAAGTTTTATGGACGTTTTGAAACTCGATCACGTAGCGAACCTTGTGGGGCGCGTTGGAAAAGGATCAGCGGTTAGCCGGGCGCGCATTTTAGCCTGTCCGTATAGAGGTTATTAGCATTTATTCCGCATTCAACCTGTCATTTGGCAATAACGCGATCAAAGGTCATAAAAAAGGAACGCCCAAAAACCTCATCAGTCACTAGTTAAGCGACTTGAAACTCCGGGCGCCGTGTCCGGAAACCACTCAAGAGCCTCGGCAGCACCGGGGTCAAACGAGGAGTTTACGTCTGATGAGCAGCAAAAAACCTGTCCCTTCCAAAAGTGAGCTGGCCGGAACCGATACTCTGGATCGCGCCAACACCAACGCCAAACTCGACAGTCTTGAAAAATTTCGCTCCGACGCCACCGGCCAGGCCCTGCGCACCAATCAGGGCGTGAAGGTCGCAGACAACCAGAACACGCTGAAGGCCGGCGCTCGCGGGCCGTCGCTGCTGGAAGACTTCATCATGCGTGAAAAGATCACGCACTTTGACCATGAGCGGATTCCCGAGCGCATCGTCCACGCCCGCGGCACCGGCGCCCATGGTTTCTTTCAGAGCTACGAGAACCATTCGGCGCTGACCAAGGCCGGTTTCCTGCAGGATCCGGGAAAGAAAACCCCGGTGTTCGTGCGTTTTTCCACGGTGCAGGGGCCACGCGGTTCCGGCGACACCGTCCGTGACGTGCGTGGTTTTGCCGTGAAGTTCTTCACCGACGAAGGCAACTTCGATCTGGTCGGCAACAACATGCCGGTATTTTTCATTCAGGACGCGATCAAGTTTCCCGACTTCGTCCACGCGGTAAAACCCGAACCGCACAACGAAATACCCACCGGCGGCTCCGCGCACGACACCTTTTGGGATTTCGTGTCGCTGGTGCCGGAATCCGCGCACATGGTCATCTGGGCCATGTCCGACCGCGCCATCCCGAAAAGCCTGCGCAGCATGCAGGGCTTCGGTGTGCACACCTTCCGCCTGATCAACGCCGAGGGCAAATCGCGCTTCGTCAAATTCCACTGGCGCCCTACCGCCGGTACCTGTTCGCTGGTGTGGGACGAGGCGCAAAAGCTTGCGGGTAAAGACACCGACTACCACCGGCGCGATCTCTGGGAAGCCATCGAGATGGGCGATTACCCGGAATGGGAACTTGGCGTACAGATCATCGAGGAGGAAAACGAACACGACTTCGATTTCGACATCCTCGATCCGACCAAACTGATCCCCGAGGAAATCGTCCCGATCACGCCGCTGGGCAAGATGACCCTCAATCGCAACCCGGACAACTTCTTCGCCGAGACTGAACAGGTCGCGTTCTGCCCCGGCCATATCGTGCCGGGGATCGACTTCTCCAATGACCCGCTGCTGCAAGGTCGGCTGTTTTCCTACACCGATACGCAAATCAGCCGACTTGGCGGGCCGAACTTTCATGAGCTGCCGATCAATCGCCCGGTCGCGCCATTCCACAACGGCCAACGCGATGCCCAGCACCGTACGGTGATCGACAAGGGCCGCGCCTCTTACGAACCGAACTCCATCGATGGTGGCTGGCCGAAAGAAACGCCACCGGCGGCGCAGGACGGCGGGTTCGAAAGCTATCCGGAGCGGATCGACGCGCACAAGATCCGTCAGCGCAGCGAGTCGTTCAGCGATCACTTCTCCCAGGCTCGGCTGTTCTTCAACAGCATGAGCCCGCACGAGAAAGAGCACATCATCGCTGCCTACAGTTTCGAACTGGGCAAGGTTGAGCGTGAATTCATCCGGGCGCGGGAAGTGAACGAGATTCTCGCCAACATCGATCTGGAACTGGCCAAACGCGTGGCGGCCAACCTGGGTCTGCCGGCGCCAGGCAAAGGTACCGTGGACGTGCCGAAAACTTCACTGGATCGCTCGCCAGCGTTGAGTCAGGCCAACCTGTTGCCGGAAAACATCAAGACACGGAAAGTCGCGATCCTTGCGGCCAACGGTGTCGATGGTGCGGCGATTGATGCGATGAAGAAAGCGCTGGCGGCAGAGGGTGCGCACGCCAAACTGCTTGGCCCGACTTCGGCGCCAGTGAAGACCGCTGATGGCAAAACCCTGGCGGTGGATGCATCGATGGAAGGCATGCCATCAATTGCGTTCGACGCGGTATTCGTGCCGGGTGGCGCGGCGTCGGTCAAGGCGTTGAGCGGTGACGGCGTGGCGTTGCACTACCTGCTGGAGGCGTACAAACACTTGAAGGCAATCGCGCTGCATAGCGAGGCCAAACAGTTGCTGGACGTGCTGAAGCTGGAGGCGGATGCCGGATTGCTGGAGGGCAAGGATGTTGGCGCGCTGACCAAGCCATTCTTTGCGGCGATCGGGCAGCATCGGGTTTGGGACCGGGAGCCCAAGGCCAAGGCCATTCCTGCTTAAGGCTGTTGGTTGGCTGAAAGGACGCCTTCGCGAGCAAGCCCGCTACCACATTGGTTCTCACATGAACTCAATGCGGGAGCGGGCTTGCTCGCGTGGCGTTCCGACGAAGCTTTTCAGGGTTTGCGCGGGCTCAGAACCATCTGTGCCGGCACGCTGCGCAGAATCTGTTTCTCGATTTTCAGATCGAAATCCGGATCAAGCTTCTTCACGCGCTTGGTGATCAACGTCGCCAGCCACGGGTAATCATTGGTGCGCGGGGCCTGAATGCTTACCGCACAGTCGTAATTCACCACATCGGCGGCGATCGCATCCAGTTGGCGACGAAGTTTGCGGCTGTCGGTGATATTCAGCGCGACCGTAGTGCTTTGCGCAGTCGGATCGATCACCTTGGCTTTCGGCTTGGCTTCAGCGGCTTGCAGCGCCGCTTCGGCTTTCTCCAGTTCAGCCTTGCGCGCTTCAGTGATCGCGCCGTTGACGCCACCCGTCAGCGCCGGGGCCTTGGGCATCAGCACGCGGGCACGGGCCAGCGCAGTCGCCGCCGCATTCACATCGCCCTTTTGCAGGACGATCTGGCTGCGACGCAGATAGGCCTCGGCCAACTGGCGCTGGTATTGCTCAAGGGATTGATCGTTGGGTGTTTCGGCCTGCAAGGCTGCCAATTGGTCTTCGGCAGTGGCCAGTTCGCTGCTGGCCAGACTTTGCTCCAGCTGTGCGATGGCCGTGGCCCGCGCATCGGGGACTTCGGCCACCGGCGGCGTGCTTTGGCAGGCGCCCAGCAGCACTGAAAAGGCCACAAGGAGCAGATAACGGGAGGCGAACGGCTTCATTCCTGCGACTCTCTATTTGCGCAAAAAACGAGCAAGTCTACACCCCTCGACGGGGCAGAACAAAACTCAGCAGAAACAGTGCGGCCGCCGTCACAACGATGGACGGGCCGGCCGGGGTGTCCTTGAACCAGGACAGCGCCAGCCCGCCACACACGGCGAGCATGCCCAGCACGCTCGCGCCCAGTGCCATCTGCTCCGGCGAACGGGCGTGACGTTGTGCCGCAGCCGCCGGGATGATCAACAGCGATGTAATGAGCAACACACCGACGATTTTCATCGCCACCGCGATCACCACCGCAATCAACAACATCAGCGCCATGCGCAATCCGGCCACCGGCAGGCCTTCGACCCGCGCCAGTTCTTCGTGCACGGTGATCGCCAGCAGCGGGCGCCACAAGGTCACCAGCAACACCAGCACCGCCGCGCTGCCGCCGAGGATCCACGCCAGATCGGTCGGGCTGATCGCCAGCAGGTCGCCGAACAGATAGGCCATCAGGTCGATCCGCACTTCATGCATGAAGCTTAGTACGACCAGCCCGAGAGAGAGCGTGCTCGGCGCAAGAATGCCCAACAGCGTGTCGGACGCCAGTGGCTGGCGCTGCTGCAAGGTCACCAGCAGCACCGCCAGCAGCAGGCAGCCCACGGTCACCGCGACAGTCGGGCTGACATCCAGCAGAAAGCCCAGCGCCACGCCGAGCAGTGCGGCGTGGGACAGGGTGTCACCAAAATAGGCCATGCGCCGCCAGACCACGAACGAGCCCAGCGGCCCCGCGACCACCGCCAGCGCCAGACCTGCAAGCAGGGCGTAGAACAGAAAATCAGCCATGCTTGCAGCTATCTCCGTGAACGTGAGGTTGAGCCGACAGGGGCCCTTTGACCACCGACCCATGCAGGTCGTGGGCGTGATCATGATGGTGGTGATAGATCGCCAGGCTCGGCGCATTGTTGCCAAACAGCTCGACGAAGGCCGGATCGCCGCTGACCTGCTCGGGATGCCCGGAGCAGCAGACGTGACGGTTGAGACACACCACCTGATCGGTGGTGCTCATCACCAGATGCAGATCGTGGGAAACCATCAATACGCCGCAGCCGTGACGGTCGCGCAGTCGGGTGATGAGGCTGTACAGCTCGGCTTGTCCGGCGACATCGACGCCCTGAACCGGCTCGTCGAGCACCAGCAGCTCCGGCTCGCGCAACAAGGCACGGGCCAGCAATACCCGCTGCATTTCACCGCCGGAAACGCTTTGCACCGGGCTGTCGATGACGTGTTCGGCGCCGACTTCCTTGAGTGCCGCCAGCGCACGCGGGCGATCGACCCCCGGCACCAGCCGCAGGAAGCGCAGCACCGACAGCGGCAAGGTCGGATCGACGTGAAGTTTTTGCGGCATGTAACCGACGCGCAGTTTCGGCTTGCGCCAGACGCTGCCGCTGTCGGGTTTCAGCAGCCCGAGCACGGCACGCACCAGGGTGGTCTTGCCGGCGCCGTTGGGGCCGATCAGAGTGACGATCTGCCCCGGCTCGACGCTCAGGTGAATGTTGTCCAGCACGTTCTGCCCGGCAAACCGGACCGCCACCTGCTCCAGACGGATCAGCGCATCGCTCATCAAGCCCCCCGACAACCGGAGCAGAGGCCGACCACTTCGACGGTCTGGGCTTCGACGATGAAGCCGACGTCCTTGGCACTGTGAACGATGGCGTCGCTGATGCTTTTTTGTTCAAGTTCGATGGCGGCGTGGCATTCGCGGCAGATCAGGAACTGGCCCTGGTGCGAATGCTCCGGGTGAACGCAACCGACGAAGGCGTTGAGCGAGGAAATGCGGTGCACCAGGCCGTTTTCCAGCAGGAAGTCCAGCGCCCGATACACGGTTGGCGGAGCAGCGCGGCGGCCGTCCTGCTCGCTGAGCACCGCCAGAATGTCGTAGGCACCCAGCGGCTTGTGGCTCTGCCAGACCAGCTCCAGCACTCGCCGGCGCAGCGCGGTCAGGCGCAAGCCTTTCTGTGCACACAGGGCATCGGCCTCGGACAGCGCGCTGTGAACGCAGTGCGAGTGGTCGTGGGGACGGCTGGCAATCGGGGTAATAGGCATGAGCGGCGACGAGTTTGGTTAGAGACGTTATTATGTTACCCGTTCTCGCCTCATTGAGTGGTCATCGTGTCCCGACTTTTTTCTGTTTTTGTCGTATTCATCACCGGTTTTCTGCTGATCGGTCCGGCTCAGGCCGAGGTCAGAGTCCTCACCAGCATCAAGCCCCTGCAATTGATCGCCGCTGCAGTGCAGGACGGTGTATCGATTCCGGAAGTGCTGCTACCGCCGGGGGCTTCGCCGCACAACTACGCATTGCGTCCGTCCGATGTGCGCAAAGTGCAATCGGTGGACCTGCTGTACTGGATCGGCCCGGACATGGAAGGTTTCCTGCCTCGCGTGCTGAACGGTCGTACGCTGCCGAGCGTCGCGGTACAGGATCTTTCAGGCATGAAGCTGCGTCGTTTCGCTGCGGACAGCCACTCCCACGCTGAAGAAGCCGACGAACACGATCACGATCATCGCCCGGGCAGCCTCGATGCGCATTTGTGGCTATCGCCGGTGAACGCGCGGGTTATTGCCGACAAAATGGCTGCTGACCTGAGCGCCGCAGACCCGGCCAATGCCGAGCGCTACCAGAGCAACGCCAAGGCGTTCGATGAGCGTCTGGATGCACTCGACCAGCGCTTGAAGAAACGCCTGGCCGGTATTGAAGGCAAACCCTACTTCGTCTTCCACGAAGCCTTCGACTACTTCGAAGACGCCTACGGCCTGAAACACACCGGCGTATTCAGCGTCGCGGCGGAAGTGCAGCCGGGCGCCCAGCATGTGGCGGCGATGCGCGCGCGATTGCAGGAGGTCGGCAAGACCTGCGTGTTCAGTGAGCCGCCGCTGCGTCCACGCCTGGCCGAAACGCTGGTGGCGGGCCTGCCGGTGAAGCTGGCGGAGCTGGATGCGTTGGGCGGGTACACGCCAGCGACGGCTCAGGGTTACGAGCAAGTGCTGGAGAAGCTGGGGAATGACCTGGCGGGCTGTCTCGAATCGCTCTGATACAAAAAACCGCAGCCTGCAAACAGGCTGCGGTTTTTCTTTTACAGGGCGAAAGGTAGCGGCGTATTGACCGCCTGACGCTGCGCCAGCCGCTGCTCGAACTCTTTCGGATCATGGATCAGCACGTCCTGCCCGGCGAACGATTCCGCCGCGATCAACCGCGAAAGCCAGAACCGCACGCACGCCACTCGCAACATGGTCGGCCACAGCTCGGCTTCGGCAGCCGTGAACGGTCGCAGTGCCGCGTAGGCACCCAGGAACGCACGCGCACGCGGGCCGTCGATCAGACCGTCATCGTCAGAGCACCAGTCGTTCAGAGCAATCGCCACGTCATAGAGCATCGGACCGGAGCAGGCGTTGTAGAAGTCGATCAGCCCGGTCAGGTGAGTGCCTTCGAACATCGCGTTGTCGCGGAACAGATCGGCGTGGATGTTCGCTCGTGGCAGCGCGAGAATTTTCTCTTTCTGTTGAGAGATTTCATCGAGCGCGGTTTGCAGCAGTGCGCGCGGTTCATCGCTCAGGTGCGAAAGGAACTGAGTACCCTCCTCCAGCATCCAGTCCAGGCCACGATCGGTCTTGCGCTTGATCATGTTGTCGCCCTGGGTCGCCAGGTGCAGATGCGCCTGTAGGTCACCGACCTGCGCGCAATGCTGGGCGTTGGCCTGCTTGATGTGCTTGCCCGCCAGACGCGGCTGCAGCAGTGCCGGTTTGCCTTTCAGCTCGCGCAAGGCCACGCCGTCAGTGGTGCGCAGTGCATAAGGCACCGGCAGATCGGCTTCGTGCAACACGTCGAGCAGGTCGATGAAGAACGGCATTTCCTGGACCGGCCCGCGCTCGACCAGGGTCAGGACGAACTCGCCCTTTTCCATGCTGATGAAGAAGTTGGTGTTTTCGCTGCCGGCGGCGATCCCCTGGAAATCGAGCAGACGGCCGAGCCCGTAAGGGGCGAGAAAGGTTTCCAGCTCGGGCCGAGCCAGGGGGGTGAACACAGACATGGTTAAAAACTGCTCAGTTCTGGCGCCGCCATCAGACGGCGCCGATTAAAAGTCAGGAAACTTACTTCCAGGTAAAGATTTCCCACGACGGAATCAGCATATCCGGCTGGTCGGACCGGATGTAGTTCGCGTCCGTACCATCGGCGCGCACCAGGAAATAGGGTTTGCCGCCCTTCGGTGTGACCTTGATCGCATACACGAATCCACTCCGGCTGTATTCCTGAATGACCTTATCGCCTTCCGTGTGCGTGCTAATGGTAACTTCCGGCTCCGAGGATGGCGCATCATCCGCCGCCATCGCGGCCAGCGGTGAGACAGCAATCAGACTGACCAGCAGCAAGCGATTTAACGTACGCATGATAACCTTGTCCCTTTGTCGTCAATGGTCCCGCTATTCTAGCGCCGGGCCCGCCGAAAAGGTTGATTCTGCTCATGAGCCAAGCCCCCCTCGTCCTGGTGGACGGTTCGTCTTACCTGTACCGCGCCTTTCACGCGCTGCCACCGCTGACCACCTCCAAAGGCATGCCGACCGGTGCGGTCAAAGGCGTGTTGAACATGCTCAAGAGCCTGCGCAAGCAGTATCCGGACAGCCCGTTCGCCGTGGTGTTCGACGCCAAGGGTGAGACATTTCGCGATGAGATGTACGCCGAATACAAGGCCAACCGCCCAAGCATGCCGGACGACATGCGCGTGCAGATCGAGCCGCTGCACCAGAGCGTGATCGCCCTCGGTTTCCCGCTGCTGTGCGTCGAAGGCGTCGAGGCCGATGACGTGATCGGCACCCTGGCTCGCAGCAGCGCGGCTGCCGATCGCCCGGTGATCATCTCCACCGGCGACAAGGACATGGCGCAACTGGTCGACGGCCACATTACCTTGGTCAACACCATGTCCGGTAGTTCGATGGACGTGGAGGGCGTGAAGGAGAAATTCGGCGTCGCTCCCGAGCAGATCATCGATTATCTGGCCCTGATGGGCGACTCTTCCGACAATATCCCCGGCGTTCCGGGTATCGGTCCGAAGACTGCTTCCGGCCTGCTGGTGGGCGTCAACGGCGGCCTGACCGAGCTGTATGCGCAGCTCGACATCGTGCCGACCCTGCCGATTCGCGGCGCCAAGACCCTGCCGGCCAAGCTCGAAGAGCACAAGGAGATGGCGTTCCTCTCTTATCAACTGGCGACCATCAAGGTTGACGTGCCGCTGGATATCGGCCTCGACGACCTGCAAATGGGCCCGGAAGATCCGGCCAAACTGCTTGAGCTTTACACCCTGCTGGAGTTCAAGAGCTGGATCAACGATCTGCAGCGGGACGCCAAGCGTCTGGAACTGAGCGTTGCCACCGAGCCTGCGCCGGCCGGCGATCTGTTCAGCGCGCCTGTCGTAGAAGAAGCGCCCGCCGCTCCGACTGAAGCCGCGTATGAAACGATCCTCGATCAGGCGCGCTTCGACGTCTGGCTGGAAAAGCTGAAGAACGCCAAGCTGTTCGCCTTCGACACCGAAACCACCGGGATCGACGCCCAACAGGCACAACTGGTCGGTCTGTCCTTCGCGGTGCAGGCCAACGAAGCAGCCTACATCCCGCTGACCCACTCCTACATCGGCGTACCGGAGCAACTGGATCGCGACACCGTGCTGCGCGCGCTCAAGCCGATCCTGGAAGACCCGAACAAGCTCAAGGTCGGCCAGCACGCCAAGTTCGACATGAACATCCTGGCCAACTGCGCCATCGGTGGCGACCAGAACGAAGGCATCACCGTACGCGGGGTTGCCTTCGACACGATGCTTGAGTCCTACGTGCTCAACTCCACCGCCACTCGTCACGACATGGACAGCCTGGCGCAGAAGTACCTCGATCACACCACCGTGAGTTTCCAGGACATCGCCGGCAAAGGCGCCAAGCAGCTGACCTTCGACCAGATCGCCCTGGAACAGGCCGGGCCGTATGCCGCCGAAGATGCCGACGTGACCCTGCGCCTGCACCAGACGCTGTTCGAGAAGCTGAGCGCCATCCCGAGCCTGGCCAGCGTACTGACGGATATCGAGATCCCGCTGGTGCCGGTGCTCGCTCGCATCGAACGCCAGGGCGCGTTCGTCGACGCTGAACTGCTCGGCATCCAGAGCATTGAGCTGGGCAACAAGATGGTCGCGCTGGAGCGCGAAGCCTTCGAAATCGCCGGTGAAGAATTCAACCTCGGCTCGCCGAAGCAACTGGGCGTGATCCTCTACGAAAAACTCGGCCTGCCGGTGCTGAAGAAGACCGCCAAGGGCCAGCCATCCACCGCCGAAGAAGTGCTGGCGAAACTGGCCGAAGACGATCACCGCTTGCCGAAAGTGCTGATGGAACACCGTTCCATGAGCAAGTTGAAGAGTACCTACACCGATCGCCTGCCGGAGCAGATCAACCCGCGCACCGGACGTATCCACACCTCATATCATCAGGCCGTTGCGTCGACCGGTCGCCTGTCGTCGAGCGATCCGAACCTGCAGAACATCCCGGTGCGCACCGCCGAAGGCCGGCGCATCCGCCAGGCGTTCGTCGCGCCGAAAGGCTACAAACTGCTGGCGGCGGACTACTCGCAGATTGAACTGCGGATCATGGCGCACCTGTCCCGCGACGAGGGCTTGATGAACGCCTTCCGCAACAATCTGGACGTGCACACAGCAACGGCAGCGGAAGTATTCAAGGTCGAGCTGAACGAAGTGACCTCCGACCAGCGCCGTGGCGCCAAGGCGATCAACTTCGGCCTGATTTACGGCATGGGCGCGCAGAAGCTGGGCAAGGACATCGGCGTCGACACCAAGACCGCCAAGGCCTACATCGACACCTATTTCGCGCGCTACCCGGGCGTTCGCGAGTACATGGACCGCACCCGCGCGCAGGCAGCAGATCAGGGTTTCGTGGAAACGATTTTCGGTCGTCGTCTGTATCTGCCGGACATCAACTCCAACAAGCCGCAGGAACGTGCCGCCGCCGAGCGCACCGCTATCAACGCGCCGATGCAGGGCACCGCAGCGGACATTATCAAGAAAGCCATGGTGGCGGTGGATAACTGGCTGAGCGCTTCCGGGCTGGACGCCAAAGTCATCCTGCAGGTGCACGATGAACTGGTGCTGGAGGTACGCGAGGATCTGGTCGATCAGGTTCGCGAAGAAATACGCGTGCACATGAGCGAAGCGGCAAAACTGGACGTGCCGTTACTGGTGGAAGTCGGGGTTGGCAACAACTGGGACGAGGCGCACTGAGGTTTCTGAGACGGGGTTTTGCCGCGACAGAGCGTCGCGGCAAAGGCATCGAAAACCGCTTAGGCCTGATCGTTCTTGAGCTTATTCCAAAGTTCTTTGAAAAAATTCTGAACTAATCTTGCGACAAGGCACTCAGAGATACTGAATGGCTGGTGAAGCCCTTCGATGCTCCTATGTTGTGTTAAGTGTTGGCAGATATCTGAACCCCGCCCTAGCGGTTCGGAGCTTAAACCCCGGAACTTCTCCCTCCCCATATGAAGTCCGGGGCTTTTTTTGCCTCAAAACTGCCTGTGCCTTGCCTGGCGGCACCACAGACAGTTTTGAAATCCCCTTATTCTGCCTCGGTCGCCGCTTCGGCACCTTTATCCGCCAGTTCCATCCAGCCTGCCAACACAGTGTAGGCCTCTTCCAGGCCCATGCGTTTCGGGGCCGAGAAAAGCTGGATCGTCACTTGATCGCCCCAACCCTTGCGGATTTCCGACTGCACCTTGAGCAGGGTGTTCTTGGCTGCGCCATAGGTCAGCTTGTCGGCCTTGGTCAGGAGGATGTGCATCGGCATGCCGGCGGCAACAGCCCAGTCGAGCATCAGCAGGTCGAAATCGGTCATTGGATGACGGATGTCCATCATCAGAATCAAACCCTTCAAACTCTCGCGGCCACCGAGATAAGCCTCCAGGTGACGCTGCCAGTGTTGCTTGAGCGGGATCGGTACTTTTGCATAACCGTAGCCCGGGAGGTCGACCAGACGCCGTTCATCGTCTAGCTTGAAGAAGTTCAACAGCTGTGTGCGACCCGGGGTTTTCGAGGTGCGCGCCAGGCTGGCGTGAGTCAGAGTGTTCAGCGCGCTGGATTTACCGGCGTTGGAGCGACCGGCGAACGCCACTTCAAAGCCTTCGTCGTCGGGGCACTGATCGACTTTGGCGGCACTGAGCATGAACGTGGACTGTTGGCACAGGCCGAGGATGGGATTCTTGAGTTGCATGGGATTTCCGATGTGGGCGGCGCCGGGATTAGGCGCGGAACGCGGTGTCGCTTCCGTTTCAGTGGCGCCAGTATATAATGCCGCAGATTTTGTGTGTGCTTTGTCCCAGCGAAGGATGAAGTTCACGAGAGCGACAGACTTTGATTGCGCATTAGAACGCAGAACGCTCTCAACCCTGAAAAGGTCGTTTTATGACGAAATGGCTGCTGGCTGCCGGAGTCTTGATGCCGCTGTACAGCGCACAGGCTACACAGGATCCGGAAGCCGTGTACAACCGTGTATGTGGAGCCTGTCATTCCGGCCAACTACCCATGGCGCCCAAAAGAGGCGATCAGGAAGCTTGGACGCCGAGGTTGGCGAAAGGTATGGAGACGCTGGTGCAACACGTGACCCAGGGTTTCAAGGCGATGCCGCCGCGTGGTTTGTGCATGGACTGCAGTGCCGAGGATTACCAGGCCATCATCCTATGGATGAGCGAGAGTAAGCCCGGTCCATAACTCTTAACCCTTAGCCGTAGTTGGATTAGCTGATGAACAAACTGATCGTGAGTCTGCTGTTGACCGTGGGAATCTCAGGTTTCGCCCATGCTGCAGGCGATGCCGCCGCAGGCCAGGCGAAGGCTGCCGTTTGCGGGGCCTGCCATGGCCCGGATGGCAACAGCATGGCGCCAAACTTTCCAAAGCTGGCCGGACAGGGTGAACGTTACCTGACCAAGCAATTGCACGACATCAAGTCGGGCAAGCGCACCGTTCTGGAAATGACCGGCCTGCTGACCAACCTGAGCGATCAGGACCTGGCCGATATCGCTGCCTACTTCGCCAGCCAGAAAGGCAGCGTCGGTGCCGCCGATCCGAAGATCGTCGCTCGCGGCGAAGCCCTGTTCCGTGGCGGCAACCTCGAGAAAGGCCTGCCAGCCTGCACCGGTTGCCACTCGCCGAACGGCGCCGGCAACGCAGCCGCCGGCTTCCCGCACCTGGGTGGCCAACACGCTCAGTACATCGCCAAGCAGCTGACCGATTTCCGCAAAGAAGAAGCCGGCCGCAACAACGACGGCGACGCGATGACCATGCGCACCATCGCCCGCAAGCTGAGCGATGAAGACATCGCGGCAGTCTCCAGCTACATTCAGGGCCTGCATTAACACGCGCGATTCGAGCGTTGCGTGCAATGGCCAACGCCTGTCACGTTAACGCTCGATTAATCCGTCGCAGCAAGTATAAAAAGGGTGGCTTTGGCCGCCCTTTTTTGTGGCCGCTGCCGTTACACTACAGAACTCATGCCCGCCAGGACCTGTCTGAAAACAGGTCGCGCGAGGCGACCAAAATTGTCCAGGAGTAAAGCATGCGTAACCTGATCATCAGCGCCGCCCTCGTCGCTGCCAGCCTGTTCGGCGTGACCGCCCAGGCCGCCGAAGCCCCTGCTGCCCCTTACGTCGAGCTGAGCAACCCGGTGCCGGTCGCCGTGCCTGGCAAGATCGAAGTGGTCGAGCTGTTCTGGTATGGCTGCCCGCACTGCTACGCGTTCGAGCCGGTGATCAATCCATGGGTTGAGAAACTGCCGTCCGACGTCAACTTCGTGCGCATTCCTGCGATGTTCGGCGGTCCTTGGGACGCTCACGGTCAAATGTTCCTGACCCTGGAAGCCATGGGCGTCGAGCACAACGTGCACGCTGCCGTATTCAACGCGATCCAGAAAGAACACAAGAAACTGACCGACAAGAACGACATGGCCGACTTCCTCGCCACTCAAGGCGTGGACAAGGACAAGTTCCTGGCGACCTTCGATTCGTTCGCCATCAAAGGGCAGATCGTAAAAGCCCGCGAGCTGGCCAAGAAGTATGAAATCTCCGGCGTTCCAACCATGATCGTCAACGGTAAATACCGCTTCGACATCGGCTCTGCCGGCGGCGCCGAACAAGCGCTGAAACTGGCTGACCAACTGGTGGCCAAAGAGCGAGCGGCCAGCAAGGCAGCCGCCAACTAAGCGCGGCAATCGCCATGCGCCGCTGGGGAACCGGACGCGTCGTTGGCCTGCATGATCCGCAGGTCAACGAGCATCACCTGGAATCGACGGGCCTGCCCGCAGACAGCCGTCTGCGCTTGCTCAGCTTCAATATTCAGGTCGGCATCAGCACCGAGCGCTATCGGCACTACCTGACCCGCAGCTGGCAGCATCTGCTGCCGCACCCCGGGCGCTCCAGCAATCTGCAAAAGATCGGCAATCTGCTCGGCGACTTCGATCTCGTCGCCCTGCAGGAAGCCGATGGCGGCAGCCTTCGTTCAGGCTACGTCAATCAGGTCGAACACCTGGCCCAACTGGGCGCCTTCCCTTACTGGTATCAACAACTCAATCGCAACCTTGGCCGACTGGCCCAGCACAGCAATGGCGTGCTCAGTCGCCTGCGACCGTGGGCAATCGAGGACCATCCGCTGCCGGGTCCGAAAGGGCGCGGTGCAATTCTGGTGCGTTTTGGCGAGGGCCCGGAAGCGCTGGTAGTGGTGATGATGCATCTGGCACTGGGCGCGCGCGTGCGCAGCATGCAACTGGCCTACATCCGCGAGCTGATCGGCGGCTACAAGCATCAGGTGCTGATGGGCGACATGAATACCCACGCCAGCGATCTGCTGCAACACTCGCCGTTGCGCGACCTCGGCCTGTTGGCCCCGCAACTCGAAGCGACATTCCCCAGCTGGCGCCCACAGCGTTGCCTGGACCATATTCTGCTCAGCCCGACCCTGGCCCTGGAAAAGGTCGAAGTGCTGGCACAACCGATTTCCGATCACCTGCCGGTCGCGGTAGAGATTCGTCTGCCGGGTTCGCTCACGGCCGATGCATTGCCCGCGTTGAGCACTGCCCTTCGCGGAACCCCTGAATGAGCGACGAAGCCCAGCGCTGGAAAGAGAAATACCTCAAAAGCATCGAACAACAGGAAAAGCTCGAACGTCGATGGGACGCCCGGCTCGACTTGCTGCGCCGTGGTCTGGTGCGCAGCACCCTGGCGGCGGAAGGCACCGACCGCGTAGTCGATCAGTGCATGAAAGAAATGCGCGACGTGGTGCGCACCGATGACATGGACGCCGGCCTCGCCGCCCTGTTGCCACGCCTGGAAAAAGCCGTGCTCGATTCCGAGCAGCGCCGGGAAACCCGGATCGAACAGGTCAGCACCGCACTGACTGCGCTGGTTACTCAGTTGCAATCCCTCCCGCTGCCCCGCGATGTGGCCCAGCCGCTGAAGAAATTCGCCAAGCAACTGGACGGCCGGGTCAGTCAGGCAAGGGAAATGCCGCTGTTGCTCAGCGAGCTCAGCGGCTTGCAGGGCAAGGCCTTGAGCCGGCTGGAGACGCCAGCGGAACCCGGGCGCCCGGGGCTGTTGCAGCGCCTGTTCGGCAGCCGCGACAGCGAGGAAACGCATGCCGCAGTGACTCAGCCTGGCGTGGTCGCGCCTCCAGCACAGCCAGACCAAACGCCCGTCACGCATGAAATTGCGCCCTTGCAGGAAGCACCTGTCACGACCAGCGAAACGCTCGCCCCTGCGCCCGCCAGCCAAGCACCGGTCGCCGAAACCGTGGCAGAACCAGCGAAAACTCCCGCGCCGCTGCCTGAGTACCATTCTGAGCCGGAGGTGGTTGCCTTTGAGCCTTCCAGAATCCTCACCGAAGCCCCCACGGCCCCCGGCGAACCAGAACCCACCGAACCAGAACCCACTAAGCCTGAGCCGGAGCCGCAGGCCTTCACGCCTCCTCCGGTTTTCGCGCCCGCAGCGCCGAAAGCCATTAATCCGGACGAACTGATCCACCCCGGCGATACCCCGCCACCCGTGATCCTCGACAGCCTCCCCCTGCCCGAACCCATCGCTCAGGCACTGGCAGCCATCGATCCGGAGCAATCCGAGCACGACATTCTCTATGCCCTGCCCGACTCGCCGGAACCGTCCTACAGCTCGGTCGCCAAACATATCGAAGACACGCTGATCGGATTACTGGATGACCTGACCCTGCCGGAGCGCCACCGCCCGCAAGCCGAAGCCATGCGCGACCGCCTGAAAAACGGTCTGAACTGGTACGAACTGCTGCCGATCCTCGACGATCTGGCGACCTTGATGCTGGCCATTACCGACAGCGGCCAGCACGAATTCGAAGCCTACCTGCAGCAACTCAATGAACGCCTCGAAGCATTTCAGAGCAACTTGCAGGCCGCCAGCGAAGGCCACGCCGACAACAGCTCCGCGTCGCGGGCGATGGACACGCAGATCCGCGAACAGGTCGACGGCTTGCAGAACAGCGTGCAGGAAGCGGCTGATCTGGATGATCTGAAGCAAGTGCTGGAAAACCACCTCGAAGGCCTGCTCGGCACCATGGATCAGCACCAGAAGCAGCGAGACGCCCGGGAACAGGAAGTCGCCGGACGCCTGAAAAGCCTGGCCGAGCGCGTGGCGCACATGGAGCAGGAAGCGCTGGGCTATCGCGAACACCTTGAAGAGCAGCGCCAGAAAGCCCTGATCGATCCACTCACCGGCCTGCCCAACCGCGCCGCCTGGACCGAACGGCTCGAACATGAAATCGCTCAATGGCGGCAACACGGCAACACCCTTAGCCTGGCCATGCTCGACCTCGATCATTTCAAACGGATCAACGATAACTATGGCCATCTGGCCGGCGACAAGGTGTTGAAGATCATCGCGACGGTGCTGCGCAAGCGCCTGCGTGGCAGCGACTTCATCGCTCGTTTCGGCGGCGAAGAATTTGTCCTGCTGCTGCCAGCCACTACGCCGGCCGTCGGCGCCAAATTCCTGGAAACCCTGCGAGCGGCCATCGAAGCCTGCCCGTTTCACTTCAAGGGTGAGCGCGTCACGATCACGGTTTCCATGGGACTGGCGTCGTTCCGGCCAGGAGAACACAGCGATCTGGTGCTCAAAAGAGCCGATCAGGCGCTTTACCGGGCGAAAAACGCAGGGCGTAACCGGGTGGAGCTGGGCTGAGGCAATTGTTCCATATTGTTTAAATCAGCCCTTCAAGCGTCGAAGCGCAAGGCGATACGTTACACTGTTGCATTATCGTCTTGCGTGTACTGCCCTCTGCCATGAAATTTTTTACCCTCCTCGTGTCGCTGATCCTCCTGGCCGGTTGTGCCAGCGGCCCGCGTTTTGACACCAGCCATCCTTCGCTCAATCACGACAGTCGCGTGCAGTTTGTGATCGTGCACTACACGTCCGCCTCGCTCGAACACTCACTGCAATTGCTGACCCACGGCGAAGTCAGCAGCCATTACCTGATCGGCGACGACAAGAACGCCACCATCTACAAGCTGATGGACGAGAACCTCCGTGCCTGGCATGCCGGCGAAAGCGAATGGCAAGGCCGCACCTGGCTCAACTCCAGCTCGATCGGCATCGAAATCGTCAATCCGGGCTTCAAGGACACACCGACCGGTCGCCTCTGGTATCCCTACAGCGAAGCCCAGGTGCAATCGCTGATCGTTCTGCTCAAGGACATCAGCAAACGCCAGGGCATCAGCCCGCGCCACATCATTGGCCACAGCGACATCGCCCCGCTGCGCAAGCTCGACCCGGGGCCACTGTTCCCATGGAAGCGCCTGGCCGCCGAAGGGCTGGGGCTCTGGCCCAACGAACAAGCGGTGGCACGCCAACAGGCGCAGTTCGATGCCGAACTGCCGAGCATCACCTGGTTCCAGAGCCAACTGGCGCGCCTGGGCTACTCGACGCCGCAGACCGGCGAGCTTGATGTAGCGACCCGTCATGTGCTCGCGGCCTTCCAGATGCACTACCGCCCGACGCGCTTTGACGGCACGCCGGATGCACAAACGGCAGCGTTGCTGCTGGTGTTGAATCAGACAAAATAATGACGCCCGCCCGACGGTCAGGGCGAAAACGCAATCAGCAGCTATAACTCATTGGTAATTCTTCGGATATCCATGATGGTTGCTACCCGAGAGACGCTGCGTAGCTGGTTTTATCGCCCCTGGTTTCTGGCGATGATCGCGGCTGTCCTCAGTGCGAGCCTGCTGATCACCGGCGGGCTGTTCGTGGCCGTGCGCCAGGTCGAGCAAAGCGAAAGCCAGGAAATGAATGCCCAGGGCGAGCGGTTCCTGGCGCGTCTGGAGCAACTGTTCGGCCAGTTGCGCGAAAGCCTCGACGACCTCGAAGCCCAACCCTTGCGCAGCTGCGACGACGAGATGATCGCCACGTTGCAGCAAGTGACGTTCAACTATCGCTTCGTCTACGAAGCCGCCTACATGGACGCCACGCGGATCTGTTCCAACCGTCCGCGCCAGGATGGCCTGTCGGTGATCCGTCCTCCGGACATCAAAGGTCCGACCTACAGTTACTGGCTGAACACCACCACCGAACCCGATGAAAACCGCGCGGCGCTGATGCTCGGGCGCGGCAATTTTCGCGTTGCCACCTCACGCGGGCACCTGACCGACATGGTCGACCTGTCGCCCGGCAGCAGTCTGTTGGTGGTGCTGGATCACGGCACCCGGGCGATTCCGGTACTCGGCGTTCCACAGACCTGGCCACCCGCGCAACCCTGGCCGCCGAAAACCCGGGATGCGCTGCAAGTCACCCAGTCGCGCCTGATCTACCGCATGCCCACCGACAACCCGGAATATCAACTGGTGCTGATCAGCCCACGCACGGGCATGCACATTCCGCAGCTCTGGTGGTGGATGGTGCCGTTCTGTCTGGTGCTCGGTGCGGTGGTGGGCGTTCTGGTGTTCTGGATCGTACGCCAGCGCCAGTCGCTGGACGCCGAGTTGCACGGCGCGATTCGTCGGGGTGAATTGCAGGTGCTTTATCAGCCGATTTTCGATCTCGACAGCCGCAACTGCGTCGGCGCCGAAGCGCTGCTGCGCTGGCGCCGACCGGACGGCACGCTGACCAGTCCCGACCTGTTCATCCCGATGGCCGAAAACACCGGGCAGATTCGCCAGATGACCGACTTCGTCCTGCAGCGCTTGCTCGAACAGTTGGGCCAGTTGCTGCGGGCCAACCCGCAGCTGTATATCTCGGTGAACCTGGCCGCCTGCGACGTGATGGTGCCGCGCATCGGCCAGGTCATGGCGCGGCTGCTGACCCTGCACCGGGTCGCGGCGCGGCAGATTGCGTTCGAGGTGACCGAACGCGGTCTGATCGATGTGGTGGTGGCCAGGGAAAACCTGCAAGCGCTGCGTGATGTCGGCCATCAGGTGCTGATCGACGATTTCGGCACCGGCTATTGCAGCCTCGCCTATCTGCAAACCTTGCCCGTGGACTGCCTGAAGATCGACAAGGCGTTCATCGACGCCCTCGGGCATGATGCTGCCAGCAGTGGTGTTGCGCCGCACATTATCCACATGGCCCAGGCACTGGACCTGAAGGTGATCGCCGAAGGCATCGAATATGAATCCCAGGCCGAGCTGCTGAGCAGTGAAGGGGTGAAATTCGGCCAGGGCTGGCTGTTCGCCCACGCCTTGAGCGCGGTGCAGTTCATCGAATTGATCACCCGTGGCCGACGACTCGCCGGACGCCGACTCGACGACGAAGCCTAGACGGCCAGCGCCATGTAGAACTGCGTGCCCTGCCCCGGCCGCGAGTAAACGCCCATCCGTCCACCGTGCAGCTGGACGATTTCCTTGCACAGCGCCAGTCCCAGCCCGGCACCGCCCTTCTTCCTGCCGACCTGGACGAAGGGTTCGAAAATCCGCCCTTGCTGACCGTAAGCAATCCCTTCGCCGTTGTCTTCGACGCTGATGATTACCCGCTCGCCATGGCGCCGGGCCTGCAAGCGGATCAGCCCGTCACGCGCGGTGTGGCGCAACGCGTTGTCGATCAGGTTGTCGAGGACTCGATCGAGCTGCGCCTGATCCGCTTGCAGGCGTGGCAGCGGACCTTGCGCTTCGACCTGCAGGGCAACGCCCTTCTCGGCCGCTGGATCGGCGAAACGCAAACGCGCCTGTTCCAGCAAGTCTTCGATGGAACACGGCGCCAGCGTGAGCTTCTGCAACCCACTCTGATACCGCGAGAAATTCAGCAGATCGTTGATCAACTGCATCAGGCGCTGCATTTCTTCGTTGACCGTGTCGAGCAGGTCGGACTCGCGAGACTCCGGTGGAAACTTCGCCCGCTCGCGGAACAGGCCGAACGCCATGTGCATGCCCGTGACCGGTGTGCGCAATTCGTGGGACGCACGCAGCACGAACTCGCTGCGCACCCGCTCGAAGGCGCGCTGCTCGGTGACGTCATGCAACACCATCACGGCGCCGAGGATGTGCCCCTGGGTATGGCTGACCGGCGTAAGACTGTAGGTCAGCAGACGCGATTCGCCATCGACTTCGATGCTCAAATCATCCGGCGCTCGCTCCAGCGTGCCACCGCGCAACACCAGTTGCAGTTGTGCATCCAGTTCCGGACGCTGAAGCGCCGTACCCAGGCCCTCGCCGAAACGGTCGCTGTCCCAGCCCAGTTGTCGCTGGGCCACAGGGTTCAAGTGTTCCAGACGTCCCTGACGATCGATCATCAGCAAGCCGTCATCGATGCTGTCGAGTACCGCCTGCAGTCGCTGCTGGCCGGCAAGCAATTCGTCGACATTGGTCGCCTGGTGTTCGCGCAAAGCTTCGGCCATCAGCCCGAAGCGGCGGGTCAACAGGTTGATCTCCATCGCCGAAGATACCGGCAGCATCACTTCGAAATTGCCTTGGCCGATATTGTCCGCCGCTTTGGCCAGCGCCTCGATCGGCGCACCAAAACGCCGGGCAATGCCTTGGGCGGTGATGAAGCCGATGATCAGCACTGCCAGCCCAACCAGCCCAAGCAGGCCGGAAATCAGCAACGCGCGGTCGCGGGCGGCGTGCTGGACCGAATTGATGTTGTCCAGTGCGTGTTTGTGCTCGGTGATCAATCCGTTGCGTAGCGTATTGAAGCGCTCACGCAAATCGCCACCGCCACTCAGGGCAGCTGCCGGGTCGCGTGAAATGTCGAACGCCTGGAGGAAGTTCAGGTAATCGGCTTTTGCCTGGCTGAAACCGTATGGACGGTCGTCGTCTTTCTGTTCCTGGGCGATGCCCTCGTCGAGCAATTCGAAATAACGCCGTTTGGACGCCTCGAACGCCACGGGGTCGGGCTTCTCGGCAAGCATCATGATCAGCTGATCGCCGAGGGTCTGGCGCAGTTTGAGTCCGAGATCGAGGGTGACGAAGTTGTTGCGGATCAACGCCTCCTGGGTCCCGGCCATCTGCATCACGCTGACCAGCCCGAGCAACAGCCCGAGCAAGGCCACGGTGATCAGTGCGGATATGCTCAGGAACAAGCGGGTCCGCAACTTCATCGCCAGTTTCATCGGCGGATGCTCACAGGTTGTACTGCTTGCGCTTGCGATACAGTGTCGAAGCGTCAATCCCCAAGGTCTTGGCGGCCTGATCGAGGGTCCCGGCAGTCGCCAATACCGCGCCGATGTGGGCTTTCTCCAACTCATCGAGGCTCAACGCAGCGCCAACCCGTGGCGCATTGTTCGCCGGTTGTTCGGCCATGCCGAGGTGGCTGATTTCCACGCGCTCCTGCGGGCAGATGATGCTCGCTCGCTCGACCACGTTACGCAGCTCGCGAATGTTGCCCGGCCAGCGGTAGCCGAGCAGCGCTTCGCGGGCCTCGTCACTGAAGCCCCGCGCAGGACGCGCATATTCCTTCACAAAGCGTGCAAGGAACCGGTCGGCCAGGGTCAGGATGTCTTCGGCGCGTTCGCGCAACGGCGGCAAATGCAGGGTAATGACGTTCAGGCGATAGAGCAGGTCTTCACGGAAACGGCCGTCGCGCACCATGTCTTCAAGATTGAGGTTGGTGGCGGCGAGAATGCGCACATCGGCCCGGCGGGTGACCGGATCCCCCACCCGCTCGTATTCCTTGTCCTGAATGAAACGCAGCAACTTGGGTTGCAACGTCAACGGAAAATCGCCGATCTCGTCGAGAAACAGCGTGCCGCCATCAGCCTGATTGACCCGTCCCAAGGTACTTTCACTGGCCCCGGTAAACGCGCCGCGACTGTGACCGAACAGCTCGCTTTCCATCAGTTCGGCGGTCAGCGACGGGCAATTGATGGTGACGCAGGATTTCTTCTCGCGCTTGCTCCAGCCGTGAATGGCTCGGGCCAATTCACCTTTACCGGTGCCGGACTCGCCGAGAATCAGGATGTTGGCGTCAGTACTCGCCACTTGCCGCGCCGTTTCGAGTACGACTTTCATCGCCGGGCTGTGGGAATCGAGACCGTCCTTGGGTTTGCGGATCTCGCCTTCCAGGGCTTCCAGGCGCGCCGAAAGCTGACGTACCTCAAGCTGCTTGGCAGTCGCCAGGCGCAGTTGATCCGGACTGCACGGCTTGACCAGATAATCGGCGGCGCCAGCCTGGATCGCATCCACCGCAGTGTCGACGGCCGAATGGGCGGTGACGATCACTACCCGCATCCACGGCGCCTGGATGCGCATTTGCGCCAGCACATCTAAACCGTTGTCTTCGCCGAGGCGCAAATCAAGGAAGCAAAGATCGAACACCTGACGTTGCAACAGCGCGTCAGCCTGGGCCGCGCTGTTGGCGGTGGCGACTGTATAACCTTCGTCTTCGAGGCAATAACGGAAGGTTCGCAGGATGGCGGATTCATCGTCCACCAGCAGAATGCGGCCTTGGTGCTCAGTGGCTGATTCCATTTTTCCTACGCTCCATAAGTAAATGTCTTGGGTTAGTCCCGGAAAAATCGGGCAAGTTGCATGGTTGATTCTGATCGATTCCAGCCATTGCAGGGTAGCTCTCTCCTGCCATAACGGCTAATCCTCTGATTTTGTTGATTTTTTAAACATCGCACCGTTTCAAGTCGGTTTCCTGCCTACTTTTCTGACATCTGCACCCTGCACTCAATTCAAAAAGAATGATTTTTCCTACGAAATAATCGTGCATTACGCACGAGCCTGCGGGGGTCATCGTGCAGGATGCGTCGTCAGGAATTTTCACTACATCTGTAACCAACTGATTTTATTGATTTTTTTAAAACAAAAAAGCTGGCATGCAGGCTGCAATACCTCTCTCAGCCCGGGCAGAAATGCACTGCCCCAACCGAACAAGAGTGAGGAACCCAGGATGACTCGCCCACGTGCCGCCCAAATGCGTATTTCGCCACTGCACTTGCAGCAGGCCTTGTTTGGCGCACTTGCGCTGCTGATTACGCTGATCGCTTGCCAGCAATACCTGCGCTGGGAGCAGAGTCAGCATCCTGAGCCCCTGATTTACATGCAACACGCGACACAGACCCACTTCAGCGCCGTCAGCAGCAGCCAGGCAGACAACGGCGCAATGCGCATGATGGACGTCGACCAACCACAGCCGCTGGGCGACATGCCCCGTGAAGAACGCTGGGTTTTCTAATCAACGAATCTGGGCGCCCCCGCGCCAAGACCGGCAACACCCTTAAATAGAAGCAAGGAGAATCACCATGTTGAGCTGGGCAATTACTTTCCTGATCATTGCCATCATCGCTGCAGTACTGGGCTTCGGTGGTATCGCGGGCACCGCCACGGGTATCGCCAAGATTCTATTTGTCGTTTTCCTGGTGATGTTCATCGCTTCTTTCTTCTTTGGCCGTCGCGGTCGAGGCTGAACATGAAGGGTTTAAAGACGCTGGCAGCCGCCCTGCTCCTGGGCGGTAGTGCCATGGCGATGGCGGCCAATGACGGCCAGACGCGGGTCAACGAGCTGTTGAGTTCCGACCCGCAATACAGGGAAACCTGGGAAGGCGTGGTGAAGAAGGAAGAACGCCTGCCGGAATGGGTGATGAACCTGTCCGGCGCGCCGGACCAACAGATGAATGCCGTCACCGAAGATGGCGATCAATATCTGGTGGGGCCGCTCTGCGAATCGCAGGACAAATGCCTTAACCACCGCCTGATCGTCGCCTTCAGCTTCGACAAGAAAGACGCCTACGCCATGCTGGTCGATGTGCCCGAAGGATTGCCGGCCGACAAGTCGCCAACGCGACATGCCACCTACCGCTTCCTCGGCAAGCCCGACCAGGGCATGCAGGATCTGTTGATGGAAACACTGAAGAAAGATCCGAACTGGTATTGAACATGAGGGCAGCCGAGAGGCTGTCCTCTATTGCACCCGCCCGAGGAAGGCCGGTGCATGACCAGGGGGCCGGGACGTTCTGACTGTTGCAGGGTCGGAGTGACCTACGGGTACAGGGAGTGCCTGCGATGAGGGCCGGGTCAGGGTAAAAGCTGCGACGCAAGTCCGCCAACCGGAGCGGTTCGACGGACTTGCGCTGGGCTTGCAACGTGACAAAACGTTGATCCAGAGCGTTCTGCTCGTCTTTTTATCGCCCACACTGCATGCGAAAGCATTTCGCGGTGTTTCGTTGCGACCGTATATCGAGAAAGAGTCGATCAAGTAAGTCGGACATTTAGAGTCCGAACGTAGGCTTTTTCCTGAATTTTTTGTCGAAATCACTCGTTCAAAAAACAACCAACCTACGCTGTAATGGCCGGTTCACGGCACTTATGCCTGCCGAAATGTCGTATTCGAACCGGTTGGGACGCCAGTTTCATTTGAAAAAGCTCATGCCGATTCGGCATAGGGTAGGCGTTTACGGCATTAGACGGCGCAACCTTGCATCGGAATAGTTGCGCCTTTTTTCGCCTGCCGGAGAGCCGTAAACACGCGCTTCGGGGCACCTTATACGGAGGCAGATGCACAGACTTTTCCGCTGATGAGCGTTCCAGTTCCTGCATGTGCCTGAGTCAAACGCAAGTAAGGGTAAAGATAATGAAGAAGGCAAAGCTTAGCCTCGCCTGGCAGATCCTCATCGGTCTGGTATTGGGGATTGCAATCGGTGCGTTGCTCAACCATTTCAGTGCCGAGAAGGCCTGGTGGATCAGCAACGTCCTGCAACCGGCAGGCGATATCTTTATCCGTCTGATCAAGATGATCGTGATCCCGATCGTCATCTCTTCCCTGATCGTCGGCATCGCCGGCGTGGGCGACGCCAAGAAGCTCGGGCGCATCGGCCTGAAGACCATCATCTACTTCGAAATCGTCACCACCATCGCCATCGTCGTCGGCCTGCTGCTGGCCAACCTGTTCCATCCGGGTGCGGGCATCGACATGAGCACCCTGGGCACCGTGGACATCTCCAAGTACCAGGCGACCGCCGCTGAAGTGCAGCATGAACACGCGTTCATCGAGACCATCCTCAACCTGATCCCGTCGAACATCTTCGCGGCCATGGCCCGCGGCGAGATGCTGCCGATCATCTTCTTCTCCGTGCTGTTCGGCCTCGGTCTGTCGAGCCTGCAGTCGGACCTGCGCGAGCCGCTGGTGAAGATGTTCCAGGGCGTCTCGGAAAGCATGTTCAAAGTCACCCACATGATCATGAATTACGCGCCAATCGGTGTGTTCGCCCTGATCGCGGTGACCGTGGCCAACTTCGGTTTCGCCTCGCTGCTGCCGCTGGCCAAACTGGTGATCCTGGTTTACGTCGCCATCGCCTTCTTCGCCTTCGTGGTTCTGGGCCTGATCGCCAAGATGTTCGGTTTCTCGGTGATCAAGCTGATGCGCATCTTCAAGGATGAACTGGTGCTGGCTTACTCCACCGCCTCCTCGGAAACCGTGCTGCCACGCGTGATCGAGAAGATGGAAGCCTACGGCGCACCGAAAGCCATCTGCAGCTTCGTGGTACCGACCGGCTACTCGTTCAACCTCGACGGTTCGACCCTGTACCAGTCCATCGCGGCGATCTTCATTGCCCAGCTGTACGGCATCGACCTGTCGATCAGCCAGCAACTGCTGCTGGTCCTGACCCTGATGGTCACCTCCAAAGGCATCGCCGGTGTACCGGGCGTGTCCTTCGTGGTGCTGCTGGCCACCCTGGGCAGCGTCGGCATCCCGCTGGAAGGCCTGGCTTTCATCGCCGGTGTCGACCGTGTGATGGACATGGCGCGTACCGCCCTGAACGTCATCGGCAACGCCCTCGCCGTACTGGTCATCGCACGTTGGGAAGGCATGTACGACGACGCGAAAGGCCAGCGCTACTGGAACTCGCTGCCGCACTGGCGCAGCAAAGAAAAACTGCCGGCCGGTGACGTTTCGAAAAACTGATCCCCGCCGCAAGGCACCCCGACAAACCCCGGAGAAATCCGGGGTTTGTCGTTTCTGGCGACCCCGCTATCATTCGCCGCATCTTCCGGGGGATTTGACTGATGCTTAATGGCCTGTGGCTTGGCTTCTTCATCGTGGCAGCCGTTTCGGCACTGGGACAATGGCTGATCGGCGGTAACGCCGGAATCTTCGCGGCGATGGTGGAAAGCATTTTTGCCATGGCCAAGCTGTCGGTCGAAGTCATGGTGCTGCTGTTCGGCACGCTGACCCTGTGGCTGGGTTTTCTGCGCATCGCCGAGAAGGCCGGCATCGTCGAATGGCTGGCCAAGGTGCTCGGGCCACTGTTCCTGCGGCTGATGCCGGAGGTGCCGGCAGGTCACCCGGCGCTGGGCCTGATCACCCTGAACTTTGCCGCCAACGGCCTTGGCCTGGACAACGCCGCCACGCCGATCGGCCTCAAGGCCATGAAGGCGCTGCAGGAGCTCAACCCCAGCTCGACCATCGCCAGCAACGCGCAGATCCTGTTCCTGGTGCTCAACGCCTCGTCCCTGACCCTGCTGCCGGTGACGATTTTCATGTACCGCGCCCAGCAAGGCGCGCCGGACCCGACGCTGGTGTTCCTGCCGATCCTGCTGGCCACCAGTTGCTCGACCATTGTCGGCTTCCTGTCGGTGGCGTTCATGCAGCGCCTGCGTGTGTGGGACCCGGTGGTGCTGGCTTACCTGATTCCCGGTGCGCTGATTCTCGGCGGCTTCATGGCGCTGCTCGCGACAATGTCGGCCACCGCGCTGGCGGGGCTGTCATCGATTCTCGGCAACCTGACGCTGTTCGGCCTGATCATGCTGTTCCTGGTGATCGGCGCATTGCGCAAGGTGAAGGTCTACGAGGCCTTTGTCGAAGGGGCGAAGGAAGGTTTCGACGTTGCCAAGAGCCTGCTGCCGTATCTGGTGGCGATGCTGTGCGCGATCGGCGTATTGCGTGCCTCAGGTGCGCTGGATTTCGGTCTCGACGGCATTCGCCATCTGGTGGAGTGGGCAGGGTGGGACACGCGTTTCGTCGATGCGCTGCCGACTGCCATGGTCAAACCGTTCTCCGGCAGCGCCGCCCGGGCGATGCTGATCGAAACCATGAAGACCTCGGGCGTGGACAGTTTCCCGGCGCTGGTGGCGGCGACAATCCAGGGCAGCACCGAGACCACGTTCTACGTGCTGGCGGTGTACTTCGGCGCGGTGGGCATCCAGCGGGCACGGCATGCCGTGGGATGCGCGCTGCTGGCCGAGCTGGCGGGCGTGCTCGGCGCTATCGGCGTCTGCTACTGGTTCTTCGGTTAAACACAAATCTCGAATATGGAGCCTCAAGGTCTGGGTTGTTGCGCAAACTGCTGGCCTTGCTGAACGGTCCATGCCACAACCTTCGCGGTGAGGCGATCACTGGCCTGTCCAAACCCGGCCACCACCGCCGGCACCTGCACATCACTCAGCGGCTGGCGCTCTTCAAAGCGCTGGCTGGCGAGAATCTTCTGGTCATAACCGCGCACCAGCAACGCATCGACCCGCACCACGACGCTGGCCTGATTGCCCTGGTACTCGGTCTGAAACGCTTGCAGGCTGCCGCCCAGCTCCAGGTCCGCAGCAAAATTGCTGTCATCGGTACTGAGCAACGTCACCCGGCCATCACGCGCAAAGCCATCAAGCAATCGATTACGCACCAGCACCGGTGCCGGATCGCTCCAGCGCGAGGCCTTGTAGCTGCTGATCACATCCCCTTGGGGAATCACCGCGATGCTCGGCCGATTCAGCGCTTCGCTGGCCTGCAGTTTGTTCAGACGCAGCGACCAGTGCCGAGCCGCCGCCGAACCGGCCGAGGCGGGCGCCTGTGCGGCTGGCAAACGGTAGACGTCCAGCGGTTCGGACTTGGGCAGGATCGAGCACGCACTGATCAGCGTGAAGCCGGCGAGGAGGGCGAGGCGAGTCAGCTTCATGGCGTGAACTCCTTGTTCTTGTCACTGCCCAGCAGGTAACCGCTGGGGTTGGCCTCCAGGCGTTGGGAAATGGCGCGCAGCGAGTTCAGGGTTTCACGCAGTTCGCGGATCGCCGGGGCCAGACCGTTAAGGCCCTGCATGCCGCTGTCGAGGGAATTCTGATTCTTGCTGAGCAAGCCGTTGATGGTGGCGCTGCTTTGCTCCAGGGATTTCATCGCCTGTTCGGCACTGCCCAGCGCCTGCTTGCCCTGATCGTTGAGCAAACCGTTGGCGTTACGCATCAGCGCAGACGTCTGTTCAAGCATGTTGCCGGCCTGTTTGCCGACCGTCGCCAGTTGTTGCATGGCCTGGCGCAGATCGCCGCGCTGATCGTTGATCGAACCGGTGGTCTGCTCCAGATGCTCGAGGGTTTTGCTCACGCGCTCGATGTTGTCGGCGGAGAACATCTGATTGGCGTTGCTCAGCAGCGTGCTGACCCCGCTCATCAGGTCATTGCTGTCATTGAGCAGCCGCGAAATGGGCGAGGGCGATGCGACGATGGTCGGCAGGTTGCCGTCGTGGCCCTTGAGTTTCGGGCTCTCTGGCGTGCCTCCGCTGAGCTGGATGATCGAGGTGCCGGTGATCCCGGCCAGAGCCAGTTTGGCCTGAGTGTCTTCCTTGACCGGCGTGTCACCCGCCAGACGAATCCGTGCCAGCACCCGGCGCGGGTCCTTCGGGTCGAGGCGCAGGCTGACCACATCGCCGACCTTGATCCCGCTGTACTGCACCGGACTGCCCCGGGACAGGCCGCTGACCGCTTCGTTGAAGACGATTTCGTAATCCTTGAACTCGGTGTCGACGCTGGACTTGGCCAGCCACAGACCGAAGAGCAGGGCGCCCGCCACCACAATCACCGTGAACAGGCCGATCAACACATGATGGGCTCGGGTTTCCATGTCAGACCTCGTTGAGCTGTTTGGCGGCGTCCAGCGCCGAGCGGCCGCGAGGGCCGTGGAAGTATTCGTGAATCCACGCGTCGTCGGTTTCCGAGACCACATCGATGGGACCGGCCACCAGCACCTTCTTCTGCGCGAGTACCGCGACGCGGTCGGTGATGGTGTAGAGCGTGTCGAGGTCGTGGGTCACCAGAAACACGCTCAGGCCGAGCGCGTCGCGCAGGGTCAGGATCAATTGGTCGAACTGCGCCGCGCCAATCGGATCGAGGCCGGCGGTGGGTTCGTCGAGAAACAGGATGTCCGGGTCCAGCGCCAGCGCCCGGGCCAGTGCCGCACGCTTGATCATGCCGCCGGACAGCGAGGCGGGGTATTTGTCCGCCGCCGACAGCGGCAGCCCGGCCAGCGCCAGCTTCACCGCCGCCAGATGCTCGGCGTCATCGCGGCTCAGACCGGCGTGTTCAATAAGCGGCAGGGCGACGTTCTCGGTCACCGTCAACGACGAGAACAGCGCGCCTTTCTGGAACAGCACACCGAAACGCCGTTCAATCAAGGAACGCTCATGCTCCGCCAGGCTCGGCAGGTTCTGACCGAACACCTTGACCGCGCCCTCGCTCGGTTGGCGCAAGCCGACGATGCTGCGCAGCAGCACCGATTTACCGCTGCCGGAGCCGCCGACCACGGCCAGGATCTCGCCCTTGTATAAGTCGAGGTCGAGATTCTCGTGCACGCTCTGGCGGCCGAAGCGATTGCACAGGCCACGGACTTCGATCACCGCCTCGGAGGGCGCGCGGGGTAGACGACTCACCAGCCCATCTCCATGAAAAACAGCGCGGCGACCGCGTCGAGCACGATCACCACGAAAATCGATTGCACCACGCTCGAAGTGGTGTGGGCGCCGACCGATTCGGCGCTGCCGCTGACCTTGAAGCCCTCCAGACAACCGATGGCGGCAATCAGGAAGGCAAAGATCGGGGCTTTGACCAGGCCCACCAGGAAATGTTGAATCCCTATGTCGCTTTGCAGCAGCGACAGGAACATCGCCGGCGAAATATCCAGCGACACCGCGCAGACCACCGCGCCGCCGACGATCCCGCAGATCATCGCCAGAAAGGTCAGCATCGGCAGCGCCACCAGCAGCGCCAGCACCCGCGGCACCACCAGCAATTCCATGGGGTCGAGGCCGAGTGTGCGGATCGCGTCGATTTCTTCGTTGGCCTTCATCGAGCCGATCTGCGCGGTAAAGGCACTGGCGGTACGGCCGGCCATCAGGATCGCCGTAAGCAACACGCCGAATTCCCGCAGGAAGGCGAAACCCACCAGATCCACGGTGAACACGCTGGCACCGAAACTGGCCAGCACCGTCGCCCCGAGAAACGCCACCACGGCGCCCACCAGAAAGGTCAGCAACGCGACGATGGGCGCGGCGTCGAGGCCGGTCTGTTCGATATGGGCGATCATCGGCGTAATCCGCCAGCGCCTGGGCCGGAACAGACTGCGAGTGATGGTTTCGAGGATCAGGCCGACGAACCCGAGCAGTTGCAGCGTGTCTTGCCAGACCGCGTCGACAGCCCGGCCGATGCGCGTCAGCAATTGCACGCTGACGCTGATTTCCGGTTCCTTGATCGGCACGCAGAAGTCGGTCAGCGAGCGATACACGGTTTGCAGCAAGGCGCGGTCGGCGCTGGAAAGCGTGCAATCGGGGTGTTCGGCGGACTTGCCCAGCCGCTCCGAGCCGAGCAGTTCCACCAGCAGCGACGCGCCGGCGGTGTCGAGGGCGCCGAGACCGTTGAGATCGATGGGCGTGTTGGCGTCGTACTGGCCGTGGAGCGTTTCGCTCAGTTGCTTGAGGTCGGCGTAATGGGCAAGCGTCCAGTCCCCGGTAACCCGCAGGCGGGCAGGGGTGATCGAGGTGTCCAGGCGGGCACTGCCGGTCATTGGGCTGCTGGTCATAAGCTCCGGGCTTGTTCGGCTGAATACGCTGGCATACGTAATAGCACGAACCCGGTTACTTTTCTTTGGTCGGTGTGCTGTCCTTGACCTCGAAGCGCAGCACGCCGATCACCTGACCGTCTTCGGTCAACACCCGCACCTGCCATTTGCCCGCCGGGTTGCCGGGGAAATTCTGTTTGTGGGTCCAGGCCCGATAGCCTTCCTTGCGCCCGCCGTGGATATCGAGAGCGATGCGGTCGACCTCTTTACCGTTGAACTGCCACACGTGATAAATCCGCTCATCGAGCCCGCGCGGCGCGTTGATTGCGGTGTAGGCATATAGCCCGCCGCCACGGATCTGCTCGGCGCTGACTTCCTTGAGGCTGTCGCCCGGAACCCGGTCCTGCACCTGAGTGCTGATCGCCACGTCAGTCATCCACAGCGTTGCCGGTGGCACCCACGAACGCAGGACCCAGCCCACACCGCCGATCCCGATGGTGATGCTGAGGATCGCCAGCGCATTGCGCACAGTGCGGATCGGGAAGATCGACGCCAGGCTCGGGAACGACAGCACCACCGCAATCCCCAGCGCCCATTTGAAACTCTGCGAGGTAGTCAGGTGCATGATCACCGGCAGCGCCGTGAGCAGGGCGGCGAAAAGGGTCAGGGTGTGCAGCGCGAGAAACGCCCAGCGCCTTGGCGCCAGCCACTTGTAGTAGAGCGGGTCGATGATCGAAATCAGCGCCGCGATGCACAGCAGCCCGGTGAAAAACAGCTGGCCGCTGTTCCACGTGGTGGTGATGAAGAAGAACGGCAGGACGAAAAACAGGCTTTCCTGGTGGATCATCTGCGTCGCGTAACGCAGCAGCGGCTGGGGGATTTCCCGTTTGAAGATCCGCGTGAACAGCTGGGTCAGGCTGTTTTCCAGCATCAGCCAGATCCAGCTCAGCAGCATGATCGTGGTGATCCAGCTCGCCAGCCCCTGTTGCCGGTCGACCAGAATGAAACTGCCGACCCCGGAGATGAATCCGCCGAGCGCAATAACCCCGGGGTAGCGCTTCATCAGTTCGAGAATGCGCTGGATCAGGAGGGTCAATTTAGACATGTGGGCGGTTCACGACTGGATAGGAAAAAAACCTCGACAGAGTAGCGCCCGCCGGGCCGCGTGGCGAGGCTGCCGGTCAATCCGGATGCACGGACTTGCGCCGATGCAGGCGCCAGCCGAGCAGAATCAGCACCAGCACGCCCAATCCGCCCGCCAGCAGCCACAACACCTGATCGTCGCTGAGCAGCGGTTTCTCGATGCGCAGATAACCCGGTTGCAGCAGCAACTCGCGCATGGCCTTGTTCGCCGCCTCCAGCGTCACGCCTTGCAGCTCCCGCGCAGGATCGGCGAAGCGACCATCCTCGTAGTCGCCCAGGGCGCTCCAGTAATAGTCGGCCAAGGCGCTGGTGCCTTGCACGGCCCAGGCCTGATGGGCGATGGCGGCTTGTTTCAAGCGATTGAAGGTGTCGGCATCGAGGCCGTTTTTCAGCAGGTCGGCCTTGAGGTCTTCCAGCACTTGTTCGGCTTCGGCAATGTCAGCGCGATCCAGATCGGCGTTCAGGCTCATGAAACCGACACCGCCAAACACTTCGCGCTCGGCCCACGGCCCGTAGGACAAACCGTGGTTCAGGCGCAATTGGCGGTACAGCGCCCACTCCAGGTATTCCTTGAGCAGATCGAAGGTTTCGTCGTACTGATCGTCCAGCACCGGCTCCGGCACCAGCCAGTGCAGCTTGGCGCTGTTGCCGATGAAGCCGCGAGTGATCGTGCGTTCGTGAGCGGCACTGGCGCGGATGTCCGGCAACGGACGGTGTTCGCTCGGTTCGACCGCTTCCAGCGCGCCCCACGCGCGTTCCAGATAGGCCGGCAGCAACTTGTCGAGGTCACCGACGACGATCAGGGTCATGTTGTTCGGCGCGTACCAGGCCTTGCGTACTTTCTCCAGCTGCTCGCGGGTCAGGCCATCGACTTCGGCCCGCTGCGGGCATTTGAGGCCCAGTTCGACCGCCAGTTGATTGCTGGCGGTGTGGCCCAGATCCTGCCGATCGAGAAAGCGTTGCAGCCGGGTGTAATGACCGCCGTCCTCGCGCTCGACCACCCGTTTGGCGGCGTTGATCGCGTTGTCGTCGAAGCGGGTCTGGGTCAGCAGGTCCAGCAGCAGATCGAGGACCTTGCGCTGGTTTTTCGCCGGGGCTTCGATGACGAAGGTGGTGTCGGCGTTGCTGGTGAAGGCGTTCCAGTCACCGCCGAGGGCCTGCATGCGCTCTTCGAGGCCACCTTCGCCGGTGGCGTCGATGCCGCTGAACAGCAAGTGTTCGAGCAGGTGCGGCAGCTCCTTTTCATTGCAATCGAAGTCGTCGAGCCCGACACCGATCACCAAGCGGATCGCCACGTGCCCACGCTCGGTGCCGGGCTTGAGCAGCAACTGCAAACCATTGGGCAACGCATAGCCTTCGACCTGAAAACGATCCAGGGCGAAGGCGGGCAGGGAACCGAGCAACAGACAGGCGAACAACAGGCAACGCATAACGAGCTTCCATACGGCTGAATTGGAGATCCGTGTCGTCAGTCAGATCGCTTTCGCGAGCAAGCTCGCTCCCACATTTGAAATGCATTCCTTTGTGGGAGCGAGCTTGCTCGCGAAGGCGCCCTGGAGACTGAACTCTGAGTTACTGACTGACCACAACCCCAGACGTTCAAGGCGAATGCGTGATGTCTGCCATATCGTCCGCCGCCAACGCGCCGGTATCGGAAGTTTCCAGCACCACGTAGGCACTGCTGCAGAACAGCGAGTTCAGGCGTTTCATGTCGGCAATCAACTCCAGGTGCAACGAACTGGTCTCGATACTCTGCACGACCTTACGTTGCAACCGGCTGACATGGGCGTGGGCCAGACGCCGTTCCTGTGCGCGAAAACGACGTTTCTCGCGCAGCAACTGACGGGCGCTTTCCTTGTCGCCGCTGAGGAACACGGACAATCCCAGCCGCAGATTGGCGATCAATTGCTGCTGCAGACCGGCCAGTTCTTCCAGCCCGTCCTCGGAAAACGACCGGCGTTGCGAAGTCTTCTGCTGCTGCACTTTGCGCAGCATGCGTTCAATCAGGTCGCTGGCGAGTTTGAGGTTGATCGCAAGCTCAATGATCTCAGCCCAGCGCCGACTGTCCTGTTCGCCGAGATCTTCGCGGGGCATCTGCGCCAGATACAGCTTGATCGCGCTGTACAGCGCTTCGACGTCATCGGTCAGCTTGCGCATTTCCTGGGTGACGGCGGTCTGCTTGCCGCGCAACACGTCGAGGGTCGCGTCGAGCATGTTGTCGATCAGGTCGCCAATGCGCAGGGTTTCCCGGGCAGCGTTGGCCAGCGCCAGGCTCGGCGTGACCAATGCCGTCGCATCCAGATGACGCGGCTTGGCGGTACCGTTGACCTCCGGGCGCTCCGGGAGCAGCCAGGCGCACAGCCGCGCCATCGGCCCGACGCTCGGCAGCAGGATCAGGCAGCGCGCGGTGTTGTAGAGCAGATGGAAGCCGATGACCATTTCCTGCGGGCTGAAATCCAGGCTGTCGATCCAGTGCACCAGCGGGTCGAGTACCGGAATGATCAACAGCAACCCGATCAGTTTGTACAGCAGACTGCCCAGCGCCACTTGCCGGCCGGCGGCGTTCTGCATGCTGGTGCTCATGAACGCCAGCACGCCGCTGCCGATGTTGGCGCCGATCACCAGACCGATCGCCACCGGCAGACTGATCACCGCAGCGCCGGCGAGCGTGGCGGTCAGCAGCACGGCGGCGAGGCTTGAGTAGGAAATCATCGCGAACAGCGCGCCGACCAGGGCGTCGAGCAGGATATCGCCGGTCAGCGAGGCGAAAATCACCTTCACCCCTTGGGCATGGGTGATCGGCGCGGCGGCCTCGACGATCAATTGCAGCGCCAGAATGATCAGCCCCAACCCGATGGCCACGCGGCCCATCTGCCCGAGCCGCGTCTGTTTGCGCGACAGAAAGAAAATCACCCCGAGGAAAATCAGCAGCGGCGACAGCCACGACAGATCGAACGTCAGCACCCGCGCCATCAGCGCCGTACCGACGTCGGCACCCAGCATGGTCGCCAGGGCCGGGGTCAACGCCATCAGGCCCTGACCGACGAAAGACGTCACGAGCATGGCGGTGGCGTTACTGCTCTGCACCATCGCGGTGACGACAATGCCGGCGACAAAGGCCAGCCAGCGCCTGGACATGTTCTGGCCGATCACGTGGCGCAGGTTGGTGCCGTACACCCGCAGGATGCCGGTTCGAACGATGTGCGTGCCCCAGATCAACAGGGCCACGGCAGAGAGCAGATTGAGCAGGGTGAGCATGCAGACCCCCCGTAATAGCAGCGCCCCAGAGGGGCAAGTTGACGGTACCGCGCAATTTCTACGTTCTGATACTTAAGCTGTAGTTGGCTAACGGTCTGGGCGCCAGCATTGCACAGCTAAAGCGGGGATTGAAACAAAAGTGTCATGAAAACAGATTCACGCGGCCATGAAAAAAGGGCCCGAAGGCCCTTTGATCTTTCGTGCAATGTTCGGGTTACTGACCCGGAATATCCTTGCGCAGTTTCACCGGATCCTGCTGTTTCTTCTTGCGGGCAATCGCGGTACGCATCTTGATGTTGATCGCTTCGACCGCCAGCGAGAACGCCATGGCGAAGTAGACGTAGCCTTTCGGTACGTGCACGTCGAACGACTCGGCGATCAGCACGGTGCCGACCACCAGCAGGAACGACAGCGCGAGCATTTTCAGCGACGGGTGCTTGTCGATGAATTCGCTGATCTTGCCCGAGGCCGCCATCATCACCAGTACCGCAACGATAATCGCCGCGACCATCACCGGCACATGAGACACCATGCCAACCGCCGTGATGACCGAGTCCAGCGAAAACACGATGTCGATGATCGCGATCTGGATGATGGTGTAGAGGAAGTTGCCGCCCTTGCCCGAAGGCTCGTCGCCGGCTTCGTCTTCACCTTCCAGCGCGTGGTACATCTCCTGGGAGCTTTTCCACAGCAGGAACAGGCCACCGAAGAACAGGATCAGGTCGCGACCGGAAATGCCCTGGCCGAACACTTCGAACAGGTCGGCGGTGAGGCGCATGACCCAGGTGATCGACAGCAGCAGCAGGATCCGCGTGATCATGGCCAGGCCAAGACCGAAGATCCGGGTGCGCTGCTGCATGTGTTTGGGCATGCGGCTGACCAGGATCGAAATCATGATGATGTTATCGATGCCCAGGACGATCTCCAGGGCGGTCAGGGTGAAGAAGGCAACCCAGATCTCAGGGTTGGTCAGCCATTCCATGTGTATTCCTTTGAGCGAGTGTTAAACCAGGACGCCAGCAATCAGCTGGCGTCCTGGTGAGTTTGGTGCCGTTACAACGTGCTGAACAGCGGGAAAGTCCCCAACAGCAAGGCGGCGACCAGTATGCACAGGCAGACCAGCACTGCCCACTTCAGGGTGAAACGCTGGTGATCGCCGAACTCGATGCCCGCCAGTGCGACCAGCAGGTACGTTGACGGCACCAGTGGGCTCAGCAGGTGAACCGGTTGACCGACGATCGAGGCACGGGCCATTTCCACTGCGGTGATGCCGTAATGGCTGGCCGCTTCCGACAGCACCGGCAGCACACCGTAGTAGAACGCGTCGTTCGACATGAAGAACGTGAACGGCATGCTCACCAGCGCCGTGATCACCGCCAGGTAAGGGCCGAGGAAATCAGGGATCACCGCCAGCAGGCTTTTCGACATCGCGTCGACCATGCCGGTGCCCGACAGGATACCGGTGAAAATGCCCGCCGCGAAGATCAGACTGACCACCGACAGCACGCTGCCGGCGTGGGCCGCGACGCGATCTTTCTGCATTTGCAGGCAAGGGTAGTTGACGATCATGGCAATACTGAACGCCACCATGAACAGCACCGGCAGCGGCAGCAGGCCGGCGATCAGGGTGCACATCAGGGCCAGGGTCAGCAGACCGTTGAACCAGATCAGTTTCGGACGGCGGGCATCCGGGAATTGCGAGACGCTGATTTCGCTGTGATCGATTTCGTCGCCGATCAGGTGCAGCTCACCCAGACGCGCACGCTCACGTTTGCCATAGAAGTAGGCAATGATCAGGATCGCCACCACACCGGCAGCCATCGCCGGGATCATCGGCACGAAAATGTCCGACGGGTCCACATGCAGCGCACTCGCGGCACGGGCGGTCGGGCCACCCCATGGCGTCATGTTCATCACGCCGCCGGCGAGGATGATCAGGCCGGCCATGATCCGCGGGCTCATGCCGATGCGGCTGTACAGCGGCAGCATGGCGGCCACGCAGATCATGTAAGTGGTCGCGCCGTCACCATCGAGGGAAACGACGAGCGCCAGTACGGCGGTGCCGACCGAAACTTTCAGCGGGTCGCCCTTGACCAGTTTGAGGATCTTGCGCACGGCCGGGTCGAACAGGCCGGAGTCGATCATCAGGGCGAAATACAGAATCGCGAACATCAGCATCACGCCGGTCGGCGCAAGCTTGGTAATACCTTCGAGCATCATCGGGCCGATCTTCGGGGCGAAACCACCGAACAAGGCGAACAGGATCGGGATGATGATCAGAGCGATCAGCGCAGACAGGCGCTTGGTCATGATCAGGAACATGAACGTGATGACCATGGCGAAGCCAAGGAAAGTCAGCATGGGAATACTCCAGGCGTAGCGCGGCTAGGTAAGTGAGCGGATCGGGCGGGATCAGCGCAGAACGGGAAGCACGAGACGTACGGGCGGAGTTGCAGCGAGGAGGCGGGTTGCAGAGAACATCAGAATCACCATTGTTGTTGTTAATTGGGCCTGTCGTGCGAGCAATCACACGCATTGGCCAACCGGTCTGTTGCCGGTAGTGGCGGCGATCCTAATGGGGCAACCTTTCAGCCAGCTTTCGCAGCTGAAAGCTTCGATGCGAACGACCAACCGGCCGTCGGATGCGACTGGAGTCAATGAACACGGGAAGCGGAGGGCAGGTCGATGACTGAATTACACAGCGGTGCCTGCCATTGCGGACATATCCGCTATCAGTTCAGCGGAGCGTTTCACGACATCGCCGACTGTCATTGTTCGATCAGTAAAGAAACCATCTGATCAAAAAACAGACAGGTCCAGCGGCCGCATTGCGCCCATCCAGATCGCGTGTTCGGTGTGATCGAGCAAGTCATCGCCGGTGTCCGGGTGCAGGAACACCACCAACCCCTTGCGATTGAGCGCCAGCCACGGCAGCACATCGCCGATCAACTCCGGGCCGAAGGCCAACTGGCAGCTCCAGTCCGGGTGCGGGCCGACCGGACGTTCATGCACGCGGCCCATCTTCAATGGAAACAGCGTTGCCGCCTGCTCACACAGCGCTCGCGCCTGTTCGATCGTGCTGGCGTCGTAATAAACGTGGGCGTGATAACCCTTGATCGTCTGCATCGCAAACCCTCTGTATCGATTCGAACCCTTGGCGTTGGCTGTATGTCACACGCCATACAAGGGAAAACAAAAGGGATCTCAGCCATGAAAAATGCCGAAACCCCGGTGGTAAAAGTGGTGCTCTATGGTGCCATGAGTAGCCTGGGCAGCGCGTTGATGGCTGAACTGCTGCGCCGCCAGCACGAAGTCATCGCGATCCTCGACGATCTGACGGCGCTCGCGCCACGACCGGGGCTGCGCACCAAAAGCGGCGACCTGCTGGACGCCGAACGGGTCCATCAGAGCGTGGCCGGCAGCTCGGTGGTGATCTGCCTGCTCAATGCGCCGGGCCTGCCGTTGAGCAGCGATCATGTCGAGAAATCCGTGGTGCTGGGACCGGTGGAACAGGTCCTGGCGGTGGATGCGTTGATCGACGGGTTGCAGGCGGCGAACGTCTCGCGGCTGTTTGTCATTGGCGAATTCGAAGCACTGGACGATCCGGAAAACGCCGAGCCGTTGCAACGCCACGCCGCCAAGGAAATACGCGAAGCCCTGCAAAGCAGCCCGCTGCACTGGACGCTGGTCAATGCACCGCGCAGTGTCGCCGGGCTGACAATCGAGCATTTCAGTCAGGTCGGCCGCGCGCTTGAACCGGGTCTCGCCGAGCCGTTGGAGCGCCTGAACCGGGTGGCTGTGGGGATTTCCGATGAGCTGCGGTTGAATCTGAATCTGCGTCAGCACGTGGATTTTGTTGCGGCTTCCTGATCCGTTACACAGCAATCGAGGGCAACGGCAGTCCAGCCAGGGACTCGGCGCTGCTGGCCTGTTCGGCCATCAGCCAATCCACGAACGTCTGGATCAATGCTCCCCGGCGTTTGCGCTGCGGCAACACCACGTAATAACCGAGGCGCGACAGGGTGGTCTCGGCGATCGGCCGGCACAACAGCCCTTGGGTTAATAAGTTATCCACAAGGTGCCGCCAGCCGATCGCCACGCCCTGACCGCCAATCGCCGCTTGGATCAGCAAGGTGTAATTGTCGAAGCGCAGCTGGCCCGGGGCCGGCGGTGTAATGATGTTCAGCGCGCGGAACAGGCCACTCCAGTTGAACCAGTTGCTGCTGTTTTCTCCGCGCAGGTGCAGCAGCGGAAACTCCATCAATGCTTGGGCCGGCAAGGGCAGGGCGCGATCCCTGAGCAACTGCGGGCTGCACACGGGAAACACTTCTTCGCTGAACAGCCAGTGACTTTCGCCCTGTTTGAAGCGACCGTCGCCGAACAGCACGGCAACATCGATATCCGGGCGCAGCATATTGTGATTGCGTTCGCTGGTGACCAGGCTCACATCCACCTGTGGATAAGCCTCATGGAAACGGTGCAGACGTGGCATCAGCCAGTACGCGGCGAAGGCGAAATCGGTGGCGACCTGCAGCACTTCATGTTGCTGCTGCGTGCTGATTGCACTTAATCCTGCGTCGATATTCTGCAAACCGAGGGTAACCTGCTCGAACAGGATCGAGCCGACCTCGGTCAGTTCGATGCCTCGGTAGATGCGATCGAACAGCCGCGTTCCGAGCTGTTCCTCCAGGCGTTTGATTTGCTGACTGATAGCCGGTTGGGTGGTCCCAAGTTCCACCGCAGCAGCGGTAAAACTGCGATGACGGGCCGCCACCTCGAAGGCGCGCAGCAGATCCAGCGACAAATCACCGAGGGCTTCATACATAAGCTGTGCTTATCCTAGTCATTGTCCGGCGCGGGCTTTACCGGATATTGCGTGGAATCCATGCTCAATCGCAGCAATGTCGCATAAATATTCACTATGGAATGCCGCGATCACATGAAGCGCAAGAACATTCTTTTCATCATGGCCGATCAAATGGCCGCGCCAATGTTGCCGTTCTACGGCCAGTCGCCCATCAAACTGCCGAATCTCAGCCGCCTCGCCGAACAAGGCGTGGTGTTCGATGCCGCGTACTGCAACAGCCCGCTGTGCGCGCCGTCGCGTTTCACCCTGGTCAGTGGCCAGTTGCCGAGCAAGATCGGCGCCTACGACAACGCCGCCGATTTCCCCGCCGATATCCCCACCTACGCCCATTACCTGCGCCGCCTCGGTTACCGCACCGCGCTGTCGGGCAAGATGCACTTCTGCGGCCCCGATCAACTGCACGGTTACGAAGAGCGCCTGACCAGCGATATCTACCCCGCCGACTACGGCTGGGCGGTGAACTGGGACGAGCCCGACGTGCGGCCGAGCTGGTATCACAACATGTCGTCGGTGCTGCAGGCCGGGCCGTGCGTGCGCACCAATCAGCTCGACTTCGACGAAGAGGTGGTGTTCAAGGCGCAGCAATACCTGTTCGATCACATCCGCGAGGACGGCGACCAGCCGTTCTGCCTGACCGTGTCGATGACTCACCCCCACGACCCGTACACGATTCCCAAGGCGTTCTGGGATTTGTACGACGATGCGGATATCCCGCTTCCGACGACGCCGGATCAGCATTCTCTTGATCCGCACTCCCGGCGCCTGCTCAAAGTCTACGACCTGTGGGACAAGCCGCTGCCTGTGGATAAAATCCGCGACGCACGCCGTGCATACTTCGGTGCTTGCAGCTATATCGACGCCAACGTCGGCAAACTCCTGCAAACCCTTGAAGATTGTGGGCTGATGGACGACACCGTCATCGTGTTCTCCGGTGACCACGGCGACATGCTGGGAGAGAAAGGCCTCTGGTACAAAATGCACTGGTTCGAAATGGCCGCGCGCGTGCCCCTGTTGATCAGTGCACCCGGACAGTTCAAATCCGGCCGTATCAGCGCCGCGGTGTCCACCGCCGATCTGCTGCCGACTTTCGTAGAACTGGCGGGCGGCAGCCTGGAACCGAACCTGCCGCTGGACGGCCGTTCGCTGGTGCCGCACCTGCAAGGGCGGGGCGGTCACGACGAAGTGTTTGGCGAATACATGGCCGAGGGTACCGTCAGTCCACTGATGATGATTCGTCGTGGCGCTTTCAAATTTATCTACAGCGAAACCGACCCTTGCCTACTCTTCGATGTGGATAACGATCCACGCGAACAGGAAGAACTCAGCCAATCACCGCAACATCGCCAGCTGTTCGACGATTTTCTTGCCGAAGCGCGGGCCAAGTGGGACATCCCGGCGATTCACCGCGATGTACTTGCAAGCCAGCGGCGTCGGCGTTTCGTTGCCGAGGCACTGACGATCGGCAAGCTGAAGAGCTGGGATCACCAGCCGCTGGTAGACGCCAGTCAGCAGTACATGCGCAACCACATCGACCTCGATGACCTGGAGCGCAAGGCCCGTTATCCACAACCCTGCCAAAACCAATAACGTTAAGGGGAAGTCCATGGTCAAGTTATCCACAGTCGTGACGGTCAGTCTGCTGGCACTGGGCAGCGCATCCGCGTTCGCCGAGAGCTGCGACACGGTGAAAATGGCCGATCCCGGCTGGAGCGACATCGCTGCGACCAACGCCATCACCGGGTTTCTGCTGGATGGCATGGGCTACAAGGCCAAGGTCGACACCCTCGCGGTGCCGATCACCTTCGGTGGTTTGAAGGACGGTCAGGTCGACGTGTTCCTCGGCAACTGGATGCCGGCGCAGCAGGGTTTCTACGACAAGTTCGTCGCCACCGGCGACGTCACGCAACTGGCGAAGAACCTTGACGGCACCGAATTCACCCTGGCCGTGCCGGATTATGTGTGGGATGCGGGTGTGCATAACTTTGCCGACCTGAACAAATTCGCCGACAAGTTCGAGCGCAAGATCTACGGCATCGGCTCCGGCGCGCCGGCGAACATCTCGCTGCAAGAGATCATCAAGAAGAACGACTTCGACATGGGTCAGTGGAAGCTGATCGAGTCCAGCGAGCAGGCGATGCTGGCCGAAGTCTCGCGGGCGGTGAAGAAACAGAAATTCGTCACCTTCCTGGGCTGGACCCCGCATCCGATGAACGTGCAGCTGAAAATGCATTACCTCAAGGGCGGCGAGAAATACTTCGGCGACACGGGGAGCGTCTACACCCTGACCCGCAAGGGCTACGCCGAGGCGTGCCCGAATGTGGGTAAATTGCTGACCAATCTTTCGTTCACTCAGGAGATGGAGAACAGCATCATGGCTGAAGTGGTGAACAAGAAGGTCAGCAATGCCGATGCGGCGAAGGCCTGGATCAAGGCAAATCCGGGGGTGTTGGATAAGTGGCTTGATGGTGTGAAAACCGTGGACGGCAAAGATGCGTTGCCAGCCGTAAAAGCCAAATTGTAACTACGCGGCCGACCGTTCCCACGCTCTGCGTGGGAACGCCGCAATGGACGCTCGGCGTCCCGGACTGCGTACAATGCGCAAAATTTCACCCGAGAGGATCCATGGCCCTCCCCAGCCTTCGCTCACTTTTCCCCTTCCTGACCTGGCTGCCCCGGCAGACCCGCGCCAGCGTCGGGCGGGACCTGGTCGTCGGCCTCACCGGAGCGATTCTCGCGCTGCCCCAGTCGATTGCCTACGCCCTGATCGCCGGTCTCCCACCGGAATACGGGCTCTACGCCGCCATCGTTCCGGTATTGATCGCTTGTCTGTGGGGCTCGTCATGGCACCTGATCTGCGGGCCGACGGCAGCCATTTCGATTGTGCTGTTTGCCAGCGTCAGCCCACTGGCGGTGCCCGCGTCACAGGACTACATCACCCTGATCCTGCTGCTGACCTTCCTTGCCGGGATTTTCCAGTGGCTGCTCGGCCTGTTGCGCTTCGGTGCGCTGGTGAATTTCGTCTCGCACTCCGTGGTGCTGGGTTTCACCCTCGGCGCGGCGGTGGTGATCGCCATCGGTCAATTGCCGAACCTGCTGGGGCTGGATCTGCCGGCCAGGGCAACGGCGCTGGACAGCCTGATGGATCTGCTGCGCCATCTGGGGGCTGTGGATAAACCGTCGCTGCTCCTCGGTGTCGCCACGGTGGTGGTCGGTGCGTTGCTCAAACAATGGCTACCGCGCTGGCCGACGTTGTTGATGACCCTGGTGCTCGGCAGTCTGGTGGTGTGGCTGTGGCCGGCGATGTTCGGCCATGTTCAATTGGTCAGCGCGTTTGCCGGGCGCCTGCCGCCGTTCAGTGGATTGCCGCTGGATATGGATCTGATCCTGCGCCTGCTGCCCAGTGCCGTGGCGGTGGGCATGCTCGGGCTGGTCACCAGCCTGTCGATTGCCCGTTCGATATCCGCGCGCTCGCAACAGTTGCTCGATGCCAATCAGGAAGTCCGCGCGCAGGGCCTTTCGAACATTATCGGTGCGTTTTTTTCCGGCTCGTTGTCCGCCGGCTCGTTCACCCGTTCCGGGCTGAGCTATGAGGCCGGGGCCTGTTCGCCATTGGCCGGAGTGTTTTCGGCGTTGTGGGTGGCGTTGTTCGCGATTTTCGGTGCCGGGCTGATCGCGCACATTCCGATCCCGGCCATGGCCGGCAGCATTCTGCTGATCGCCTGGGGACTGGTGGATCATCGTGGCATTCGTGCGTTGTTGCGGGTCAGTCGAGCCGAGTTCGTGGTGATGAGCCTGACCTGCATCGCCACGTTGCTGCTGGAACTGCAGACGGCGATCTATGCCGGTGTGCTGGCCTCGCTGTTTTTCTACCTCAAGCGCACCTCCCAACCCCGGGTGCAGCATTGGCGCGATGGCGAAGACGATGTGCTGCGGGTCGGCGGTTCGATCTTTTTCGGCGCCAGCCACTACCTGCAAGTGCGCTTGCAACGAATGCACGGCGCACGGGTGGTGATCGAGGCGCAGCAGATCAACTTCATCGACTATTCAGGCGTGGAAATGCTCCATCAGGAAGCCCGGCGCCTGCTGCGCCAGGATCGCAGCCTGACCTTGCGTCAGGCGCGCCCCCAGGTGGTGGAGGAATTACGCAAGCTCGAAGGGCCGGAGAAGTGCCCGATCCGCTTCGAGGACTGAGGGCGCCTTACAGCGCCAACTGCCGACGCAATTGCGCCAGAACCGGCGCCGTGTCGGGACGCACGCCACGCCACAGGAAAAAGGCTTCGGCAGCCTGTTCGGCCAGCATGCCCAACCCGTCCATCACCACGCCCGCGCCATGCTCGCTGGCCCAACGGCAGAACGCGGTCGGTTCCTTGCCGTACATCATGTCGTAGCACAGCGTTTTGCCGGGTTCGATCAGGCTTGGGGCAATCGGCGGCACATCGCCGGTGAGGCTGGCGGAGGTGGCGTTGATGATCACGTCCACTGGTTCACGCAACCAGTCGTAACCACTGGCCGACACCGGCCCCAGATCACAAAACAGTTCAGCCAGCAGCTCGGCCTTGTCCACTGTGCGGTTGGCGATGATCACCGAGGCCGGTTTTTCTGCCAGCAACGGCTCCAGCGCACCGCGCACCGCGCCACCGGCGCCGAGCAGCAGAATGCGTTTGCCGGTAAGGCTGAACCCGGCGTTGACCGTCAAATCCCGCACCAGCCCGGCGCCGTCGGTGTTATCGCCGAGCAGGCTGCCATCGGCCAGTTTGCTCAAAGTGTTCACCGCACCCGCGCGTTCGGCGCGGGCGGTCAGGCTGTTGGCCAGGCGATAGGCATCTTCCTTGAACGGCACGGTCACGTTGGCGCCGCGACCTTCCTGGAAAAACGCCGTGGCGCAGCCGGAAAAATCGTCGAGCGGCGCCAGCAGCGTGCTGTAGTCGAGGCTCTGCCCGGTCTGTTCGGCGAACAGTTTGTGAATCATCGGCGACTTGCTGTGGCCGATCGGGTTACCGAAAACGACATAACGATCCATCAGAAGTCCTCAGGCCTGAGCCAGCCAGTCGCGGTCTTGCAGGAAGTACTCGGTCAGGCGCGCTTCTTCGCTGCCCGGCTCGGCTTTCCAGTCGTAGGCCCAGCGCACTTGCGGCGGCAGCGACATCAGGATCGATTCGGTGCGCCCGCCCGATTGCAGGCCGAACAGGGTGCCACGGTCGTAAACCAGGTTGAACTCGACGTAGCGGCCGCGACGGAATTCCTGGAACTCGCGCTGCTTGGCGGTGAAGGCGTCGTTCTTGCGGCGCTGCACGATCGGCAGGTAAGCGTCGATGTACGCATCGCCGATGGCGCGCATGAAGGCGAAACTGGTGTCGAAGTCCCACTCGTTCAGGTCGTCGAAGAACAGGCCGCCGATGCCACGCGGCTCGTGGCGATGCCTGATGTGGAAATAGGTGTCGCACCAGGCCTTGTAGCGCGGGTAGACGTCCGGACCGAACGGCGCGCAGGCCTGTTCGGCGACGCGGTGCCAGTGGATGCAGTCTTCTTCGTTGCCGTAGTAAGGGGTCAGGTCGAAGCCACCGCCGAACCACCAGACCGGTTCTTCACCTTCCTTCTCGGCGATGAAAAAGCGCACGTTGGCGTGGGACGTCGGCACATGCGGGTTGTGCGGGTGGATCACCAGCGACACGCCGAGGGCTTCGAAACCACGCCCGGCAAGTTCCGGACGATGGGCGCTGGCAGACGGTGGCAGGCCACTGCCGAATACGTGGGAAAAGTTGACGCCGCCCTTTTCGATCACCGTACCGTTCTCGATCACTCGGGTTCGACCGCCACCGCCGGCCGGACGGGTCCAGGCGTCTTCGACGAAGCGCGTGCCGCCGTCTTCAGTTTCCAGCGCGGCGCAGATGCGGTCTTGCAGGTCGAGCAGATAGGCCTTTACGGCGTCGGTGCGGGTCGTCATGGCTTCACCTTGGATCGGGCGGAACTGCGCGGCCCCCCGCGCAAATGGGCGCGTAGCATACCATCGCAAACCGGCACGCCGCAGTTGACGAAGATCAAGCATGAGCGTTCGATAGGGGCCTTCCCGAATCACCCAAGGAGTAGGCAGATGGCCAAGCGAATCCAGTTCCGCGCCCACGGCGGCCCCGAAGTGCTCGAGTACGTTGACTATCAACCCGCCGAACCCGGTCCGCAGCAGGTTCGCGTGAGCAACAAGGCCATCGGCCTGAACTTCATCGATACCTACTACCGCAGCGGTCTGTACACGCCACCGGCCTTGCCGTCGGGCGTAGGTGCGGAAGGCGCCGGCATCGTCGAGGCGGTGGGCAGCGAGGTCACCCGGTTCAAGGTCGGTGATCGTGTGGCTTATGGCAGCGGCCCGCTGGGCGCGTACAGCGATGTCCACGTCCTGCCGGAAGCTAATCTGGTGCACCTGCCGGACGCCATCAGCTTCGAAACCGCCGCTGGCGTGATGCTCAAGGGCCTGACCGTGCAATACCTGCTGCGCCAGACCTATGAACTCAAGGGTGGCGAAACCATTTTGTTCCACGCAGCGGCCGGCGGCGTCGGCTTGCTCGCCTGCCAATGGGCCAAGGCCCTGGGCGTGAAGCTGATCGGCACCGTCAGCTCGCAAGCCAAAGCCGATCTGGCCAAGGCCCATGGCGCCTGGGAAACCATCGACTACAGCCACGAAAACGTTGCCCAACGGGTGCTGGAATTGACCGACGGGAAAAAAGTCCCGGTCGTCTACGACGGCGTCGGCAAGGACACCTGGCTGGCCTCGCTGGACAGCGTGGCGCCCCGTGGCTTGCTGGTGAGCTTCGGCAATGCGTCGGGCGCGGTGGACGGCGTGAATCTGGGGATTCTGGCGGCGAAAGGCTCGTTGTACGTCACCCGGCCGACCCTGGCGACCTACGCCAACAACGCCGAGAACCTGCAGCGCATGGCCGACGAGCTGTTCGGGATGATCGCCAGCGGCAAGCTGAAAGTGGATATCAGCCAGCGTTATCCGCTGGCTGACGCGGCGAAAGCGCAAACCGAGCTGTCCGCGCGGCGCACCACGGGCTCCACTGTCCTGCTGCCCTGACCGCCGATGGCCTCTGCATATCGTCATGACAGTGCCGGGGTCTGTTCCAGCGTCACAAAAAACGGCGTCTTGCCGGCCAGGGTGGTTTCGAATTCCTGACGGGCAAGACGCTTCACCTCCAGCCCCAACACCCCGGGCAGCCTGAGCAATGCGCCGGCCTGCCCTTCGACCTGCAACGCACCTTCAATGACGCTTCGGGTGTCGGCTGTCAGTGTGTCCTCAGCGAGGACCAGACGCATGCGTGCGCCCTCGGGCTGTCGATCAATCTGCACCTGGACATCGGTGGCCTGCAACTGCGGTAAAAGTTGCCGGAGTACGTGCAATACCTGTGACTGAGTGACGAGCGCGCCACCCAGTTTGATCGAAGTCTCGACCCGCCCCTCCAGCGCCAGCACCGGCAGGGAGCTGCCACAGGCACACGTCGTCCCTGTGCGCAGGATTCGCCCACGATCCCCGATCCGGTAGCGCAACAGCGGCACGTGATCGGGCAGCAGTGGCGTCAGCAGAAACTCACCGGTTTGCTCTTCAGCCATAGCGTTCAGGGTCAGAGGATCAACCACTTCGAGCAGCATGGCGTCGGCATGCAGATGATAAAAGCCATGCTCCAGATGGGCACACTGAAAACCGATGGGGCCGGTCTCCGTCGAGCTGTAGCCCAACGAGCGAATATTGAGCATCGGCCAGTCCCGGGCCAACTGGTCGCGCAGCGTTTTACTGCAGGGTTCTCCGATGTAATAAAGCCACTTCAGGGTGCCCAACCGGGCTGCGTCATGATTGAACAACGCGGCGGCGAAGGAGGGAGTGCATATCAACGCATCGGCCTTGTGTGCCTCAATCAGCTCGGCGATGCGTTCCACGCCCATTTGTGAACCGGCAGGCAACAAGCGTGCGCCAATGTGCTGGACGATGGCTGACGCGTATTGGAACGCTCCCTGCATTTCTCCGGCAGTCAGGCAGTTGATGACCACCTCAGGGCGTTCGTCCATCGCACCGAACATCCGTGCCCCCAAGTGCACGATTGCAGCGTTGAACGCCCAGGAATGGGTGATCTGTTTGCGACTGCCGGTACTGCCTCCCGAGGTCAGGGTCAGTCCACCGCCCGGTGCTCGATGAGAAGCGTCACCGAGCGCGGAAAACAGGGCCCCGCCGAACTCGTCTTCCACCGCCAGAACCGGCAACCGATGCTGATCGGCCAATCCCTGCACTTCCAGGATTCGCGGGTACAACGCAAGGAACCAAGGCAGCGAACGCGCGTGAGCCAATTTGCGAGCGAAGGCCTCGGCCGATATATCCGTTATCGATTCATTGCTCATTGCCGCGCCTTCCCTGACGAATACCCAGCTCATCGAATCCGCTACGGACGGCGTTCGCCAGACATTCCAGCTGGCGCTGACTGTGGCTCGCGCTGATGGCCAGACGCAAAATTGCCTCGCCCTTCGCCACCACCGGAAACAGCGCGGTAGTAACCGCCATGCCCTGCCGACGCAAATGCTGCGCCAGGCTGATCGCATCTCTCTCGGCCCCGACGCGGACGAATCGAATGGGGGACGCGACGTGATGATTACCCAACACTGGCCCCAGCAAACGGTCGATCGTGGCGATATTTTTCCACAACGCCACCTGCAATTGCCCCAACTCCGGCGACAAATGAATTTTCCCCGAGGCAACTGCCGCGCCCACTCCGCCAACAGACAGTGGCCCGCCAAACGTATAGGTCGACGCATGGCGCCGAATTATTTCGGCATCGGCTTCGGTGCGCACAGTGATTGCCCCGCCGGTTGCACCGAACGCCTTGGACAGCGATGACAGGAGTATCAACCGGCCACGATATCGGTCACCCGCCGCGTCCAGCGCGTAACCACCTCCGGCGAAACCATGGATCGAGGTACCGTGGGCGTCATCCGCATAGAGATAACCGTCGAAACGCTCCGCCAGTTGCAGCAGGCGACTGACCGGGTACACACCGCGCATCGAGCCGATGCTGTCCGTCAGAATGATAGGCGTATTACCCGCTGCGACGGCCGTTGAACACGCTTCCTCCACCTGTTCTATATCGCTGCAGTCACGGCGCTGGATCGGCCCGAACTGCCAGAGAATGCCTTGCAGCACTTGCATCGAAGCGTGAGCGGCACGGTCAACAATCCAGCAAGGGCCTCGACGCATGGGATACGAGGGCATCTCGCCGGAGCCGAGCAGCGGCAAACAGCCAAGATGCGCACTGCCCACCGAGTTGAAGGTGACTGTATGTCCCTGAAATATCCGGTTCAGCAGTTCATCCAGTTCACGCATGGGCGGCAACAGCGCTCGGGTTCGTGCGGCGGCGAACTGCACGCCGAAGGACTCCGAGGCGCTCACCGCCCCTTGAATCAAGCGGGGGTCACACTCCAGTCCCAGATAAGAGCAGGAAAGAAACTCGGTCAGCCGTTCGCCACTCTCGAGTTCGATCTCTTTGCCTTCACGTTTGGCCAATTTCAGGCCATTGAGTCCGGCATCGAACAATTGCTGCTGATCGTCACGCGCTTGCCGGACACGGTTTTTGACCCAATTGACGGTCGGTTGAAAAGTGTTCATCGGGATACCTGCAAAGAGGGAGTACGGCGATAGACCTGGACTCGCCAGAGCTGGGTTTTTTCTCGCGCAATGTCTGCCTGGTACTGCTGGGTGATATCGCAGAAACCTGCGCAATCGGGTCGCACCACATGCAAATGCCCCCGCATGACCACCTGTGCGTTTTCCGACAGGGACGGTGCCAGGCGCTGTAAAACGTTCTTGCCGGCCGCTGCGGACATGAAGGAAGGCACGTCCGACAGCGATACGAAATCGATGGCTGTTTCCCCGGCGGCACAGTCGAGGATGTCGGCCTGCACCACGCGTAACTCGCACTGCTGAAGTCCCTCGCGGGCCCGCTGGAAAATTGCCGGATCGCACTCCAGCGGAAAGCCTTGTGGATAACGCAGCTCACCGAAAAACAGCATTTGCAGGAAAAAGCTTTCGCGGACCACCTGAGTGGTGAACAACGTATGAAAAATTTCCAGATACGCCGCGCGTGAACTGATCCCCAGGTTGTTGGGTGGAAACGCGCCCTTGTACAGCAGCGAATTGAGCACTGCTGCGTTCCCCAGCAAAGCGACCACGGCTTTCCAGCGCTTGAGTGGAAAGCGGTTTCGGTAATATTCCGTCTGTTCGTCAAGCCGGCTTGAATGAAAAATGCCTCGGCCAGCCTTGCCGGTAAACAGTCCGGTGATCCTCGCCAACCGCTTCAAGGTTTGCTCGAATGCACCCATGTAAATCGGCGCTTCCCAGTGCCGGGACTGGAACAGCGCGGACAACCAGCGACGATCCGCCGGCAGTAATACCAGTTGCTGGAAAATGGATTGGCGTTGCGACCTCAGACTTTCCATTCGATAGCCCATGAACGCCATGAACGACTCGTGATCGGTCTGTTCCAGCAGGGCAAAACGCAACCGGCTGAACGCCAGTTGCGGCGCACTGATGTCGGTACAGGTCATGCGTGACGGAGCGGCGGCCAGCAACGGCAACATCCGGCCGCCGCATCCGGCAATACCCAGCACGTGCCCGGCATGTCTGGGCAGGATCGCGTACTCGAGTGCAGTGTCTTCATCCCCCAGCGTGTAGTTGAGCCGGTCGAAATAATCAGCCATGTCTGCCTCCAGCCGTCTGATTGGAACAAGGGCGGCCAGACTTCATTGGTTGTCCACGGCGTGAAGAAAGTCATAGCGAGGCGCCAGCCCGTTTTGCCAGGCCTCGAACTGCTCATAAACCGCCTCGAGCATGTTGCCGGTCAGACGCAGGCTGGTTTCCATGACAGTGCTGATCGCATCCCAGTCTTCCTGTCGCTTGCAGGTGCGTTGCAGCATGAGTTTGATTTCATTGAAGTGCTCGACATCAATGTCGGAATGCGCAATGAAGAACGTCAGCTGAGCGGGCTTCAGTTCCAGAACTTCACTCAGGCTGTTAATCAACGGAGTAATGAACTGGTAAGCGTTCTCTGCCCAATAACTATAACCAAGCCGTTGTAGCGGATTACCGGTAAAGGAAATCCAGTATAAGTAGGCGATCAATACATCCGTAGCTGGAAGTGCAGGCGGAATATCGAACACCTCATTCTTCAAACCAAGACTCATGACATCATGCAGCGCCATTTTTTCATGGCCGACTTCTTGTGCCGCATGTTCAAAGCAAAACTTGGCATACACCGGATTATCCGCATGTCGGACTCCGACCAATCCCTGATTTCGTGCATTGTGTGCCGTGTAGTGAAAAGTCTGGATCATGTAGATCGCGTACAAGGCTTTTGAAACACTGCCGTCACGTATGGCTTTTATCAGTCGCGAACTTTCCAGAATATCGGCCCATGTCTTTTCGATTCGCTCATCGAGCAGGCTTAGTTGTTGTTCAAAACTGAGAGGCGAGTTCATCAACCGGGTTCTCCAATGGGTTGGCGAGCAGGTGGGCAGACTGTTGAAGTGCTGTGAGGATTTGCGGCCATTGAGCCGAGAGCAGCCAGTAATCGCCGCGCTGGCGCTGTTCGATGCGCAGGGCGTCGGTGGTAATGGGCGTCAGGCCGAAACGCTGGAACAATCGCCGTTGCGGTGATCGGCAGAGCGCGGTGACCCCTTCATAACCCCGCTTGATCGCCCATTCCGTGGCAGCCGCCAGCAGGCCGTTGATCGACACGGGGAACTGCGTTTGCGAGTGGCTGATCAAGCGGCTGAACTCGACATGGCGCGACAGCGTCGTGGCAGGGGATAGTTGCTGCTGCGTCAGTGAAGCCCATTCGAACGGCCCGGGGGTCACGCGCAATACCGCCGTGGGCCTGTCGTGCTGATACAACAAAAAGTGGGTACTGCGCGAGATAATCGCCAGACGTGTTTCAAGTAATCTGGCTTTGGGTGTCAGCATGTAGTGTTGCAATCGCAACCTGAAATGACGGGAAACAAACCGTTCAAACTCTCGTGTATCCGATCCTGCTTCAAGAATAACGATGCGATAGTTTTCATGACGCCTTTTAAAGGTCGTCTGAATCTCCTGAAAATAATCCGTTAATTGCGAATCCCTGATATCCATTTCTTCTCCGCAGCCGTTAACTTTTCGAAGTTTTCTGAGCGCATTGAAATAATGAATGGTTTTAGAAAAATCGCCACTGTGTGGCTTCTGAGAATAACGTCGGAAAAATTACAACAATTGAATACTTACGGATTCATCTGACGTAGAAGGGAAAAAATCGAACAAAAAACCGGACTATAACTACAGCTACATGAGGGAAAAATCGCGGGCAAGCGTAGTACCCCTCGCCATTAAAGCCGAGGAGTACTCACGAAATTAATCAGGGGTGATATCAGCCCGGGCGCACGATATTGCCAGTGGCCAGATCCCGAATCAGGCTCGGGTTCTTGCGACCGCCCAGCGCTCCGCCGAGCACCAGATCGACCTGACCACGGAAATACTGCTCGACCCGCAAGCGACTTTTCGCTGCCGGCCGCCCCTGCGGATTCGCCGACGTCGAAATCAACGGCCCCACCAGCGAGCACAGATCCCGCACCTGCGGATGATCGCTGACTCGCAATGCCACGGTGTCATGCACTCCGGTCACCCATTCCGGCAGCAGGTTCTGGTGCGGCACCAGCCAGGTGTTCGGGCCCGGCCAAGTGCTGGCCATGCGATCGATCCAGTCCTGGGGGAAATCCTCGAACAGAAAATCGAACTGACGAATGTTGTCGGCGACCAGGATCAAGCCCTTGTCCACCGAACGGTTCTTGATCGCCAACAGACGATCCACCGCTTCTTCATTCCAAGGATCGCACCCCAGCCCCCAGACGGCTTCGGTTGGATAGGCAATCACCGCCCCGGCGCGAATCTCTCGTGCGGCTTGTTGCACCCGCCAACTGTTGACCATGAAAAACTCTCCGCAAACAGGTTTCGCGCAGTTTACCGATCTTCAATGTAAAACCTAGCTTATGCGCGCAAACCAGCGGCCGTTTTCGCACACGGCGCTACCATCCATCTCCAGTTCGGTCAGCGCCGCCAGCACTTTCGGAAGCGCCCAGCCAATGCTGTCAGCCAGGCTCTCGCTGGTGTGCGGGGCGGCGTGCAACAGACGCAGCAACGGGTTCTGCGGATTCGCTGCGGCGGTGGATACCGGCAGATGTTGCCAGCCGCGCAAGGCTTCGAGAATGTGCTCGATGGTTTCCACCAGCACCGCCCCGTCACGGATCAGTTGATGACAGCCCCGGGCGCCGGGATGGTGGATCGAACCCGGAATGGCGTACACCTCGCGCCCCTGTTCCGCGGCCAGCCGCGCGGTGATTAAAGAACCGCTGGCGACACTGGCCTCGACCACCAGCACGCCGAGGGACAAACCGCTGATGATCCGGTTGCGTCTGGGGAAGTTGCCCGGCGTTGGCCCGACGTCCAGAGGAAATTCCGAAAGCACTGCACTGCCGGACGCAATCATCGCGTCCGCCAACCGACGGTTGCGCTGTGGATAAAAGTTTTCCAGCCCCGTACCAAGCACACCGACCGTTTGCCCGCCGACGTCGACGGCGGCTTGATGCGCGGCCGCATCAATGCCCAGCGCCAGGCCACTGGTGATGACAAAACCGGCGCCGGCCAGGCTGCGGGAAAATGCAGCGGCAGTGTCCATGCCCGGACGGGAAGCGCGGCGACTGCCGACCATCGCCAGTTGCGGTTTTTCCAGAATCCGGGGGTCGCCAGCGACGAACAGCAAGGGTGGCGGGTCGGGAATCTGCGCCAGCAAGGCTGGGTAATCCGGGTGATCCCACATCAGCAAATGTTGATCCGGACGCTCTAGCCAGCGCAATGCATGACTGGCACCGTCGCGAACGTCAGGGCAGCGTCGGGCCTCGGCGCAAGCCATCGGCAAACCCAACGAGCGCCAGGCGCTGGCGGGCGCACTGATCGCCTTCGAGGCCGAGCCGAAAGCTTCGAGCAGTTTGGTAAAACGCTTGGGACCGATTTCCGGCAAGCGGTGCAGGCGCAGGCGCGCTTCCAGTTCCGCCGGGGAAACCGGCGACGAATCAGGCATCATCATGGATCATCCTTGATCGTTATAAGGCCCGAACCTTTCGGAACAAGCTGTGGATAACTCTGTTGGTAACTTGTGAAGCCAGCTAAGGATTTCGCACCTTGTCCAGCACCGCCAGCGAGCGCGATGCGTTCAGCACGAGGCCGTAACTGAGTTTGTCGTAGGTGCGGAACACCATCAGCAATCCGGCGCGTTCATCGGGGATTTTCAGCGGCTGGCCGGTGATGCGGTCACGTACGGTTTCCCCGGTTTTCATCACCACCAGGACGTTGCCCTCCGCCAGGCCGTCGCGTTTGCCTTTGTTCAGGGTCACCACGTCCATCGCGCCGATCTGCGTGACGCCGCGCGGCACATCGATGATCAGGCCGTTGATGTCGGCGGCGGGCGCGCTGGGCATGAAGGTCGAGTTGATCGAACGCTCTTCGCCGCTGAACAAACGGTCGCCGAGGCGTACTTCCTGGGTCGTGCGTTGCAGAGCGAGGGTGGCGACATCGCCTTCAGTGGCAACGATTTCACCGCCGCCGATGTCGTCGGCGTTGATCCCCAGAAACTCCTTGCTCTGCGGATCGGTATAGACCTTGCCCTGACGGAAGATGCCGTAGACCGACTGGCTCGGGTCGAAATGGCCACGGGCGAAGATCCGGTCGCCAGTGCCGCTGAGCACCCGTTCGGCATCGCCGGCGACGATGTACGGCGCCTTGTCGAAGTCCTCGACCTTGTCGACGATGCGGTTGCTCAGCAGAAAGCTGTTGATCGATTTGAGCGGAATGCTCGGAATCGCCTCCGCGACCGGACTGGTGCGGATGCGCGGCGACAACTTGATGGTGCCGCGCGACTCGCCGCGATTGACGGTCAGACGCGGCTGGCCGTTGACGTAGCTGAGCGTCAGCGTGTCGCCGGGATAGATCAGATTGGGGTTTTCGATCTGCGGATTGGCCTGCCACAGTTGCGGCCACTGCCAGGGTTCGCGCAAATATTTACCGGAGATGTCCCAGAGCGTATCCCCCGAAACCACCGTGTATTGCTGTGGAAAACCTTCCTTGAGTTGCACTTGCCCGTGCGCGGCGCCGGCCGAGGCCAGAAACAGCAGGGCGAGTAGTGATTTCCTCATGCGGTGAATCCCTTTATTATGTGCGTTCGCGTGAAACGCCAGAGCCCCCGTGGCTCGCTCCCTGCTCTATGCTGAAAATCAGGGAGCTACGTTTCACAACGGTAGCCTGCATCTTCGGACCCGCCAGGCCATCGCCCGACTTTACCTCACACGTGCAGCAATCAAGCTTATGGCCATTTTGAACATCCTCGAATTTCCGGACCCGCGTCTGCGCACTATCGCCAAACCTGTGGCTGTAGTGGACGACGAAGTGCGTCAGCTGGTCGATGACATGTTTGAAACAATGTATGAAGCGCCGGGCATCGGCCTTGCCGCGACCCAGGTCAACGTGCACAAACGTATCGTCGTGATGGACCTTTCCGAAGACCGCACCGAACCCCGGGTGTTCATCAACCCCGAGTTCGAATCGCTGACCGACGAAATGGAGCAATACCAGGAAGGCTGCCTCTCGGTGCCGGGTTTCTACGAAAACGTCGACCGCCCGCAGAAGGTCAGGATCAAGGCTCTGGACCGTGACGGCCAGCCTTACGAACTGATCGCCGAAGGTCTGCTCGCGGTGTGCATCCAGCACGAATGCGACCACCTCAACGGCAAGTTGTTCGTCGATTACCTGTCCACGCTCAAACGCGACCGGATCAAGAAGAAACTGGAAAAGCAGCACCGCCAGAACGCTTGATGCCCCTCTCCAAAGGCTTGCTGCGGCAAGCCTTTTTCTTTTTATGAGACTCCCCCATGACTGAGCCACTGCGCATCGTTTTTGCCGGCACCCCGGAATTCGCCGCCGAACACCTCAAGGCCCTGCTGGACAGCCCTTACGAGATCGTTGCGGTCTACACCCAACCGGATCGCCCGGCCGGTCGTGGGCAAAAACTGATGCCGAGCCCGGTCAAACAGCTCGCCCTGGAAAACAATATCCAGGTGTTGCAGCCGCCGACCCTGCGCAACGCCGACGCTCAGGCCGAGCTCGCGGCGCTGAAACCGGATTTGATGGTGGTGGTCGCCTACGGCCTGATCCTGCCGCAAGCGGTGCTGGATATTCCGCGTCTGGGTTGCATCAACAGTCACGCCTCGCTGCTGCCGCGCTGGCGCGGTGCGGCGCCGATCCAGCGTGCCGTCGAAGCAGGCGACGCTGAAAGCGGCGTGACCGTGATGCGCATGGAAGCCGGCCTCGATACCGGGCCGATGCTGCTCAAGGTCGTCACCCCGATCAGCGCCGAAGACACTGGCGGCAGCCTCCACGATCGCCTCGCCGAAATGGGCCCGCCCGCCGTGGTGCAGGCGATTGCCGGTCTGGCCGCTGGCACCCTGGAAGGCGAAGTGCAGAACGACGACCTCGCCACCTACGCGCACAAACTGAACAAGGACGAAGCGCGCATCGACTGGAGCCGTCCGGCCGTCGAGCTGGAACGTCTGGTCCGCGCCTTCAATCCATGGCCGATCACCCACAGCACGCTCAACGGCGAAGCACTTAAAGTGCTGGCGGCGACACTGGCCGAAGGCAAAGGCGCACCGGGCACCATCCTCGGCGCCAGCAAGGACGGTCTGCTCGTCGCCTGTGGCGAACAGGCGCTGTGCCTGACCCGCCTGCAATTGCCCGGCGGCAAGGCGCTGAACTTCAGCGATCTGTTCAACAGCCGTCGTGAGAAATTCGCCACCGGCACCGTGCTGGGCGCAACGGTGGACGCGCCATGAACCCGCGTCTGGCCGCCGCCAAGGCACTCGCCGCCGTCCTGAGCGGCAAGGCTTCGCTCAACAGTTCTCTGCCGACGCAGCTGGACAAGGTCGAAGATCGCGATCGCGGTTTCACCCAGGACCTGGCGTTCGGCACCGCCCGCTGGCAGCCACGTTTGTCGGCGCTGGCGGAAAAACTGCTGCAGAAACCGTTCAAGACTGCGGACGCCGATGTCGAGGCGCTGCTGCTGGTCGGTCTCTATCAACTGCTTTACACCCGCGTCCCGCCGCACGCCGCCATCGGCGAAACCGTCGGTTGCGCCGACAAGCTGAAAAAGCCGTGGGCCAAAGGTCTGCTCAACGCCGTGCTGCGCAATGCCCAGCGCGAACATGAGGCGATCTTCGCCGAACTGGAACGCGATCCGGTGGTTCGCACCGCTCATCCGCGCTGGCTGCAAAAATCCCTCAAGGCCTTCTGGCCTGAACAATGGGAAGCCATTTGCGAGGCGAACAACGCGCATCCGCCGATGATCCTGCGGGTCAACCGCCGTCATCACAGCCGTGACACGTACCTCGGATTGCTGACTGAAGCAGGTATCGCCGCGCAGCCGTGCACCTTCAGCCGCGACGGCATCGTTCTCGACGCCGCCGCTGATGTACGCAGCCTGCCGGGCTTCGCCGAAGGCTGGATCAGCGTGCAGGACGAAGCCGCGCAACTGGCTGCCGATCTGCTCGACCTCGCGCCAGGCCAGCGAGTACTGGACGCTTGCTGCGCGCCGGGCGGCAAGACGTGCCACATCCTCGAAGCCGAACCGGCACTGACCGGCGTGGTGGCAGTGGACCTGGAAGCCAAACGGCTGGTGCGAGTGAAGGAAAACCTCGAGCGCCTCGGTCTGAACGCCGAACTGATCGCCGCCGACGGTCGCGACACGGCAGCGTGGTGGGACGGCAAACCGTTCCAGCGCATCCTGCTCGACGCGCCGTGCTCGGCCACCGGCGTGATCCGCCGCCATCCGGACATCAAGTTGACCCGTCAGGCCGACGACATCGCCGCCCTCGCACAACTGCAAGGCGAGTTGCTCGACGCGATGTGGAAAACCCTCGAAGTGGGCGGCATCCTGCTCTACGCCACCTGCTCGACCTTGCCGACCGAGAACACCGAGGTGATCGGCGCTTTCCTTGAGCGTACGCCGGGCGCACGGGAGCTGGATCTGGCCACCGCCGCCGGGATCAAGCAGCCCCATGGTCGCCAATTGCTGGCCCAGCAGGGCGGGCATGACGGGTTCTACTACGCCAAGCTGATCAAGATCGCTGCCGCGCGCGGCTAAACGGATTCAATGGAGTGACTGGATGAAAATCATCATCCTCGGTGCGGGACAGGTCGGCGGTTCGCTGGCTGAACATCTGGCCAGCGAGGCCAACGACATCACGGTGGTCGACACAGACGGCGACCGTCTGCGCGATCTTGGCGACCGCCTCGATATCCGCACCGTGCAGGGCCGTGGCTCGCTGCCGACCGTGTTGCGTCAGGCCGGTGCCGACGACGCCGACATGCTGGTGGCGGTGACCAACAGCGACGAAACCAACATGGTCGCGTGCCAGGTTGCCCACACCCTGTTCCATACCCCGACCAAGATTGCCCGGGTGCGCGAAGCGTCGTACCTGACCCGCGAGGAGCAACTGTTCCAGAACGAGGCGATTCCGGTCGACGTGCTGATCAGTCCCGAGCAAGTGGTCACCAACTACATCAAGCGGTTGATCCAGCACCCCGGTGCCTTGCAGGTGATCGATTTCGCCGAAGGCCAGGCGCAACTGGTGGCGGTGCGCGCCTACTACGGCGGGCCGCTGGTGGGTCAGCAACTGCGCCAGTTGCGCGAGCACATGCCGAATGTGGAAACCCGAGTGGCCGCGATTTTCCGTCGTGACCGACCGATTCTTCCCCAGGGCGATACGGTGATCGAGGCGGACGACGAAGTCTTCTTCATCGCCGCCCGTGCGAACATTCGCGCGGTGATGAGCGAAATGCGCCGCCTAGACGAAAGCTACAAACGCATCGTGATTGCCGGCGGCGGGCAGATCGGCGAGCGGCTGGCCGAGGCCATCGAAAGTCGCTATCAGGTGAAGATCATCGAGATGAACCCGGCGCGCTGCCGCTACCTCTCCGACACCCTCGACAGCACCGTGGTACTGCAGGGCAGCGCGTCGGATCGCGACCTGCTGCTGGAAGAGAACATCGCCGACGCGGACATCTTCCTCGCGCTGACCAACGATGACGAAGCCAACATCATGTCGTCGCTGCTGGCCAAACGTCTGGGCGCGAAGAAGGTGATGACGATCATCAACAACCCGGCCTACGTCGACCTGATCCAGGGCGGTGACATCGACATCGCCATCAGCCCGCAACTGGCGACCATCGGCACCTTGCTGGCCCACGTGCGGCGCGGCGATATCGTCAGCGTGCACTCGTTGCGCCGGGGCGCGGCAGAGGCCATTGAAGCGGTGGCCCATGGCGATTCGAAGTCGAGCAAGGTCATCGGCAAGGCGATCGAAAACATCGCACTGCCTCCGGGCACGACTATCGGCGCGATCATCCGTGATGAGGAAGTGATCATCGCCCACGGCGATACGGTCATCGCCGCCGGTGACCATGTGATTCTGTTCCTTGTGGATAAAAAACATATTCGCGATGTGGAGAAACTGTTCCACGTGGGCCTGAGTTTCTTCTGACCACCAGGAGCCGAACCGATGATTGAATCGCTGGAGAAAATGCTCGCCAAGGGTGTGGATAACTCGCTGCTGCGCTTCGGCCTGGGCAAGGGTTATCTGGATCTGGGGGAGAACGCGAAGGCTGCCGAACATTTGCAGCGTTGCGTCGGCTTCGATCCGAAATACTCGGCGGCCTGGAAACTGTTGGGCAAGGCGCAGCTGGCGCAAGGTGATCACGCGGCAGCGCGGCAGGCATGGGAACAAGGGCTGGAGGCGGCCCGAGCCCATGGCGACAAGCAGGCCGAGAAAGAAATGACGGTGTTCCTGAAGAAGCTCGAACGGCAGAAGCCGTGACAGCTGTGGATAACCCGCCTGGTCAGGTTATCCACAATCTCCCATCGCCGATCAGTACCAGCGCGCCTCGCCCGGCGGACGCTTCTTGAAGCGTTTCATGCTCCACATGTACTGGCTCGGATAAGCCGCCACATAACGCTCGACCACCTTGCTCATCGCCGCGCAGGACGTTTCGGTGTCGGTGCTGTACATGGCTTGCGGCGCGGCTTCGAGGATCACCTTGTAGCCAGAACCGTCCGGCAGACGCAGGGCATGCAGGAACACCCCGACAGCCTTGCCACCGGCAAGCATGTTCGGCACGAACTTGCTGGTCAGGGCCTGGGTAGCGAAGAACGGCACGAAGATCCCGGCGGATTCGGCCGGCTCCGGGTCCGCAGGAATCCCCACCTGACCGCCCTTGCGCACTTCCTTGATGACACTGAGGATGCCTTCCTTGGTCGACGCGGCGACCTTGTTGCCCAGTTGCACGCGCTGTTTGCGCAGCAATTCATCCACAGCCTTGAGCTTCGGCGGACGATAGAAAATGATCGGTTTGCACTGGCTGCAATAGAAGTGGTTGAGCACTTCCCAGTTGCCCAGGTGGCTGGTAATGCCGACCACGCCTTTGCCCGACGCCAGCGCATCCTTGAGGATGTCGAGGCCTTCGACTTCGCGCACCAGGTCGATGGAGCGCTGGGCCGGCCAGATCCAGGCGCAGGCGCTTTCGGTCAGAGACTTGCCGATGTCTTTCAGGGTCTGGCCGACCAGACGCTCGCGTTCGGCCGGATCCATCTGTGGAAAACATTTGGCCAGGTTGATCCGCACCACGTCCCGGGAGCGGTTGGGGGTTTTCCACATGATCCAGCCGATCGCCGAACCCACGGCCTGCACGGCCCGCCACGGAAGCAGGGCAAACAGCCGCAGAGCGCCAACCAGCATGGCGCCTTTAAACTTTTCCACAGGTCACTCCTGATCTTGTGCTGTGCGCGAGGCGGCCATTCTAACCGCCGTTGACGAGCTGCGCGTAGCGGTCGCAGTCCTGCGTGTGATCCATGACCATGCCCGAGGCCTGCATCAGCGCGTAGCAGATGGTCGGACCGACGAAGGTGAAACCGGCCTTTTTCAGGCCCTTGCTCATGGCCACGGCTTGCGGGGTAATGGCCGGGACTTCACTGCGATCCTTGAAATGATTGATGATCGGGCGGTTATCCACAAACGACCAGAGGAACGCCACCGGGTCTTCCAGCTCCAGCCACGCCTGGGCATTGCGCCGGGCGGCATTGAGCTTGAGACGGTTGCGGATGATCCCCGGATCGAGCATCAAATCGTCGATTTCCGCGTCGCTCATCTGCGCCACGCGTTGTACGTCGAAGCCGTACAACACCTCGCGATATCGCTCGCGCTTGCGCAGCACGGTGATCCACGAAAGCCCGGCCTGGAACCCTTCGAGCAAAAGCAACTCGAACAAACCCTGCGCATCGCGTAGCGGCGTACCCCACTCCTGATCGTGGTAAGCCATGTACAGCGGATCTTCGTTGCACCAAAAGCAGCGTGGCATAAGGCTCCAGGGGGTGGAGGTGCGACTGAATCGGGTATACTCCCGCTCTTTAAATCGCAGCCCAAGAAACAGGTGAATTTCGTGAGCCAGCCTACGCCAGCCGTGCGTACCTTCCAAGACTTGATCCTCGCGCTCCAGCAATACTGGGCCGAGCAAGGTTGTGTGGTACTTCAGCCCTACGATATGGAAGTAGGCGCCGGCACTTTCCACACCGCGACATTCCTGCGTGCCATCGGCCCGGAAACCTGGAACGCCGCCTACGTGCAGCCAAGCCGCCGTCCGACTGACGGCCGTTACGGCGAAAACCCGAACCGTCTGCAGCACTACTACCAGTTCCAGGTAGTCCTGAAGCCGAACCCGGACAACTTCCAGGAGCTGTACCTGGGCTCCCTCAAGCATGTCGGCCTGGACCCGCTGGTCCACGACATCCGCTTCGTCGAAGACAACTGGGAATCGCCGACCCTCGGCGCCTGGGGTCTGGGCTGGGAAGTCTGGCTGAATGGCATGGAAGTGACCCAGTTCACTTACTTCCAGCAGGCAGGTGGCATCGAGTGCTACCCGGTGACCGGCGAGATCACCTATGGTCTGGAGCGTCTGGCCATGTACCTGCAGGGCGTGGATTCGGTCTATGACCTGGTCTGGGCTGACGGTCCGTTCGGCAGAGTCACCTACGGCGACGTGTTCCACCAGAACGAAGTGGAGCAGTCCACTTACAACTTCGAACACGCCAACGTCGACAAGCTGTTCGAACTGTTCGATTTCTACGAAAGCGAAGCCAAGCGCCTGATCGAACTCGACCAGCCGCTGCCGTTGCCAAGCTATGAAATGGTCCTGAAGGCCTCGCACACCTTCAACCTGCTGGACGCACGCCGGGCGATCTCGGTGACTGCGCGTCAGCAATACATTCTGCGCGTACGCACCCTGGCGCGTTCCGTCGCCCAAGCCTACCTGCTGGCCCGCGCCAAGCTGGGCTTCCCGATGGCAACCCCGGACCTGCGTGACGAAGTACTGGCCAAGCTGGAGGCTGCACAATGAGTGCTCAAGATTTTCTGGTTGAACTGGGCACCGAAGAACTGCCACCCAAAGCCCTGAACACCCTGGCCGAAGCGTTTCTGGCCGGTATCGACAAGGGCCTGCAGGCCGCTGGCCTGAACTACGAGACCAAAACCGTCTACGCCGCCCCGCGTCGTCTGGCCGTGCTGATCACTGCGCTGGCGACCCAGCAGCCGGATCGCAGCATCAACCTCGACGGCCCGCCACGTCAGGCCGCATTCGACGCTGAAGGCAACCCGACTCAAGCGGCACTGGGTTTTGCCAAGAAGTGCGGGGTCGAGCTGAGCGAAATCGACCAGAGCGGTCCGAAACTGCGCTACAGCCAGAACATCGCCGGCAAACCAACCGCCAGCCTGCTGCCGACCATCGTCGAAGACTCGCTGAACGACCTGCCGATCCCGAAACGCATGCGCTGGGGTGCGCGCAAGGAAGAGTTCGTGCGTCCGACCCAGTGGCTGGTGATGCTGCTCGGCGACCAGGTCATCGACTGCACGATCCTCGCGCAGAAGGCTGGCCGTGAGTCCCGTGGCCACCGTTTCCACCACCCGCAAAGTGTGCGCATCGGTTCGCCGTCGAGCTACCTGGCCGACCTGCGTGCCGCTTACGTGCTGGCCGACGCCAACGAGCGTCGCGAAATCATCAGCAAACGCACCGAAGAACTGGCGACCCGTCAGGAAGGCACTGCCATCGTGCCGCCGGCGCTGCTCGACGAAGTGACCGCGCTGGTCGAGTGGCCGGTGCCGCTGGTGTGCTCGTTCGAGGAACGTTTCCTCGACGTGCCGCAGGAAGCGCTGATCACCACCATGCAGGACAACCAGAAGTACTTCTGCCTGCTGGATGCCGACGGCAAGTTGCTGCCACGTTTCATTACCGTGGCCAACATCGAATCCAAAGACCCGCAGCAGATCATCGCCGGTAACGAGAAAGTGGTTCGCCCACGTCTGACCGACGCCGAGTTCTTCTTCAAGCAAGACAAGAAGCAGAAGCTCGAAGCATTCAACGATCGCCTGCAGAACGTAGTGTTCCAGGAAAAACTCGGCAGCGTCTACGACAAGGCCGAGCGCGTGTCGAAACTGGCCGCGTACATCGCCGCACGCATCGGCGGCAACGCTTCGTGGGCTGCCCGCGCAGGCTTGCTGTCCAAGTGCGACCTGGCGACCGAAATGGTCGGCGAGTTCCCTGAGATGCAAGGTGTCGCCGGCTACTACTACGCCCTCAATGACGGCGAGCCGGAAGACGTCGCCCTGGCGCTGAACGAGCAGTACATGCCACGCGGTGCCGGCGCTGAGTTGCCAGCCACCCTGACCGGTGCAGCAGTGGCCATCGCCGACAAGCTCGACACTCTGGTCGGCATCTTCGGCATCGGCATGCTGCCTACCGGCAGCAAAGACCCGTATGCCCTGCGCCGTGCGGCACTGGGCGTGTTGCGGATCCTGATCGAAAAACAACTGGATCTAGATCTGAACGATGCCGTGGCGTTCGCTGTGAATTCCTTCGGCGCGAAGGTCAAGGCTGCCGGCCTGAACGACGCAGTGCTGGAATTCATCTTCGACCGTCTGCGTGCGCGTTACGAAGACGAAGGCGTGGACGTTGCCACCTACCTGTCGGTACGTGCCCTGAAGCCGGGTTCGGCGCTGGACTTCGACCAGCGTGTGCAGGCGGTCCAGGCCTTCCGCAAACTGCCGGAAGCGGCAGCGCTGGCGGCGGTGAACAAGCGTGTGTCGAACCTGCTGAGCAAGGTGGAAGGCTCGGTGCCGACCGAAGTCCAGGCCAAGTACTTCGACAATGCCAACGAGTTCTCGCTGTACTCGGCGATCCAGCAGGCGGACCAGGCTGTACAGCCAATGGCCGCGGCGCGTCAGTACAACGAATCGCTGGCACGCCTGGCCGCCCTGCGCGAGCCGGTGGACGCGTTCTTCGACGCGGTGATGGTCAATGCCGAAGACGCCAACGTGCGGGCCAACCGTTACGCGCTGCTGGCGCGTCTGCGTGGTCTGTTCCTGGGCGTTGCCGACATTTCGCTGCTGGGTTGAGGGATTGCTGTTGAAACTGCTGATTCTCGATCGGGACGGAGTGATCAATTACGACTCCGACGCTTACATCAAGTCGGTGGAGGAGTGGATTCCGCTGCCCGGCTCGATCGAAGCGATTGCGCAGTTGAGCAAAGCCGGCTGGACGGTGGCGGTCGCCACCAACCAGTCGGGCATTGCTCGCGGCTACTATGACCTCGCCACCCTCGATGCCATGCACGCGCGTCTGCGCGAACTGGTGGCAGAGCAGGGCGGTGAAGTCGGGCTGATCGTGTATTGCCCGCATGGCCCGGACGAAGGTTGCGATTGCCGCAAGCCGAAACCGGGGATGTTGAAAACCATCGCGCAGCATTACAACATCGCGCTGACAAATGTCTGGTTTGTCGGCGACAGCCTTGGTGACCTGGAGGCCGCCAAAGCCGTCGATTCACAGCCCGTTTTGGTAAAGACCGGGAAAGGCGAAAAGACTCAGGCCAAGACCTTGCCGGTGGGCACCCTGATTTTTGACGATCTCGCGGCGATTGCCGCAGAACTTATCCACAACTAGAGTACTTCTGAAGTTCCTGACCAGGGATTGATCGGGAGTGCGCTTGAACAGTCGGGCATCGCCCGTAATGGTAAACGTCGCCATGTCGATACTGCAGGCCATCAGAATCTTCCTCTTTTACCTGCTGCTGGGCACCACTGCTCTGCTGTGGTGCAGCCTGAGCTTTTTTATCGCGCCCTTTCTGCCGTTCAAGGCGCGCTATCGTTTCATCAACGTGTACTGGTGCCGTTGCGCCTTGTGGTTAACCAAGGTGTTCCTCGACATCCGCTACGAAGTCAAAGGCGCAGAAAACGTGCCTGACCGGCCCTGCGTGATTCAATCGAACCACCAGAGCACCTGGGAGACGTTCTTTCTCTCCGCTTATTTCTCGCCCTTGAGCCAGGTGCTCAAGCGCGAATTGCTGTACGTGCCGTTCTTCGGCTGGGCGATGGCCATGCTACGGCCGATCGCAATTGACCGGGAAAACCCGAAAGCCGCCCTCAAGCAGGTCGCGGCGAAGGGTGACGAGTTGCTCAAGGACAATGTCTGGGTGCTGATCTTCCCTGAAGGCACTCGCGTTCCCCACGGCACCATCGGCAAGTTCTCCCGCAGTGGCAGCGCATTGGCAGTGAATGCGGCGCTTCCGGTGCTGCCAATTGCGCACAATGCCGGCAAGTTCTGGCCGAAAATCGGTTGGGGCAAAAAGTCCGGCGTGATCACTGTGGTGATTGGTGAGCCGATGTACGCCGAGGGCAACGGCCCTCGCGCCATTGCCGATCTGAATGACCGGGTACAGGCGTGGAACGAGAAGACACAACGGGAAATGGGCTCGCTGCCTCCGGCCCCTGAAGCTCCGGCTGCGAACGATCAGATCGCTGTCTGAGATTTGTGGATAACCTGTGTACGGTTTGTTCGCAAAGTGCTTGATTACCATATTAAGTGACTGATTTATTTATATATTTCTGAAGCTGATAAAACGCCGTAAAAGGTGCATAAGTTTTTTTGGGAAGTAAGGAAACCGGCTGATATAGCCGGTTTTTTTATGCCTGCTCTTCGGCGATCAGCGGCAGTTCCACACGGAACGTCGTGCCTTGATCGACCACGCTCAGGCACTCGATCCGACCGCCATGGTGATCCACCACGGCTTTGACCATCGACAGCCCCAACCCCACGCCGTCGATGCCTTGTGCAGAAGAAAAGCGTCGGTATTGGCTGAACAGATCAGGCAGTTCCTCTGCCGCGATGCCTTTGCCTTGATCGGTCAGTTCACAACGCAACCAGTCGTCATGGCAGCTGACACGCATGACGATCGTGGATCCGGCCGGGCTGTACTTGATTGCGTTTTCCAGCAGGTTGAACAGTGCTCGGGTCAACAAGCCTTGATCGGCCAGGATCAAACGCTCCTGAGAGTGTTCGTCCATGTCGTTCAACAGCTGGATGCGCTTTTGCTGGGCGATGGGCAGTGCCTGATCCAGCACGTCCATGACCAGCATTCCGAACAAGCTCGGCTGAAACCGGTACGCCTCGGATTCCGCCCGGGCCAGCAGGACGAAGCCGTCGGTGAGTTCCAGCGCCCGGCGTACCTGGCGCTCAATCTGTTCGAGCAGTGGCGAATCCGTTCCTGCCTGATGCCGGTGTACATCGAGCAGGGCGAGAATCGCCGAATGGGGCGCGCGCAGGTCATGGGACAGAAAGCGCAGCAATACACCGCGCTGTTCCTCGGCGGCGCGTTCGGCGCTCAGGTCAGTGAGACTCAGGAGCCAGCCGATTGGCAGGTCGCCATCGACGGGCAACAACGCAGCACGCTCCAGGCGCAGGCTGCGTTCCTTGTGATCACGAAACTCCAGCAGAGGCAGCTCGGAGAGCGGCGGGCGCGGATCTGTGGACAACTCCGGATAACCCAGGCTCGCCAGTTGATCGAGCACATCCTCGCCCACCAGATTGTGATCGAACAGGCTCCGTGCCTTGCGGTTGCCCAACAAGACTTGCCCCCGTGGATCGCTGATCAGGGTCGCGACCGGGAGATATTCCAGCCCGTCGGCAATGAACCGGCGGGTATCGCGGGTGCGGCTCATGGCTTGCTCAAGCGCCATGATCTGCCCCTGCAAGCGGTCGGCGCCGGGAAACTGCGCCCGACGCCGTTCGGGGAAGACTTTCGGTTCACTGTCCAGCCGCGCAAGCTCCCAACCGAAGTAGGTCAGCACCACGCTCAGGCGTCGCCAGTTCCAGATCAGATAACCGAACAACATACCCAGCACTGCCGGCGTCGGTGACCACCAACGCCGCATCTCAGCCAGGCCTGCACTGGTCAACAGCACGCAGGCCATCCCGCCCAATGTGAGCCAGAGCGCCAGACGCGGGCGCCACAGCAGCAACCCAAGTACGCACGCGACCATGGCTACCGAAAGTCCTGCGCCCATCAATGGCGACGGGTCATGCAAATTGATCTGCGCACGCCAGGAAAGCAGTGCAGTCAGCGGCAACAGCACTAGACTTATCCACACCCACTCGCGCACCAGTTGCCGGAACAAACGCTGAACCTGGCTGGGTACGCGACTTTCGTGTCGGCGCTGGTTATTCATGGGAAACAGGGCAGGGCGGGTTGAATGGATTCATAGACGGCCGGTCTGAGGACGTAGACCCGAAGAATCATAGCGGCTCACCCCACGGCGTGCCGCTTACTTTCACTGCATGGAGAGAGCCGATCCGGTCGGCACCCATTGCCCGAGCGACAAGGAACCACCGCGTATGCGCGTTGCGATACTGGACGATGAACCCGCCGAACTGCGCCGGGTCGAGCAGACCCTGCAACAAATCGCCGAGGCTGGAGGACAGCCGTGGTCACTTCACAGCTTCGAAAGCGGTGAAGACCTCCTGCGCCAGTTGCGCCGGGAAACCTTCGACCTGTTGATCCTCGACTGGCAATTGCCCGACCTCACCGGCCTGGCACTGCTGCGCTGGACCCGCGAACACATGGAAGCCCCGCCGGCCGCCATAATGCTCACCAGCCGCGACGGCGAGAGCGATATCGTCCAGGCGTTGAATGCGGGAGCCGACGATTACGTGAGCAAACCGTTTCGACCCAATGAATTGAAGGCCCGCGTGGCAGCGGTCTTGCGTCGGCATAGCCTGCAACGTAGCGCACCCGCCGAAGTCCTGCGTTTTAACGATCTGGTGTTCGACGACGCCGAACTGACCGTTACCCGCGACGGGAAACCGATCGTCATGACCGAACGCGAATATCGTCTCGCCCACTGCCTGTTCAGCAACCTGGGGCGGCCGCTGTCACGGGATTACCTGTACGAGAGATTCTGGCCCCACGAAGAGATGTCCACGTCGCGACCACTGGACACCCATATTTATCGCCTACGCAACAAACTCGGACTGACGGCGGATCGGGGTTGGCAGCTGCTGACGATTTATGGGTATGGGTATCGGTTGGAGAGTGTGGCGGCGGTGTCTGAGTAAGACTGCGTATTTTGATCTGCCAATAAAAAGGCCAACGCAATGCGTTGGCCTTTTTTTGACGACGACCGGGATCAGAAGTCCAGGTTGGACACCGCCAGAGCGTTGCTCTCGATGAAGTCACGGCGAGGTTCGACCGCATCACCCATCAGGGTGTTGAAGATCTGGTCTGCGCCAATGGCGTCTTCGATGGTGACTTTCAGCATGCGGCGCACGCTTGGGTCCATGGTGGTTTCCCACAGCTGATCCGGGTTCATTTCACCCAGACCTTTGTATCGCTGGATGGTGTGGCGCTTGGTGCTTTCGGCCATCAGCCAGTCCAGGGCTTCCTTGAACTCGGTGACCGCTTTCTTGCGTTCGCCACGCTGGATGTACGCGCCTTCGTCGAGCAGGGTGCTCAATTGAGCGCCGAGGGTGACGACGGTCTTGTAGTCGTTGCTGCCGAAGAAGTCGCGGTTGAAGGTGACGTAGTTCGACAGGCCGTGGGAGATCAGCTCGACCTCTGGCAGCCATACGCCACGCTCGCGGTCTTCACGCAGACTGGCCTTGTAGACCAGACCCGACTTCTCGACGGTGCGCAGACGGACTTCGTATTGGGCCAGCCAATCTTGCATCTTGGCGTGGTCGCCGAGCATTTCCAGGCTGACGGCCGGCAGGTAGATGAAGTGCTCGGTCAGCTCCTGCGGGTACAGGCGCGACAGACGCTTGAGGGTCTTCATCACCATGCGGAAGTCATTCACCAGACGTTCCAGCGCTTCACCCGAAATGCCCGGGGCGTCTTCGTTCAGGTGCAGGCTCGCATCTTCCAGGGCCGACTGCGTCATGTACTCTTCCATGGCGTCGTCGTCTTTGATGTATTGCTCTTGCTTGCCTTTCTTGACCTTGTACAGCGGCGGCTGGGCGATGTAGATGTAGCCGCGCTCGATCAGCTCAGGCAACTGGCGGAAGAAGAACGTCAGCAGCAGGGTACGGATGTGCGAACCGTCGACGTCAGCATCGGTCATGATGATGATGTTGTGATAGCGCAGCTTGTCGATGTTGTACTCTTCGCGACCGATACCGCAGCCCAGCGCGGTAATCAGGGTGCCCACTTCCTGGGACGAGATCATCTTGTCGAAACGGGCTTTCTCGACGTTGAGGATCTTGCCCTTCAGCGGCAGGATGGCCTGGGTCTTGCGGTTACGTCCCTGCTTGGCAGAGCCGCCCGCGGAGTCACCTTCCACGAGGTACAGTTCGGACAGCGCCGGGTCTTTTTCCTGGCAGTCAGCGAGCTTGCCCGGCAGACCGGCGATGTCCAGCGCGCCTTTGCGACGGGTCATCTCACGGGCCTTGCGCGCCGCTTCACGGGCACGGGCTGCGTCGATCATCTTGCCGACAACCAGTTTGGCTTCGTTCGGGTTTTCCAGCAGGAAATCGGAGAAGTACTTGCCCATTTCCTGTTCGACCGCGGTCTTCACTTCGGAAGAAACCAGCTTGTCTTTGGTCTGGGAGCTGAACTTCGGATCCGGCACCTTCACCGAAATGATTGCGGTCAGGCCTTCACGGGCATCGTCACCGGTGGTGGCGACTTTGTGCTTCTTCGCCAGACCTTCCTGCTCGATGTAGTTGTTCAGGTTACGCGTCAGTGCGGAACGGAAGCCCACCAGGTGTGTGCCGCCGTCGCGCTGCGGAATGTTGTTGGTGAAACACAACAGGTTCTCGTTGAAGCTGTCGTTCCACTGCAGGGCGATTTCCACGCCGATGCCGTCTTCACGCTGGATGTTGAAGTGGAACACCTGGTTGACCGCAGTCTTGTTGGTGTTCAGGTATTCAACGAACGCACGCAGGCCACCTTCGTACTTGAACAGCTCTTCCTTGCCGCTGCGCTCGTCCTTCAGGACGATACCGACACCGGAGTTGAGGAAGGATAGTTCACGAATACGCTTGGCCAGGATGTCCCAGCTGAAGTGAATGTTCTTGAAGGTTTCCTTGGAAGCCTTGAAGTGAATCTGGGTACCGGTGGTTTCGCTGTCACCAACGATCGCCATCGGCGCCTGAGGTACGCCATGGACGTAGGTCTGTTCCCAGATTTTGCCGCTGCGGCGAACGGTCAGGACCAGCTCTTCGGACAGCGCGTTCACTACCGAAACACCTACACCGTGCAGACCGCCGGATACCTTGTAGGAGTTGTCGTCGAACTTACCGCCGGCGTGGAGGACGGTCATGATGACCTCGGCGGCGGAAACGCCTTCCTCTTTGTGCACGTCTACCGGGATGCCACGACCGTTGTCTTTGACGGTGATGGACTCATCCGGGTGGATGATGATGCTGATGTCGTCGCAGTGGCCGGCGAGGGCTTCGTCGATCGAGTTGTCGACCACCTCGAACACCATGTGGTGCAGACCGCTGCCATCGTCGGTGTCACCAATGTACATACCGGGACGTTTGCGCACGGCATCCAGGCCTTTCAGCACTTTAATGCTCGATGAGTCGTACGTATTTTCTTCGCTCAATGCCTTCACTCCCGATGGTCGTGGGTCTGGGTGATACGGCCCTGTTCCACGTGGAACAGAGCGACTGGCGTTTCCGTCTGCCAGCCTTCCCTCAATAATTCGTGATCTACACAGGTAATAAAAACCTGGCAGCGTAAGTCTTCCAGCAAGCGGCACAGCGCGCGACGGTGACTCTCATCCAGCTCGGACGGCAAGTCATCCACCAGATAAATACACTGGCCGCGTCGGGCCTGGCTCACCAAATGCCCCTGGGCAATCCGCAACGCACAGACCACCAACTTTTGCTGACCCCGGGACAAGATGTCCGCAGCGTTGTGAGCGCCCAATCTAAGACGCAAGTCAGCCCGTTGTGGCCCAGCCTGGGTATGACCCATTTGCTGGTCCCGTTGCACGGATCCGGCGAGTACAGCGCTCAGTTCCCGGTCCTTGTCCCAGCCTCGGTAATAGCTGAGCGTCAAACCTTCGAGCTCAACCAGTTCGCTCAAGGTTTGTTCAAAGACTGGTTTCAAGGCTTTGATGTAAGCGCGGCGGTATTCATCGATTTCAGCGCTGGCCTGGCACAGTTCCCTGTCCCAAACCGCTTGCGAAACGGCGTCAAGTGTACCATGCCGCAGCCAGGAGTTTCTCTGGCGCAAGGCCTTCTGCAAACGCTGCCAGGTGGCCATGAACCGCGGCTCGACGTGGAACACGCCCCAGTCGAGGAACTGCCGGCGAATCTTCGGCGCGCCTTCCAGCAGGCGAAAGCTGTCGGGATTGATCAACTGCAGCGGCAAGATTTCCGCCAGTTGCGCAGCGCTGCGGGCATTCTGACCGTCGATACGGATCTGGAACTCGCCCTGACGATCGCGAGATATCCCCAATGCGCTGTGGCCACCCTCGGCGAGTTCGACCTGACCGAAAACGGTGCAGGCAAGCTGCTCGTACTGGATGACCGGCAACAGCCGCGTGCTACGAAACGAACGGGCAAGCCCCAGCAGGTGAATGGCTTCCAGAACACTGGTTTTGCCGCTGCCGTTGGCACCGTAAAGAATGTTGATTCGGGGGGAGGGGGAGAAGGTCACCGGGTGCAGATTGCGCACCGCGGTGACCGAGACGCGACTTAGCGACATCCAGAGTCAGCTGATTACAGACGCATCGGCATGACAACGTAAGCCGAATCGTCGTTGTCGGACTCTTGCACCAGCGCACTGCTGTTGGAGTCGGACAGGATCAGACGAACCTGCTCGGTGGTCATCACGCCCAGCACGTCGAGCAGATAGCTGACGTTGAAGCCGATTTCCAGGGAGCCGCCGTTGTATTCCACACCTACTTCTTCTTCCGCTTCTTCCTGCTCCGGGTTGTTGGCCTGGATCTTCAACTGACCGCTGGCCAGTTGCAGACGGATACCACGGTATTTCTCGTTGGACAGAATCGCGGTACGGCTGAAAGCTTCACGCAACGCCTGACGATCGCCCAGCACCAGCTTGTCGCCGCCCTTCGGCAGAACGCGCTCGTAATCCGGGAACTTGCCGTCGACCAGTTTCGAGGTAAAGGTGAACTCGCCGGTGGTCGCACGGATGTGATGCTGACCCAGGACGATGCTGACGTTGCCGTCCGGCTCGGTGAGCAGACGTGCCAGTTCGAGAATACCTTTACGCGGCACGATTACCTGGTGGCGTTCCTGCTGACCGATGTCGGCCTGCATCGAACACATGGCCAGACGGTGACCGTCGGTAGCGACGGCACGGATCACACCGGTCGAGACTTCCAGCAACATGCCGTTGAGGTAGTAACGCACGTCCTGCTGGGCCATCGCGAAACTGGTGCGTTCGATCAGGCGACGCAGCTTGCTCTGTTCCAGGCTGGTGGTCAGCGAACCCGGGCCTTCTTCCACAGTCGGGAAGTCATTGGCCGGCAGGGTCGACAGGGTGAAGCGGCTACGGCCGGCTTTCACCACCAGCTTCTGCTCGTCGACCTTGATGTCGATCAGCGCATCGTTCGGCAGGCTCTTGCAGATGTCCATCAGCTTGCGCGCCGGCACGGTGATGGAACCTGTTTCAGCCGGCTCCTCAAGTTGCACGCGACCGACCAGCTCGACTTCCAGGTCGGTACCGGTCAGCGACAGTTGCTGGCCATCGACAACCAGCAGCACGTTGGACAGTACCGGCAAGGTCTGTCGGCGCTCGACGACGCCTGCGACCAGTTGCAGGGGTTTCAACAGGGCTTCGCGTTGAATGGTGAAATGCATGGTCTAGTCCCTTGCCTTAATAAGCTGCGCTGGTGTTCATCAAGTGGTCAGTGTACGCAGCAGGTTCTTGTAGTCCTCGCGGATGTCCGCGTCGGATTCCTTAAGTTCGTTGATCTTGCGGCAGGCGTGCAACACCGTCGTGTGGTCGCGGCCGCCAAACACATCGCCGATTTCCGGCAGGCTGTGGTTGGTCAGTTCCTTGGACAGGGCCATGGCCACCTGACGCGGACGAGCGACCGAACGCGAACGGCGTTTGGACAGCAAGTCGGAGATCTTGATCTTGTAGTACTCGGCGACGGTACGCTGAATGTTATCCACAGAGACCAGTTTGTCCTGCAGCGCCAACAGGTCTTTCAGGGATTCGCGAATCAACTCGATGGTGATGTCGCGGCCCATGAAGTGCGAGTGGGCGATCACGCGTTTCAGCGCACCTTCCAGCTCGCGGACGTTGGAGCGAATACGCTGGGCAATGAAGAACGCCGCGTCATGAGGCAACTCGACTTTGGCCTGGTCGGCCTTCTTCATCAAAATCGCGACGCGGGTTTCCAGTTCCGGTGGCTCGACGGCAACCGTCAGGCCCCAGCCGAAGCGGGATTTGAGGCGCTCTTCAAGGCCTTCGATTTCTTTCGGGTAGCGGTCACTGGTAAGGATGACCTGCTGGCCACCTTCAAGCAGGGCGTTGAAGGTGTGGAAAAACTCTTCCTGGGAACGTTCCTTGCGGGCGAAGAACTGAATGTCGTCGATCAGCAGGGCGTCCACCGAACGGTAGAAACGCTTGAACTCGTTGATCGCGTTCAATTGCAGCGCCTTGACCATGTCGGCCACGAAACGCTCGGAATGCAGGTACACGACCTTGGCATTCGGGTTCTTCTTTAATAGATGGTTGCCCACCGCGTGCATCAAGTGCGTCTTACCCAGACCTACACCGCCATAAAGGAACAGCGGGTTGTAGCCGTGCTTGGGATTGTCTGCCACTTGCCAGGCCGCCGCACGGGCGAGTTGGTTGGACTTACCTTCGACGAAGTTTTCGAAGGTGAAGGTGCGGTTCAGGTAGCTGGTGTGCTTGAGCGCGCCTTCAACCTGCACGGTGCGCTGTTCGGCGCGAACCGGTGCCTGTTGCGAAGCGGCGCCGGCCATCGGATCAAAGCTGTCGCGGGACGGCTCTTCACTGATCTCTTCGGTTTTCTGAGGCGAACGCTTGGTCGGTGCAGGTGTCGGGACTGGTGCTGGTGCGCTGGCCGGTACCGCATTGGCCTGAGCCTGGGCCACTTGAGCAGCAGCCAATGGCGCATTCGGGGCGGCACGCGGGGCCGAACTGCGTTTGCTGCCTATTAATAAGGAAAGCGACGGTGCCAGACCATTGCCATGCTCATCCAGCAGTTCAAGGACGCGCCCCAGGTACTTCTCGTTGACCCAGTCCAGAACAAAACGATTCGGTGCATAGACGCGCAACTCGTCGCCTTCGGCTTCGACCTGTAGTGGACGGATCCAGGTGTTGAATTGTTGGGCAGGCAGCTCTTCGCGCAAAAGCTCCACGCACTGCTGCCAAAGTTCCACTGACACGGATATCCCCTAAGTTGAAAGCCGGTGAGGCAAAAACAAGCGGCCATTGTAGCGGCCAGTCGTCCACTTATCCACATGCAGGTTGCCCGGTGCACATGATTTATCAATGCGTTAAACGAGAAAAAGGCGACCAACGGTGTGTGCATAAGCTTTGTGGATAACCCTATCTGAGCACACTGGACAACTGGGGGCGAAAGTCGGTGGATAACCGGCCTGTGGATAACCGCCCTTTCCACACACAGGTTATCCGACAGTGCAACACAGGCTTAACACGGTTTTCCACTGTAGTTGTCATTCTCTGTACATCGCTTGAAACAAGGCCTTGAGCCAGTTATCCACAGACGGGGACGTGCCTAGCTTTTACAAGCTTTACAGAAAAGCTTTAAATAATTCCCTTCTTTATTTTTATCTCTGGCAAACGGTTAATCAGGTCCCCCACGCTCCGAAGATCTATTTATAAGGAAACGTTGGTTGGAAATTGACCTATGGACTTGCTTTCTCTAGAATCCCCGGTCTCTTAAAACGGGGGCCATTCCGGCCCGTTGTGGACGAACCAGGTAACACGACATGAAACGTACTTTCCAACCAAGCACTATCAAACGCGCTCGTACCCACGGTTTCCGTGCTCGCATGGCTACCAAGAACGGTCGTGCCGTACTGTCGCGTCGTCGCGCCAAAGGCCGCGCACGTCTGGCAGTTTGATAATCCGGCACTGGAGGTGAGTCAGGACTTCAGTCGGGAAAAGCGTCTGCTTACTCCCCGGCACTTCAAGGCGGTCTTTGACTCCCCTACCGGCAAGGTTCCGGGGAAAAATCTCCTGCTCCTTGCGCGCAACAACGATCTCGATCACCCCCGTCTCGGGCTGGTTATCGGGAAAAAGAGTGTAAAACTCTCCGTCGAGCGCAATCGCCTCAAACGTCTGATGCGCGAATCGTTTCGCCTGCACCAGGATTCACTGGTCGGCTGGGACATCGTTATCGTCGCGCGCAAAGGTTTGGGTGACGTAGAAAACCCCGAATTGATTCAGCATTTCGGCAAACTCTGGAAGCGTCTGGCACGCAACAAGCCGGTACCAGCAGTCAAAACCGAAACTGTAGGGGTAGACAGTCCCGATGCGTAAACTGGCACTCGTTCCGATCCAGTTTTATCGCTATGCCATTAGTCCCTTGATGGCCAGTCACTGTCGTTTCTACCCCAGCTGTTCCTGCTACGCGTATGAAGCCATCGAAAATCATGGCCTTCTGCGCGGTGGCTGGCTGACCTTTCGTCGTTTAGGTCGCTGTCATCCGTGGAATCCCGGTGGTTATGACCCGGTTCCACCTATCCCTACCTCCCGTTCTTCTTCGATGGCCGAGTAATCATGGATATCAAACGCACGATCCTGATCGTCGCCCTGGCAATCGTGTCCTACGTCATGGTCCTTAAATGGAACCAGGACTATGGCCAGGCTGCCCTGCCGACTCAGAATGTTGCTTCCAGTACGACTACATCCGGTTTGCCGGACACCGCCACTGGCAATAATGCTGCCGCCAGTGACGATATTCCGCGCGCCGCAAGTGATACCAGCGCACCTGCCGAAACGCCGGTCGCCGTCAGCAAGGATCTGATCCAGATCAAGACCGACGTGCTCGATCTCGCGATCGATCCACAAGGTGGCGATGTTGCCCAGCTGACCTTGCCGCTGTATCCACGCCGTCAGGATCGTCCGGACGTACCGTTCCAGCTGTTCGACAACGGCGGCGAACGTACTTATCTGGCACAGAGCGGTCTGATCGGCACCAACGGTCCGGATGCAAATCCGGCCGGTCGTCCGATCTACTCCTCGGAGAAGAAGACTTATCAACTGGCTGACGGTCAGGACCAACTGGTCGTTGACCTGAAGTTCAGCAAGGACGGCGTCAATTACATCAAGCGTTTCACTCTGAAACGTGGCCTGTATGACGTGACCGTGACTTATCTGATCGACAACCAGAGCGCTCAGCCTTGGTCCGGTTCGATGTTTGCCCAGCTGAAACGCGATGCAAGTGCCGATCCTTCGTCGACTACTGCTACCGGTACCGCGACTTACCTGGGCGCTGCCCTGTGGACAAGTTCCGAGCCGTACAAGAAAGTGTCCATGAAGGACATGGACAAAGGTCAGCTCAAGGAAACCGTCACCGGTGGCTGGGTAGCCTGGCTGCAACACTACTTCGTGACGGCATGGGTTGCTCCGAAGGGCGAAAACAACATCGTCCAGACCCGTAAAGACAGCAAAGGCAATTACATCATCGGTTACACCGGTCCTTCGCTGACCGCTGCACCGGGTGCGAAAGTCGAAACCAGCGCTGTTCTGTACGCCGGTCCGAAAAGCCAGGCTGTGCTGAAAGAGTTGTCCCCAGGTCTGGAACTGACCGTCGACTACGGCATTCTGTGGTTCATTGCCCAGCCAATCTTCTGGCTCCTGCAACATATCCACAGCATCGTCGGCAACTGGGGCTGGTCGATCATCTTCCTGACCATGCTGATCAAAGGGATTTTCTTCCCTCTGTCGGCCGCCAGCTACAAGTCGATGGCCCGCATGCGCGCCGTGGCTCCGAAACTGGCTGCACTGAAAGAGCAACATGGCGATGACCGGCAGAAAATGTCGCAAGCCATGATGGAGCTGTACAAGAAAGAGAAGATCAATCCGCTGGGCGGCTGCTTGCCGATCCTCGTGCAGATGCCGGTTTTCCTTTCTCTGTACTGGGTTCTGCTGGAAAGCGTGGAAATGCGCCAGGCGCCGTTCATGCTGTGGATTACCGACCTGTCGATCAAGGATCCGTTCTTCATCCTGCCGATCATCATGGGCGCGACCATGTTCATCCAGCAGCGTCTGAACCCTACACCTCCGGATCCGATGCAGGCCAAGGTGATGAAAATGATGCCAATTATCTTCACCTTCTTCTTCCTGTGGTTCCCGGCAGGTCTGGTGCTGTACTGGGTTGTGAACAACTGCCTGTCGATTGCCCAACAGTGGTACATCACGCGTAAGATCGAAGCGGCGACGAAAAAAGCCGAGGCGTAACTTACTCTGTGGATAACACCACTCAAAACGCCCCCTAGTGGGGCGTTTTGCTATCTGCCATTTTTGTCTGGATACCGGTTTATGAGCGCACCTCGTGAAACCATCGCAGCCGTCGCTACCGCCCAGGGCCGTGGCGGCGTGGGCATCGTTCGAATTTCCGGGCCGCTGGCCAGCGTTGCAGCCAAAGCCATCAGCGGCCGTGAACTGAAACCACGGTTTGCCCACTACGGCCCGTTCTTCAGTGACGATCAACAGGTGCTGGATGAAGGTCTGGCGCTGTATTTCCCAGGGCCGAACTCGTTCACTGGCGAAGACGTACTGGAACTGCAGGGCCACGGTGGCCCGATCGTCCTCGACATGTTGCTCAAGCGTTGTCTGGAACTGGGTTGCCGTCTGGCGCGGCCCGGTGAGTTCAGCGAAAGAGCATTCCTCAATGACAAACTCGACCTGGCCCAGGCCGAGGCCATTGCCGACCTGATCGAAGCCAGTTCTGCACAGGCCGCACGAAACGCTCTGCGTTCGTTGCAGGGTGCATTTTCCCAACGTGTGCATAACCTCACCGAACAGCTGATCGGTTTGCGGATTTATGTCGAAGCCGCGATCGACTTCCCGGAAGAAGAAATCGACTTCCTCGCCGATGGCCATGTCCTGAGCATGCTCGACAAGGTTCGTAACGAGTTATCCACCGTATTGCGCGAAGCCGGGCAGGGCGCATTGCTACGTGACGGCATGACCGTGGTGATTGCCGGTCGTCCGAATGCCGGCAAATCCAGTCTGCTGAATGCATTGGCCGGACGAGAAGCCGCCATCGTGACGGAGATCGCCGGCACGACTCGGGATATCCTGCGCGAACATATCCACATCGACGGCATGCCGCTGCACGTAGTGGACACCGCCGGTCTGCGCGACACCGATGATCATGTGGAAAAGATCGGCGTTGAACGAGCATTGAAAGCCATCGGCGAAGCTGATCGAGTGCTGCTGGTTGTCGATGCCATGGCGCCCGAGGCCGCCGATCCGTTTGCGCTGTGGCCGGAATTCCTTGAAACCCGGCCGGATCCGGCGAAGGTCACGCTGATTCGCAACAAGGCTGATCTCACCGGTGAACCCATTGCTCTGGAAGTCAGCGACGACGGCCATGTAACGATCAGTCTGAGCGCAAAATCCGCCGGTGAAGGGCTGGATCTGCTACGTGATCACCTCAAGGCCTGCATGGGCTACGAACAGACGTCGGAAAGCAGCTTCAGCGCACGCCGCCGGCACCTGGAAGCCCTGCGTCACGCCAGTGATGCCCTGGAACATGGACGTGCCCAACTGACGTTGGCGGGAGCGGGTGAGTTGCTGGCCGAAGACCTGCGTCAGGCCCAGCAGTCCCTTGGGGAAATCACCGGCGCCTTCAGCTCCGATGATCTGCTGGGACGGATCTTTTCCAGCTTCTGCATCGGTAAATAATCCATCCGCTGTCCACAGACAGGTCCATACGCGACCTGTCTGTTCCCTCTTCCTCGTATTTCCTTGCCCCAGTGCCGGACAGGTTTTCTGATCCTGGGCGGATTTTCTGCGTCCGCGATCCCTTCATTCATCAGATTTCTGTGAATTAAGCCCTGTGAATAACCGCCGCTGAGGGCAGTTGATAACAGGGCCTGAAAACTGAACATAACTGCCTCTGTGGATAACCACCGCATTAATCCACAGGCTTAAACCGGTTATCCAAGGGCCTCATGACGACATGGCCACAGGGTTTTTAATCTCTGTACACATTGAAAATAGAGGGCTGTAGAGATCTATCCACAGAAATGACCGGCAGTAAGAATAAGCTTTAAAACAAAGGTTTTATAAATTTCTCTCTTTTTTATTCTTTTAACCGCGAGTTCTCCACAGCTGGTTAAATTTTGTGCAAAGGGTTCTTTAGGAAGGGCGAAGTCCCTATACTTGCCGACCAGGTCCAGAAACCTGATCTCAAACTATTCCTGAATTACCTACTTAAGCAGGCACGAGGTGCGTGGTGGATTTCCCTTCCCGTTTTGAAGTGATCGTCATCGGCGGCGGTCATGCCGGTACCGAGGCAGCACTGGCCTCAGCACGCATGGGTGCAAAAACCCTTCTGCTGACGCACAACGTGGAAACCCTCGGTGCCATGAGTTGCAACCCGGCCATCGGAGGCATTGGCAAAAGCCATCTGGTCAAGGAAATCGACGCCCTCGGCGGCGCGATGGCCATGGCCACCGATCTGGGCGGTATCCAGTTTCGCGTGTTGAACAGCCGCAAAGGCCCGGCCGTACGTGCAACCCGTGCGCAAGCCGACCGTATTCTTTACAAGGCCGCTGTCCGCGAAATTCTGGAAAACCAGCCGAACCTGTGGATATTTCAACAAGCCGCTGACGACCTGATCGTCGAGCAGGAACAAGTACGCGGTGTTGTCACGCAAATGGGTCTGCGTTTCTTCGCCGATTCCGTGGTGTTGACCACCGGCACGTTCCTCGGCGGACTTATCCACATCGGTTTGCAGAATTTTTCCGGCGGTCGTGCCGGTGATCCACCGTCGATCGCCCTCGCGCATCGCCTGCGTGAATTGCCGCTGCGCGTTGGACGCCTGAAAACCGGCACGCCACCGCGTATCGACGGCAAGTCTGTGGATTTCTCGGTGATGACCGAGCAGCCAGGTGATACGCCGATTCCGGTGATGTCGTTCATGGGCAACAAAGAACAACATCCACGGCAGGTCAGTTGCTGGATTACTCACACCAACGCCCGTACCCACGAAATCATTGCCGCGAACCTCGACCGTTCGCCGATGTATTCCGCTGCCGGCGAGATCGAAGGCATTGGCCCGCGTTATTGCCCGTCGATCGAAGACAAGATTCATCGCTTCGCCGACAAGGAAAGCCATCAGGTGTTCATCGAGCCGGAAGGCCTGACCACCCATGAGCTGTATCCGAACGGGATATCCACAAGCCTGCCGTTCGACGTGCAATTGCAGATCGTGCAATCGATTCGCGGCATGGAAAACGCGCACATCGTGCGTCCGGGTTATGCGATCGAGTACGACTACTTCGATCCGCGCGACCTGAAGTACAGCCTGGAAACCAAAGTCATCGGCGGTCTGTTCTTCGCTGGTCAAATCAACGGCACCACCGGTTATGAAGAAGCCGGCGCCCAGGGTTTGCTCGCAGGAGCCAACGCCGCGCTGCGTGCGAAAGGCAAAGAAGCCTGGTGCCCGCGTCGCGATGAAGCGTACATCGGGGTATTGGTCGACGACCTGATCACCCTCGGTACTCAAGAGCCGTACCGCATGTTCACTTCCCGTGCCGAGTACCGCCTCATCCTGCGTGAGGATAACGCGGACTTGCGTCTGACCGAAAAAGGTCGCGAACTGGGTCTGGTCGATGACGCGCGCTGGGCGGCTTTCTGCAAGAAGCGCGAAAACATCGAGCTGGAAGAGCAGCGTCTGAAAAGCACCTGGGTTCGCCCGGGCACCCAGCAGGGCGATGCAATTGCAGAAAAATTCGGCACTCCGCTGACTCACGAATACAACCTGCTCAATCTCTTGAGCCGTCCGGAAATCGACTACGCTGGTCTGGTCGAAGTGACCGGGCAGGGCGCTGAAGATCCACAGGTCGCCGAACAGGTCGAGATCAAGACCAAGTACGCCGGTTACATCGATCGCCAACAGGACGAAATCGCCCGTCTGCGCGCCAGTGAAGACACGAAACTGCCTGTGGATATCGATTACACCAACATTTCCGGTCTTTCCAAGGAGATCCAGAGCAAGTTGGGCGCCACGCGTCCCGAGACGCTGGGCCAGGCTTCGCGGATACCGGGTGTGACCCCGGCAGCAATTTCGCTGTTGATGATTCATTTGAAAAAACGCGGCGCGGGCCGTCAGTTGGAGCAAAGCGCTTGAGTTCTAAGGTCACTTCGCAACACGCCGAAGAGTTATCCACAGGAGCCCGCGAGCTCGGTGTCAATCTCACTGAAACCCAGCACGAATTGCTGCTGGGTTATCTGGCCCTGTTGATCAAATGGAACCAGGCCTACAACCTGACCGCCGTTCGCGACCCGGACGAAATGGTGTCCCGTCACTTGCTCGATAGCCTCAGCGTGATGTCGTTCATCGAAAACGGTCGCTGGCTGGATGTCGGCAGCGGCGGCGGCATGCCGGGGATCCCTCTGGCGATCCTGTATCCGGACTCGCAAGTGACGTGCCTGGACAGCAACGGCAAGAAAACCCGTTTTCTGACTCAGGTCAAACTCGAACTCAAACTGGATAACCTGCAAGTTATCCACAGTCGCGTCGAAGCGTTCCAGCCTGCAAAGCCATTCAACGGGATTATTTCCCGGGCATTCAGCAGCATGGAGAACTTCACCAACTGGACTCGCCACCTCGGCGACGCCGATACGCGCTGGCTGGCAATGAAGGGCGTCCATCCGGCCGATGAGCTGGTAGCATTGCCGGCAGACTTCAAACTCGATAGCGAACACGCCCTGGCCGTACCCGGTTGCCAAGGCCAACGCCATCTGCTGATACTGCGCCGCACGGCATGATTGGGAACACAAGCAAGAATGGCTAAGGTATTCGCGATAGCGAACCAGAAGGGTGGTGTGGGCAAGACCACCACCTGCATCAACCTCGCAGCATCCCTGGTCGCGACCAAGCGCCGGGTGCTGTTGATCGATCTCGATCCACAGGGCAACGCCACCATGGGCAGCGGTGTGGATAAACATGGCCTGGAAAATTCGGTCTACGACCTGCTGATCGGCGAATGCGATCTGGCCCAGGCCATGCACTATTCGGAACACGGCGGTTATCAACTGCTACCGGCCAACCGCGACCTGACGGCGGCCGAGGTGGTGCTGCTGGAAATGCAGATGAAGGAAAGCCGTCTGCGCAGCGCGTTGGCGCCGATCCGTGAAAACTACGATTACATTCTGATCGACTGCCCGCCGTCGCTGTCGATGCTCACGCTGAACGCACTGGTTGCCGCCGACGGGGTCATTATCCCCATGCAGTGCGAGTATTTTGCGCTCGAAGGTCTGAGCGACCTTGTGGATAACATCAAACGCATCGCCGAGCTGCTGAACCCGAACCTGAAAGTCGAAGGCCTGCTGCGGACCATGTATGACCCGCGCCTGAGCCTGATGAACGATGTATCGGCCCAGCTCAAGGAACACTTCGGCGATCAGCTTTACGACACGGTGATCCCGCGCAACATCCGTCTCGCCGAAGCCCCGAGCTACGGCATGCCGGCGCTGGCGTACGACAAGCAATCGCGTGGCGCGCTGGCCTATCTGGCCCTGGCGGGCGAGATGGTTCGCCGTCAGCGCAAAAATTCACGCACCGCCGCTGCCCAGCCAACTTAAGGAATTCCCATGGCCGTCAAGAAACGAGGTCTCGGACGAGGACTGGATGCACTGCTGAGCGGTCCGACTGTCAGCGCGCTGGAAGAACAGGCAGCGCAGGCGGACAGCCGTGAGTTGCAGCACCTGCCGTTGGACCTGCTGCAGCGCGGCAAGTATCAGCCACGCCGGGACATGGATCCGCAGGCGCTGGAAGAGCTGGCGCAGTCGATCAAGGCCCAGGGCGTGATGCAGCCGATCGTGGTTCGCCCGATTGGCGGTGGTCGTTTCGAAATCATCGCCGGCGAACGTCGCTGGCGCGCAAGTCAGCAAGCCGGGCAGGAAACCATTCCTGCGATGGTTCGCGACGTGCCGGATGAAACCGCGATCGCCATCGCGCTGATCGAGAACATCCAGCGCGAAGACCTGAATCCGATCGAGGAAGCGGTGGCCCTGCAGCGCTTGCAGCAGGAATTCCAGCTCACTCAGCAACAGGTCGCCGAGGCTGTGGGTAAGTCCCGCGTCACGGTAGCCAACCTGTTGCGCCTGATTGCGCTGCCGGAAGTCATCAAGACCATGCTGTCCCATGGCGACCTGGAAATGGGTCATGCCCGTGCATTGCTCGGTCTGCCGGACAATCAGCAGGTGGAAGGGGCGCGACATGTTGTCGCACGCGGCCTCACTGTGCGCCAAACTGAGGCACTGGTTCGTCAGTGGCTGAGCGGCAAACCGGAGCCGGTCGAGCCTGCCAAACCCGACCCGGATATCGCCCGGCTTGAACAGCGTCTGGCCGAGCGGCTGGGCTCTGCGGTGCAGATCCGCCACGGCAAGAAGGGCAAAGGCCAGTTGGTGATTGGTTACAACTCCCTCGATGAGCTTCAAGGTGTGCTCGCACACATCCGCTGAAACAATTCCCCTTGTAGCGCGCAGTCGGAAATCACTACCTGACAGTTGAATAGGGGCAGAACCGCCCCTATACTCTGCGCGCATTTTGTCGGCACAAATTATGCCAAGTTATTGAATTTTGGCAGCCGACCATTGGAGAGCAATAGTGATGGAAACCCGCAAGCCAAACCGCCTGCCGTTCCATCGCCTGGCGGTTTTTCCGGTGTTGATGGCTCAATTTGTCATTTTGCTCATTGCCGCTTTGGCGCTCTGGCAATGGCACGGAGTCGTTGCCGGATACTCGGGACTTTGCGGAGGCCTGATAGCCTTGCTGCCCAATGTTTATTTCGCTCACAAGGCATTTCGGTTTTCCGGCGCCCGAGCAGCCCAGTCCATCGTCCGGTCTTTCTATGCCGGCGAGGCAGGCAAACTGATTTTGACGGCAGTGCTGTTTGCACTGGTGTTTGCAGGTGTGAAGCCACTGGCGCCGATTGCTGTATTCGGCGCGTTCGTGCTGACTCAGTCGGTCAGCTGGTTCGCTCCCCTGCTGATGAGAACAAGACTTTCGAGACCTTAGGGCGTTTGAGGCAACCATGGCAGAAACAACCGCTTCGGGCTATATCCAGCACCACTTGCAGAACCTGACCTTCGGTCAGCTACCCAACGGCGGCTGGGGCTTTGCCCACACCGCAGCAGAAGCCAAGGAAATGGGCTTCTGGGCTTTCCACGTCGATACCCTCGGCTGGTCGGTCGCGCTGGGTCTGATCTTCGTCATTCTTTTCCGCATGGCGGCCAAGAAGGCGACTTCCGGTCAGCCGGGTGCACTGCAGAACTTCGTTGAAGTCCTGGTCGAATTCGTCGATGGCAGCGTGAAAGACAGCTTCCATGGCCGTAGCCCGGTGATCGCACCGCTGGCACTGACCATCTTCGTCTGGGTGTTCCTGATGAACGCCGTCGACCTGGTACCGGTCGACTGGATTCCTCAGCTGGCCGTCCTGATCTCCGGCGACCACCACATCCCGTTCCGCGCCGTGTCGACTACTGACCCGAACGCGACCCTGGGCATGGCGTTCTCGGTTTTCGCACTGATCATTTTCTACAGCATCAAGGTCAAGGGCCTCGGCGGCTTCATCGGCGAGCTGACCCTGCATCCGTTCGGCAGCAAGAACATCTTCGTTCAGGCCCTGCTGATTCCGGTGAACTTCCTGCTGGAGTTCGTGACCCTGATCGCCAAACCGATCTCTCTCGCTCTGCGTCTGTTCGGCAACATGTATGCCGGCGAGCTGGTGTTCATCCTGATCGCTGTGATGTTCGGCAGCGGCCTGCTCTGGCTGAGCGGCCTGGGCGTTGTCCTGCAGTGGGCGTGGGCTGTGTTCCACATCCTGATCATCACCCTGCAGGCGTTCATCTTCATGATGCTGACCATCGTCTACCTGTCGATGGCGCACGAAGAAAACCATTAAGACCAGTCTCGACTAGTCTGATGTCCTTCCCGGTCAAACGGGAAGGGGCTCCTCACGGGGCACCATGAAACGATTTGTTTTACCGCTTTAATCTAAAAAACCTAAACCATACGACGTAAAAGTCGGGAGGAAAGATGGAAACTGTAGTTGGTCTAACCGCTATCGCTGTTGCACTGTTGATCGGCCTGGGCGCACTGGGTACCGCAATTGGTTTCGGCCTGCTGGGCGGCAAGTTCCTGGAAGGCGCAGCGCGTCAGCCAGAAATGGTTCCAATGCTGCAAGTTAAAATGTTCATCGTTGCCGGTCTGCTCGACGCCGTAACCATGATCGGTGTTGGTATCGCTCTGTTCTTCACCTTTGCGAACCCGTTCGTTGGTCAGATCGCTGGCTAATCATTCGGATTTTCCGAGTGATTTGGTGTGATGGACAACGTAACTGCGAGGTGTTGGCGTGAACATTAATGCGACCCTGATTGGCCAGTCCGTTGCGTTCCTGATTTTTGTACTGTTCTGCATGAAGTTCGTATGGCCTCCGGTCATCGCAGCTCTGCACGAACGTCAAAAGAAGATCGCTGATGGTCTGGACGCTGCCAGCCGTGCAGCTCGCGACCTGGAGTTGGCCCAAGAAAAAGCGGGTCAGCAACTGCGCGAAGCGAAAGCTCAGGCAGCTGAAATCATCGAGCAAGCCAAGAAACGCGGTAACCAGATTGTCGAAGAGGCCGTTGAAAAGGCCCGCGTCGATGCTGACCGTGTGAAGGTTCAGGCTCAAGCCGAGATCGAACAGGAACTGAACAGTGTCAAAGACAAGCTGCGCGCCCAAGTGGGCTTGCTGGCTGTCGGCGGCGCCGAGAAGATCCTGGGTGCCACAATCGATCAAAACGCGCACGCAGAGCTGGTTAACCAACTGGCTGCTGAAATCTAAGCGAGGGCGATCATGGCAGAACTGACCACGTTGGCCCGACCTTACGCTAAGGCGGCCTTCGAGCACGCTCAGGCCCACCAGCAACTGGCCAATTGGTCAGCCATGCTCGGCCTGGCAGCAGCGGTGTCGCAAGACGACACCATGCAGCGCGTGCTCAAGGCCCCGCGACTGACGAGCGCAGAAAAGGCCGCCACGTTCATTGACGTGTGCGGCGACAAGTTTGATGCCAAGGCACAGAACTTCATCAATGTCGTTGCCGAGAACGACCGTCTCCCGCTTCTGCCGGAGATTGCCGCTCTTTTCGACCTGTACAAGGCCGAACAAGAGAAATCGGTAGACGTTGAAGTGACCAGTGCTTTTGCATTGAACCAAGAACAGCAAGACAAACTCGCCAAGGTTCTCAGTGCACGACTCAGCCGGGTAGTGCGCCTGCAAGTTGCGGAGGATGCTTCCCTTATAGGGGGTGTCGTCATCCGCGCCGGCGACCTGGTTATCGATGGCTCGATTCGCGGCAAAATCGCGAAACTTGCCGAAGCATTGAAATCTTGAGTTTGAAGGGGCAGCAGAGCAATGCAGCAACTCAATCCTTCCGAAATAAGTGAAATTATCAAGGGCCGCATCGAAAAGCTCGATGTGACCTCCCAAGCCCGTAACGAAGGCACTGTCGTCAGCGTATCTGACGGTATCGTGCGGATTCACGGTCTGGCCGACGTCATGTACGGCGAGATGATCGAGTTTCCGGGCGGCGTCTACGGTATGGCCCTCAACCTGGAGCAAGACTCCGTAGGTGCCGTTGTACTGGGCGCATACACGACTCTGGCTGAAGGCATGAGCGCCAAGTGCACCGGCCGCATCCTCGAAGTTCCGGTTGGTAAGGAACTGCTGGGTCGCGTTGTCGACGCACTGGGTAACCCTGTTGACGGCAAAGGTCCACTGGGCAACACCGAGACCGACGCGGTCGAGAAAGTTGCTCCGGGCGTGATCTGGCGTAAGTCGGTAGACCAGCCTGTACAGACTGGCTACAAGGCTGTCGATGCCATGATCCCTGTCGGCCGTGGCCAGCGTGAGCTGATCATCGGTGACCGTCAGATCGGTAAAACCGCTCTGGCGATCGACGCGATCATCAACCAGAAAGACAGCGGCATTTTCTGCGTCTACGTGGCAATCGGTCAGAAGCAATCGACCATCGCCAACGTGGTTCGCAAGCTGGAAGAAAACGGTGCACTGGCCAACACCATCATCGTTGCAGCGAGCGCTTCGGAATCTGCAGCACTGCAATTCCTGGCTCCGTACTCCGGTTGCACCATGGGTGAATTCTTCCGCGACCGCGGTGAAGACGCGCTGATCGTTTATGACGATCTGTCCAAGCAAGCAGTGGCTTACCGCCAGATTTCCCTGCTGCTGCGCCGTCCACCAGGACGTGAAGCCTACCCAGGCGACGTGTTCTATCTCCACTCCCGTCTGCTGGAGCGCGCATCCCGCGTTTCGGAAGAGTACGTAGAGAAGTTCACCAACGGCGCAGTCACCGGCAAAACCGGTTCCCTGACCGCACTGCCGATCATCGAAACCCAGGCTGGCGACGTTTCCGCGTTCGTTCCGACCAACGTGATTTCCATCACCGACGGTCAGATCTTCCTGGAATCGGCCATGTTCAACTCGGGCATCCGTCCTGCAGTGAACGCCGGTGTTTCGGTATCCCGTGTGGGTGGTGCCGCTCAGACCAAGATCATCAAGAAGCTGTCCGGTGGTATCCGTACCGCTCTGGCTCAGTACCGTGAACTGGCGGCATTCGCCCAGTTCGCTTCTGACCTGGACGAAGCGACCCGCAAGCAACTTGAGCATGGTCAGCGCGTTACCGAGCTGATGAAGCAGAAGCAATACGCGCCAATGTCGATCGCCGACATGTCGCTGTCGCTGTATGCCGCTGAGCGTGGGTTCCTGACTGACATTGAAATCGCCAAAGTCGGCAGCTTCGAGCAAGCGCTGATTGCTTACTTCAACCGCGATCACGCCGATTTGATGGCCAAGATCAACGTTAAAGGTGACTTCAATGACGAAATCGACGCTGGCCTGAAGGCTGGTATCGAGAAGTTCAAGGCCACCCAAACCTGGTAAGCCGCAGCGGGAGCCGCAAGGCTCCCGCTTGCTAACCTGATAGGTGTTACATGGCAGGCGCAAAAGAGATTCGCAGTAAGATTGCGAGCATCAAAAGCACGCAAAAAATTACCAGCGCCATGGAAAAAGTGGCGGTCAGCAAAATGCGCAAGGCACAAATGCGCATGGCTGCTAGCCGCCCTTATGCGGAGCGTATCCGCCAGGTAATTGGGCATCTGGCCAACGCCAACCCGGAATACCGCCATCCGTTCATGATCGACCGCGCCGTCAAGCGCGTCGGCTATGTCGTGGTGAGCAGTGACCGTGGTCTGTGCGGCGGCTTGAACACCAACCTGTTCAAGGCCCTGGTCAAGGACATGGCGGTAAACCGCGAAAACGGCGTCGAGATCGATCTGTGTGTCGTTGGTAGCAAGGGTGCGGCCTTTTTCCGCAACTTCGGCGGTAACGTCGTTGCAGCTATCAGCCACCTGGGTGAAGAACCGTCGATCAATGATCTGATCGGCAGCGTCAAGGTGATGCTGGATGCTTATCTGGACGGCCGTATCGACCGCCTGTCCGTGGTATCCAACAAGTTCATCAACACCATGACGCAACAGCCTACCGTGGAGCAGTTGATTCCACTGGTGGCGACCCCGGATCAAGAACTCAAGCACCACTGGGACTATCTCTACGAACCAGACGCCAAAGAGCTGCTTGACGGCTTGATGGTGCGTTACGTGGAGTCGCAGGTGTACCAGGCGGTGGTCGAGAACAACGCGGCTGAACAGGCTGCGCGGATGATCGCGATGAAGAACGCTACCGACAACGCCGGTGATTTGATCAGCGATTTGCAGCTGATCTACAACAAGGCGCGTCAGGCTGCGATCACCCAAGAGATCTCGGAAATCGTCGGCGGCGCTGCCGCGGTTTAACGGTTCAAATATTCAGAGGATCCAGCTATGAGTAGCGGACGTATCGTTCAAATCATCGGCGCCGTTATCGACGTGGAATTTCCACGCGACAGCGTACCGAGCATCTACGACGCCTTGAAGGTTCAAGGCGCCGAAACCACTCTGGAAGTTCAGCAGCAGCTGGGCGACGGCGTGGTTCGTACCATTGCGATGGGCTCCACCGAAGGCTTGAAGCGCGGTCTGGACGTCAACAACACTGGCGCAGCCATCTCCGTACCGGTCGGTAAAGCGACCCTGGGCCGGATCATGGACGTACTGGGCAACCCGATCGACGAAGCCGGCCCGATCGGCGAAGAAGAGCGCTGGGGTATCCACCGCGCCGCTCCTTCCTTCGCTGAACAGGCAGGTGGCAACGACCTGCTCGAAACCGGTATCAAGGTTATCGACCTGGTCTGCCCGTTCGCCAAGGGCGGTAAAGTCGGTCTGTTCGGTGGTGCCGGTGTAGGCAAGACCGTAAACATGATGGAACTGATCCGCAACATCGCCATCGAGCACAGCGGTTATTCCGTGTTCGCCGGTGTGGGTGAGCGTACTCGTGAGGGTAACGACTTCTACCACGAGATGAAGGACTCCAACGTTCTCGACAAGGTTGCCCTGGTCTACGGTCAGATGAACGAGCCACCGGGAAACCGTCTGCGTGTAGCGCTGACCGGTCTGACCATGGCCGAGAAGTTCCGTGACGAAGGTAACGACGTTCTGCTGTTCGTCGACAACATCTACCGTTACACCCTGGCCGGTACCGAAGTATCCGCACTGCTGGGCCGTATGCCTTCGGCAGTAGGTTACCAGCCGACCCTGGCTGAAGAGATGGGCGTGCTGCAAGAGCGCATCACTTCGACCAAGCAAGGTTCGATTACTTCGATCCAGGCCGTATACGTACCTGCGGACGACTTGACCGACCCGTCGCCAGCAACCACGTTTGCTCACCTGGACGCCACCGTCGTTCTGTCCCGTGACATCGCTTCCCTGGGTATCTACCCGGCGGTAGACCCACTGGACTCGACTTCGCGTCAGCTGGACCCGAACGTGATCGGCAACGAGCACTACGAGACCGCTCGTGGCGTTCAGTACGTGCTGCAGCGTTACAAAGAGCTGAAGGACATCATCGCGATCCTGGGTATGGACGAGCTGTCGGAAACCGACAAGCAGTTGGTAGCCCGTGCTCGTAAGATCCAGCGCTTCTTGTCGCAGCCGTTCTTCGTGGCTGAAGTCTTCACCGGTGCTTCGGGTAAATACGTTTCCCTGAAAGACACCATTGCTGGCTTCAAAGGCATCCTCAACGGTGACTACGACCACCTGCCAGAACAAGCGTTCTACATGGTCGGCGGCATCGAAGAAGCGATCGAGAAAGCCAAGAAACTGTAATCCAGGCGCCCGGCAACGGGCGCTAATTTAGGTTGAGGCAATCAGATGGCTATGACAGTCCATTGCGACATCGTCAGCGCGGAAGGAGAAATCTTTTCCGGCCTGGTCGAGATGGTGATTGCGCACGGTGCTCTGGGTGATCTTGGTATCGCTCTGGGCCACGCGCCGCTGATCACTAATCTGAAGCCAGGTCCGATCCGCCTGATCAAGCAAGGCGGGGAAGCCGAGGTGTTCTACATCTCCGGTGGTTTCCTCGAGGTTCAGCCGAACATGGTCAAGGTGCTTGCCGATACCGTGCAACGTGCCGCCGACCTGGATGAAGCTCAGGCTCAAGCAGCTCTCAAGGCTGCCGAAGCTGCTCTGCATGAGAAGAGCGCAGATTTCGACTACGGAGCTGCATCCGCACGTCTGGCCGAGGCTGCAGCTCAGCTGCGCACCGTCCAGCAGATCCGCAAGAAGTTTGGCGGTTAATCCGTCAGCCACTTGTTGTGCGATTGATAAAAAAGGGTAGCCTCGGCTACCCTTTTTTCTTTTTCGACTTTCAAAACCCCGGTCGCAGTTGCTGACCACCCAGGATTGGTAGCCAGTCATGTCTCTTGAAATCGTTATCCTCGCGGCCGGCCAAGGCACTCGCATGCGTTCCGCGCTGCCAAAAGTGCTGCACCCGATTGCCGGCGACTCCATGCTTGGGCATGTTATCCACAGCGCTCGTCAACTTGATCCACAACGGATTCATGTGGTGATTGGCCACGGCGCCGACGTGGTACGCGAACGTCTGGCCGCCGATGACCTGAATTTCGTGCTGCAGGACAAGCAACTGGGCACTGGTCACGCCACGGCTCAGGCTGTTCCGTTCATCACTGCCGATACCGTACTGATTCTCTACGGTGATGTGCCGTTGATCGAGGTCGAAACCCTGCAACGCCTGCTCAAGCACGTTGTGCCCGGGCAGATGGGTTTGCTCACCGTCGAACTGGATGACCCGACCGGTTATGGCCGCATCGTGCGCGACGCCGACGGCAAGGTTACCGCGATCGTTGAGCACAAGGACGCCAGCGAAGCACAGCGGGCGATTACCGAAGGTAATACCGGCATTCTCGCTGTGCCGGCAAATCGTCTGGCGGACTGGATGAGTCGCCTGTCGAACAACAACGCTCAGGGCGAGTACTACCTGACCGATGTGATCGAGATGGCAGTCAGCGATGGCCTGACCGTCGCCACTGAACAACCGCACGACCCGATGGAAGTGCAGGGCGCCAATGATCGCAAACAACTCTCCGAACTGGAGCGTCACTATCAGTTGCGCGCCGGTCGCCGTCTGATGGCCCAGGGTGTCACTCTGCGTGATCCGGCCCGGTTTGATGTGCGTGGCGAAGTGACCGTGGGTCGCGACGTGCTGATCGACATCAACGTGATTCTCGAAGGCAAGGTCGTCATCGAGGATGACGTGGTCATCGGCCCGAACTGCGTGATCAAGGACAGCACTCTGCGTAAGGGCGTGGTGGTCAAGGCCAACAGCCATATCGAAGGCGCGGTGTTGGGCGAAGGCAGCGATGCCGGCCCGTTTGCCCGTCTGCGACCGGGCACCGTGCTGGAGGCCCGTGCCCATGTGGGTAACTTCGTCGAGCTGAAAAACGCCCGCATGGGTGAAGGCGCCAAGGCCGGGCACCTGACTTATCTGGGCGACGCCGAGATTGGTGCGCGCACCAACATCGGCGCCGGCACCATCACCTGCAACTACGACGGTGCCAACAAGTGGAAAACCGTGTTGGGTGAGGATGTGTTCATCGGTTCCAACAACTCGCTGGTGGCGCCTGTGGATATCTCCGCCGGTGCAACCACTGCGGCCGGTTCGACCATCACCCAGAATGTGGATAACGCGCAATTGGCGGTTGGCCGGGCGCGGCAGAGAAATATCGATGGCTGGAAGCGGCCTGAGAAAATCAAAAAGAACTGAGTTATCCACAACGCTTGAATCTGAAAAGACCGCCGCCGGCGGTCTTTTTTTTGGGCGTTGGCTTGACGACTTGCAACTGATAGGTTTTGATTACTTCCGTTATCTTTCGAATCGAAACTTAATCCACCATGTCGAAACGCAATACACCTCAGCGCCGTCACAACATTCTTGCCTTGCTCAATGAACAGGGCGAAGTGAGTGTCGACGAACTCGCGAAGCGCTTCGAAACTTCGGAAGTTACGATTCGCAAGGATCTCGCCGCGCTGGAAAGTCATGGCCTGCTGCTGCGTCGCTACGGTGGAGCCATCACCATGCCGCATGAGCTGGTGGCGGACGCCAGCCTCAGTGTTTCCAAATACAAACAGGCGATCGCCCGGGCTGCGGTTACACGCATCCGCGAGCATGCGCGCATCATCATCGACAGTGGCAGCACCACCGCCGCGATGATTCCCGAACTCGGCCAGCAGCCGGGTCTTGTGGTGATGACCAACTCCCTGCATGTGGCCAACGCCCTGAGCGAACTCGAACACGAGCCTGTGCTGTTGATGACCGGCGGCACCTGGGATCCGCACTCGGAGTCCTTTCAGGGCCAGGTCGCAGAGCAGGTACTACGCTCTTACGACTTCGACCAGTTGTTTATCGGTGCCGATGGCATCGATCTGGTGCGCGGTACCACCACGTTCAATGAATTGCTCGGCCTCAGCCGGGTGATGGCGGAAGTGGCGCGGGAAGTGATCGTGATGGTCGAGGCCGACAAGATCGGCCGCAAGATTCCCAACCTGGAGCTGCCATGGAGCAGCGTCCATACCCTAATTACCGATGATCGCCTGCCTTCAGACGCACGGGATCAGATTCAGGCTCGCGGTATCAACTTGATTTGCGCGACTGTCAGTCAGGAGAAATAAGCATGTGTGGAATTGTCGGCGCCGTTGCTGAACGTAATATCACCGCCATTCTGGTCGAAGGCCTCAAGCGTCTGGAGTACCGGGGCTATGACAGCGCAGGCGTGGCTGTCTTTACCAATGACGCAACCCTCGAACGCACCCGCCGTGTGGGCAAGGTCAGCGAACTCGACGCCGCTCTGGCCGAACATCCGCTGGTCGGCCGTCTCGGTATCGCCCACACCCGCTGGGCGACCCACGGTGCACCGAGCGAACGCAATGCCCACCCGCATTTCTCCGGTGACATCGCTGTCGTGCACAACGGCATCATCGAAAACCATGAGGCGCTGCGTGAACAACTCAAGGCGCAAGGCTATGTGTTCAGTTCCGATACCGACACTGAAGTCATCGCCCACCTGCTGACTGAGAAACTCAAGACGCTGCCGGACCTGACCGACGCCCTCAAGGCTGCGGTCAAGGAGCTGCATGGCGCTTACGGTCTGGCGGTCATCCACGCGCAGCAGCCGGATCGACTGGTTGCTGCCCGCAGCGGCAGCCCATTGGTCATCGGTCTGGGTCTGGGCGAGAACTTCCTCGCTTCCGACCAACTGGCCCTGCGTCAGGTCACCGACCGTTTCATGTACCTGGAAGAGGGCGATATCGCCGAGATCCAGCGTGACAAGGTGCAGATCTGGGACGTGACCGGTAAAGCCGTCGAGCGCCAGACCGTCCAGTACACCGATGGCGCCGAAGCCGCCGACAAAGGCGAGTTCCGTCACTACATGCTCAAGGAAATCCACGAGCAGCCATCCGTGGTGCAGCGCACCCTGGAAGGTCGATTGAGTTCGGATCAGGTGCTCGTTCAGGCGTTTGGCCCACAAGCCGCTGAACTGTTCGCCAAAGTGCGCAACGTGCAGATCGTGGCGTGCGGCACCAGTTATCACGCCGGGATGGTTGCCCGTTACTGGCTCGAAGAGCTGGCCGGCATTCCTTGTCAGGTCGAGGTCGCCAGCGAGTTCCGCTACCGCAAGGTGGTGGTGCAGCCCGACACTCTGTTCGTCACCATCTCCCAGTCCGGCGAAACCGCCGACACCCTGGCCGCCCTGCGCAACGCCAAGGAACTGGGTTTCCTGGGAAGCCTGGCGATCTGCAACGTCGGCATCAGCTCGCTGGTGCGCGAGTCCGACCTGACTCTGCTGACCCAGGCCGGTCGCGAAATCGGTGTGGCCTCGACCAAGGCGTTCACCACGCAACTGGTTGGTCTGCTGTTGCTGACCCTGTCTCTGGGCCAAGTGCGCGGCACATTGGGCAAAGGCGTTGAAGCCTCGCTGGTCGAGGAACTGCGTCGTCTGCCAACCCGTCTGGGCGAAGCGCTGGCGATGGACAGCACGGTGGAAAAGATCGCAGAGTTGTTTGCCGAGAAGAACCACACGCTGTTCCTGGGCCGTGGCGCGCAATTCCCGGTAGCGATGGAGGGGGCCTTGAAGCTCAAGGAAATCTCTTACATTCACGCCGAAGCCTACCCGGCCGGCGAATTGAAGCACGGTCCGCTGGCGCTTGTGGATAACGACATGCCGGTGGTGACCGTCGCGCCTAACAACGAGCTGCTGGAGAAACTCAAATCCAACCTGCAGGAAGTCCGCGCCCGCGGCGGCGAACTGATCGTGTTCGCCGACGAGAAGGCCGGGATGACCAACGGCGAAGGCACACATGTGGTGCAGATGCCGCACATCCACGACATTCTGTCGCCGATCCTCTATACCATTCCGCTGCAACTGCTTTCGTATTACGTCGCGGTGCTCAAGGGAACTGACGTGGATCAGCCGCGTAACCTGGCGAAGTCGGTGACGGTGGAATAAGTTATCCACAGTGGATCACCCCAATAAAATCGCAGCTTCGGCTGCGATTTTTTTATCCGGATCGAGGACACCATGGATCGCTTCCAGGAAATGCAGGTTTTCGCCATCGTCGCCCAGGAGCAGGGTTTTTCTGCTGCTGCGCGGCGCTTGGGTCTGTCGGCAGCCAGCGTGACCCGGGCGGTGGCGGCGCTGGAGCAGCGGATCGGTACGCAGTTGCTGATTCGTACCACCCGCAGCGTGCATCTGAGCGAAGCGGGTCTGCGTTACCTGGAAGACTGTCGGAGAATTCTCGCCGAGGTGCAGGAAGCGGAGGATTCCGCTGCCGGCAGTCATACCCAGCCCCGTGGGCAGTTGACGGTGACGGCGCCCGTTTTGTTCGGCGAGTTGTTTGTCACACCGGTGATGGCGCTTTATCTGACGCAATACCCGGACGTTGCCATCAACGCCCTGTTGCTCGACCGGGTGGTGAGCATGGTCGAGGAGGGTGTCGACGTCGCGATACGTATCGGCGAGCTACCGGACAGCAATCAGCATGCGATCCGGGTCGGTGAGGTGCGGCGGGTGATTTGTGGCTCGCCGGAGTACTTTGCGGTCCATGGCCGGCCGACCCATCCACAGGCTCTGGCAGGGGCGCCGGTGGTGGCGACGTCGGCCATCGGCCAGCAACGTAGCTGGCCATTCATGGAAAACGGTGAACTCATTGGCGTAAGACCGGAGCCGCGTCTGGTGGTCACCGCCAATCAGGCTGCAATCACGGCAGCGTCGCTGGGCCTGGGGCTGACCCGTGTGCTGTCTTATCAGGTGGCCAGCAAGGTGGCTTCCGGCGAACTGGAAATCGTCCTCGCCGAGTTTGAATTGCCTGCGCTGCCGATCCATGTGGTGTATCAGGGCGGGCGCAAGGCGCCGGCGAGGGTGCGCAGTTTTGTCGACTTCATGGTGAACGCATTGCGTGAGCATCCCGCCTTGAAAAATGCCGCTTTATTTCATCCAGAGAAATAATGGATTGCGTTTGCTGGTGATTCTGTTGTTTTCACGATAGGTGGAAGATGGCTCCCACGGCCGCCGTCCACCCTGAACGGCGCCATCATTCAACGGAGTCGACCATGCAAGCGATCAAACTCTACAACTTCCCGCGTTCCGGCCACGCCCATCGCGTCGAGCTGATGTTGTCCCTGCTGCAATTGCCGACAGAGCTGATCTTTGTCGATCTGGCCAAAGGCGAGCACAAACAGCCCGGCTACCTGGCGATCAACAGCTTCGGGCAAGTACCGGCCATTGATGACAACGGCGTGGTGCTGGCCGACTCCAACGCGATCCTCGTCTACCTGGCACAGAAATACGGCAATGGTCGCTGGCTGCCAAGCGATCCGGTCGGCGCCGCGCACGTACAGCGCTGGTTGTCCGCAGCTGCCGGGCCAATTGCTTTCGGTCCCGCCGCCGCCCGCCTGATCACGGTATTCGGAGCGAAGTTCAACGCCGAGGAAGTGATCACCCGTGCGCATAACTTTCTCAAGGTGATGGATCAGGAACTGGGCAAAACCCCGTACCTGGCGGGTAGCGAGCCGACCATTGCCGATGTCTCGGCCTACAGTTACATCGCCCATGCGCCGGAAGGCAATGTGTCGCTGGACGACTACGCTAACGTTCGCGCCTGGCTCTCGCGCATCGAAGCGCTGCCCGGTTTTGTCGGCATGCCGCGCACTGTCGCCGGCCTGCAAACCACCGCCTGACATTGATCATCCACACTGCGCCGAGGGTGCAGGGGAGAGGCCGAGATGGAACGTTCACCGTGGCACGCTGGCGAGCAACAATTGCAGGCCCATGTCGGCGTTGCCGAACGCATGGAGGAATTCGGTCGTAAGGTGATTCGCACCTGGATGCCGGATCAGCACCGCCAGTTCTATCAGCAATTGCCCTTCATGCTGTACGGCGCGGTGGATGCCGAAGGTCGCCCCTGGGCCAGTGTGCTGGAGGGGGAGCCGGGCTTTGCTCACTCTCCGGAGCCGACGCAACTGCAGTTCGCCAGTCTGCCGGCTGCCGATGATCCGGCGCAGTTGCAGGCCGGCGCCGCGATCGGATTGCTCGGCATCGAGCTGCACACCCGCCGGCGCAATCGGCTCAATGGTCATATTGGCAGCTTCGGGGCGGACGGTTTTGCGCTGACGGTAGATCAGTCGTTCGGCAACTGTCCGCAGTACATCCAATTGCGCCAGTTTCAGCGGGTGCCACTGACGGATCCGCAGACTCGCAAGGCCGAACACCGTGACAGCCTCGATGACGCCGCCATTGCGCTGATTGAAAGCGCCGACACGTTCTTTGTCGCCAGTTACGTTGATGTCGACGGTGAGCGTTCGGTGGATGTTTCTCACCGTGGCGGCCAGCCGGGTTTTGTGCGGATCGAAGGCAATCGCCTGACGATCCCGGATTTTGCCGGCAATCTGCACTTCAACACCCTCGGCAATCTGCTGCTGAATCCCTTGGCCGGCTTGCTGTTTATCGACTTTTCCACAGGCGATGTGTTGCAGCTCAGCGGTCGTACCGAGGTGATTCTCGAAGGGCCGCAGATCGAAGCCTTCCAGGGCGCCGAGCGGTTGTGGACATTTGAAGTGGAGAAACTGGTTCGACGTCCGGCGGCCCTGGCTCTGCGCTGGCGCTTCGAGGGTATGTCGCCAACCAGTCTGCTGACCGGTAACTGGGCCCAGGCCGATGCACGGTTGCAGGCCAAGGCATTGGGTGACAGCTGGCGGCCATTGCGGGTGTCCAGGATCGAAATGGAAAGCCGCCACATCCGCTCGATCTATCTGGAGCCGGACGACGGCGCGGGTCTGCCGGTGTTTCTGGCAGGGCAACACCTGCCGCTGCGGTTCAACCTCGATGGCGAGGTGCACATCCGCACCTACAGCCTGTCGGGCGCGCCGTCAGACGATTTCTTTCGGATCAGCGTCAAACGTGAAGGTCGTGTGTCGACGCACCTGCACGAGCAGATTCGCGTGGGCGATGTACTGGAGGCGCGCTTGCCTCAAGGACATTTCACCGTCGCGGCGTTGGAACGCCGTCCATTGGTGTTGCTCGCCGCCGGAGTCGGCATCACGCCGTTGCTGTCGATGCTGCGTGAGGTGGTGTATCAGGGCCTGCGGACTCGGCGGATTCGTCCGACCCTGTTTGTTCAGAGTTCCCGCAGCCTCGCCGACCAGCCGTTTCGCGCGGAGCTGGATCGCTTGCTGGAAGACGCCGGTGACGCCGTGAAGGTGTTGCGAGTGCTCAGCCAGCCAGAGGACGATCTGGTGCAAGGCGAGGATTTCGATATTCGTGGCCGTATCGATGGCGATCTATTGCGCAATCTGCTGACCGACGAGGACTTTGATCAGGTCGACTTTGTGCTCTGTGGTCCCGGCGGTTTTACCCAGGGGATCTACGACACTTTGCGTGAACTGGATGTGCGGGACGGGCAGATCCACGCCGAAACCTTCGGCCCTTCGACCCTCAAGCGCCAAGCCGATCCGGATGCGATCGTGATCGAGCAATTGCCCGCCGCGACCACGTCGGTGCCGGTGGTGTTCGAGCGTTCGGCCAAGGAAGCACGCTGGCAGCCTGACGGCGGCAGTTTGCTGGAGCTGGCTGAAAGCCGCGGTCTGCGTCCGGAATTCAGTTGCCGCGGTGGTTCGTGCGGCACCTGCAAGACACGGCTGATCAGCGGCGCGGTGAATTATCCACAGCCTCCGGCGGACGTGCCGGAGGAGGGGCAGGTGCTGATTTGCTGCGCGGTACCGGCACAAAGTGCCCAGCCGCTGGTGCTGGATCTGTAACGGATCAGGCGAAGGACAATGCCTTTTCTTCCAGCAGCTCCTGATACAACTCGGTCCACTTGCGGCCCATCTCATCGGCTGTGAATAACTGCCGATAACGGGCCTCAGCCTTGAGGCCCATTTCGGCGGCGCGGGCCGGGTTTTCCCACAGGGTGCGCATCGCTTCACGAAACGCCTGTGGATGACTCGGTGGCACCACCAGTCCGGTTTCGTTGTGGATATTGATATAGCTGGTGCCGGTGCCGATCTCGCTGGAGATCATCGGTTTGCCGTACATCGCGCCTTCGAGCAGCGAAATGCCGAACGCTTCCGAGCGCAGGTGCGACGGGAATACGATGGCGTAGCTCAGTTGCAGCAGGGCGACCTTGTCTTCATCGCTCAGACGGCCGAGGAAATGAATGTTGCGCAGGCCCAGCGCGGCGGCCTGGGCGTGCAGTTCCTGCTCCAGCGGGCCGGCGCCGACGATCACCACCGGATAGTCCACGTCTTTCAAGGCGTCGAGCAGGATGTGCAGGCCCTTGTAATAGCGCATTACCCCGACGAACAGGAAAAACTTATCCCCAAGCTGCTGACGCCAGCGGTTCATGCGCTCGACGTCGGGCTGTGGATAACCTGCCTTGTTCAATCCATACGGGATGACGCGGGTCTTGTCCCGGAACTGCTGCAACACATCGCTGGTGTGCAGGTAGTTCGGCGAAGCCGCGACAATCCGGTCGGCGCTGGCGAGAAAGCGGTTCATCAGGGGGCGATAAAGTTTGAGCAGGTGCTTCTGGCGAATGATGTCCGAGTGGTACGTCACCACCGTCGGTTTGTTCACGCCGCTGGCGAAGTGCACCAGATCCATGAACGGCCACGGGAAGTGGTAGTTGATCACGTCGGCTTCGGCGGCCAGGTCGCGAAACCGCTTGAACACGCTCCAGGAAAACCCGGTGGAGGCGAACTGCACGTCCAGTCTGGCCCGATGCACTTCGTGCTGGCCAAGGCGTACCACGGCTGGCTCGGGATTGGCGCTGAGCGTCAGTACCTGGCCTTCGATGCCGTGCTGGGCGCCACTTTCGCAGAGTTGAAAGATGACTTGTTCGATACCGCCGACCGAGTCAGGCAGGTATGTCTTGAAAAAATGGAGAACCCGCATTCAACCTCCCATGGCCTGGTGGTAGGCGCCGGCCGTGGCCTGCGCGCAACGCTTCCAGGAAAAAAGCCGTGCCTGCTGCAATCCGGCTTCCCGGCATGCCTGCCAGTGCGCTTGATCATCGATCAGTCGGCTCATCGCATCACGCAAGCCGTCTGCATCGTCAGCTTCAATATAGTTGCCGGCATCGCCCGCCACTTCCGGCATGGCCGAAGAGCGGGTGAGCACCACCGGCGTGCCGCTGGCCATCGCTTCCAGCACCGGCAGGCCGAACCCCTCATACAGCGACGGAAAAACCAGCGCCCGGGCGCCGGCCAGCAATTGCGCGACTTGCTCGTCGGGCAAATAGCCGAGCAGGCACACGTGCCCGCAAGCCAGCGCCTGATTCAATTCTTCACTGAACTGATCGCGCTGCCAGCCGGCCATGCCGACGATCAACAGCGGGAAACGCTGGCGCACCCGTTCCGGCAGCCGCCCGTGGGCGCGCAGGGCCAGGTTAAGGTTCTTGCGCGGCTCCAGAGTCCCGACACACAGGAAATACTCCCGGTACTCGACCGCATGGGCCTTGAGCACCGCATCGATGTCGTGCGGCTCGCGCGGATGGAAGCGCTCGGCAACACCCAGCGGTGCGACCACGAAGCGCTCGGCAGGCAGTCCGAAATAATCCCGGGCCTCGTCAGCGACGGCTTGCGAGTCAGTCAGAATGATCCGCGCCTGGCGTACGCCGTCGGCGAGCCGCCGTTCGATTTCCCGCAGCCGTGCCGGCGGCTGGGTCTCGGGGAAATGCAGGTGCGTGAGATCGTGCAGGGTGATCACGGTCGGGCCGTCGAAGGCCAGCGGCCACAGGCTTGGTTCGTGATACAGATCGACCGGTTGCGCAGGGCCCTGATCGAAGCGCTTCTGCTCCAGCCAGCGGCGCGCCTGATAGGCGCCTGGGATCTGTCGCAGCAGCGGCGTCAGGCGCGAATAACCGGGCATCGCCGCTTCCGGCAGTTGCGAGCTCCAGCCCCAGCCATGGAACAGCGCCACTTCGATATCGGTTTCCGCGTGCAAGGCATTCACCAGCTCGGCCACGTAATGGCCGATGCCGGTGCGCGGTGCCTGGAGAATCCGGGCGTTAAGGGCTATGCGCATGTTGCCTCGCTGACACCTCAGGTGCCTCCAGCACATGGCGCGCGGTACGCTCGGCCAGTTGCGCGCTGGCTTCGCGCCAGCCGATCCATTGCCAGTCGCTCACATCGCGGGCCGCGGGGAATCGACCGCTGCGTTCAAAGGTCTGCACCAGATCGGCGAGGCTGTGCGGCGATTGCAGATCGAAATACGCCATGAATTCACCGCCGATCTCGCGGAACACCGGTATGTCACTGCCCATCGCCGGCAGCCCGCGCTGCATCGCTTCCACCAGCGGCAGGCCGAAACCTTCGATGAACGACGGAAACACCAGTGCGCTGGCATGGGCGTAAGCGTGTTCCAGGCTGGTGTCGCTCAAGTCGTTGAACATGAACAGACGCCGGTTCAGTTCGGGATGATTGCGGATCCGCGCAAGCAGCGCGTCGCACTTCCAGCCAATGCGCCCGGCAATGCACAAGCGAGCTTTCGAGCCGTTCGCCCAGGCACGGTCGAAGGCATCCAGCAGATAGTCGTGGTTCTTGCGCGGCTCGATGGTGCTGACCATCAGAAACACCGGCTCCGGTGTGGCGAACAGCTGTTGCAAACGTGGTTCGACGCCGGCTTCGACGCTCTGCAGATCCAGCTCCGAACCGAGGTGAAAGTAGTCGAACCAGCGTTTGCCGACTTGCGCCGATCCCAGGCGACGTTGCAGTTCTGCCCGCACCTGATCGCGCACCGTGGCGGAAATCGCCATGAAGCCGTCGGCGTTGCCGGCGATCCAGTCGAACCACTCGCTGTACACCTCGACCAGCCGCGTGTCGTAGAACTGCGGATGGGACAGCGGAATCAGGTCGTAGATCACCGCAACGAGGCCCAGGCCTTCCTGTTTGAGGCGCTCGGCATGCAGGAAAAAGTCCGAATGCCATGACGAATCCAGCAGCACCAGTTGATCGCCTGGCTGGTGTTGCAGTGGTTCACAGCGTTGAGGCATTTGATAGCGATTGACCTGCTCGACCAGCCGCAGCGGTAGCCCGAATGCACCGAACGAGGTCAGGCGATAGCCGACGTACAACACGCGTCGTGCCAGTTTTGTGCGGCAACGGGTGTCCAGCCGTTGATGCAGCTGCCAGAAACGATGAGCCAGCCGTTCCAGGCGTTCGCCAAATGTGACGATGGCATTGAACAGCGGCGAATCCAGCGGCGCCAGACGCTTCACACGGTATAACTGGCCCTTGAGCAGAACCACCGGCACGCATTCGACGCCTTCGGCACTCGGCGGCAGCTGTTTGATGACGTTGCGCACCACCCGCTGAATCCCCGAATTGACCTTCGGGTGTTTGAAGACGTGGGTGCATTCGACCAGCAGGCGGGTCATGGCGCACGCTCCGCGAGGTTGTCCGCATGGCGGGTGATCGAGGTGTGGGCGCCCAGCCAGGAACAGCCGACGAAATCTTCCTTGCGGTTGTTGATTACGTGAAATACCAGACCGTAGTCGCGCCATTCGAAGTTGCGGTCCAGGTGCGAGTCCAGTCGCGACAGGCTCAGGGCGACTGAATAGTTGCCCTTGCCCAGGCCCATGACGAAGGCGAAGCGATAGGTGATGCGCTCACCCGCCCGCAGGTCTTCCAGCGCCTGGTTCTGGCGGTGGGTATTGATGCCGTACATGGCCTGGCCCAGGCGATCCTTGATCAGAAAGCCGAGCACCAGCCGTTCGATGTCCTGACGAATCTCCACCTCGACTTCCAGTGTCACCGGCTGACCGACTTCGGCGGCGTCGATAGAGCGTTCGCGTTCATCGAGCAGACGCACGCTGAGGATCCCGGCCTCGCCGGTGCCGGACACGGTGCGTACCTGGCCGCCGTCGAGCAGTTCCTGGCGCACGGTCTGGCCTTCGCGCTCGGCGAGCAGGGCATTGTAGTAATCCATCACCGCTTCGGGCTTGTCGTGCATGACCATGTGGCCGCCCTCGAGCAGGATCGCCGAGTCGCAGATCGACTGGATCGCCGAACGGTCGTGGGACACGATCAACAGCGTGGTGCCGGCCTTGCGGAAGCTGCGGATGCGGTCGAAGCTTTTGTGCTGAAAGTAGGCGTCGCCCACCGACAGTGCTTCGTCGACGATCAGAATGTCGGGGCGTCGCGCGGTGGCGACGCTGAAGGCCAGACGCATCTGCATGCCGCTGGAGTAGGTGCGCACCGGGTGATCGATGGCCTCGCCGATTTCCGCGAAGCGTTCGATGTCCGGCATCAGTGCTTCGATGTCTTCGACCTGCATGCCCAGCAGTTGCCCGGCCATGATTGCGTTCTGTCGGCCGGTGAAGTCCGGATGAAAGCCCATGCCCAGTTCCAGCAGCGCGGCGACCCGGCCCTCGAGTTGGATCTGGCCGCAGGTCGGCTGAGTGGTGCCGGTGATCATTTTCAGCAGGGTGCTTTTGCCGGCGCCGTTGACCCCGACAATGCCCACCGCTTCGCCGGGGGCGATCTCGAAATTCACGTCTTGCAGCACCCAGTGCTGGCGATGGCGCATTGGCGAAAACGGTATCAGCCATTCGGCCAGGCGACTCCAGCGAGTGGGGTACTGCTTGTAGGCCTTGCCCAGGCCGGTAACGCGTATGTACCCCATCAGAGTTCATCCACCATTTCGCCGACCCGCCGGCGAAACAGGCGCAGGCCGACCGCACACAACAGCAGGCCGATCACGAAGATCGGCAGCAGCGAATTCCACACCGGCCACTGACCGTAGAGAAACAGGTTCTGATAACTGCCGATCAGATTGGTCAGCGGATTGAGCTGCAACAGGTGCTGCACCCACTCGGGCAGGATGCTCAGCGGGTACACGATCGGGGTCAGCCAGAACCAGAATTGCAGGCAGATGGCGAATAGCTGTCCGACATCGCGAAAGAACACGTTGAGCACGCCGAGGATCATGCCCAGCCCGGCGCAGAACAGCACTTGCAGCGCCAGCAGCGGCACCAGTGCCAACAGGGCCATGCCCGGCCAGCGTCCGGTGATCAACAGAAAGCCGAGGAACAGGCCGATGATGATCGCGAAGTTGATCCCGGCATTGAGCAGCACGATCACCGGCAGGCACAGGCGCGGGAAGCTGATTTTCTTCAGCAGGTTGGCGTTCTCCAGAAACATGTTCTGGCTGCGCAGGGTGATTTCCGAAAACAGGCCCCAGGTCAGCAGCCCGGCGCACAGGTAGACGCTGTAGGCCATGCCGTCGTCCACGCCGGGCAGACGGGCGCGCATGATGTGGGAAAAGATCACCGTGTACACGATGATCATCGACAGCGGGTTGAGTACCGTCCACAGCGCGCCGAACAGCGAATTGCGATACCGCGCTTGAAACTCCCGCTTGACGCTACCGAGGATGAAACCCCGGTAGTCATGCAGCGAGCGGTACAGGGAAAGCAGCATTCACACCGTCCTGCCGTATTGGTCTTCGAAGCGGACGATGTCGTCCTCTCCCAGGTATTCGCCACTTTGCACTTCGATGATCACCAGGTCGATGACGCCGGGGTTCTCCAGGCGATGCTTGTGACCGGCGGCGATAAACGTTGATTCGTTCTTTGCCACCAGGGTCGTGCCGCTGCCGTTGTTGGTGACCTTGGCCATGCCTTCGACCACCACCCAGTGTTCATTGCGGTGATGGTGCATCTGCAACGACAGCTTGCCGCCGGGTTTGACCACGATGCGCTTGATCTTGAAGCGCGGACCTTCCTCAAGCACTGTGTAGGTGCCCCACGGACGGCTGACCGTGCGATGCAGACGATAGGCTTCGTGAGATTTGTCCTTGAGCTGTTTGGCCACCCGCCGCACATCCTGCGCACGGTCGGCGTGGGCCACCAGCACGGCGTCGGCGGTGTCGATGACGATCAGGTCTTCAACACCTACTGCGGCCACCAGCCGGCCTTCGCTTTGAACGAAGTTGTTGCGGCTGTCGATGAAGATCGCCTCGCCGCTGGCGCGATTGTTATCGGCGTCGGCCGGCACCAGCGCGGCGACTGCGCCCCACGAACCGATATCGCTCCAGTCGAAACCGGCGGGCACCACCACGACTTTCTCGGAGCGTTCCATTAACGCGTAGTCGATGGAAATGTCGGTGATCTCGGCGAACAGTTGCGGCGACAGTTCCTGTTGCAGGTAACCCGTGGTTTCCAGCGGTTCGCTGGCGGCCATGCAGGCGCGGGTCTGTTCCAGCAGCTCGGGGGCGTGCAGCTCCAGCTCGGCGATCAGGGTGGCGGTGGTGAAGCAGAACATTCCCGAGTTCCACAGGAAGTTGCCGCTTTCCAGGTAATGGGTGGCGGTTTGCAGGTCGGGCTTTTCCACGAAACGCTGGACCTTGGCTGCGCCTTTTGCATCCAGCGGGGCGCCGGTCTCGATGTAGCCGAAGCCGGTTTCCGGGGCGGTCGGCACCACACCGAAGGTCACCAGATAACCGTCTTTCGCCAGATTGACCGCGTGCTCGACCGCGCTTTTGAGTGCGTCTTCGTTGACGATCAAATGGTCGGCGGGCATCACCACCATGATCGCTGCATCACCGTGCAAGGCTTGCAGCGACAGTGCCGCCGCCGCGATGGCCGGTGCAGTGTTGCGCCCGGTGGGTTCAAGCAGGAAGTGCCCGCGATGGCGTGAAAGGCGCGCGGCCTGATAGTGATCCTTGCTCTGGAAGTAGTACTCGCGATTGGTCACCGTGACGATGTCGCCCCAGCCGTCCAGCAGCGCGGCGGCGCGGCGGTAGGTCTTGCCCAGCAGCGACTGGCCGTCGGGCAGGGCCATGAACGGCTTGGGATGGCCCTCGCGGGACACCGGCCACAAACGGGTGCCGGCACCGCCGGACAGAATCACGGGGATCAGCATGGCCTACTCCTTGGCGACGCGTTTCATGTCCGCATCCATCATCATGCGGATCAGGGTGTCGAGGTCGGTCTTGGGTTTCCAGCCGAGCACGCGCTGGGCCTTGGCCGGGTTGCCGAGCAGCACTTCGACTTCGGCCGGGCGGAAGAACGCCGGGTCGATCTTCACGTAGTCGCGGTAGTTGAGGCCGACGTGATCGAAAGCGATGCGGCACATCTCGCGCACGGTGGTGGTCACCCCGGTGGCGACCACGAAGTCGTCAGGCTTGTCCTGTTGCAGCATCAGCCACATGGCCTCGACGTAGTCACCGGCAAACCCCCAGTCTCGCTTGGCGTCGATGTTGCCCAGGGCCAGCTCCTGCTGTTTGCCCTGCTTGATGCGGGCGGCCGCGTCGGTGACCTTGCGGGTCACGAATTCGATGCCGCGCAGTGGCGATTCATGGTTGAACAGGATGCCGCTGCTGGCGTGTAGATTGAAACTTTCGCGGTAGTTGACGGTGATCCAGTGGCCGTAGAGTTTGGCCACGCCGTAAGGGCTGCGCGGGTAGAACGGGGTGTTTTCGTCCTGCTGCTCGGCCTGGATCAGGCCAAACATCTCGCTGGTGGACGCCTGATAAAAACGCGTGTGCGGACTGAACTGACGGATCGCTTCGAGCAAATGAGTCACGCCCAGGCCATCGACGATGCCGGTGGTCACCGGTTGATCCCAGGAGGCAGCGACGAAGCTCTGGGCCGCCAGGTTGTACACCTCGTCCGGTGCCGATTTGATCACCGCACGCTGCACCGAGCAGGCGTCGGCCATGTCGCCGTCCAGGTAAACGATATCGGCTTCAACGCCCATCTCGCGCAGGCGCCAGCGTGAGTCGCTGCTGCGCCGTGCCACCAGGCCGTGAACCTTGTAGCCCTTGTCGAGCAGCAGTCTGGCCAGATAGGCGCCGTCCTGGCCGGTGATCCCTGTGATCAATGCACTTTTTGTCATTCTTGTCGTACTCGCGTCTCCCAGTCGGACAGGATCGCCCGCAGGGATTGTTGTGTAGTGATTTGCGGCGTCCATCCTGTGGTCCGGGCCAGCCGTTGATGGCTGCCGCAGACGCGACGCTGATCGGCGCGGCGCATGCGTGCCGGATCCTGAACCAGTTGCAACTCGACCTCGGCCAGATCGCCCAGCTGTTCGATGAGGCTGCGGATGCTTTGCTCATGTCCGGAGCAAATGTTGTAGACCTGCCCCGGCGTGCCTTTTTCCAGCAGCGCGAAATAGGCCGAGACCACGTCGCCGACATCAAGGAAGTCGCGGGTGACATCGATGTCACCGACTTCCAGCTGCGGTGCCTGCAGCCCTTGCTTGATGCGATTGATCTGCCGCGCGGCGCTGGCGATGACGAAGCTGTCCTTCTGCCCGGTGCCGATGTGGTTGAACGGACGCGCCACCAGCACCGGCCAGCCTTCACTCAGTCCCCATTGCAGGCTGAGGAATTCGGCCGACAGCTTGCTCACGGCATAAGGATTGCGCGGGCAGGGCGGTTGTTGTTCGGTGATCGGCAGTGCGGCTTCTTCAACCTGGCCGTAGACGTCGCCCGAGCTGACATACAGGAACGTGCCCTTGAAGCCACGGGTCTTGAGTGCCTGCAACAGGTTCAGGGTGCCGAGCAGGTTGATGTCGATCGTACGTGCCGGGTCGCGGAAGGCTTCGGGGACAAAGGTCTGGCCAGCCAGGTGAATGACCGCATCGGGCAGCTGCGGCCACAGATCGATGAGGCTGTCCGGTTTTGTCAGGTCATAGGCAGAGGCGGCAGGCAGCAGTTGCCACGACGCGTCTTCCCCATGCAGACGTGACTGGATGTGTTGTCCTACGAACCCGCTGAGGCCCGTGATGAACAGACTCTTTTTCAAACAGCGACCCCTCGGTCTTTAACTTTCACCTCTTCCCACAGGTTTTAAGGGGATGTCTGTCAGACCGAGAGAAAAACCATGTCAGAAGACGGGTGAAGTCGTTGTTGTATTTGTTTGGTTGCCAATCTGTGCCAATTGCGCAGCAATTTCAACCGGGCAAATCGTGACCGGTCAGTTCTCGTCAGAGTAGTCGGGTTTTTCTCGCCGGGCGGTTCCCGAATCCTTGGGGGATGTGTTTAGAATGCCCCTCGGCGCGATCTCCTGCGGCATTTCGCAAGGATCGTGCGACAGGGTAAAACCGAACATTAAAACAAGAACAGAGACGTGCCCGATGACGCAGGACGAACACCGCTGATACCGGTTCGATCCGACGCCTGGCCGTCATAGCGTGAAGCGGCCGGGATGGTGGTTTCACCGTGGGATGCCATGAATTTCATTCTCTACTCGGATGTCAACGACCGCTCCATCAGCCAGAGTCTCGGGCGTCCCGAATACAGCTACTACTTTGTGCTCAAGGCCTATCGCCCGGTGCTGGAAAGCCTGGGGCGGGTGCATGTGGTGTCCAGCCGCGCCGAGGTCGATCCACTCTATCGAACACTGCTCGGCGCCGGGGAAAGCAGCGTTTTCCTGTCCTTCACGCCGCCACAAAATACGCCGACCGACCTTGAATGTCCGACGATCTGCGTGATCGCATGGGAGTTCGATTCAATCCCTGATGAGTCGTGGGATGACGATCCGCGTCACGACTGGACGCAGATGCTCGCACGACAGGGACGGGTGATTACGCTGTCGAGCCATACCGCCCGCGCGATCCGCCGCGCCATGGGCGAAGACTTTCCGGTACTCGTGCTGCCGACACCCTTGTGGGAAAACTTCGCCGCCATTCGTGAGCAGCCTGCCAGTGCGCCGATCAATACCGGCGCGACCCTGGCAATCAAGGGCTGCATTTTCGACAGCCGCACGCTGGGACTGTCTGCCGATGACTTGCTGCCAAAACCGCTGACTGCCGAGCAACTGGCTGAAATCGAGGCTCTGCGCCCGCCACCGCTGACGGTCAAACGGCGCCTGGTCATTGCCCGTCATTATCTGCGCCTGTGGATGCTGGGCGCGGGTGAAGAACGGGTGAAATACCTGCACAACTGGTACTGGGAAGGTGTGCAGGATCTGCTGTCGGACAGCGCACACGCCTGGCTTGAAAAACGTTTCCCGGCCATCGCCGCGCCGCATGCGGTGGCTGTGGCCGAGCCACCTCCGCTGGATTTGCCGGATACCTCTTCGGTAGTCGAGGCTGCGGTGGAAGGCGTGGTCTATGTCACTGTGTTCAACCCCAAAGACGGCCGCAAGAACTGGCACCATCTGATCACCGCGTTCTGCTGGGCCTTTCGCGAAACGCCTGACGCGACCCTGGTGCTGAAGATTACCCAGAACGATCTGGCGTCCTACTACAGCGAACTGATGACCTTGCTCGCGCAATTGACACCGTTCGCCTGCCGGGTGCTGGTGATGCACGGTTATCTGGACGACGAGCAATACGCGCGGCTTTACCGGGCTGCCAGTTTTTACGTCAACGCCTCACGTTGTGAGGGCTTGTGCCTGCCGCTGATGGAGTTCATGTCCAGCGGCAAACCGGTGATCGCCCCGGACCATACGGCGATGGAAGACTACATCGACGACACGGTGGCCTTCGTCGTGCAGTCCAGCGAAGAGCTGACGATCTGGCCCCAGGACACCCGAATCATCTACCGCACCCTGCGCTATCGGCCCGACTGGGCTTCGCTCAAACGCGCCTATGAGAACAGTTACCGGATGGCCAAGTCGCAGCCGCAGGATTACGCGCGCATGTCCGCCGCTGCTGTCGAACGCATGCACGACTACTGCGCGTTCGCTCCGGTGCAACGGCGCATGGCGGACTTTTTCGGTCTCGTGCCGCTGGCTGCCGATGCCGCCCCCGTGACGGATAACGCCTCATGCTGATCATCATTCACTCGGAAACCAACCAGCACACCATCGCGCAGAATCTGGGGCGGTCGGAGTACAGCTATTACTTCGTGCTCAAGGAATACCGACCGGTGCTCGAACGCCTTGGGCGTGTGGTGGAAGTCGTCGACCCGGTGCGCGAAGTCGATGCGCTGTATCTGGAATGCCTGTCCCGTGGCGAGCCGTGCGTGTTTCTGTCGTTCTCGCCGCCGCACCGCACGCCGATTCATCTGGCATGCCCGACGCTGCCGGTGTTCGCCTGGGAATTCAGCACCATTCCCAACGAACCCTTCGACAACGAGCCGCGCAATGACTGGCGCATGGTGCTCCAGGCCTGTGGTGCGGCGATCACTCATTCCAGCTACACGGTCAATGCGGTGCGCGAAGCCATGGGTGCCGATTACCCGATTGTCGCGGTGCCGGCGCCGGTGTGGGATCGCTTCGCGGCCCGCGGCACGCAGCCTCAGGGGCAGCCCTCGACAGGACCGGTTCGACTGACGATCAAGGGTTTGGTCGCCGACAGTCGTCAGCTCAATCTCGACGCGTTCGGCCCGAAACACTTGCGCCGTGGCGAGGGCATCGATTTCCAGGCGCCGGTGCGCGAGCAGGAGCTGCTGCTGGACGGTGTCGTCTACACATCGGTGTTCAATCCCGGTGACGGACGCAAGAACTGGGAAGACATGCTCAGTGCATTCTGCGTGACGTTCCGCGACATCGAAGACGCGACGCTGGTGCTCAAGCTCACGCATCACGATGCCGAAGAGGCGCTCGGCGACATTCTTCATCACCTGTACAAAAACCAGTCCTACCGCTGCCGCATCGTGCTGATTTATGGCTACCTCGCGGACGCGGACTACGAGCGTCTGGTGCAGGCCACCCGATACGTGGTGAACACTTCCTACGGCGAGGGCCAGTGCCTGCCGCTGATGGAATTCATGTCCTGCGGCAAACCAGCGGTGGCGCCGCGCACCACGGCAATGATCGATTACCTGAGCACCGACAACGCGTTTCTGGTCGAGTCCACCGATGAACTCACCGCCTGGCCTCACGATCCGCGCAAGGCGTTCCGCACATTGCGCTACATGACCAACTGGGCGTCGGTCTGTGTGGCCTATCGCGACAGCTATGAGGTGGCGAAGAACGACCCCGGGCGTTATGCGCAAATGTCGGCGCAGGCCGTTTCCAGTCTCCAGGCGTTCTGCAGTCAGGCGGTGGCCGAGCAGCGTTTGCGTGATTTCCTTGCTCAAGTGCAGGAATCTCGCGCTGTCGCTGCAACGGAAGCCACAGGCACATGATCCGCGCATTGCTGAGGCGTTTGCGTCCGGTTGCGCGATCGGTGCCGGACTCTTCGCCGGTTGCTGCGCCTGAACCGCTGGCCGCCAGTGTTTCGCCGCGAGACGTCGGCCTGCGCGATGCCATGCTCGACGGCTGGTTTCACGGCGACAGTGGCGAGCTGCTCAAGGGCTTTGTCATCGATGCGGACGACACTTTGCTCGATGTGGGTTGTGGCGAGGGCGTGGCGACATTGTTCGCCGTGCGCCAAGGCGCCTCGGTGATCTTCACCGACAGCGAGCACGACAAGGTGCGCGACCTCGCCCGGCAAGTCGAAGCGCAGAGCCGCAAGGCCAGCCTCGGTCTGGTCAGCAACAGCCTGCCACTGCCGTTGAGCGACGGCTGTGCAAGCAAGGTCGTGTGCATGGAAGTGCTGGAGCACATCGACCAGCCCGAGCCGTTCATGGCCGAACTGGTGCGCATGGGCCGTCCCGGCGCGTTGTATCTGCTCAGTGTGCCGGCACCGGTAGGCGAGCATTTGCAGCAAGGCATCGCTCCGGCGGGTTATTACCAGTCACCCAATCATGTGCAGATCTTCACCCCGGAGCGCTTCGCGGCCCTGGTGGAGGATGCCGGTCTGGTGATCGAGCATCGTCAGGCCACGGGTTTTTTCTGGGTGATGGGCATGATCTTTTTCTGGGCCAGCGAACGGGCTGCCGGACGTGACCTCGACGGTGCCGTGCGCGACCGGATCCAGGCACCGTATCCACCGTTGATGGAGAGTTGGGCCAGGACCTGGCAGGAATTGCTGGCGCAGCCCGATGGATTGGCGATCAAACAGATGCTCGACCGGTTCATGCCCAAGAGTCAGGTGATCATCGCCCGCAAACCGATTGATACAGGACGTGTGTCATGAGCGGCAAACGGATCATGGACATCGAAGTCTTGCGAGCTGTCGCGGTACTCGGCGTGTTGTTTCATCACTTGCAGGGCAGCCTGTTCACCGACCCGGTACCGCTGCTTGAAAGGATCCATGCCGTAGCGCAACCGTGGTGGGGCGTCGACCTGTTTTTTGCCATCTCCGGGTTTGTTATCGCCCGCAGCCTGATCCCGGCGCTGCGCGGTTGCAGCAATCGCCAGGAATACTGGGAGCAGACGCGCAATTTCTGGCTGCGCCGGGTCTTTCGCCTCTTGCCGTCGGCCTGGCTGTGGCTGGCGCTGATGCTGCTGGCGTGTGTGTTTCTCAACCGTTCGGGGGCATTCGGCACATGGTCGGCCAACGTTCAGGCCACCCTGGCAGGCGTGCTTCAGTACGCCAACTTCCGCTTTGCCGATGCGTTCTTTCATTACGAATACGGCAGCAGTTTCGTCTACTGGAGTCTGGCGCTGGAGGAGCAGTTCTACCTGTTGTTTCCGCTATTGATCCTGCTGTGCCGCAAGCGTCTGGTGTGGGCATTGCTGGCACTTGTAGCGGTGCAATTGTTCACCGTGCGTACGCCGTTGCTGATGGTGATCCGTACCGACGCGCTGGCGCTGGGTGTGCTGTTGGCGATAGGGAGCGTGCAGCCGGGTTACCGCCGTTGGGAGCCCGTATTCCTGCGTCGGCCATGGGCCGGATTGTCCGCGCTGATCGGTCTCGGAGCGCTGCTGAGCTTCATGGCTACCGACCGTTTCACCTTTGCCGGCTACCGCATCGGGTCTATCGCCGTGCTCAGCGCCGTGCTGGTGTGGATCGCCTCGTACGATCGCAATTACCTGTTGCCGGCCGGTGGCCTGCAACGGCTGATGGCATGGATCGGCAGCCGCTCCTACGGCATTTACCTGATCCACATCCCGGCCTATCAACTGGTGCGGGAAATGACCTTCCGTTTGCAGAGCGCCGGTCTGCCGAGCCCGGCAGGGCATCCGATTGTGACGCTGCTGATCGCCGGTGGCCTGATCGTTCTGCTCAGCGAACTCAACTACCGCTTTATCGAAATGCCCATGCGCAATCGAGGCGCCACGCTGGTGAAACGCCTCGGCACTTCGCGAACCGTCGTCTCGTCCTCTGGAGCCACCTCATGCTGAGCCTTTTGAAAAAACTCACGGCGGCTCCGGCCCCCGTACAAGCTGTCGCACCGGTCGCCGACAAGGTAGACCCATATATGCTCGGCCTGCACGATGCGATGCTCAGCGGCTGGTTCAATCAGGAAACCGGTGAGCTGTTCAAAGACTTTCCGGTGACCGCCGACGACACCTTGCTGGACGTTGGCTGCGGAGACGGTGGCAACGTGCATTTCTGCGGCATGCGCGGGGCGAAGATCATCATTGCCGACATCGACGGCGCCAAGGTCGAAGCGACTCGTAAGCGCCTGAGCGATACGCCGGCGCGTGGCGTCGAATGCCATGTGACCGATTGCAATCCGCTGCCGATCGCCGATGGCACCGCCACTCGCGTGGTGTCCACTGAAGTCATCGAGCACGTCGACGACCCGGCGCAGTTCCTTGCCGAACTGGTGCGGGTCGGCCAGTCGGGCGCGCTGTATTTGCTCAGCGTGCCGCACCCCAGTTCCGAGGACCTGCAAAAGGACATCGCCGCACCGGAGTATTTCCAGAAGCCCAACCACATTCGCATCATCAGTGAGGAACAGTTCAAGGCGATGGTCAGCGAGGCGGGGCTCGAGATCATCAGTCACAGCCAGTACGGCTTTTACTGGTCGATGTGGATGTTGCTGTTCTGGGAAGCCAAGGTCGAATTCAGCAATCCGGATCATCCGCTGCTCAATCACTGGGCCGAGACCTGGCAAGCGGTGCTGGACTCGCCGCGCGGCGCGCAGATCAAGCAGGCGCTGGATGCGGTGGTGGCCAAGAGTCAGGTCATCATCGCCCGCAAGCCCTGAGCGCTTTTGTGTAACCTTGCAGCCTGATGTCTCAGGGATCTGCAAGGTATGCGCTTTATCATCGGGTGTTCAGCCGTGGTGGCTGTGTTGTTGCTGTGTGCTTGCGAACGGCAGGACGCAGCGCCGCTCGATCAGCAGCTTTATGTCTGGCAACGGCAATGGACGCCAGCCCATGAACCTGCCCTGAACGACAGTCGCAGTGACTTTTCGACGTTGCGGGTATTGGCGCTGCAGGCTTTCCCGAATGCGGGATGGAGTCGGGCACGAATCGATACCGCACTGCTGAAACGCGATGCCCGGCCGTTGATCGCAGTAATTCGCCTCGACGGCCAGCTCAAGGCGCTCGACCCGCAAGCGGTCACTGCGCAAATCCTTCAAGTACTTGCCGACTGGCAAGGGCAGGGGCTGAACCTGAGCGGCGTCGAGATCGACCATGACGCCGGCAGTGCCCGACTGCCCGCTTACATCGAATTCCTCACCCACTTGCGCGGCGCATTGCCGGCCAGCCTGCCCCTGAGCATCACCGCATTGCCCGCCTGGCTCGACAGCCCGCAATTGCCGGCGCTGTTGGCGACCGTCGACAGCAGCGTGTTGCAGGTGCACGCCGTCAGCGATCCGCGTCTCGGTCTGTTCGATCCCGAGCAGGCGCAGCACTGGGCCAAGGCCTGGGCGCGGGTGACCGACAAGCCGTTTTATCTGGCGCTGCCGGCCTACGGCGTGGCGTTGTTGGCGGATGCCAATGGCACCCCGGTGGTGGAAAGTGAAGTGCCGCTCGAACGTGGCGGCCAGCGACGTGAATTGCTGGCCGATCCACAACAGTTGGGCCGGTTGGCCAAAGCATTCCGCGAGGATCGCCCGGCGCATCTGGCCGGTCTGATCTGGTTTCGGCTGCCGTTGGCCAACGACCGCAGAGCCTGGAGCCTGAGCACGCTGCGTGCGGTCGCCCGAGGCGATGCGTTGAACAGCCAGCTCGGCTTGGTGTTCACCGAGCAGAACGATGTGAATGACATCACCTTGCGTAACGTCGGTAACCTCGACAGCGCCTGGCCCGCCCGCATCACCATCAAGGCCCGGGGCTGTGAAGGGGCTGACGCGCTCGCCGGTTACACGTTGCAACAGACGGCGGATCTGCTTACCTTCACCCGCCTGCGCGACGGCCGATTGCCGGCGGGCGGGCAGAGGGCGATCGGTTGGGCACGCTGCGCAAATATTGATCAAGGAGGTTCGCATGTTGACCCGTAACTGGCCCCGCCATCTGCTTTGTCTGAGTCTCAGCCTGCCGCTGGGATCGGCCCTGGCCTGCGGCCCTGATTTCCCGATGCGTCTGCTCGACGATCGCGGGCAATCGCTGGCGGAACTGCCGGAGGGCAACTTCAGGTTCGAGATCAGTCGTCTCGGCAAAACCATTGCCGGGCTGAAGAACGTCACCGCCGCCACCCATAATCCGGATGACATCTACGCCGAGGCGCCAGAACCCGCCGAGGTGCGCAACAAGGCCGAGCAGATCGGTCTGACACCTGAACAGCAGGCATTGGTCAAACGACTGCGCAGCCTGACCGATGCGCGTCAGGTCGACGTGCAGGGCGCGAGCCTGCCGGCGGAACTGCGTCTATATGTGGCGGGCGCCGTGGCGTTCGGCGCCGGTGACCATCAACTGGCTGTCGAGTATTTCCGTCAGTTGCTGGCGCTGCCGGCCGATCAGCGCGCGTTGCGCAGCACCTGGGCGGCTTATTCACTGGGCCGGGCATTCTTTGCCATGAGCAGCGAAGCCGGGGATGCGCTACAAGCCTTGGAAAACGCCATCGAAGCCTTCCGCCAGACCCGGCAATTGAGCATCGACGGTTTCAGCGATCCGCTGGAACTCGGCGTGGCCAGCCTCGGCGAAGAGGCGCGGGCGCTGCGCACGGCAGGTGACTGGAACAACGCCATCAAGCTCTATGCCGCGCAGAATCTGCACGGCTCGAACGTCGGTTACACCTCGCTCAAACAATTGATGAACGAGCTGGCCGAGGAGCCCGAAGACCGACTGGCGAAATTGCTGCGCGGCGAAGCGGTGCAGCAACTGGTGACCGCCTCGCTCATCAGCCGGATGGGCTGGTCGTTTGGCGATGAGCCGCCGAACGAGAAGAAGCTGGTCAAGGCCCTGCAAGCGAGCACGCGCGGCAGCCTCGACAACGCTGATCGATTGGCGGCGATGAATTACCAACAGGGCGATTACGCCAGCGCCAAGGCGTTCCTCGAACACGCTGGCGACAGTGGCCTGGCGTGGTGGTTGCGGGCAAAACTGGCGGTGCGCGACGGCGACAGGAACGCAGCAGCTGCGGCCTACGCAAAAGCCGCGCAAGCGTTCCCGCAGGACGAATCCTGGGGTGAGCGGCGCACCGCCGACTGGAATCTCGAAAGCGTGCAGCCCAAGTGCCGGGTCGAGGGTGAAAGCGCGATTCTCGCGCTGCAACGTGGCGAGTATCTGCAGGCTTTTGACCAGTTGTATCGCAGCCGGAATATTTACTGGTTCGACGCCGCGACCGTGGCCGAGCGGGTGCTGACGGTCGAAGAACTGAAAAACTACGTCGATACCAATGTTCCGGCACCGCCCGCGCTGAGCCAGCAGGATCGCGACAATTACGTGCCGCTGCCGGTGGCCGCAAGCCTGCGCAATCTGCTGGGGCGGCGGTTGCTGCGTGAGGGGCGTTATGAAGAGGCGGTCGGCTATTTCGACAGCGCCGATCTGCAGAACAAGGCCCGGCTCTATGGTGAGCAACGCCTGAAGGCGGATTCGGCATGGTGGCCAACCAAGCGTGCCAGCGCGCTGTTCAATGCCGCGTGGACGGCCCGTGAGTGGGGCATGGACATTCTGGGCTACGAAATGGCCCCGGATTACGCGACCTTCGGCGGCAACTACAGCCTGGAAAGTGCCGAGCTCAAAGTCGGGCCGCTGGTGAGCGAAGCCGAAGTGCAACGTCAGAAAGCCAGTGAGGCGCAGCCGGATGAGCGTTATCACTATCGGTTCGTCGCGACGGCGCTGGCCAGTCGGGCGGCGGATAATCTGCCGCACACCAGTCAGGCATTCGCCGCCGTATTGTGCTCGGCGGCGGGCTGGAACAGCAGCCTGGAAGAGCAGAGCGCCTTGTACAAACGCTATATCGACGAAGGGCCCTACGTACCGTGGGCCGTGGATTTCGGCCATCAATGCCCTTATCCGGACTTCGAAAACGCCGACAAGCGCTACGTCACTCAGGTGACCGATTCGGTGCGTTCGACACTGCGGCCGTACAAGTGGCCGGTCCAGATCGGCGCGATTGTGGCCTTCACTGCCGTGGCGTTGTTGCTGATTGCTCGCCGCCAACGCAAGGCCCGCAAACCTTAAGCCTGCTGGACAAACGTCAGGCGAACGGCGAAGCCGATCAACAGGCTGCCGAACAGCCACTGTTGCACTCGCTGGGCTGTCGGGCTGTGTTTCAGCCAGCGGCCCAGCGCGGCGCCGGTCAGGGCGTAGGCGCTGTCGAACAGCAGACCTGCGCCCACCAACATCGCGCCGAGCAGCGCAAACTGCGTCAGCACCGGTGCGCCATTCGCCACGATGAATTGCGGCAGCAGCACCGAACAGAACAGCAACGCTTTCGGGTTGAGCAGATTGGTCAGCAGGCCGCGACGGATGGCTGCGTACCACTGCGCATGACTGTCCGTTACGGTGTCGGCATTCAGATCCGGCAACAGCGTGGTGCGCAGACATTGAACGCCGATCCACAGCAAGTACGCCGCCCCGGCGATCCGCACGGCATCGAACGTCCACGGCGCCGCCTTGAACAGCGCCGCCAAACCCAACGCCGCCAATGCGACGTGGCAACCTCGGGCAATCGCCAGGCCCATCGCCGTGGCCAGCGCTGCGCCGCGTCCCTGGCGGGCGCCGGTCTGCAACAGCAGGATCATGTCCGGGCCGGGCAGCAGGTAGACCACCCCCAACGCCAGGAAAAACAGCCAGAGACTCGCCATGTCGCACCCCTCTCGTTGTCGATTCGGTCGCCTCAGTCTAGGGCCGAAGGGCAGGGCAGGTGGTTGCGTAATCGGCTTCTAAGGGCGGATGAATTGGCATAATCTGCGCACTTTCACCGCCTAAACCATCAGGATCTGCCAACCATGAAACTGGATGCCTTCGACCGCAAGATTCTCGCCGCGCTGCAACGGGACGGGCGCCTTAGCAATGTGCAGCTGGCTGATGAAATCGGTCTGTCGGCATCGCCGTGCCTGCGCCGGGTGCGCATGCTCGAAGAGGCCGGAGTCATTCGCGGTTATCAGGCCAATCTGGATCGTGATGAAGTGGGGTTGGGGCTGACGGTGTTTGTCGGGGTCAAGGTCGAGCGCCACAACGATGAACAGGCTGAGGCGTTCCACCGGGCGGTGACGGCGTTGCCGGAGGTGATTTCGGCGTTCCTGGTGTCCGGAGAATCAGACTTTCTGCTGCAAGTGGTGGTGCCGGACCTGCGCGCTTATGACCGCTTCCTCACCGGATGTCTGTTGAAGCTGCCGGGGGTGAGCGATATCCGCAGCAATTTTGCGATCCACACAGTGAAGACGCCCGGCGCGTTACCGCTGGGGCATCTGCCGTCCTGATACTTCCCGCATTGCGCGGGAAGTATTCGCACAGTGCTTACATCTGCGTCGCCATCCCCTCGACATTCATTGCCGCCTGACGCAACGCTTCGGAGCGGGTTGGATGCGGGTGACAGGTCAGCGCGATGTCTTCGGCCGAGGCGCTGAATTCCATGGCCACGCAGAACTCACCGATCATTTCACTGACGCTCGGCCCGACCAGATGCACGCCGAGGACTTCGTCGGTGCGCTCATCGGCGATGACCTTGGCAAAGCCCTCGGTCTCGTGATTGATCTTCGCCCGGCTGTTGGCGGTGAACGGGAATTTGCCGACCTTGTACGCCCGGCCTTCGGCCTTCAGTTGCTCTTCGGTCTTGCCGACGCTGGCCAGTTCCGGGCGGGTGTAGATCACGTTGGGAATCAGGTCGTAATTGACCTCGCCGGCCTTGCCGACGATCTGCTCGATGCAGGCCATGGCTTCGTCTTCGGCCTTGTGCGCGAGCATCGGCCCGGACGTCACGTCGCCAATCACCCACACGCCGGGTGCTTCGGTGCGATGCTGTTTATTGGCGAGCATGCCGCGTTTGTCGGTGCTCAGGCCGACATTTTCCAGGCCCAGGCCCTGGGTGTACGGACGCCGACCGATGGCCACCAGCACGTAATCGGCTTCGAGGATTTCCGCGCTGCCGCCAGCGGCGGGTTCGACGCTGAGCTGTACGCCAGTGGCCGAGGAGGTGGCGCTGGTCACTTTCGAGCTCAACTTGAAGCTGATGCCCTGTTTGCTCAGCGAGCGTTGCAGGGTTTTGCCGGCTTCGCCGTCGACGCCGGGGCAGATGCGGTCTAAGTATTCCACCACGGTTACCTGCGCGCCGAGCCGGCGCCAGACCGAGCCAAGTTCGAGGCCGATCACGCCCGCGCCGATCACTACCAGATGTTTGGGTACTTCATTCAGGGACAGCGCGCCGGTTGAGTCGAGGATGCGCTTATTGTCGATCTCCACACCGGGCAGGGGAGTGGGCTCGGAGCCGGTGGCGATGACGATGTCCTTGGCGGTGAGCTCGATCCGGCTGCCCTGATCGCCGGTCACGCTGACTTTTCCGGGGCCGTCGATATGGCCCCAGCCCTTGATCCAGTCGACTTTGTTTTTGCGGAACAGAAATTCGATGCCTTTGGTCAGGCCGCTCACGCTTTCGTCTTTCTGCTTCATCATTTGCGCAAGGTTGAGCGTGGGTTTGACCTCGATGCCGAGGTTGGCGAACTCCGCACCCAGCGCCGCTTCGTACAGCTCGGACGCGTGCAAAAGCGCCTTTGACGGCATGCAGCCGACGTTCAGGCAGGTGCCACCCAGCGTGGCGCGGCCCTCGACACACGCGGCCTTGAGGCCCAGCTGGCCGGCGCGGATCGCTGCGTTATAACCGCCGGGGCCGCCGCCCAGAATCACCACGTCATAGTTGCTCATGCTCTCACTCCTGGCTTAAGGATGCGGATCGGTAAAAGTAGTTCCCACTGAAAATTACGAACGTAATATGTGCGTTTCCAGACATTTCGGTCAAGGCTTCAGGCAAGCGACAGGTTGCGCATCTTTGAATGGCGCAAATGAGTACAAATATTTCACGACTTTCGTTATATCGTAACGATGTGTGTGGAAAGCCAAGGGTTTTGGGGGGATATGCAAGTCGATCTGGATGAAGGCACGCCGGTGACCGCGATGCCGCGCTTTCAGCAAGCGGCGACGCAGGGCCGGCGTTTGCGTCGCCTGGCGATCGGTCTGGGCGTGTTGGCCGGGGCGGGATGGGGGCTGGCATTTTTCGTCGGCCTGTTTGCGCCGCAATCGCTGTGGCCCGCATTGCTGGTCAATCAGAGCGCGGCGTTGCTGGTGCTGGTGGCCGGGTTGCAATCGGCGTGGTGGGTGACGCGCTGGCGGGCGCGGGTGATCAATCCCGTCGTGCCGGTGACGGCTGCTGAGGAACCAGCGCCGGAAGGCTGGTACGAGCGCCTGCTGGATCGCATGAGCCAGCGCAGTCTGCACCTGCTCAGGCAGATTGGCGCGGCCACATTGTGGTTGGGCGGGTGGTCGGTACTGGTGCTGTTGAGCATCGAGCAAATATGGAATCTGGCGTTGCCGGCGGCGGGTGTGGGCTTGTCTGCCACGGTTGGCGCGGCCATCGCTTTGCTCCTGGCATTCGCTCTGCTGGTGCTGGAGCGGCAACTGGCGCAGGAAAACCCGGCGCAATGGCCCGAGGCCGGAGCGCTGGCGCAACTGACGCGAGTGGCGATCATCAGTCTGGTGTTGGGCGCGTTGTGCCTGCTTTTCGCCAGTGAGAGTGCAATCTGGCCGGTGCGTCTGGCAGTGTTTATCGGCATTCTGCCGGGACTGGTTGCCCTGGAATTACTGCTGCGTGCGCTGTTGTCGCTGTTCAGCCCGCGCCGCGATCAACTCGAACCGGCGTTGCTGGCGCGCAGTTTCGTCGCCAATTTGCTGCGCTGGCCGCCACAACCGTTGCTCGCATTGCAGCACGAATTGCACAACCGTTTCGGCATCGATCTGCGTCAGATCTGGGCCTTCAGTTACATGCGTCGCGCCTTCTTGCCGGTGTTGCTGCTGGTGGCAGCGGTGGGCTGGCTGCTCACCGGCCTTCACGAAATTCCGCTGCAAAGCCGTGGCATCTACGAGCGCTTCGGCAAACCGGTGCAGGTTTTCGGTCCGGGTTTGCACGCCGGTTTACCCTGGCCGCTGGGGCGCGTGCTGAATGTTGAAAATGGTGTTGTGCACGAACTGGCGACCAGCGTCGGCGAGAACCCGACGCCCGCGCAGTTGGATCCGGCAGAAGGGCCGGCGCCTCTCACCGCGAATCGTTTGTGGGACGCCAGCCACGTCAACGACAAGTCTCAGGTTATCGCCAGCAGCCGTGGCGATCAGCAGAGCTTTCAGATCGTCAACATGGATGTGCGCTTCGTCTATCGCATAGGACTGAGCGATCAAGCCGCGCTTGCCGCCACCTACAACAGCGCCGATGTGCCGACGCTGATCCGCAGCACCGCCAGCCGGATTCTGGTGCATGACTTTGCCTCGCGTACTCTCGACGGATTGCTTGGCGAGGACAGGACCGGGCTCGCCGAAGAAATCGGCCGCGCCGTGCAAAGCGATCTGCAGAAACTCGACAGCGGCGTGGAAATTCTCGCCACGGTGGTCGAAGCGATTCACCCGCCGGCAGGGGCGGCCAATGCCTATCACAGCGTGCAAGCGGCACAGATCGGCGCTCAGGCATTGATCTCCCGCGAGCGCGGCGCTGCTGCCGAAGCGAGTAACCAGGCGCAATTGCAGGCCAGTCTCGCTCGGGATCAGGCCAGTGCCAACGCCCACGAAATCAATGCCACGGCACGGGCGGCGGACCTGAAATTCAGCGCCGAACAAAAGGCCTACGCCAGCGCCGGCCAAGCCTTCGTGCTGGAGCAATACCTCAGCCAACTCAGCCAGGGTTTGAGCAAAGCCAAACTGTTGGTACTCGACCATCGCCTGGGCGGCAGCAGTAACGCACCGACCATCGACCTGCGTACGTTCACGCTGCCGGCAGACCCGGCGCGCACCACCGCTCAGCCAGGAGCCACCCATTGAGCCAGTCGCACACTCACGATCACCATGACCACAGCGGCCACGATCATGCTCATGGCGGCGGTCATCACCATCACGGGCATCATCACCATCACCACGGCGCGCCGGAAGAGGCGGGGCCTTTTCCCTGGAAACGCATGGGTTGGGCAGCGTTACTGGTGGCCTTTGCCATCGCGGCGGCAAGCCTGGTGCAAGTGCGCTCCGGTGAAGCCACGGTCATCACGCGGTTTGGCAACCCGTCCCGCGTGTTGCTGGAACCGGGTCTGAGTTGGCGCTGGCCGGCACCGTTCGAAGCGGCGATTCCGGTAGACCTGCGTTTGCGCACGACCTCCAGCGGCTTGCAGGACGTCGGCACCCGCGATGGTTTGCGCATCATCGTTCAGGCATACGTCGCCTGGCAGGTACAAGGCGACCCCGACAACGTGCAGCGCTTCATGCGCGCCGTGCAGAACCAGCCGGACGAAGCGGCGCGGCAGATTCGGACGTTTGTCGGCTCGGCGCTGGAAACCACGGCCAGCAGTTTCGATCTGGCTAATCTGGTGAACACCGATGCCAGTCAGGTTCGCATCGCCGATTTTGAAGCGCAGCTGCGTCAGCAAATCGATCAGCAACTGCTCGCCACTTACGGGGTGCGCGTGGTGCAGGTGGGCATCGAACGGCTGACATTGCCATCGGTGACCTTGACTGCAACGGTTGACCGGATGCGTGCCGAGCGTGAAACCATCGCCACCGAACGCACCGCTGTCGGCAAGCGTGAAGCGGCGCAAATCCGCTCCGCCGCTGAACGCGATGCGCGAATCGTGCAAGCCGATGCCACGGTGAAAGCCGCCGATATCGAAGCCCAATCGCGGGTGGAAGCGGCGCAGATTTACGGACGTGCTTACGCCGGTTCGCCGCAGCTGTACAACTTGCTGCGTTCGCTGGACACCCTGGGCACCATCGTTTCGCCAGACACCAAGCTGATCCTGCGCACCGACGCCGCGCCATTCCGGGTGTTGGTCGACGGTCCGCCCAATCTCGACAGCAAAAGCGGAACGCAGCCATGAATGAAGTTCCACGTGGAACACATTCGCTGAACAGTCCCTGGATTCAAGCGGGACGTCTGGCGTTTTTCGCCCTGTACGCGGTAACCGTGCTCGCGGCGTTGGCCTGGGCATTTTCCAATGTGCGGCAGATTGACCCGCAAAATCGCGCGTTGGTTTTGCATTTCGGAGCGTTGGATCGCATTCAGAATGCCGGGTTGCTATTGGCGTGGCCGCAGCCGTTTGAACAGGTAATTTTGTTGCCGGCGGCGGATCGGGTCATTGAGCGACGGGTGGAAAATCTGCTGCGCAGTGATCAGGCCGTGCGGGCGGATCGCGTCGCGACCTTCGCCACACCGCTGAGTGACGCGCTGGCCGGTTCCGGTTATCTGCTCACCGGTGATGCCGGCGTTGTGCAGCTGGATGTGCGGGTGTTCTACAAGGTCACCGATCCCTATGACTTTGTGCTGCAAGGCGAACATGTTTTGCCGGCACTGGATCGAGTGGTGACGCGAAGCGCGGTTGCGCTGACGGCTGCGAGGGATCTGGACACCATTCTGGTGGCGCGGCCCGAGTTGATCGGTGCTGATAATCAGGCCGCCGAACGTCGCGAACGGTTGCGCGGTGATCTGGTGCAAGGCATCAACCGACGTCTCGCCGAGTTGAAGGCGAGCGGTCAGGGCATCGGCATCGAAGTGGCGCGGGTCGATGTGCAATCGAGCCTGCCGGAGCCGGCGGTGAGTGCTTTCAACGCCGTCCTCACCGCTAGCCAGCAAGCCGACAAGGCGGTCGCCAATGCCCGCACGGACGCTGAAAAGCTGACCCAGTCCGCCAACGAACAGGCCGACCGCACGCTGCAAGTCGCCCACGCCCAGGCCGGTGAGCGCCTGGCCAAAGCCTCCGCCGACACGGCGACGGTGCTGAGTCTGGCCAAGGCGCAACAGCAGGGCACTGACCCACAAATGCTGTTGCGTCTGTACCGCGAGCGGATGCCGAAGATTCTCGGCCAGGCCGGTTCGGTGACCACGGTCGATCCGAAAGACGATTCACGCCTGATCATTCAGGGAGCCAGCCAATGACTGCCACCACCTCCGCTCCGAGCCTGTTGTCCTCGGCCGAACAACGCCGCGCCGCGCGCCAGTTGACCCTGGCGATGCTCGCCCTAGGCTTGCTTGGTCTTGGACTGATCTGGCGCTGGTTGATGCCGGAACAGACCGGCGTCAGTCAGTTGTTGCTCGGATTTGCTTCTTTGTTGGTCGCGGTGCCGGTGATGCGTTCGGCGTGGTTCAGCCTGCGTTATCCGAGCCTGCACGGCATCACTGATCAATTGATCGCCCTGGCGATGATCGGGGCCTGGGCCACGGGCGATCTGCTCGCCGCTGCGCTGTTGCCGATCATCATGATCTTCGGCCATGTGCTGGAAGAGCGCAGTGTGATCGGCTCCCAGGAAGCGATTCATGCCCTCGGCCAACTGACGCGCAGCCATGCGCGCAAGGTGCAGGCGGACGGCTCGGTCATCGAAGTCGACAATGGTGCGCTCAAGGCCGGCGACAAAGTTGAAGTGCGCGCCGGCGATCGCGTGCCGGCGGACGGTCGGGTGGTGTCCGGTCAGGCCAGCCTCGATACGGCGTCGATCACCGGTGAGTCGGTGCCGGTGGAGGCGGTTGTCGGCATGGCAGTGTTCGGCGGCGCGATCAACCTCGACGGGTTGCTGCGAATTGAAGTGACCCGTACCGGGGATGAGTCGACCCTCGGCAAGGTCATCGCGCTGATGCAAAACGCCGAACGCTCCAAGCCGCCGATCACCCGTTTGCTCGAACGCTATGCCGGCAGTTACATGGTGCTGGTGTTGTTGCTTGCGGCAGTCACTTGGTTCATCACCAACGATGCACAGGCGATGCTCGCGGTGCTGGTGGCGGCATGCCCTTGCGCGCTGGTGTTGTCGGCGCCGGCCACGGCGATTGCCGGAGTGGCGGTAGCCGCTCGGCACGGGATTCTGATCCGCAGTTCGGCGTTCCTGGAGGAATTGGCTGATCTCACTTCGCTGGTCGTCGACAAGACCGGCACCCTGACTTACGGCACGCTGCGCTTGCAGTCGATCAGCAGCCCGCGAGCGGATCACGGATCGGTAATGGCACTGGCCGCGAGCCTGGGCGCGGCGAGCAGCCATCCTGTCAGCCGCGCGCTGGCCGGACTGGTCAGCGCGGAAGAGGTGTTGGTGCTGACCGATATTCATGAGCGGCAGGGGTTGGGCGTAGTGGCCCAAACCGCGCAAGGCGAGGCCGCACTCGGGCGCCCGGAGCTGTTTGCGCAGTTGGGCATCCCGACCACCGCGATCCCCGAACACGATGGCCCGATTGCCGGATTGGCATTGAATGGCGAATTTCTCGCCTGGCTGTTGCTGGCCGACACCGTCAAACCGGAAGCGCGATTTGCGTTGAGCGAGCTGCGTGACCTCGGGCTGGGGAGGCAACTGTTGTTAACCGGTGACCGGCAGAGCGTTGCGCAAACCCTGGCCAAGGACGTCGGCCTGCACGAAGTAGAAGCCCAGGCGTTGCCCGAAGACAAACTCAACCGAGTGCTCAAGGAAATCGATAACGGCTTCCGGCCGATGGTGGTCGGCGACGGGATCAACGATTCGCTGGCGCTCAAGGCAGGTGTCGTCGGGGTGGCGATGGGCGCGGGCGGCGCGGACATTGCGTTGGCGTCAGCCGACATCGTGCTGATCGGCAGTGACCTGCGTCGGCTTGGCACCTGTGTGCGCCTGAGTCGTCAGTGCCGGAAAACCTTGCAGGTGAACGTGATCATCGGTCTGGGCTGGACGCTGGCCATCGTGGTATTCGCGGCCTTCGGCTGGCTCGGTGCGGCGGGCGCGATGATCGCTGCATTGCTGCACAACCTGAGCACGCTGCTGGTGCTGGGCAATGCTGGCCGGCTGCTGCGTTTTCAGGAGCCGCTGCTGAAACTGAAAGCGTCGGACTGATCATTTTTCGAACTGTGCGCCGCTCTCGCAGTCATTTGAGAAGGCGCACTGAAACACGGATGACCGCGCGGTGACAGCCGCTGTGGCTGATAGTCGGCGACTATCAGATCGATAGCCTGCTAATTTTCAAGGATGGTCTACCCTCAGATCAGACGTCTGAAACCAGGGGGATATTCCATGCTCGCGCAACTTCCACCGGCCTTACAGAATCTGCAGCTTCCGCTTCGCCTGCGACTCTGGGACGGCCATGAATTCAATCTGGGCCCGACGCCCAGCGTCACCATCGTGGTCAAGGACCCGTTGATGGTGTCCCAGTTGACCCATCCAAGCCTCGACGCGCTGGGGGCGGCGTTCGTCGAGGGCAAACTCGAACTGGAAGGGTCGATCAGCGAGGTCATCCGGGTGTGCGATGAGTTGAGCTCCGCGCTGCTTGATGAAGACGAAGACAGTCACCCGGTGCGCACGCTCCACGACAAGGAAACCGACGCCAAGGCCATCTCCTATCACTACGATCTGTCCAACGCGTTCTACCAGCTGTGGCTGGACAGCGACATGGCGTATTCCTGCGCGTATTTCGAAACCGGCAGCGAAACCCTTGAGCAGGCGCAACAGGCCAAGTTCCGGCACCTGTGTCGCAAGCTGCGTTTGCAGCCGGGTGATTACCTGCTGGACGTCGGTTGCGGCTGGGGCGGTCTGGCGCGTTACGCCGCCCGTGAGTTCGGCGCCAAGGTCTTCGGTATCACCCTGAGCAAGGAACAACTGGCGCTGGCTCGTGAGCGGGTCAAGGCTGAAGGCCTGGAAGACCAGATCGAACTGCAGCTGCTTGACTACCGCGATCTGCCTCAGGACGGGCGTTTCGACAAAGTGGTCAGCGTCGGCATGTTCGAACACGTCGGCCACGCCAACCTCGCCGAATACTGCAAAACCCTGTTCGGCGCGGTAAAAGAGGGCGGTCTGGTGATGAACCACGGCATCACCGCCAAGCACACCGATGGCCGTCCGGTGGGGCGCGGTGCCGGGGATTTCATCGAGAAGTACGTGTTCCCCAACGGCGAGCTGCCGCACCTGGCGATGATCTCGGCCGAGATCAGCGAAGCGGGTCTGGAGATTGTCGACGTCGAAAGTCTGCGTCTGCATTACGCGCGCACCCTGGACCACTGGAGCGAACGGCTGGAGGACAATCTTGAAGCCGCCGCGAAACTGGTGCCGGAGCAGGCGCTGCGTATCTGGCGTCTGTACCTGGCGGGCTGCGCTTACGCATTCGCTCGCGGCTGGATCAACCTGCACCAGATTCTCGCCGTGAAAGCCCATGCCGACGGCGGCCATGAACTGCCGTGGACCAGGGACGACATCTACAACCCTTGAACCTAGAGAATCGGTGAAATCAGCCGGGCGATCCGCATGCCGACCTGTTGCAGGCGATGGATCTCCCGGCTTTCTTCTTTGGCGACCTCGTAGGCTTGGGCAAAGTCGTCATTGAGCATCTGTTCCACGCTGGCGGCGAATTCGCTGTCGACGGTCAGCAGCATCACTTCGAAATTCAGCCGGAACGAGCGGTTGTCCAGATTGGCGCTGCCGATGGCGCTGATTTCGCTGTCGATCAACACCACTTTTTGATGCAGGAATCCCGGTTCATAGCGGAATACCCGCACGCCGGCGCGCACCGCTTCGAACGCGTACAGGCTGGATGCGGCGTAGACGATGCGGTGGTCGGGACGCGAAGGCAGCAGCAGACGCACGTCGACCCCGCGCAATACCGCGAGGCGTAATGCGGCGAACACGGCTTCGTCGGGAATGAAGTAGGGGCTGGTGATCCACACGCGCTCGGTGGCGGCGTGGATGGCTTCGACGAAGAACAGCGAGCAGGTTTCGTAGGCATCCGCCGGGCCACTGGCGAGTAATTGGCAAAGTACGCCGTCCTCCGGGTAGGCGTCCGGCAGGATCAGCGGCGGCAATGACCGCGCGGCCCAGAACCAGTCTTCGGCAAATGACTCCTGCATGCACGCGACCACCGGGCCGCGCACCTGGACGTGGGTATCGCGCCACGGTGCCAGCGGTGGTTTTTCACCCATGTACTCGTCGCCGACGTTGTGGCCGCCGACAAACCCGATCAGCCCGTCGACCACCACGATCTTTCGGTGGTTGCGGAAATTCACCTGGAAACGATTGAGCCAGCCGCCGCGGGTGGCAAATGCTTTGACCTCGACGCCGCCATCGCGCAGCGCCTGCACGTAGCTGTGGGGCAGGGCGTGGCTGCCGATGCGGTCATAGAGCAAATGGATCACCACGCCTTCGGCCGCTTTTTTCAGCAACAGGTCACGCAGGCGCTGACCGAGTCGATCGTCGTGAATGATAAAAAACTGGATCAGCACGGCTTCCCGCGCCTGGTCGATTGCGTGGAAAATCGCCTCGAAGGTGGCGGCACCGTTGATCAGCAATCGCACTTCATTGTTGGCCAGGCACGGCATGCGCCCCAGTTTCGGCATCGCCCGCAACGAGTCATACGCATTCGAGGCGCGGGCGGTCAAGGCTTCTTCCACCCACGGCCGCCAGTTGAGTTCGGAAATCGCCTGGCGCATCTGTTCGTTGGCCTGGCGGCGGGCCTTGATGTAGCCATCGAAGGTGCTGCGGCCGAACACCAGATACGGGATGAGGGTGAGGTAGGGAATGAAGATCAGCGACAGCGCCCAGGCAATCGAGCCTTGTGCGGTGCGTACGGTCAATACGGCATGGATCGCAGCGATCGAGCCGAGAGTGTGTATCAGGGCGATCAGGTAACCGAAGATGTGCGGTCCGAAATAATCCATGGGGCAACCTTGCTCCTGAAGATTCAATGCTTAACAGACCATGTTCCAGGGCGATTGTCGCTATTTGTTTTCAAGTCGCCAGCGTCCGCCATGAACCGAAACAGGCGGCCGGCGTCTAACGGCCACTACTGATCAGGAGTTTTTCAATGAACGTTCGTCTGCTGGGTTTGGCGCTGGGCCTGGGTTTGGCCTTGCCGGTGGTTGCTCAGGCGCAAATGCTGCAGCCGGGGTTGTGGGAAATGACGTCGAGCAATGTGAAGGTCGATGATCAGGTGATGGATGTGCAGTCGATCCTCGGCCAGATTCAGGGCCAGATCACTCCGCAACAACGGGCTGAACTGGAGAAGCAGGGGATCAACATCGGCGGCAAGGGCATTCGCGCCTGTCTGACGCCGCAGCAGGTGGCGACCAACGATATTCCACTGGCGGATCCACAGTCGGGCTGCAAGCAGCAGATCACCGAGCGTGTCGGCAACCAGTGGAAATTCCGCTTCAGTTGCCCGAAAGCCCAAGGCACCGGTGTTGCGACGTTCCTCAGTGACCGCGAGTTCACCACCGTCGCCAACGGTACTTTCAACGCCATCGGGATCAACCAGAAGGGCAGTCTGGAAACCCGGGCAGTCTGGCTGGGTCAGGATTGCGGTACGGTCAAACCGAGAGCGTAACGTTACTGTCGAAACCGCCTCCACATCGAGTGGAGGCGGTTTTTTTCAGCGCATGAACCGCAGCGGCAATCCCTGACAGTTGTCATGGATCCGATGGTCATGCCACGCAATCTGCCCCGATACCACCGTCGTGCTGACCCGATGCCGAAAGCTGCGCTGAGCGAACGGCGTCCAGCCGCATTGCGACAGAACCGGCTGGCGTGACACCGCGACACCCTTGGGCTCCGGTTGCACCAACACCAGATCCGCCCAATACCCCTCACGCAAATAGCCGCGATCCGGAATGGCAAACAGATCCGCCACCCGGTGACTGGTCTTGGCCACCAGTGTGGTGATCGGCAGCACGCCATCCGCCACCAGTTCCAACAACGCCGGCAGCGCGTGTTGCACCAGTGGCAGCCCGGACGGCGCCTGTTCATACGCTTGCTGTTTTTCCGCCCAGGTGTGCGGCGCATGATCGCTGCCGATCACGTCCAGCCGATTGCTTAGCAGTGCCTGGCGCAGGGCGTCGCGATCGCTTTGGGACTTGATCGCCGGATTGCATTTGATCAGGTTGCCGAGGGTCGGATAGTCACGGTCATCGAACAGTAGATGGTGCAGGCAGACTTCGGCGGTGATGCGTTTTTGCGACAGCGGCTTGTCTTCGAACAACGCCAGTTCGCGGGCCGTGGTCAGGTGCAGGACGAGCAGACGAGTGCCATGACGTTTCGCCAGATCCACTGCCAGAGACGACGAACGAAAGCAGGTATCCGCATTGCGGATCAGCGCGTGGGCATCGGCTGGCAAATGATTGCCGTAGCGCTCACGCAGACTCCTGGCATTCACTTCGATGCTCGGCGTGTGTTCACAGTGGGCCAGCAGAATCGTCGGCACTTGCGCGAACAGGCGCTCGAGGGTGTTCGGGTCGTCCACCAGCATGTTGCCGGTGGACGCGCCCATGAACACTTTCACACCGGCCACTTCACAGGGATTGAGCGCCGCGACGGTGTCCAGATTGTCGTGACTGACCCCGAAGTGAAAACCGTAGTTGGCCACCGAGGTGATCGCTGCCCGGCGCTTTTTGTCGGCCAGCGCTTCAAGGGTCAGCGTGGCAGGGTTGGTGTTGGGCATGTCCATGAAACTGGTGATGCCCCCAACCACGGCTGCACGGGATTCGGTGTGGATGCTGCCCTTGGCCGGCGCACCCGGCTCGCGAAAATGCACCTGGTCGTCAATCATTCCCGGCAGCAACCATTGGCCGTTGGCGTCGATTTCACGGGTCGCGTTTTCACCTTCGATGCTGCCGGCGATCTTGATGATACGCCCGTTGCTGACCAACAGATCGGCGTCGAACTGACGACCTTCGTTCACCAGCCGCGCATTGCGAATCAACACACTGCTCATGATTCAGAACTCGTTCTGCAAGGCTTTGTAGCCGCGCACCAGGTCGACGTTGGTACGCGCCACGTCTTCGGAAAACTCCGAGGCGCTGACGCTCACCGGCGGGAATTGCGAGAGGTCGGTACCCGGGCCGATGCGGGTGGTGGAGGGCACGTAGAACGCGTCCGGCAGGTCCCGGCCGTCGACCACCGAGTTGTGCCGCACCACGCAACCGTTACCGACCACGCAGTTGAACAGCACGCTGTTGAAGCCGATGAAAACGCGGTCGCCGACCGTGCACGGGCCATGCACGATCGAACGGTGGGCGATGGAGCTGAATTCGCCGATGGTCACCGCTGCGCCGGATTTGGAGTGGATCACCACGCCGTCCTGGATGTTCGAATTGGCGCCGATGGTGATCGGTTCCATCTCGCCCGTGGCGTCCACTTCATCAGCGCGGATCACCGCGTAAGGGCCGACGAAAACGTTTTCGCCGATCACCACTTTGCCGCAAATGATCGCGGTTTTATCGACGTAGGCAGACTCGGCAATCTGCGGCAAATCACCGGAAGGATTTTTTCGGATCATGGCTGGCTCAGGGCTTGGTAGAGAGTGTTGAGGTTGTATTCGAACAGCCCGGTGAAGGTACTGGCCGGACCGTTGGCGGCGAGGGCGTCGGAGTACAGCGTGCCGCCGATGTGTGCGCCGCTTTCGTCGGCGATCTGTTTCAGCAGGCGCGCGTCCTTGATGTTTTCCATGAACACCGCTTTGACCTTGGCCTGGCGGATCTGGGTGATCAGCGCGGCGACTTCGGCAGCAGAAGGTTCGCGTTCGGTGGACAGTCCTTGTGGCGCCATGAAGTCGATGCCGTAGGCCTGACCGAGATAACCGAAGGCGTCATGGCTGGTGACGATCTTGCGGTTGCCCGGCGGCAGTGAACCGAGCTTGGTTTTCGCTTGGGCGAGGAGGGCGTAGATCTGTTTCAGGTAGGCCTGTCTGTTGCGCTCGTAGTCGGCTTTGTTGGCCGGATCAGCAGCGATCAGCGCCTTGGTAATGTTGGCAACGTACAGCTCGGCGTTTGCCAGGTTGTGCCAGGCGTGAGGGTCGGGGACGGTTTCGCCGTCCTCATCCAGCGAGCGCGGAATCACGCCGCGACTGGCACTGATCACTGGGGCTCTTGTGTTGGTGCTGGCGACCAGCCGATCCAGCCAAGGCTCGAAACCCAGCCCGTTCTTGACGATCAGTTTCGCCTTGAGCAGGGCCTTGGCGTCATCCGGAGTGGGTTCGTAAGTGTGGGCATCAGCGTCAGGGCCGACCATGTTGGTGATCTGGATATGCTCACCGCCGACCTGATGCACCATGTCGGCAAGGATGCTGAAACTGGTGACCACCGGCAGTTTTTCCGCCGCCGATAACGACATCGACAGCATCAGGCTGAACAGCACGAGTAGAGCGCGCATCGGGAAACACCTCATTGGGATGTGAGCAAAGGCGGGCGGCGCAACAGACCGTGAACCGGTCCGAACACCACGGAAAACACATAGCCGCCACCGGCGACCAGCACGATGGCCGGGCCGCTGGGCAGCGAGTAGTAGAACGACAGCAACAGACCGAGCCATACCGATGCGCAGCCAATGAGCGCGGCGATGGCGATCAGGATCGGCAGGCGTCGACTCCAGAAGCGTGAGGCGGCGGCTGGCAGCATCATCAGACCGACCACCATCAGGGCGCCGATGGCCTGGAAACCGATCACCAGGTTGAGCACCACCAGCGTCAGGAACACGCCATGGGCGACGGGGCCGAGTCGGCTGACCGTACGCAGGAAAAACGGATCGAGCGTGTCGAGGAGCAAGGGTTTGTAGATTAATGCCATGGCCATCAGGCTAAGCGCTGATACCCACAACATGCCGTTAAGGGTTGGCCCGTCGACCGCCAGTGCAGAGCCGAACAGCAGGTGCAGCAAATCCAGTCGCTTGCCGGCGATGCCGAGAATCAGCACGCCGCTCGCCAGCGAGATGGGATAGATGGCCGCGAGGCTGGCGTCTTCGCGCAGGCCGGTGCGTCGAGTGATCCACGCGGCGAGTCCGGCCATGCTCAGCCCGGCACCGAGTCCGCCGAGGGTCAGCGCGGGAAGACTCAGCCCGGCGAACCAGAACCCCAATGCGGCGCCGGGGAGAATGCCGTGGGCGACGGCATCACCGATCAGGCTCATCCGCCGCAGGATCAGGAAAACGCCCAGTGGTGCAGTGCTGCACGCCAATACCAGACCGCCCAGCAAGGCCCGACGCATGAAGACGAACTCGTGGAACGGCTGCCATAAATGACTGAGCGTGAGCATCAGGCCACCTGCGTGTGAGGCGTTTGCTGGATGAGGTCGACGCTGCTGCCGAATGCGCAGCCGCTCGGTTTGATCAGCAAGGTTTGTGGAATGTGTTGGCGTACGGCGGCAAGGTCATGGCAAACCACGACCAGGGTTCGTCCCTGCTCATGCCAGGCGTGCAGGTGTTGCCACAGCAATGTCTGGCCCAGTTCGTCGAGTGCGGCATGAGGTTCGTCGAGCAGCAGCAACGGTGTGTCGGCCAGGCTCAATCGGGCGAGCAGGGCGCGTTGCAGTTCTCCGCCGGAGAGGGCCATCAGGGGACGATGTTCCAACCCACTGAGGTGCCAATCTTCGAGTGCGGATTCAAGACGTTGAGCCCTGAGTTGCGATGACAGTCGGCGTCCCCAAAAACCTGCAGCCACCAATTCCTGGAGGCTGATCGGGAACTGTCGATCCAGATGCTGCTGTTGAGGCAGGAAGGACAAACCGCTTTGGCGTGGAACACTCAGTTCGACCTTGCCGGCCAATGGTCGCTGTAACCCGGCGATGACTTTGAGCAGGCTGCTTTTGCCGCTGCCGTTGACGCCGATGATTGCCGTCAGGCTGCCGCTTTCCAGCTTTAGGTCAAGCGGCGCGGTAAGCGGTTGGCCGGGTGCTCCCCAGCTCAGATTCTGGCAACGAATCATGGCTGCTCCCGGCTCCAATGACTCTCGGCGACGGCGTCGTGAGCGTGAAGGCTTTCGGCGTGGATAACTCGAACATGGAATTCGCTGACACCCGGTGAGCGGCGCAGTGTCTGGTTCAGGCGGCGGGCAGCATCTTCGCAGAACATCAGGTTCTGGCCGTTTGCGAGGGCGAAGGCTTGTTCGTCGGCGCGTTTTACAGCGGTTTGTACAGCGGTGCCGAGGGCTGCTTCGGCGTCGTTGATGATGGATGTCAGCGGCAGTTCATCAATGAATTCATCCAGATGTAGATGCAACTGCGCAGTACTGCGTTGACTGTGAGGTGTGGCGACAATGCCTTGGGTCGAGCCCAACCACGCCAACACATCGGCGTGTTGCAGCGGTTTGTTGGCGAAATCGTCGACGAATTGTTGCTGGATCAACTGCCTCGCCAATGCCGCGGAACAGGGGCAAGTTGAGGAGTACGCGACGTTAATTTTCAGTTCCACGTGGAACACTTTGTTTTTTAGCTGGGCTGAAACAGTGACCGGATAGGTTTTCCATCCTGCCAACGGGCTGACCAATGCCGGCCTTCTGAGCAGTAAATCAGCGTGGATATTGAGATAGGCGGCGTCGGAGAGCTCTTCGTGGCTGTCGAGGAAGCGTTGCAGAACTTGTCGCAGAAGGGCCGGCGAAAGATTCTGCTGCTCCAGCGTTTCCAGCCCCAGATACAGTCGCGACATGTGAATGCCGCGTGCGTCTCCATCATCAAGACTGACGCCTGCATCCGCTTTTGCGGCCAGGCGCTGGCCTTCGATAAACACAGGTAAAGCGATGCCGCACATCCCCACCCATTCGAGAGGCAGGGCCTGGCGAGCGGCTTGAGCCGCGACATCCGGCAAAGTCAGCGCGTTCATGAGCAGTTCCATGATGGTTATTGGATTTGATGTTACATTATAACAATTCAAACCACGATGCCTTTTTCATGAACAGGCTTTCATATGCACAGACGCCACTTGCTCAACTTGATGCTGGCCAGCGCGGCCTTTGTTTTGCCTTTTTCAGTGCCCGCCGCGCAGATACGGAATGCTCGGCTTTGGCGTTCGGATGAAAAGCTTCGGCTGGTATTCGATCTAAGCGGGCCTGTGAGCTACAAGACATTCACTTTGAGTACGCCTGAACGCTTGATTATCGATTTGAGCGGGGCGAGCCTGGATGGCGATTTCAGCCAATTAGCGTTATCCGGCACCCCGATTCGCTCGATTCGCTCCGGCCATTTTGGCCAAGGAAACACCCGGATCGTGCTGGATTTAAGCAGTCCGGTTCAGCTTAATTCTTTCTTGCTGGCGCCTCAGGATGGACAAGGTCACCGCTTGGTTTTGGACTTGATGGGAGCTCCGGCAGAGCTTCCGGCAAGCGTTCCACGTGAAACACCACAAGAAAAATCCCATCCCAAGCGCGACATCATGGTGGTAGTCGACCCGGGTCATGGCGGGAAAGATCCAGGTGCAATCGGCGCCAAAGGCGAGCGGGAAAAGGATGTAGTTCTGTCCATTGCGCGACTGCTCGCACGAAGACTCAAGCGAGAGAAAGGCTTTGATGTGAAGCTGGTCCGTAACGACGATTTCTTCGTCCCGTTGCGCAAACGTGTAGAGATAGCCCGTCAGCACAAGGCCGACATGTTCATTTCGGTACACGCCGATGCTGCGCCACGTCTGACGGCTTCCGGGGCGTCGGTGTATTGCTTGTCCGAAGGCGGTGCTACGTCCGCCACCGCACGGTTCATGGCGCAGCGTGAGAACGGCGTGGATCTGCTCGGTGCAACCAGCCTGCTCAATCTCAAGGACAAGGATCCGATGCTTGCTGGCGTGATTCTCGACATGTCGATGAACGCGACCCTCGCTGCCAGTTTGCAACTCGGAAGCACAGTGCTGAGCAGTCTGGCCGGCATCACCACGCTGCACCAAAAGCGCGTGGAACAGGCTGGATTTGCTGTTCTGAAATCACCGGACGTGCCGTCAATTCTTGTGGAAACCGGGTTCATTTCCAACGCGCGGGACAGTCAGCGCCTGGTGACGGCGCGTCATCAACAGGCCGTGGCTGATGGTTTGTTTGACGGCTTGCAGCGCTATTTCCAGAAAAATCCACCCATCGACAGCTACATGGCCTGGCAACAAGAGCAGAAAGGATCACGGGTTTAACACCCGATGATCCGGCTGCAGGTGAACTTCGCACTGCTGCCGCCGGAGCTGGAGAACCGATTGATCGTCGTCCAGCCTACGCGCCGGTTGTAGCCAACCCAGGCTTCTCCATCAGAAGCGATGCCGGTGAAGAACGTGAGTTGCCCATAACGGCTATTGGTTTGTGCCCAGTAGCGGTTGCCCGCTTTCTCGAATCCGCGCACGTAAATTGTGCTGCCGACGGTGTTGACGCTATAGGCGTTGCCGTTGGCATCAATGCAAGCCAACAGGTTTGCGCTGCGTGTGCAGTTGGCGAGCCCCGGCACTTGTGCTTCGGCACTCAGCGTCAGCATTGCCAGGCAGATAAGCGAGTACTTCAGCACGGTTTCCATGACGTCACTCGGCGACAAACTGATTGCAGCTTCCGGCCCTTTGTCACTTTGGGCAAGAAGAGAGTAGATTGAATTAGTTGTTATACTATAACATTATTCAGACAAGGCTTTTCGTGGCTTCTTTTTCAAGCGTCCGCTTCCCAGGTGATCTTATCGAAGCCCAAGAACGCTAGCCCCGAGAGCTTTCAGCGCTGTTTAGCGAACGTCTGATGAGGTTTATCCAATGTCTTCCCGACTTCCCGTGACCGTTTTGTCCGGCTTCCTCGGCGCCGGAAAAAGTACACTTTTGAATTACGTACTACGTAACAGAGACGATCTGCGCGTTGCCGTTATTGTCAACGATATGAGCGAGATCAATATCGATGGCAGCGAAGTCCAGCGTGATGTCAGCCTGAATCGTGCCGAAGAGAAGCTCGTGGAAATGAGCAACGGCTGTATCTGCTGTACGTTACGCGAAGACCTGCTTGAAGAGGTCAGCCAGCTGGCTCGTGAAGGCCGTTTCGATTACCTGCTGATCGAATCCACTGGAATCTCCGAGCCATTGCCAGTGGCCGAGACGTTCACCTTCCGCGATGAGCAGGGGCAAAGCCTTGCCGACATCGCTCGCCTCGACACTATGGTCACTGTAGTCGACGGCATGAATTTCCTGCCGGACTACCAGGCTGCTGAAAATCTCGCTTCCCGTGGCGAATTTCTCGGTGAAGAGGATGAGCGTTCGATCACCGATCTGCTGATCGAACAGATCGAGTTCGCCGACGTTCTGTTGATCAGCAAGATCGACCTGATCAGCAGTCGCGAGCGGGAGGAGCTGATGGCCATTCTCAGACGTCTCAACGCTCAGGCCGAGATCATCCCGATGGTCATGGGTGAAGTACCGCTGGAGAAAATTCTCAATACCGGTCGTTTCGACTTCGAAAAAGCCGCCCAGGCCCCGGGCTGGCTGCAGGAACTGCGTGGGAAACATGTGCCGGAAACCGAGGAGTACGGCATCGCATCCACAGCCTATCGGGCGCGTCGGCCCTTTCATCCACAGCGCTTTTTCGACTTCATCGATCGCCCTTGGGTAAACGGCAAACTGCTGCGCTCCAAAGGCTTCTTCTGGCTGGCCAGCAAACCCACCGACGCCGGCAGCTGGTCCCAGGCCGGAGGCCTGATGCGCCACGGTTTCGCCGGGCGCTGGTGGCGCTTCGTGCCAAAAGAACAATGGCCACAGGATCAGGAAAGTACCGCCGCGATCATGGAAAACTGGATCGCCAGCGTAGGCGATTGTCGCCAGGAGCTGGTGTTTATCGGGCAGAACATAGATTTCGCACAGCTGTCGTCGGAACTGGATGATTGCCTGCTGACCGATGCCGAAATGGCGCTCGGTACTCAAGGCTGGCGACAACTGCACGATCCCTTTGGCTCCTGGCACGACGAGGTGGCCTGATGCTCGCCCTGAAACCGCTGCCCGGCTGCACGCGTCATCAATCGTTCGGCCAGACCCCGCAGACGCTGGCGGACATTCTTGACGACGAGACCAACCTCGCGGTCTGGCAACGCCAGCTTCCGCTGCACATTTCCGAATTTGCGGACCTGTTACTTTCTCTGAACGAACCTTACGCAGAGGCGCTGTGCCTGGAATTGCCGGACGATGACGCAGAGCCGGATCTCACGGGACTGGCCAGCGGTTTTCGTGATCTGGAGGGTTACGAAGGGTTTATCGCCGACCTGAAATGGTTGATCAGTGCCTTCGCCTGCCTGTTGGGTGCACGGCGGATCGGTTTGCGTCTGCGGGTATTGGACAAGGCCATGTGTCCGCGTTTTCACGTCGATCATGTGCCGGTGCGATTGATCACGACGTATGCAGGTGTCGGCAGTGAATGGCTAAGGGAAGGGCAGATGGACCGTCGGCAACTTGGCCAACCGCAAGCCGAGCTGCAGGAAACGTCACGTATTCAGCAATTGAATCGGGGCGAGGTGGCATTGCTCAAAGGCGAAAAATGGCACGGCAACGAAGGTTTCGGGCTGATCCACCGCTCGCCGCAGCCGGCGCCCGGTGAGCGGCGGCTGATGCTGACCCTCGACTGGCTCGGCTAGCACCTCAGGGCTTGAGCCATTTCCCCTGGCTCTGAGCCTCGCAATAGGGCTGCAAATACGCCGCATCGGTGGCAACGCCGTAATAGTGGATATCCTGGCGATAAGGCATATTGGCGACTTGCGCGTTGCTGCACACGCCGAATGCGCCGACGGGGCAATGGTCGACGTATTGAACTTCGACTTTCTGCCCGGCCAGGGTCGGCTGGCAGAAGCCGTCGTTGAAGAGTTTTTCCGGGATGTTGCGATTTTGCTGGCAGACTTTCACGTCAAGCCGCTCCGCCTGGCTGTGCACCACGCAGGCCTGTGCCAAAGCCTCGCCGGACATCAGCATCAACAGCAACGACCACCCCATCCACCGCATCTTCGACCTCCAGAAAACCTTGATCATGTTGCAGAACATTCCCACCCACGTCATCGCCGGCCCCTTGGGCGCGGGCAAGACCAGCCTGATCCGCCAGCTCATGGCTCAGCGACCGGCGGGCGAGCGCTGGGCGGTGCTGATCAATGAGTTCGGCCAGATCGGGCTCGACGCTGCGCTGTTGACCCGCGACGCCGATGGTATCGCACTGGGTGAAGTGGCCGGGGGCTGTTTGTGTTGCGTGAACGGGGCGCCGTTCCAGATTGGTCTGGGGCGTTTGTTGCGCAAGGCGCGGCCGGATCGGTTGTTCATCGAGCCCTCGGGGCTCGGGCATCCGGCGCAGTTGCTGAACCAGCTGAACGAGGCGCCGTGGCAAGGCGTACTCGCCGTACAGCCTTGCGTGCTGGTACTGGACGCCAAGGCTCTCGCCGCAGGCAAACCGTTGCCGGACGCGCAGCAAGAGGCTTTGGCCAGTGCAGGCCTGCTGCTGTTGAACAAGGCGGAAAACCTCGACGAGACCACGCGCGAGCGAATCAGCCGACAGTTGCCGCCTGCCCGACTGATCTGGACGCAGCAGGCAATGTTGCCGCTCAGCGAATTGCCGGGTCTGGCGGTACAGGCGCAAGCAGGTGTGGATAAGTTGATCGTGCCCCAAGGGCTGGCGCAGATGCCGGCCATCTGGAGCGATCCGGCGTTGCCGATCTGTCTGAGTCAGGGGCAGGAAGGTGGCTGGAGTATCGGTTGGCGCTGGCATCCGAGCCAGGTATTCGATGTATCGGGGATTACCCAATGGCTGAAAAGTCTGAACTGGCGCCGGGCCAAACTGGTGATTCACAGCCCGGACGGCTGGCAGTCAGCCAATGCGCTGGACAATGCCGAGCTCAGCTGGCTGCCCAGTGAATGGCGCAAGGACTCCCGGATCGAGCTGATTTTCGACGAGCCACAAGCGGTCGGTGAATTACAGGCTGCGCTGGCTCAGTGCCGGCTTCAGACGAGCTGATTCAAGGCTTCCACTTGGTGTGTTCCTGACGCCATTGGCTCAGCTCGATCACTTCACCACGCGGCTTGGTCACTTCCACCACGGGCGGTGAGTCATCGAACGGCGCCGGGTAGGGCGCCAGCTCGATCTGGGCGCTGTGTGCTCCGAACTGGGTGATGGTGCCGTTGTGCCGGGTTTCGCCGGTCACGGTAAATTCGAAATTGTAGACCCGGGCCAGGCGTCGCCGGCCACTGGCGTCCTTGATCAGGCCGATCTTCTTCAGCGCCACGTTACCGTCGAGCAACTCGACGCCGACATTCACGCAATGCTGTTTGACCCGCTCCAGCGCCCGCTCGCGCAAGCCGTGGTTGTGCCAAAGCCACGCACCGGCGACGGCGAACAGCATCAGCACGAAAATGTTTTCCAGGGTGAGCATCAACACGAAACTCCAAATGATGGCGTCAGCTTAACTGCGTCGCCGGTCTGTCGTACAGGCTGCGTTTCGTCGCATACTGCGCGGCTTGAATTTCAATCGTTTTACGGAAAAACCCGAATGAAACGTACGCCTCATCTGCTCGCCATCCAGTCCCATGTGGTGTTCGGCCACGCCGGCAATAGCGCTGCGGTTTTTCCGATGCAGCGGGTCGGGGTGAATGTCTGGCCGCTCAATACCGTGCAGTTCTCCAACCACACCCAGTACGGCCAGTGGGCCGGAGAAGTGCTCGTGCCGCAGCGGATCCCCGAGCTGGTCGAAGGCATCGCCGCCATCGGTGAGTTGGGTAATTGCGACGCGGTGCTGTCCGGCTATCTCGGCAGTGCGGCGCAGGGCCGGGCGATTCTCAGTGGCATCGAGCGGATCAAAGCGGTTAACCCGAAAGCCCTTTACCTGTGCGACCCGGTGATGGGGCATCCGGAAAAGGGTTGCAGCGTTCCTGCCGAGGTCAGTGAGTTTCTGCTGGAAGAGGCCGCCGCCGTTGCGGATTTCATGTGTCCGAACCAGTTGGAGCTGGACAGCTTCGCCGGGCGCAAGCCGCAGTCGCTGTTCGATTGCCTTGCGATGGCGCGGGCGCTGCTGGCACGTGGGCCGAAAGCGGTGCTGGTCAAACATCTGGATTATCCGGGCAAGCCGGCGGATGGCTTTGAGATGCTGCTGGTGACGGCCGAGGGCAGCTGGCATCTGCGGCGTCCGCTGCTGGCGTTTCCGCGTCAGCCGGTGGGAGTGGGCGATCTCACGTCCGGCCTGTTCCTGGCGCGCGTGCTGCTCGGCGACAGTCTGGTGGCGGCGTTCGAATTCACCGCAGCGGCGGTGCATGAGGTGCTTCTGGAAACTCAGGCTTGCGCCAGTTACGAGTTGCAATTGGTGCGGGCGCAGGACCGGATTGCGCATCCTCGGGTGAAATTCGAGGCTACGCCGATCAGTCTCTGATCATTGCCGCGCTCGCGGACGGGGTCCGCGAGCGCGCTTTCAATCAGGCGTCGCCCTTGATTTCCTGATAGCGCTTTTCCAGCTCCTGACGGATCTGCCGGCGTTGCTGCGCCTGCATGTAGCGACGTTTGTCTTCGCTGTTCTGAGGTTGCAGCGGCGGTACGGCGGCGGGTTTGCGCTGATCGTCCACCGCAACCATGGTGAAGAAGCAGCTGTTGGTGTGGCGCACCGAGCGCTCGCGGATGTTTTCGGTCACCACTTTGATGCCGACTTCCATCGAGGTATTGCCGGTGTAGTTCACCGACGCCAGGAAGGTCACCAGCTCGCCGACGTGGATCGGCTCGCGGAAAATCACCTGATCCACCGACAGGGTCACCACGTAGCGGCCGGCATAGCGGCTGGCGCAGGCGTAGGCCACTTCGTCGAGGTATTTGAGCAGGGTGCCGCCGTGGACATTGCCAGAGAAGTTGGCCATGTCGGGGGTCATCAGTACCGTCATCGACAGCTGGGCGTTTCCGGGTTCCATAACGTTCTCACGGGTCAAGGCAGGGTTGCTGAAAGAAACACCTCTGCGGGTGCCTGGTCGCTTTTCAAAAGCACCGTTATCGGGACGCCAGGCAACTGGCCGCCGTCACGCCCGAATCGATCTGTTTCCATATATTGCACCGCCTTTCAGCCGGAAGTCGCGGTGTTACCCTGCAAAAGCGCCTCTCCAAGGGCGATTCCTACACCCAAAGCGGATTTTTACTCAGCTCGCCCAGACATTTCCCATGCCTGCGTGAGACTCGTCATTCAAGGAGCCCACACCATGCATGCCATCAGCTTTATTCAGGATCTGGCGGTGATCATGTTGGTCGCAGGTGTGGTGACCGTTCTGTTTCACCGCTTCAAGCAGCCAGTAGTGCTCGGCTACATCGTCGCCGGCTTCATCATCGGCCCGCACACGCCGCCGTTCGGCCTGATCCACGACGAGGAAACCATCAAGACCCTCGCCGAGCTCGGGGTGATTTTCCTGATGTTCTGCCTGGGCCTGGAGTTCAGCCTGCGCAAGCTGTTCAAGGTCGGCGCCACGGCATTTATCGCGGCGTTCCTGGAAATTGTCCTGATGATCTGGATCGGCTACGAAATCGGCCGCTGGTTCGACTGGAACACCATGGATTCGCTGTTCCTCGGCGCAATCCTGGCGATTTCCTCGACCACCATCATCGTCAAGGCGCTCAATGACCTGAAGATGAAAAACGAGCGCTTCGCGCAGCTGATCTTCGGCGTGCTGATCGTCGAGGACATTCTCGGCATCGGCATCATCGCCTTGCTGTCGAGCATTGCGGTCAGCGGCACGGTAAGTTCCGGTGAAGTGTTTTCCACAGTGGGCAAGCTCTCACTGTTCATGATCGTCGCGTTGGTCGTCGGCATCCTGTTGGTGCCACGACTGTTGGCCTACGTGGCGAAGTTCGAAAGCAACGAAATGCTGCTGATCACCGTGCTGGGCCTGTGTTTCGGCTTCTGCCTGCTGGTGGTCAAGCTCGAGTACAGCATGGTGCTCGGGGCGTTCCTGATCGGCGCAATCATGGCCGAGTCGCGGCAACTGCTGAAAATCGAGCGCCTGATCGAGCCGGTTCGCGACCTGTTCAGTGCGATCTTCTTCGTCGCCATCGGCCTGATGCTCGACCCGATGATTCTTCTGCAATATGCGTGGCCGATCGCGGTCATCACGGTAGCCGTGGTGCTGGGCAAGATGCTGTCCTGCGGCCTCGGTGCCTTTATCGCCGGTAATGACGGACGCACCTCACTGCGCGTCGGGATGGGGCTTTCGCAGATTGGCGAATTCTCCTTCATCATCGCGGCGCTGGGGATGACGCTGCAGGTCACCAGCAACTTCCTTTATCCGGTGGCCGTGGCGGTTTCGGTGATTACCACGTTGCTGACGCCGTACCTGATCCGGGCTGCCGATCCGCTGTCGATCAAGCTGTCCGCCGCGATGCCGCAGCGTCTCGGTCGCGTATTCGGAATGTACGGCGAATGGTTACGCAGTATTCAGCCGCAGGGTGAGGGCGCGATGCTGGCCTCGATGATCCGGCGAATCCTGCTGCAGGTCGGGGTCAATCTGGCGCTGGTGATCGCGATCTTCTTTGCCGGCGCTTTCTTTGCCGGGCGCCTCTCGATCTGGATGCAGGACTGGATCAGCGATCCGAGTTGGCAAAAGGCGTTGATCTGGGGCGGGGCATTGCTGGTGTCGTTGCCGTTCCTGATCGCGGCCTATCGCAAGCTCAAGGCGCTGTCGATGCTGCTGGCGGAGATGGGCGTGAAGCCGGAAATGGCCGGGCGTCACACACAGCGAGTGCGCCGGGTAATCGCCGAAGTGATCCCGATCATCTCGCTGCTGGTGATTTTCCTGCTGCTGGCAGCCTTGTCGGCCAGTATCTTGCCGACCAACAAGTTGCTGGTCTTGGTCGCCGTGGTCGCGGCCGCCGTGGCGGCGCTGCTCTGGCGCTGGTTCATCCGGGTGCACACGCGGATGCAGGTGGCCTTGCTGGAAACCCTCGACAACCACAAGGAGTCGTCGGGGCATTGACCTCCCAGGGTGAGGGGCGTTTCAGCTTTCCAGCCAGACGTCCCGCGCCCAGTGCCAGACCGATTCCCAGGACTCTTCGGTAATCAGTTCTTCTTCGCCGGACCACAGCACCACGGTGCCGTCTTCTTCGACGCAGTAGTAGTCGTCACCGTCCTGGCAGATCGGGATCAGGTCACGCGGCACGCCGGCATCCCAGGCATTGGCGGCTACGTCCGGCAGGTAGGTGTGGGATTGCGGGTCAGTGACGGTCACCGGCTCCAGGCTGCCGTAAACCACGTCGCTGACGGTCAGCAGAAACTCTTTGAAGACGAACGGGATGTTGATGAAGAGCTCTTCTTCGATTTCCACCAACTGGTCTTCGTCAGGCAACTCCAGGGGAACCGGTACGGGTTCGTTGGCTTCGCGCAGTTGTTCGATGATTTCTTCCACGTCCGGGATCCTCTTGCTTGAATGGCGCGGTTCATATGGGCCGGTTTATACAGTAGCTCGCTACAGATGCAACCGCGAAATAGAAAACCCCGGCCGAGGCCGGGGTTTTCATTACTGCGCGTAAACGTCGGAGGTGATCAGCCGTTCTGGCGGATACCGGCGACCAGCCAAGGCTGGTTGTCGCCCTGTGGACGTTCCATGTTCCAGCTTTCGCTGAACACTTCGCCCTGCTGATCGAAACGCGAGGTCTTCGACACGCCGTTGAAGGTTAGGGTAGCGATGGTCTTGTCCGCGCGGTCATCCACGCCATCCAGTTGTACCTGGAGGTTGTCGATGTAGGTGGACTGGAACGCGTCGCCCAGCTCCGCGCGCTCGCGCTTGAGGAACTCGAGCATTTGCGGGGTCACGAACTCGGCGATCTTGTCCATCTCGTTGGCGTCCCAGTGCTGCTGCAGCGCCTGGAAGTGGCTGCGGGCGGCTTCAAGGAAGCGCTGTTCGTTGAACCAGGCCGGTGCGTTGATCACCGGACGGGCGGCAGCAGGCGCGGCCGAACCACCGAAGATCGAACCCATGGCTGCTGGCTTCTGTTCGAACACTTCACGCTGCATCGGCGCGCCGGCCGGAGCGAACTGCTCCTGCTGCTTGCGGCGACGGGCGGCGATGAAGCGGAAGATCACGAACGCGATCACGGCCATGATCAGGATGTCGAAGAACTGCATGCCTTCGAAGCCGCCGCCCATGAACATGGAAGCGAGCAGGCCACCGGCCGCGATGCCCGCCAGAGGGCCGAGCCATTTCGAAGCACCGCCGGCCTTGGCCGCAGCGCCCGCGGCACCGGCAGCACCAGCGGTCGCCGCAGCGCCGCCCATGCCTGGAGAAGAAGGAGCCATCTGGCTGGTCTGGTGCGTCGGCGCAGCGCCGGCGCTTTTGCCACCACCAAAGCGCTTGGCGTTGGCGTCGAGGCTCATCGTCAGGCCGATGCACAACGCCATGGCGATGCTAAGAAAACGTTTCATAAAGGGAATTCCCGTTTGTGGAGACACGCGCGCCATGTTGCACAGCTGAAGTGTTACTGGCTAGCGAGAGAGTGTTTCGGGCTTTTGCCTGACAGGTTACGTTCAGCTCGGTCGGGGCAATAAGGCCATGTACTTTTGTCTGTAGGAAAAGGAGATAGGTTCAGCAGGAAATGGATCAACGCCGCAAGGCCAGCATCACCACTCCGGCGGTGATCAGGCCGATGCCGCTCCATTGTCGCAGGTCGAGTTTCTCACCCAGCAGGATCACACCGAGCACCGCCACGAAGACCACGCTGAGCTTGTCCACCGGCGCGACCAGCGACGCCGGGCCGACTTTCAACGCCCGGAAGTAGCACAGCCACGAAGCACCGGTGCCCAGGCCCGACAACAACAGAAACAGGTAGCTCTTGGCGGAGATCGATCCCAAGGACTGATATTGGCCCGTGACGTACAAAATCAAGGCCAGGCTGATCAATACGACGATTGTGCGCAGGAGGGTGGCAAAGTCGGAGTTGACGTTTTCGATGCCGATCTTGGCGAAGATGGCTGTCAGCGCGGCAAAAGTGGCCGAGAGCAGGGCCCAGAATGTCCAGGAGGAAAAAAATCCCGAGCCCATGGATGTTGCCTCCAGTGTCCGTTCCCGTGCTCAGCGCGGGAACGGACGTTGACTTATATGGCTTCCAGCTTCGCGTACCCGAGCATCAGCCACTTGCTGCCTTCGGCGAAGTTAACCTGCACCCGGGCCTGGGCGCCGGCGCCTTCGAAGTTGAGGATCACGCCGTCGCCGAAGATCGAGTGACGCACAGCCTGGCCAAGGCTCAGGCCGGTTTCCGGAATCTCGCTACCGCTGAACAGGTTGCTGCTGCCCATCGACGGGTTGCCGCCGAACGGTCGGCTGACGCTGTTCGAAAGGCGTACTTCCTGAATCAGGCCTTTCGGTACTTCCCGTACGAAACGCGACACCTTGTTGTAGGTTTCGCTGCCGTACAGGCGTCGGGTTTCAGCATAGGTCATCACCAGGTTTTGCATCGCCCGGGTAATGCCGACATAGGCCAGACGCCGCTCTTCCTCAAGGCGTCCAGGTTCTTCCAGGCTCATCTTGTGCGGGAACAGGCCTTCTTCCATGCCCACCAGGAATACGTAAGGGAATTCCAGGCCCTTGGCGCTGTGCAGGGTCATCAACTGAATGCTGTCTTCGTGTTCGTCGGCCTGAGTGTCGCCGGCTTCCAGCGAAGCGTGGCCGAGGAACGCGGCCAGTGGCGTCAGCTCTTCGTCTTCTTCAGTGTTCTCGAAGTTGCGCGCGGCGCTGACCAGTTCCTCAAGGTTTTCTACCCGGGCCTGGCCTTTCTCGCCTTTTTCCGCTTCGTGGTAGGCGATCAAACCGGACTGCTCGATGACGGTCTGGGTCATCAGGTGCAACGGCATCTCGGCGCACTTGGCGGCGAGGTTTTCGATCAGCTCGATAAACGCGCCCAGCGCACCGGCAGCGCGACCGGTCAGGCCTTTGTTGGCCACCAGCTGGCGCATGGCTTCCCACATCGACACATCGCTGTGGCGTGCATGGTCACGGATCGCCTCGACGGTTTTCTCGCCGATGCCACGAGCCGGGACGTTGATCACCCGCTCCAGAGCCGCATCGTTGCCACGACCTTCCAGCAAGCGCAGGTAAGCCATGGCGTTCTTGATTTCCGCCCGTTCGAAGAAGCGCTGGCCGCCATAGATGCGGTACGGAATGCGTTCACGCAGCAACGCCTCTTCCAGAACGCGCGATTGGGCGTTTGAGCGGTAGAGAATCGCGATATCGCTGCGCGCCAGGCCGGTTTTCAGCGCACTTTCGATGGTTTCGACCACGTAGCGCGCTTCATCGTGTTCGTTGAACGCGGCGTAGAGGTTGATCGCTTCGCCATCGCCGCCGTCTGTCCACAGCTCTTTGCCGAGACGTCCGGTGTTGTTGGCGATCAGGGCGTTGGCGGCCTTGAGGATGCCGGCCGTAGAGCGGTAGTTCTGCTCCAGACGGATGGTCACCGAGTCCGGGAAGTCCGACGAGTACTGGTGGATGTTCTCGATTTTCGCGCCGCGCCAGCCGTAGATCGACTGATCGTCGTCGCCGACCACCATCAGGCTGTCGCTACCCTTGCCCAGCAGACGCAACCAGGCGTACTGCACGGCGTTGGTGTCCTGGAATTCGTCCACCAGAATGTGTCGGAAACGCTTCTGGTAGTGCGCCAGCAGGCCCGGGTGATCGCGCCACAGGTCGAGGGCGCGAAGCAGCAGTTCGGAGAAATCGATGACACCGGCACGCTGGCACGCTGCCTCGTACGCTTCATAAATGCCGCGCATGGTCGCCAGGAACAGATCGCCGCTGGCCTGAATGTGTTGCGGACGCAGACCTTCGTCTTTCTGCCCGTTGATGAACCACTGGGCCTGACGGGCCGGCCAGCGTTGCTCGTCCAGCCCCAGCTCGCGGATTACCCGCTTGACCAGTCGTTGCTGGTCGTCGCTGTCGAGAATCTGGAAAGTCTGGCTCAGCCCGGCTTCCTGCCAGTGCGCCCGCAGCAAGCGGTGCGCCAGGCCGTGGAAGGTGCCGACCCACATGCCGGCCGGGTTGATGCCCAGCAATTGCTCGATGCGGTGACGCATCTCGGCAGCGGCCTTGTTGGTGAAGGTCACCGACAGAATCGAGTGCGGCGAGGCGTTTTCGACCTGGATCAACCAGGCGATACGGTGCACCAGCACTCGGGTTTTGCCGGAGCCGGCACCGGCCAGGACCAATTGACGACCAACGGGAGCCGCTACGGCCTGGCGTTGGGCATCGTTGAGGGAGTTCAGCAGAAGGGAGAGATCATCGCGCATCGGGGCATTCTAGGGTGCGCCGCAGGCCCGGGCAAACCGAGCTTTGCATTAGCCGATGAAAGTGCTGTCGATGACGACCGGTCGGTCACCGGCTACAGGCGTTGACCCGCCTGGCGTCGGGGCTTTGGAGGGGGACGAGCGGTGGAAAAGTTTCGGTGAAATTATGATCTGGGGCAGTTTGGCAAGTGGTTCGGCTTGTGTATGCTCCGTCCACGTTTCCGGGCGCATGCTCACACTTATAAGAACAAGAACGTTGCCTATGACCCTCAGCTTCGACCTGTCGGGCCCCTCCGTGGAGCCTCGGGTGATCCGCAAGCTTTACGCCACCCAGATGGCGGTCGAGCGCACGCGCCTTCTTTATCAGGGTTCGCTGTTACCCACCCTGTTCATGTTGATCAATGGTCTGGTCTGCGCCGGTCTGCTCTGGAGTCCGCAGCGTTATTTCGTGGTCAGCGTCTGGCTGGTGTGGCTGTTGTCGCTGGTGGCCCTGCGAGTGATTCAGGTCGCCGCGTTCGACTCGGCGATCCCTGATCGTCAGGCCCAGCCGATCTGGGGGCGGATGTTCCTGCTCGGCTCGACCATGACCGGCCTGACCCTGGCCGGCGCCGGCATCGCCCTGGTGCCCGCCGACAATTTCATGCAGCAGGCCTGGGTATTCGGCCTGATCGGCGCCGCGACCCTGTCGGCGAGCGTGGCCTACGCCGTGAGCATTCCGGCGTTTCTTTCCTTTACCTTGCCGTGCCTGTTGCCGGCCATCGGCTACCTGTTCTGGGGCGGTGACGAACTGGCGCGCGGCTGGGGCTGGCTCGGGCTGATCCTGCTCGGGTCGCTGAGCGTGGTGGCGTGGCAGGTCAACCGGCTGATCGATCGTGGTTTGCTGCGGCGCTTCCAGAACCAGCACCTGATCGAGCACCTGCAACAAGCGCAAACCCGCAGCGAACAGCTCAATCTGGAACTGGCGAAGGAAATCGAACACCGTCGTTGCGCCGAGGGCAAGCTGCGTGAAGCTCAGGTCGAGCTGGAAGACCGGGTCGCTCAGCGCAGCCGGGAACTGGACGTCGCCAACCAGGCGCTGAGCAAGAGCGAGGCGCGCCTGGCGCTGGCGTTGAAGGCCAGTGAGCTGGGACTGTGGGACTGGAACCTGCAGACCGACGAAGTTCACCACACGCAAATCCAGGAACTGTTCGGTCTGGATCCGGAATACGTCACCGGACTGCTCAGGCATCTGCGGCCGCGCCTGCATCCGGAGGATGTGCCACCACTCAAGCGGGCGTTGATCGAGCACTTGAAGGGCCGCACCGAGGATTATCAGATCGAATACCGCGTGCGCCATGGCGACGGTCACTGGGTCTGGATCGAAGACCGTGGCCGGGCAGTGGAGCGCGACGAGGACGGCCGGGTCATCCGCATGGTCGGCACCCGCCGCGACATCAGCGTCAGCAAAAGCCTGGAAGCCCAGCAGCAACTGGCGGCGACGGTGTTCGAGGCCGCCAGCGAAGGCATCGTGATCCTCGACCCGAATTATTCGCTGATCGCCGTCAATCAGGCTTTCAGCCGGGTCACCGGTTACGACATCGACGACATGCTCGGGCGCAATGTCGTTGAGTTGCCGTGCAGTCGCGATGCCCGCAGACATTACGTCGCGATCCGCCACGCGCTGGAGCAGAACGGCAGCTGGCAGGGTGAACTGGTGGAAACCCGCAAGAACGGCGAGCTCTATCCGCAGTGGCTGCAATTGAATGCCGTGCGCGACAGTCGGGGAAGTGTGAGCCATATCGTCGGCTTCTTCGCCGATCTGTCGGCGCGCCGCGAATCCGAGGAGCGCATGCGCTACCTGACCCACTACGACGAACTCACCGGTCTGGCCAACCGCTCGCTGTTCCGCGAACGCCTGCACGAAGCCCATCAGCGCGTGCGGCAGGGCGGGCGCCGGAGTCTGGCGTTGCTGCACATCAATCTGGATCGCTTCAAGCTGCTCAACGACAGTCTCGGCCATGAGATTGCTGACCAATTGCTGCAAAAGATGTCCCGTCGTCTGGTCAGTGCTCTGCCGGAGGCCGACACCATTGCCCGGTTGTCCGGTGATGAGTTTGCGGTACTGTTCGACGCCTACGGCAACCTGTCGAGCCTGGCGCGGGTCGCCACGCGACTGTCGACCAAGCTGCGTTTGCCGTTGACTGTGGAAGGACATGAACTGGTGGTCAGCGCCTCGATGGGCATCAGCATGCTGCCGGACAATGCGCGGGAGATTTCCGCGCTGGTCAGCCAGTCGAACATGGCCATGCAGCATGCCAAGCACCTGGGCGGCAACAATTTTCAGTTCTACACCGACAGTCTGCAGGCCAGCACGCTGGAGCGTTTGCAGCTGGAAAACCAGCTGCGCAAAGCCATCGAAGACAAGCAGCTCAACGTCTTTTATCAACCGAAACTGTGCCTGGCGACCGGTCGTCTCAATGCGGCAGAGGCGCTGGTGCGCTGGGACCACCCGACCATGGGCCGGGTGCCGCCGGGGGACTTCATCGGTCTGGCCGAAGAGACAGGGCTGATCGGGCCGATCGGCGAGTTTGTACTGCGTCAGGCCTGCTGGCAGGCGTGCGAATGGCAGCGTCAGGGACTGGCGCCGATCCGGGTATCGGTGAACCTGTCGGTGCATCAGCTGCGTCAGGGCAAACTGGTCAGTCTGGTGCGTCAGGTGCTGGAGGAAACCGGCCTGGCGCCGCACTACCTCGAACTGGAGCTGACCGAAAGTCAGTTGCTCGACAGCGTCGAATACATCATCGCCGCGTTCCAGCAGTTGCGGGATCTGGGAGTGAAACTGGCCATCGACGATTTCGGCACCGGCTATTCATCGCTGAGCTATCTGAAACGGATTCCGGTGGACTACGTGAAGATCGATCAGGCCTTTATTCGCGGGTTGGGTGAGGGAAGCGAAGACGCAGCGATCACCCGGGCGATCATTGCGATGGCTCATGGACTGTCACTGAAAGTTGTCGCCGAAGGTGTCGAGCGATCCGAGCAGTTGGCATTTCTGAAAGCTGAAGGTTGCGACGAAGTGCAGGGCTATCTGATCAGCCGTCCGGTGGAGGCGGTCGGCCTTGCCGCGTTGCTGCGTGAACAGGAAAAACCGCTGTAAGGGCTACATACAGCGCATGTCGCCTGATCCGGGGGTATCGAGTTACGCATTGAGCAGGCAAAAAGCCGATTCATGTAGTATAACTACAAGCTTGCTACATCCCTGGCATCTGGCCACAGCACATCTTTCCATAACAAGAGTCCAGCCCCTTGAATCTGCTGCAACACATCGCCCAGTCACGTCACCTGTTACGCAAGTCGGAGCTCAAGGTCGCCGACCACGTGCTGCTTGACCCTGCGGCAGTGATGCACAGTTCCATGGCCGACCTGGCCCACAGCGTCGGCATCAGCGAGCCGACCATCGTGCGCTTCTGCCGGGCCATCGGCTGTTCCGGTTTCCAGGATCTGAAACTCAAGCTCGCGCAAAGCCTCGCGGCCGGCGCCAGCTTCGGTCAGTTCGCGATCCATGAAGACGACTCTGTCGCCGACTACAGCCTGAAGATTTTCGACACCACGTTGCACACGCTGATGGAGGTTCGCGAGAAGCTCGATCCTCTGGAGCTGCAACGGGCGGTGACGCTGATGTCCCAGGCCCAGCGTGTCGAGTTCTACGGCTTTGGTGCGTCAGGCGCGGTGGCGGCGGATGCGCAGCACAAGTTCTTCCGTCTGCTGCTGACGGCGGCGGCATATTCCGACCCGCACATGCAGGCAATGTCGGCGGTGACACTGAAGCCCACCGACGTGGCGATCTGCATTTCCCAGTCCGGCCGTTCCAAAGACCTGCTGATCACCGCCAACCTCGTTCGCGAGAGTGGTGCGTCGCTGATCACCTTGTGCCCGAGCCAGACACCGCTGGCTGAGCTGTCGACCGTCAACCTGGCGATCGATGTTCACGAAGACACCGAAATCTATACCCCTCTGACCTCGCGTATCGCTCATCTGGTGGTGATCGACGTACTGGCGATGGGCGTGGCCATGGCGCGCGGGCCGAGCCTGGTCAACCACCTCAAGAGCGTCAAGCGCAGTCTGCGCAGCCTGCGGCTGTCGCCAAAGTCGGTGAAAGCACTGGATGACTGACGTCATCGCAAGGTCGTTCCGACCTTGATCGCGAGCAAGCTCGCTCCCACATTTGATTTCGATATGACACAGAGTTTGTGTACGTAAAACATCCCTTGTGGGAGCGAACTTGCTCGCGATGGCGGCCTCAAAAACGCCATCGCCATTTGCAAGTTCATCGCACTGTCATCCCCCCGCAGCCAAATCGTCATCCACCGCGCCTATCGTGAAACTCCCGTACTCGCCTTGGGAGACTCGAAATGGCTCAGCCCTACGAAGAACGCAACAGCGCCGCGAAAACCCGCCGTCAGCAGGAAGACCAGCGCCGCATGGAATTTCGCCGCGCCATCGAAGATCGCTTCGAACTTCGCCAGCTTCAGAGCGAGATCAGCGATTTTCCCGAGGACATCGAACTCAACTACTGGCAGGCAGCGCCAGCAGCTTCCCGTCGAAGCGCTCAACCAGCGCGCTGATTTGCACCCGTTCGCTGCGGATAAACGCCAGGAAGGCGTGGGCCACCGGTGACAGCCGTTTGGCTTTGGCTTGCACCAGGCACCAACTGCGAAACAGCGGCAATTCTTCGACCGGCAGCTCCACCAGGCCGCCGGTCGCCAGCTCCAGGTTCAGGGCGTGGCGCGTCAACAGCGCCAGGCCCAGACCTGCGACTACGCATTCACGCTGGGCTTCGGCCGACGCCACTTCCTGGGTCTGGGTGAAGTGCACGCGCTTCTCCTTGAAATACTCTTCGCAGGCCAGTCGCGTACCCGAGCCGGGTTCGCGGATCAGCAAGGTGTAAGGTTCCAGATCCTGCAAGCGCAGCGGGCCCATGTGCGCCAGCGGATGATCCGGGCGTGCCACGGCGACGATCGGGTTGTTGAGGAACGGCAGAAATTCCAGGCCCATGTCCTGCGGCACCATCGACATGATCACCAGATCGTCGCGGTTGTCGGAGAGGCGGCGGATCACCTGGCCACGGTTGACCACCGTCAGTTGCAGGTTCACTTCCGGATGCTGGCGCTTGAACGCTGCGAACAGGTGCGGCACGAAGTATTTGGCGCTCGATTCCACCGCCAGTTTCAACTGGCCCTGCAGTGAGCCCTGCATGTCCGACAGCTGCATGTCGAGGTTTTCCAGTCGGCCGAAGATGTCCCGGCTGGCACGCTGGAGTGCTTCGGCCGCTTCGGTCATGTAGAGTTTTTTGCCGACGTAATCGAACAATGGTTGGCCGATCAGCTCTTCAAGCTGACGAATCTGTAGGCTGACGGCCGGTTGTGTGAGCGACATTTCGTCGGCTGCGCGGCTGTAGGAGCGTAAATCACACACTTCGTTGAAGATCTGCAATTGACGCAATGTCATACGCATCAAGGACTTACGCATTTTCTACCGACTCTGGCCGTTGGCTGATGAGTTGACTATAAGTCTTTACTTATGCCTGACCCAATTTTTATTCATTTTTGTTAATCCCTTGTCAGCGCTAGTGTGGAGCCGAGACCAGATTGAAACATTTGGTCACGTGCCGACCTGGGTCTAGCAGGTCGTGGTGCCACCGGCTCAAGGGAACCTCCAAGTGATAACAAAGATCCTGATCGCCAACCGTGGTGAGATTGCCGTACGAATCGTGCGTGCCTGCGCCGAGATGGGCATCCGCTCGGTCGCGATCTATTCCGACGCCGACCGGCACGCCTTGCATGTGAAGCGTGCGGACGAGGCCCACAGCATTGGTGCCGAGCCGCTGGCCGGTTACCTGAACCCGCGCAAGCTGGTGAACCTGGCCGTGGAAACCGGCTGCGATGCGTTGCACCCCGGCTACGGTTTCCTCTCGGAAAACGCTGAGCTGGCAGACATCTGCGCCGAACGCGGCATCAAATTCATCGGTCCGGCGGCGGAAGTCATCCGCCGCATGGGCGACAAGACCGAAGCGCGCCGCAGCATGATCAAGGCTGGCGTGCCGGTCACGCCGGGCACCGAAGGCAACGTCTCGGGCATCGAGGAAGCGTTGAGCGAGGGCGACCGCATTGGTTACCCGGTGATGCTCAAGGCCACTTCCGGTGGTGGCGGGCGCGGTATCCGTCGCTGCAACAGCCGAGAAGAACTCGAACAGAACTTCCCTCGCGTCATTTCCGAAGCCACCAAGGCCTTCGGTTCGGCGGAAGTGTTCCTGGAAAAGTGCATCGTCAATCCCAAGCACATCGAAGCGCAGATCCTCGGCGACAGCTTCGGCAACGTCGTGCATCTTTTCGAACGTGACTGCTCGATCCAGCGCCGCAACCAGAAGCTGATCGAAATCGCCCCGAGCCCGCAGCTGACCCCGGAACAGCGCGCCTACATCGGCGACCTGTCGGTGCGCGCAGCCAAGGCCGTGGGTTACGAGAACGCCGGCACCGTGGAGTTCCTGCTCGCCGAGGGCGAGGTGTACTTCATGGAGATGAACACCCGGGTGCAGGTGGAACACACCATTACCGAAGAAATCACCGGGATCGACATCGTTCGCGAACAAATCCGCATCGCTTCCGGCCTGCCGCTGTCGGTGAAGCAGGAAGACATTCAGCATCGCGGTTTTGCCCTGCAGTTCCGGATCAACGCCGAGGACCCGAAAAACAACTTCCTGCCGAGCTTCGGCAAGATCACGCGCTACTACGCCCCCGGCGGCCCCGGCGTGCGCACCGACACGGCAATCTACACCGGCTACACCATCCCGCCGTTCTACGACTCGATGTGCCTGAAACTGGTGGTCTGGGCACTGACCTGGGAAGAGGCGATGGATCGTGGCCTGCGCGCCCTCGACGACATGCGTCTGCAAGGCGTGAAGACCACCGCCGCGTACTACCAGGAAATCCTGCGCAACCCGGAATTCCGTAGCGGCCAGTTCAATACCAGCTTCGTCGAAAGCCACCCTGAATTGACCAACTACTCGATCAAGCGCAAACCCGAAGAGCTGGCCCTGGCCATCGCCGCCGCCATCGCCGCCCACGCAGGCCTGTGAGGAATACAAGAATGAGCAAGAAAATCTTTGTCACCGATACCATCCTGCGCGACGCTCACCAATCGCTGCTCGCCACCCGCATGCGCACCGAAGACATGCTGCCGATCTGCGACAAGCTCGACAAGGTCGGCTACTGGTCGCTGGAATGCTGGGGCGGCGCGACCTTCGACGCCTGCGTGCGCTTCCTGAAAGAAGACCCGTGGGAGCGTCTGCGCCAGCTGCGTGCGGCGCTGCCCAACACTCGTCTTCAGATGCTTCTGCGCGGGCAGAACCTGCTGGGCTACCGCCACTACAGCGATGACGTGGTCAAGGCGTTCGTTGCCAAGGCCGCGGTCAACGGCATCGACGTGTTCCGCATCTTCGACGCGATGAACGACGTGCGTAACCTGCGCGTGGCGATCGAAGCGGTGAAAGCTGCCGGCAAGCACGCTCAGGGCACCATCGCCTACACCACCAGCCCGGTGCACACCATCGACGCGTTCGTCGCTCAGGCCAAGCAAATGGAAGCCATGGGTTGCGACTCGGTGGCGATCAAGGACATGGCCGGTCTGCTGACCCCGTATGCGACCGGTGAACTGGTGCGTGCACTGAAAGCCGAACAGTCGCTGCCAGTGTTCATCCACTCCCACGACACCGCCGGCCTGGCCGCAATGTGCCAACTCAAGGCCATTGAAAACGGTGCCGACCACATCGACACCGCGATCTCCAGCTTCGCTTCGGGCACCAGCCACCCTGGGACGGAATCGATGGTTGCTGCGCTCAAAGGAACCGAGTTCGATACCGGTCTGAACCTGGAGCTGCTGCAAGAGATCGGCCTGTACTTCTATGCCGTGCGCAAGAAGTACCACCAGTTCGAAAGCGAATTCACTGCCGTCGACACCCGCGTTCAAGTCAATCAGGTGCCGGGCGGGATGATTTCCAACCTGGCCAACCAATTGAAAGAGCAGGGCGCTCTGAACCGCATGGGCGAAGTGCTGGCAGAGATTCCGCGCGTGCGTGAAGACCTCGGCTTCCCGCCGCTGGTGACCCCGACTTCGCAGATCGTCGGCACCCAGGCGTTCTTCAACGTGCTGGCCGGCGAGCGCTACAAGACCATCACCAACGAGGTGAAGCTCTACCTGCAAGGCGGCTACGGCAAGGCGCCGGGCACCGTGAACGAGAAGCTGCGTCGCCAGGCCATCGGCAGCGAAGAGGTGATCGACGTACGTCCGGCCGATCTGCTCAAGCCGGAGATGACCAAGCTGCGCGCCGATATCGGCGCTCTGGCTACATCCGAAGAAGACGTGCTGACCTTCGCCATGTTTCCGGACATCGGCCGCAAGTTCCTCGAAGAGCGTGCCGCCGGCACCCTCACCCCGGAAGTGCTGCTGCCGATCCCGGAAGCGGGCAAGGTGGCTTCGGCCGGCGGCGAAGGTGTACCGACCGAGTTCGTCATCGACGTCCACGGCGAAACCTATCGCGTGGACATCACCGGTGTCGGCGTCAAGGCTGAAGGCAAGCGTCACTTCTACCTGTCCATCGACGGCATGCCGGAAGAGGTGGTGTTCGAACCGCTCAACGAATTCGTCGGCGGCGGTAGCAGCAAGCGCAAGCAGGCTTCGGCACCGGGCCACGTCAGCACCACCATGCCGGGCAATATCGTCGATGTGCTGGTCAAGGAAGGCGACACCGTCAAGGCGGGCCAGGCCGTGCTGATCACCGAAGCGATGAAGATGGAAACCGAAGTCCAGGCCGCGATTGCCGGCAAGGTCACCGCCATCCATGTTGCCAAGGGCGACCGGGTGAATCCGGGCGAAATCCTGATCGAGATCGAAGGCTGAGATAACGGCCTCGATACAACGCTTTAAACCTCGGGGGGGCATGTGCTCCCCTTTTTTTTGCTTTTCAGGCACTGCCGCAAGGTGCGGCAGCGCCTGGCCGGAACTCAGAACGCCATTCGCCACTGGCCCGAAATGCCGTGGTTGCGGCTGTCGGTACCGATCTCACCCGACAAGCCAACACCGAGTGTGTGGTTGGACGAGACGGCCAGATCAAGACCGGTGTCGAGCGTCAGGCTATTGCGATCCAGCTCTGCGCCGTAAACGGTGTAGTCATGGCCGCCGGTGACCAGACGTTGCCGGGTGCTGGTATAGGTCTCGCCGTACACGTGTTTCCACCCAGCGCTGAATCGTGGCGTGAGGCGCATGCCGTTATCCAGCGTGCTGACTTTCGCCATGCGCAGGCCGACGGTGGTGTTGAAGTTGCCTTGGGATTGAGCGTGAACCTTGAGCGCCGCCGCTCCGCCTTTCTCTGTGTAGCCGTCACGCTGGTAGCGTTGGTAGCCGAGGCCGACAAACGGTTCGATGCTGACGTTGGCCCTCCCCAGGTTGTATCCCGACTCGATGAACGCTTGTTGGGTACTGGCCTGGTAGTTGCCTTTGAGTCGGTCATGGAAGCGGCCGAACGCGACTTCGCGACGGGTGTTGCCTTCATGGTTGCTCCAGGCTGCGCCGAGCCGAAGTGATAGCGGGCCGGCCTGGCGCAAGGCGTAGGCACCGAGGTGCCAACTGTCGAGATCGCCGTCCAGCTCCTTGCTGTCGATGCGCGTGTCGGAGGTGCCGCCCATCAAGCCCAGGTGCCATGTTTCATCGAGGCGCCAGTCGGCGCCGAGCAGCAGCCCTTTGGTGGAGTGCTGCATCGGTTCAAATTCGCGATCGAGTTTCCCGCTGTGACCGATGGCTTGCAGCCACACCCTGCCGGTGTCTGCGTTGCCGGCCACATGGCGTGGTGAGTTTCCCGTCGAGTCGTGGGCATTGTCGAGTTGATGCATGGCCGACAGCAGGCTGGCGCTGACCGGCGTGACGCTGTTCAGGGTCGCATTGGCGAGTTTGGCATTGCTGCCGCCCGCCAGTTGAAAGTAGGCGAGGGTGGCCGTGTATTCGTCGGCAGCGAGCAGGGCGTCGATGGCTGCGTTGCCTGAAGTGGACACCTCTTTGGATTCGGGGGTTGCTGGCGCTTCGCTCAGAACGGGTTGTGCTGGAGGCGTTGGTTTTTCAATGCTTGCTTCAAGTGCACTGCCGCTCTTTGTAGTGGCGACTCTCTTGGCGTGGAGGTCATCGGCTGCATGAAGTGGCGCGGTTGGAGTCTCAGTGCTGGTAGGGAGGGCTTGCGGTGGTGGAGCAATCTTTTCCTCACTCACTGTTTCTGCCATGAGAAGCGGAGCAGGTTTCACCTTAGGAGGTGTGCGCGGGCTCCTGGTTTTCACCTCTTTCGCGACGGGCGCGTCCGGCTCCGGCTGCTCCGCTAGAGAAAATTCCACGCAACCGACTGCCAGCGCAACCGCCAGGACAAGATGTTGGAGCTTGTATTTGCATTGAATGGGCATTCAGTTCGTCTCATGTGAAAAGAGAACAAACTGTAAAAGTCGGTGCCAATGCGCCGATGCCGGGCAATTCCGAACCGTGTGCAGGTGATGGCGTCTGCGTTTGTAGCTCGGTCGTCGGCGGGAGGCGAGCCCGCCATGATTACCCAACCATCCAGACGCCTTTACCTACAACGCCCGCTGAAATCCGGATTGGCGAAATCTCAAAAACTCATCTGCCACTGCCCGACCAACCCGTGATTGCGACTGTTGTTGCCAATCTCGCCGCTGTAACCAAACCCCAGCGTATGCCGCGCCGAAACGCCCAGATCCAGCCCCGCTTCCAGCACCAGACTGTCCCGATCCAGAGAGCTGCCATCGACGCTGAACGCCGTGCCGCCGACGACGAATGCCTGGCGGGTCGAGCTGCTGACATCGCCGTAGGTGTGCTTCCAGCCAGCGGCCATCCGTGGGGTCAGGCTCATGCCATTGTCCAGCGAGCTGAGGTGCGCCAGGCGAACGCCGAAGGTGCTGCTGAAGTTGTCCTGGGTCTGGCTGTCGACCTGCAAGGCCGCCGCGCCGCCCTTTTCCTGATAGCGGTCGCGGTGATAGCGCTGGTAGCCGAGGCTGGCGAACGGTTCGGCGCTGAGGCGGCCGCTGCCCATGGCGTAGCCGAGTTCGGCGAAGGCTTGCTGGCTGTCGGCATCGTAATCACCTTTGGGACGATCACTGAAACCATTGAACGCGATGGTGCGTTTGCTTTCGCCCTGATGGCCGCTGTATGCGGCGCCCAGACGCAGGGCCAGCGGGCCGTTTTGATGCAGCGCATAAACGCCGGCGTGCCAGCTCTCGACATTGCCGTCGACACCGGTGGCGTCCAGGTCGGTCTTCGAGTAACCGCCGAGCACGCCCAGTCGCCATTGTGGATTCAATGCCCAGTCGGCACCGAGCACGCTGCCCTTGGTGCGTTGTTCCAGACCGCTGCTGCCGTGCTCGCCATCGAGCTTGCCGTAGCCGCCGATGGCCTGCAGCCAGAGCCGGCCCCGGGCGTTCGGATCATTCAGGTTGCGCGCTTCGGACGGTACGCCGTTGGCGGCGAGGATCGGGGTGTTGCGCTGATCGAGGCCGACCATCAAGCCGGGACTGCCGCCCATCTGCTGCATCGCCGAGAGCATGCTGCTGCCGATCTGGCTGCTGGCGCCGAGGGTGGCGCTGGTCAGATTGGCGTTGCTGGCGCCGGCCAGTTGCTCGATGGCCGCGCCCGCGGTGGATTGGGTGGTGTTGAGCAAGGCGTTGTACAGCGCGTTGTTCTTGCTCATTGAGGCCAGGCTGTTGGCGGCGTTGCTGGCGTTGCCGGTGGCGGCGAATTCATTGAACGCCACGTCATTGCGGGTGTAGGTCAGGTCGACCTGAGTCGGCGTGTAAGCGAGGGTCGGCGTGAGGAACGCGTAGTCGCTGGTGACCGCGCCGAACGTGCCGTTGACCCGCGCAGCCTGCAGCACCGTGTAGTGGCTCTGCCACGGATAGGCTCCGCTGCCGGGATTGACCGCCAGCGTCGCGCCGTTGAGGTTGGCCGTGCCGCCGACCTGGACCGGTGCGCTGCTGCCATCGGCGTTGACGCCGTAGGCGAGGGTCGAGGCGCTGCCCATGTTCAAGTCGTGCACGACGGTCGCGGTACCGAGGCGGGTGTCGGTGCGCAACGTGCCATTCAGGTTGAGGTTGCCCACCGACCCGCCGCCGGCATACACACCACCGGCGTCCACGGTCAGATTGCCGGCGATACCGCCCTGGTTGATCAGTGTGGCGCCGTTGCGCACGGCACCGCCGTCGCTGAAGTCGCCGCTGCCGGTGAGTGTCCAGGCGCCTTGTTTGACCTCCAGCCATTCAAAGTTGCGGCTGGCACCGAAGCTGCCGCCTGCCGCATCCTCCATCACTACGCGGTCATAACCGCTGCCACCATCGACCATGCCGACAAAGCGGCTGCCGCTGCGCAGGGTCAGATTGTCGTTACCGCCACCCAGGTCCAGCGCCAGGCCATTGCTGCCGCTGAAGGTGCCGCCGTTGATCACGTTGTCGGCGAACTCACCGACTAACTTCACGCCGAAACCGTCGAGGCCTTGAATGGTGCCGTAGTTTTCCAGCGTGGTGGCCGCCAGCCCTGAACCGCCGCTGCCGTCGTCCACCAGAATGGCGCTGTTGGCGCCGCTGATCAGGGCGCCCTTGGCGTTGAGGATATAACCGCCGCCCAGCGCGATGCCTTCACTGCCATTGGCAAAACCGCCCTTGTCCACACCGCCGGCGCCGACGCCCTGGATCGTGCCGTAGTTTTCGATGTGGGCGATCTTGTCGATGTCCACGCCGTCGCCGTCGCCATTGGGTTGCAACCCGGAATACGCGCCGGTGATGGTGCCGTGGTTGATCACCGTGCCGTCGCCATCGGAGCCGAAACCGGAGCCATTGCGCCCGGTGATCTGCCCGTAGTTGACCAGCGTCGCCCCCAGGTCAGTGGTGATGCCGTGCCGGCCACCGGAAATCACGCCGTAGTTGGTCACGCTGACGCCGGTCGCGGTGTCGATATCGATGCCGTCGAACTTCTGGTCGGCGTTGCGCGAGTCTCCGGTCGAGATCTCGCCGTAGTTGCTGATGGTGGCATTGGCGCCGGTCTTCATGCCGTCGCTGGCGTCGCCACGAATCAGTCCGCCCGCACGGTTGATGATCGTGGTTTTCACCCCGTCACTGCGCAACGCATCCAGATCCAGGCCCTGGCCGCTGGTCGAGCGAATGGTGCCGCTGTTGTCGATCAACAGGCTGCCGCTGATGAAGTTGCTGTCGATGCGAATCGCATCATTGGAGCCGAGAATCTGCCCGCCGCTGCGGTTATGGATCGCGTAATTGCGTGCCTGGGTCAGATCGCCGCTGCTGTCGATGGCCCGGCCGCCGGTGGAGATGATCTTGCCGGCGTTATCGATGATCACGCCGACACCGCTGGTGCTGTCCTTGAGGCTTACGGCCTTGCCGCTGTTGGTGATGCTGCCCGGCGCCGAAATCGTCAGCGTGTCGCTGCCGCCCAATGTCTGCGACGCGGTGGTGGCGGTGTCGATCTGCACGGTCTTGCCGTGGGCGGCGCTGGTGGCGATCAACAGGGCGATGGCAAGCGACAGACGCTGGGGCGGGAAGGGCATGGTGAGAACGTCCTTTTTGTTATAAGCGGGGCGTCCTGTATAGCGGAGGGTTTTTACAGAATGATGTCCGTGGCGGACTCAGCGGCATCTGCATTATTTTGCGTTTATTTGGAGGTTTAAATCCTGCATCTGCACTTTACTGCAGATCACTGAGTTTCTCGATCTTCCGAGATGCACTATATTGCATTTTTGGTCAGCCAAACGACCGCAACAATGCATTTAATTGCAGATGAGAGCCGCATGCACAACCTGACATTGCAAATATTCGACGCCGGCAAATGGCACGACGCGATGGTGTTGAGTTTCGACTCGCCCGAGAAAGGCTTCGAAAGCCGTTGCAGCTTTGGTTACGAGTCGGCGTATCTGGTCGAAAACATTGAGTTTATTGGCTCTCCATTTTCCAAAGCCGTGAGTGCGTTGTATCCCCTGGATTGGGAGGGTCGGCGATCCATCACGCCTGCATTCGTGCATGACATTGCACCGGCAGGCGCCGCTAGAAGGTTTCTCCTCGCACGTATGGGGCAGGAGAAACCTGCAGACATCAGTGCTGACCTTTATCTGCTCGGACGCTGCACTCCGGCTCCGATCGGCAACATGCGGATAAAAGAATCAGCCGAGACTGTCGACGAGCGCAAACCCATCGGGTTTCAACGCCAGGATGTCATCAGCCGTGACTACCGGTTTCTTGAATACGCGTATGAAATGGGGGCTGCGATTGGTGGTGCGACAGGGGCTGGAGGCGAAGCGCCCAAGATTCTTCTGGCTGAAGATCGTGCCGGACTTCTTTACCCCGATGCTGTGCTGGACGATGAAAACGTCCGTCAGCACTGGTTTGTGAAGTTTGCCCGGAATAAAGGCAGTCAAACCGATCAAGACATCCTGCGCAGCGAATACCACTACTATCAGGCGCTTCAGGCGCTTGGTATCGAAACCGTCGCTGCGGAAGGTCTGGCGTTAGAGGAAGCGAACAAACCCAGCTTGTGGATGCGGCGTTTTGATCGCCAAGTGACTGAGCGAGGTGTAGAGCGTTTTGCCGTGGAGTCGATCTACTCGCTGGCCGAGGTGACGACGCCAGGGAGCGCTATGAATCATATGGATGTCATTCGCATGCTTGCCAGGCTTTGGCGGGAAGCGGGGCAAGCGCACGAGATTCCGGCACTTGTCGCAGACTATTTGCGTCGGGACCTGATCAACAAGATTCTTGGCAACTCGGATAACCACGGTCGCAACACCGCAATCATTCGTGACGCCGACTCGTACCGTTTGGCCCCCATTTATGACTTGGCCCCCATGGTCATGGATGACGAAGGTGTGACTCGCACGACCAAATGGCCAAAAGAGCTGGAGAGGGCGGGAGATGTCGATTGGCGGGGTGTTTGCCGCGCATTGGCGGATATTTCCGATCCGGATGACCCATTGGCAGCGATGTCCGATGCACCGGAATCTTTCGAGCGGTTGCGTGAAGATGCGCAGTGCCTGGCCGAGTTGCCGGACATATTGAACGCGGGTGGTTTGCCTGAGCGGACAATGAATCATCCGGGCGTCCACCTGAAAAACCTGGAGCAACGTTTGAAAGAGTGGGATTTGAAATGAGCATGACCGTTGCCGAACGCACAGTGCTCATCGAAAGCATCCAGGAAGCGCTGGCTGAAGGAACCGTAGAAATCGGTGAAGCCGTTCGCCGTTTGCGCGTTGAGGTCACCGGGCTGCATCAGACCCAGTTCGCGAAGATGTGCAAAATTTCGGTACGTACGCTGGTGCACATCGAACACGGCGAGGGCAATCAGACGCTCAAATCGCTGAACGCCGTGTTTCGCCCGTTCGGGCTGAAGATGGGGGTGGTGCGGGTTCGACGCGATAACAGCTGAACCCGCAACACACTTAATCTCTATTGAGCTTTAAGCGCGGCACTCAACCAACCCCTTCACCTGCCCCTCGGCCGTCTGATTCTCATCGCTCAACCAGCGCTCGAACCCTGCCGCAATCGCCGGCCATTCCGAGTCCAGAATCGAGTACCACGCGGTGTCGCGGTTCTGGCCCTTGACCACCATGTGCTGGCGAAACACGCCTTCGAAGCTGAAGCCCAGGCGCTCGGCCGCGTATTTGGAGCGGGCGTTGCCGTTGTTGCATTTCCATTCAAGACGACGGTAGCCGAGGGCGAAGGATTCCTTGGCCAGCAGGTAGACCGCCTCGGTGCTTTTCGGCGAACGCTGCATCGGGGCGCCGAAGGTGACGTGGCCGATTTCGATGCGGCCCTGGGCCGGGACAATCGACATCAGGCTGAGGATGCCTTGCACCTGGCCGCTGGCGCGGTCGATGACGCTGAAGAAATACGGATCGCTGTGGGCGGCGTGATTGTTCAGCCAGTCGTTGAAGGCGCTGCGCTCCGGAAACGGGCCGTAGGGCAAATAATCCCAGAGTTTCGGATCGGCGCCGGGGCCTTGCAGAGCGTTGAACAGGTCGTCGCCGTGGCGCGCCGGGTCGAGTTTTTCCAGGCGGATGAAGCGGCCTTCGATCAGGGTGGTGGAGGGCGGCGGCACGCCTTTCCAGTCAGCGAGAGAAATCGTCATGCACGTGGCTCCTTAAATGGCTTTGCGAAACTGGATGAAGCCCGGGCGCTCGGCGATGCGCTCGTAGAGCTGGATCGCGGTGGCGTTGGTTTCATGGGTCAGCCAGTGCACCTTGCAGCAACCGTCGGCCCTGGCGGTGGCGTAGACGTGTTCGATCAGCAGCCGGCCGACGCCGGTGCCACGGGTTTGCGGCTCCACCAGCAGGTCTTGCAGGTAGCAGGAGTTTTCGATGCTCCAGTTCGAACGATGGTAGATGAAGTGCACCATGCCCACCGCTTTGCCGTCGGCCCAGGCGAGGGCGGCGTGGGTCGGTTCGTTCGGGTCGAGAAAACGCTGCCAGGTGCTTTGGCTGACGGTGTCCGGCAGCTCGGTGTTGTAGAAGCGCAGGTAGGCCTGCCACAGCGGCAGCCAGGCCGCGTGATCGGCAGCACTGACCGGACGGATGTCGATCTGACTCATGGTGATTTCCTTAACGCATCAAGTGAGCGAGGGTTTGATCGTTGATGTCGGGGCTGGCAGCCAGGCCTTCGCGCACGCCGGCGATATCTTCGGCGCTGCGGTTCTGGCTGAGCTTGCGCTTGCCTTCGAGGCGCTCGATCGGAATGGCGAAACCGACGATGGCCTTGAGCATGCCGTCGATGTAATCGGCCGGGGCATCGTCGACCGACCACGGTTGGGCGCGGCCCGCTTCATGGCGATCGGTGAGGGTGCTGACGATGTCCAGCAGCCGACCGCCATCGCTGAAGGTTTCGGCGTGACCGTAGGCGTGCACGGCGACGTAGTTCCAGGTCGGCACGACTTTGCCGTGCTCGGCCTTGCTCGGGTAAAAGCCCGGGCTGACGTAGGCATCGGCACCGGGAAAAATCAGCATGGCCTCGGCGCCGTCACGCAGGTCTTTCCACTGCGGATTGGCCTTGGCCAGATGCCCGTACAGCGTGCCGTTCGGACCTTGCTCGCGATGCAGCAGCACCGGCACATGACTGGCCTGCAAGCCTTGTTCGCCGTGGGTCACCAGGATGGCGAGGCGGGTGGCGAGGATCAGTTCGTGCAGTTGGGACAAGTCGTCGATGGCAAAGGCGCGGGGCGTGTACATGGAGAAAATTTCCTTGGCGAATGCCTGCATCGTAGGCAGGCTATTGGTCTGTTGTAAGAGCCATTGATGACCAATTTCATAGGTCCATTTTCATGCCCGATTCGCCCACGCTGTCGCTGCCGTTCAACCCCGCCGGTATCGAACTCGACCGCCGCAAAGGCCTGAGCTGTCAGCTCTACCAGGCCTTGCGCATGCGGGTGCTGGACGGGCGACTGGCCAGCGGCACGCGCCTGCCGGCCAGCCGCGATCTGGCGACAGCGTTGGGGATTTCCCGAAACAGCGTGGTGCGCGCTTACGATCAGCTGTATGCCGAAGGTTTCATCGAAGGCCGTGTCGGGGACGGCACTTATGTGGCGCAGTTGCCGCAATCGGTGACACCGGCACGAAAATTATCCACAAAAGTATCCACAGGGTTTTCAACAACCTTACCCACAGCCTTATCCACAATTTCGCTTAATTCCACTGGTGATTTATCCAGAGAAGTTATCCACAGCTGTGCGTTGCAACGGCTTGAGCGCAACCATTTGCCGACGCCACCCAGTGGTCCGCCACGAGCATTCCGGGTCGGTGTTCCGGCCTTCGATCTGTTTCCGTTCGACGTCTGGGCCAAGCTGAACGCGGCCTTCTGGCGCAAACCCGACTTGCAGCAACTGTGTTACGGCGACCCGGCGGGCGATGCGCGTCTGCGTGGTCTGATCGCCGCTTATTTGCGCAGTTCGCGCGGCATGCAGTGTTCCGCTGAGCAAATTGTGATCACCAGTGGCGCACAACAGGGAATCAGCCTTTGTGCACAGTTGCTGGTTGAACCGGGCGCCGGGGTGGGCATCGAGAATCCCGGCTATCGCGCAGCGGGTCATGCCTTCGCGCTGGCCGGTGGTCGGCTGCATGGCATTGCCGTGGACGAAGAGGGCATCGACTGCGCGGCACTGGCGGCTGCCGAAGATTGCCGGGTGGCGTATGTCACGCCGTCTCATCAGTACCCGACCGGGGTAGTGATGAGCCTGGCGCGACGTCTGGAACTGCTGGACTGGGCCGAGCGCACCGGGGGCTGGATCGTCGAGGACGACTACGACGGCGAATATCGCTACACCGGCGCGCCCTTGGCCCCGTTGGCTGCGCTCGACCGCCAGGGTCGTGTGTTGTACGTCGGCACCTTCGGCAAAGTCGCGTTCCCGGCGCTGCGTCTGGGTTATCTGGTGCTGCCTCCGGGGTTGGTGAAAGCGTTTGCGCAACGACGTGCGGTGGATGTCCGGCATTCTGAAGTCAGCACCCAGGCGGTGATGGCCGAGTTCATGGCGGCCGGGCACTTCCAGCGGCACATCCGGCGGATGCGTCGCGCGGCTGTGAATCGGCGCAATGCCTTGATCAACGGCTGGCCTCAAGGCCTGGCGGGCGTCGGCGAATTGCCGGCTGTGTCGGCCGGACTGCATCTCACGGTGGCAGTCGACAGCGTGGCCCGTGAGCAGCAGTTGATAGAGCAAGCCGCCAGTGTGGAGGTGGAAGTCCAGGGCCTGAGCAAGTATTGGCTGCCGGATTCGGTGACGCCGCTCGATCAGCGGGCCGGTCTGGTGCTGGGCTTTGCGGCGGTGCCGGAGCCGGCAATCGAGTCGGCTCTGGCCCGCCTGCGCTCTGTCTGGTGTGAATAGTTATCGGGTGCCCGCCGGCTGTGGCTTGAGGAACAGGTCACGCACCGTCGGGTCGACGATGCGGCGCATTGCATTGTCGACGGCATCGAAGGTGCTCAATGTCTGACGGGTCTTTTCATCGAGGGTCTGCAGATAGGCATCAGCGAATTTCAGGTGGGCGATGGTGTACTGGGCATCCGCGTCACTCTTTCGTTCGTAGTGGAAATGCGCCACCCACATCGGTCGTCCTCCTTTGGCCTTGTCGAGAATCCGGTATTCCTGAAAGTAATCACCCCGCTGTCGGGTTCGGATGCGACCGCGTTCGTCCTTGACGACGTCGACCTGACCGTTGTCGTACAGCCAGTGGAAATAGGTTTCCCGGGGCTTGCGCTGCTTGAGCATCTCCCCGTAGACGGCGTTGCCTTCGGTGCGTGTGATGGTCGCGCCGGCACGCAGATCCGGACTGAGAGCGGCAACCGGCCAGGAATCCAGTTTGGCTGCGCGCCTTTTGGCAAATACCGTGTCCACGTCATTGGCCGCCTGTTCCAGGCGTGCGGCCTGCTGGTCGAACATGTCTCTGATATCAGCGGGAATGCGCCCCGGACGCCGGGCACTTTCGCGAGTCCTCGTGATGAAGTCGTTGATGTCATAGCTCAGCTCCTGCGCTTTGTTGATCAGGTCACTGTCCTCGACTGACTGTGCCGGTTTCGGTGGTCGAGCGGAAATTTTCACGAACGGTGATTCTTCGTCCGACTGGGTCGTACCGGGCAAGCGGGCCTGTTCGGCGGTATTCTGGCGCGGACGGGTTTTGCTGACTTTGACCTTCGGTTGCGAAGTCGAGGGCTGCGGATCCTGTCTGGCGGGTGTCGCGATGGGCTCGACTTGAGGCTCGGGGACTTCGGCGATCAGGCGCTCGCGGGCCAGCTCGCGGAACTCGCCGATCAGTTCGCGAATCCTGTCGATCCTGGCCTGGATGAACTGTGCAGGGTGTTTGGCGGGCAACTGTTCCATCTGATCGTCGAGACTGGAGAGAAGGTCATTCCAGTGTGAAAACTGCTCGATACGCGCGGCTTTTCCGTCCGCAGTGGCGGTTGTGCGTGAAAGTCCGAGCAGCTCGTGAGCGGCATCTGCAGCCTTGACGGTGATGATGCCGATGTCCTGCCGGGCGGCGTCCATTTCCGGTCCGGGATGTTCGACGACGCAGCGTTCAAAGGACATGCCGATTTCGTTGGCCTTCAGATCAAGTTCGCCGTAAGCGGGCATCAACCGTTTCAAGTCTGCGGCCAGTTTTGCGCTTTTGCCGGAATGCTTGACCAGTACAAGCAGAGAGCGATTCAGCGTCTGAAGGGTGGCGATCATTTCGTCACTGAGTGCTGTGGCTCGGGTCGCGATGTCGATCTGTTCACTGCGTGACAGGGGAGAACTGTTGTCAAAGCTGTCCGCGATCCTTTTGGACGTCATCGCATACAGGCGTATCTTCACCCGCAGCCATGAACCCAGGCAGCGATGCTGCTCGGCGGTCATGCGCATCAGTTGTGCCTGGTAGAAAACACCGCCGCCACCGTTCTGGTGCCAGGTCGCGAGCTGTTCCAGCGCCTGGGTGTAGCCCGTCCCATTCGTCATGGCCAGGTCCAGGTAACGTGGCGCAGCGCGCGAATAGGTGGCTTCGCTGTTGTCATTGGGCAAGGCGAGCAATTCGGTCAGCATGTCGCGCTTGTTTGCCGGTTCACGTGAGAAGAACAGTTGCAGGGCTTGCCACGCGGCGTCCTTCTCTTGTTCCTTGGCGCGCCGTAGCGCGTCGAGGCGACCGGTCGGACCGCCCCCACGCAAGCGCAGTTTCGGGTCCCAGTGCCATTGTCCGGATTTGTCGTCATATTTCAGGGGCATGCCGGTGCGTAGCGGGTCGTGCGGATGAATGATGTACACCGGCTCGTCCTTGCGGGCACTGACTTGAAACCAGCGGCTGCCGACCTGGGCATAGGTCTTGTCCGCGACCGTATAGAGGTGGTTGGTCGATGACACCTGTTTGTCGTGCAGGTCAGGGGCCTCGACCTTGAAACTGTCGAGCATCGCAGTGAAGCGCTCGCTGGAGTCCGGTCGCGGGAGGAGCGCAGGTTCCAGCAGTGTGAGATGGCCGGCGGGGATGTCTCCGGTGAGGGTGACAGGATCGTGGGTGACAGCCTTCGGGGCAGGTGACAACTCCGTTGGCTGGTTTTCGAAAGGTTCTTCGGCTTCCCGCAAGGTTTGCGGCGTTTCATGGGTCGCGCTCAATTGCGGATTCAGCGAGCGGTTGCGCCGTGCGACGACCCGGTGGGTCAACAGAATGCCGAGTGTCATCAGAATGTCGGCAGTCGATTGCCAGGTCATCAGGTCATCGCCGCGTTCATGGGCATCGATGGCTTGCTGAATCTGTTCGATGGTCTGCCAGACCCATACGGCGGCACCTGCCGCTCCGCTCATGAAACTGGAGGCGATACTGAAGATCGCCCAGCCGCTTTCGGCCAGCAATGCCCAGCGCCGCTCGCTGTTGGACACTGATTGGCGGTCGGCGAGTTCGATCAATGCCCGACTATTGGCTGCATGCAAGGTGCCCAGAATGTCTCCCGTCAGAGGCTGGTTCGCCAGTTTGATGGGGCCGGTCAGGTCCAGATGCATGAAGGGTTCGAACACCAGTTGGGTCACCGTCCACGGGGAAGGGAGCCCTGTTGCAAAAACATACTGCGAGTATTCGAAACTCAGCGAAGGCGAGCCGAGCCAGGCCAGTACGGAACTGCGCAATTCTCCGGGCTGGTACAGCGCGTACATCAGATTTTGCAGGGATGCGAACTGCATCAGTGGCATGTCCGTCATCGGTCGATACAACAGGCAAGGCCCCTGGCGATGATCGCGGGGGGCAATGATGAACATGTTGGTCACGGTGTCTGACTGACCGCTCAGGCGGCGAACGGGGGTAAACGCCAGTGGGCGGATGGTCACCGGATGCTCCTGCGACGGTTGATCGCCTGTGATGGCGTCCATCAACTGACGGATGCAGGCGTGACCCCGTTCATCGACGCCACCCAGATGTCGGAGTTTGCATTCCAGCGCCAGCAACGGCAGGAGTATGGGCAGTTGGCGCGTGTAGCGAGTCTTCTGTTCGGCAGCACGGACCGGGTCGTCGATAAGGTTGCGCTTGATCAGTTTCGGGTAGTGGAGGCCAATGTCGACCTGCTCTGCCAGGGCACTCAGGTAATCGACCGTCAGCCACGCCGGTAAGGCCCGGCCATCGTCGAAGTCGATGCTTGCCTGATACGGCGGGGTGTTTTGCAAGGCGAATTCACCCAGCGTCTCGCGAACCCGACTCAAGGGATTGGCGAGGGTGAAGCCAGCCGTTTCCATGCTGTCGGTCACGGTGATTCGCAAGCGGTCCAGCGGCAGGTCGGCGGCCCCCTCCGCGCGGGTATCGGCCAGTATTGCCTCCTGCATTTTTTGCTCGGCGTAGGGTTTGATTGCAGGAAGGTCATCGACCTTGAACGCGCCGTCCGCAGCCTCCTGACGCAACGCGCCGAGGTCGACCAGGTAGCGGCTGTAGGTTTGCAGGTCCGTCGCCGACGCCGCTTTCAACCAGTCTGGAATTGCCTTTTCCAACTGGTTGATCCGGTTTCGTTCCGGCGGGCTGAGTCGGTTGGTGTTCTGTGAGCCAGCCATGACCCGGTTGTCGAGGTGCTGACTGGCGGGATCCATTGCCGCGATGGCGACCAATTGATTGGCAACGAGTGCCTGGGCAACAGCGTCGAAGATATTGCCGTCGGGTTCGATCAGGCGCCACTGCAGCGGTGGTTGTGGGTGTTCGGGATCGATACGTTCCGGCAGGGAGTCTCCCAGTTGTTCCAGTGAATCGAACGATTCATAGCCGTCGTCAATGGTGTGCAGCAGAATTCGCTGCCGTTTGCCGAGGGTTGCCGTGATGACCAGGGCGCCGGCGACAAGCGCATGCGAGACGGTGCTGCCATCGACCTGGTCGATGTCCATGATGCAGGCTCGCAGTGCGGTGAAATGATCGCTGGCGGTCGGGCGTTCGGCTTTGTCCGGGTACTGCGCGACGAAGCGCGCCAGCAGGCACGCGTCGCTATCCCAGCCACTGGCGGTCTGAACATCGACAGCCGAGCGCAGTTGGTCGGACAGTACTCGCCAACGGGGCTGGTCCTGTTCGGTTTCATTCCAGTAATCCAGCTGGCGCTGCTGAAATGCGACGAACAGCAGAGGGGCATGTTCGTTCATCAATAAGGTGAGTTCATCCATGCTCACTGCCAGATGGAGCGGTGGATTGGAGAGGGGCATGCCTGTCAGGAAGTGTTCACCTTCGATGAACTCGGCGGTGGTCTTGTGCAGGCTTTGTTGTATCAGGACGTGGGTCAGCGTTTCGAAGTTGCAGGCTTCGACGGTCATCTGCGGCGCATCCATGTTGCGTACCGGTGTGGCGAGCAGGGTGTTATCCGGATCGAGGTGCTGGTCGGGGTAGCGTTCGCTCAATACTGTACGCAACAGTGTCGAGGCGATCTGATGCAGCGAATAGCCTTGACTGGCCATTTCGACCAGTCGGCTCTGTTTCAGCAAGGGAGGGGACACGTCGTGTGTCACTGCAGGTGTATTCACGGGCCTGTTCCATGGGTGAAGAAGGTAGCGGGATTGCTACTTCGATTCCGGTCCACGGTAAGCCGGGTTTTTGCCTGTGCGGTGGTAGATAGATAAGGGCGCCGGCGACACGGTGCGGTACAGGGATAGCGCAAAAAAAGACCCGCGAAGGCGGGTCTTTTTCAATGGCTGGTTTCAAGTGCCGGACTTGATCCTGGTCCACGCCCGGGTCCGCGCCCGTTCTGCATCCCGTGGTAACGGTTGCAGGGTGTAGAGCGTGTTCATCGCCGCATCGGTCGGGTACAGATTCGGGTTGTTGCGAATCGCCGGGTCGACACGTTCGGTGGCGTCCTTGTTCGGGTTCGGATAACCGACGAAGTCACTCACCGGCGCAATCACCTGTGGTTGCAGCAGGTAGTTGATGAAGGTGTAGGCGTCCTGCGGGTTCTTCGCGCCTTTGGGGATGGCGAGCATGTCGAACCAGATCGGCGCGCCTTCCTTCGGCAGGCGCATGTCCACCACCACGCCGTTCTTCGCTTCCCTGGCGCGGTTGGCGGCTTGCGAGAAGCTGCCCGAGTAACCGACCGCGACGCAGATGTCACCGTTGGCGATATCGGCCATGTACTTGGACGAATGGAAGTAGGTCACGTACGGGCGGATCTTCAACAGCAGCGCTTCAGCCTTGGCGTAGTCCGCCGGGTTCTTGCTGTTGGGATCCAGGCCGAGGTGTTGCAGGGCCAGCGGCAGGATTTCCGACGGCGAGTCGAGCAGGGCCACGCCGCACTGCTTGAGCTTGCTGATGTTCTCCTCTTTGAAGATCAGCTCCCAGCTGTCCACCGGCGCGTTGTCGCCCAGCGCTGCCTTGACCTTGGCCGGGTTGAAGCCGATCAGGATGGTGCCGTACATGTAGGGCACGGCGAATTTGTTGCCCGGATCGTTGGCCTCGATCAGCTTCATCAGTTTCGGGTCGAGGTGATTCCAGTTCGGCAACTGACTACGATCCAGCGGCTGGAATACCCCGGCCTCGATCTGCTTGGCGAGGAACACGTTGGACGGCACCACCACGTCGTAGCCCGAATTGCCGGTCAGCAGTTTGGCCTCCAGTGCTTCGTTGGTGTCGAAGATGTCGTAGACCAGTTTGGTCTGGCTGTTCTGCGCCTTGAAGTCTTCCAGTGCTTTGGGGGTGATGTAGTCGAACCAGTTGTAGACGCGCAGGGTGCGTTCCTCCGCCTGCGCCGCGCCGCTCAGCAGCGCTGCGCACAACACCGGCGCGATGAGGTGCTTGAGTCTGCTCATTGTTCGAAACCTTCAAGCACGTTCACCGCGTTGATGCCGATTTCTTCCACCGCGTAGCCACCTTCCATGACGAACAGGGTCGGTTTGCCGAGAGCCGCGATGCGCTTGCCCATCGCCAGGTAATCGGGGCTGTCGAGCTTGAACTGCGAGATCGGGTCGTCCTTGAAGGTGTCGACGCCCAGCGACACGACGATGATGTCGGCGCCGTAGTTGTCGATCTCCTGGCAGGCCTGATCCAGCGCCGCGCTCCAGACATCCCAGCCGGAACCGGCCGGCAGCGGATAGTTGAAGTTGAAGCCTTCACCGGCGCCTTCGCCGCGCTCGTCTTCGTAGCCGAGGAAGAACGGGAACTCCGCTTCCGGGTGGCCGTGGATCGAGGTGAACAGCACGTCGCTACGCTCATAAAAAATCGATTGGGTGCCGTTGCCGTGGTGGTAGTCGACGTCGAGGATCGCGACCTTCTTGTGGCCCTGATCAAGGAAAGCCTGCGCGGCGATGGCGGCGTTGTTGAGGTAGCAATAACCGCCCATCAAATCGCCGGCGGCGTGGTGTCCCGGCGGACGGCACAGGGCGAAGGCGCCACGGGCGCCGCGCTGGATTTCCGCTTGAGCGGTCAACGCCACTTGGGCTGCGCTGTAGGCGGCTTGCCAGGTACCGGCGGTGATCGGTGCGCCGCCGTCGAAGCTGTAATAGCCGAGCTGGCCGTGCAGGCTGGTCGGTTTGACCTGGCGCAAGGTGCGCGCCGGCCAGGTGTAAGGCAGCAAGTCGCCGTCGGTGTTGAATTCGGTCCAGCGCGCCCAGGCGCCTTTGAAGAAGTCGAGGTAGTCGCGGCTGTGGATGCGCTCGATCGGCCCGAGGCCGAAATCCTTCGGCGCCTCGACCGGGCCGAGGTTTTGATGTTTTACCCGTTGCAGCACGTGGTCGGCGCGCGACGGCATCTCGAAGCAAGGCTTGAGTTGCCCGTCGATCAATTCGCAGCGGCCATGGTGCAGGTGGTGATCGTCAGAGTAGATCGTCAGCATTTGTTGTTCTCCGCAGGGGCTGATTCGGTTGATCCCAGTGTTGCGGCGCGGAGCGAATCGGAGAACGGCCAGAGAGGCCAAAAGGGGATCGATGTGGCCAAAAATGCTGACCTGATATCGCCCCTGGACGGTTTAACCGTGTGGACGGAACTGACTCGGCGCCACGCCGCTCCAGCGCACGAACGCATGGCGGAAGCTCGCGGTTTCGCTGAAACCCAGGGTTTCGGCGATGCGGTAGATCGGCAACTGGTCCTCGCACAGCATCTGTTTGGCTCGCTCGAAACGCAGTTCGTCGAGCAGTTCCTGATAACTGCAACCCATGTCCTTCAGATGCCGGCGCAAGGTACGCGGCGAGCAGTTCATCTGCTGCGCCAGACCTTCCAGCCCCGGTGCGGCGTTGAGTTGCGCGCTGAGCAACTGACGGATCCGCCCCAGCCACGCCTGACGACCGGTGAACTCGGTGTTCTGCTTGCGGCAGCGCTCGGCCATGGCCTGGTGGGTGATGATGTCGGCCAGCGGCAGCGGTTGGTCGAGCCAGCGCCGGTCGAAGGCGAAAGCATTGTCCTTGGCGCCGAAGTGCACAGGTGCCTTGAAGTGTTCGGCGTAGCTGTCGCGATAATCTGGCGCGGTGTGCTCGAAGCGGGTGGCGAGCAGCGGTAGCGGATGACCGAGCAAGTCATCGCAGATGACTTTCAGCGACACCAGGCAGAACTCGGCATTGAACACCGCCATTGCCGGGCTCTCGCGGTAATCGGCGGCGACGAACCAGACGCGCTCGCCGTCGTCTTCCAGGCTCAGTTCGAAAAGTGTTCCCAGCAGCGCCGGATAACGGATCGCCAGCCGCAAAGCGTCACCGAAGGTGGCACAGGTCAGCAGCGCGTAACCGAGGATGCCGTAGCAGGAAACATGCATGCGCCGGCCCAGTTCCAGGCCAATGTCGTGCTTGAGCGCGACCGCGTTGGCGCAGACCTGCATCTCCTGATTGGTGGTGATGCGGGTGTCGGCCCGGCTCAGATCCGCCGCGCTGATACCGCTGCCGGCCAGCAGCGCTTCGCTGGACAGGCCTTGATCCCTGAAGGTGTTGAGCACCAGGGCGACGGCGTTGAGGGTGGTGAGGTGGGAGTGGAGCATCGAGGACTTCCAGCCTTGGGGATACCGGAATAATGAGCAAATTGTGTGCCGCCAGCATGCCTGCATTAATCAAGCGATGGCCCGGTTAATAACTTGTCGATGTTGATAACTGAAGTTTTATTTTTCGGTTAAGTTGAAGTTATTGCTGTTGGCACTTGAAACTTAAAATAAAAACAATCATTCGACAACTGTCAAAGTTGACAGGTTTTTCGCGAAAACGCTGCCGTTCGTCAGTTATATTGGCTGATTGAAAACATTTTTTTATTTGTCGTGTTGATATTTGACTGCCAGTGGGTCTGTTGCTAGTTTCGATTGTAAGTGCACTTGTTGTTTTGAGGTTCCAATAAATTTCGGAGAACGGCTATGGATAACAATGGTTCGCAGGTCAACAACACCCGATCTTCAGCGGCTTCCCTGCCGAAGGGCATGATCAGAGGGCTTTTGGATGGTGGGAACTTTGCGCTACCTGGATTGCGCCTCGATAAAGAAGGCGTTGCTCTAGTGTTTGCTGACTATGACGGCCAAAGTTTCAAGAACAAAATTACGCTGCTGGTAAAACAAGAATACCTGGGCACGGAAGTTAAAATTCCGGAGCACGCACATTTCGAGATTACGACGGACGATGTTTTGTATCTCGATGGGTTAGGGACAGTAAAGCTGGAGCGTGTAACGGGGTTTCCGTGGATGGCGTTCAAAGGTATCGTCAGTGTTGATTTCGACAATGGAAAAAGGAAGTTTGCGGGAAGTTTTGATTTGGCTGAAGAGTAATTGTTGGTGCAGGCTCTCCCTGGGGAGGGCCTGCTTGTTTCAGGCATCAGATCGCAGGTCTGTGTTACTCAGAGCAGCTCCCCGCACAAGTCCAGTTCCATCAACCGGCGAACCTGCGCGACATCCAGCCCTGCGCCGAGCAATGCATTCAACTTGCCGAATGCCGCCTCACGGGTCATCCCGCCGCCGGACAACACGCCAACCCCGCGCAGACGGCTGCCGGCTTCGTAGACATCCAGCTCCACACCGCCCTCATGGCACTGCGTAACCGCAACCACGACCACGCCGTTATTGCGCGCCCGATCAAGGCTGGCCAGGAACGCCGGGTTATCGCTCGGTCCGGTGCCGCTGCCGTAGCACTCCAGCACCAGACCCTGGATGCCGCTATCGAGCAGGCCGTCGATGATCTCGGCGCCGATGCCCGGGAACAGCGGCAGCACGGCAACCCTGGCCAGTTGCTTCGGCTGGTTGTAGTTCAGCGCGGCCGGCAGGGAAGTGGCTTTCACGCCACCGCCCTGACGCTCCAGACGTTTGAACGGATGACGGCCGAAGCTGCGCACTTTTGCGCAACGGGTCGGGACCAGCAGTTCGCCGTGGAAATACAGATGCACGCCCGGCGCCAGGCCCTGGCCGAGGGCGACCAGCGCGCCGCTGAGGTTTTCCCAGGCGTCGCTGTCGGTGACGCCGGCCGGCAGCATCGAGCCGGTGAAACACACACGGGCATGCAGGCCGAGCAATTGGAAGCTCATGGCGGCGGCGCTGTAGGCCAGGGTGTCGGTGCCATGCAGGATCAGCACGCTGTCGCAGCCCTGCACATCAACGGCGTCGACCACCGCTTCACGCAGTTGCTGCCAGTAGGCCGGGGTCATGTTGGCGCTGTCGATCAGCGGCGACATCTCGCGAAAGCGCCACTGCGGCACCACCAGCTCAGGCTGGCTGTGCAGGTAGTCGCGCATCCGCGCTTCGAAACCGGAGGCCGGGGCCAGGCCATTGGCGCTGGCTTGCATGCCGATGGTGCCACCGGTGTACAGCACCATGACGTGCTGGGCGGCAGGGTAGGTCGAGGAATTCATGGGGAGTTCTCCTGAGCGAGGACAGCAGGCGGTCGAGCATGACGCCGACCGCTGCCTGTGTCACGCCGGGCGCAAGAGCTGCGCCCGGTTTTTACCCGATCAGCGTTGCGCTGCCGGGATGCCTTGCGGCTGAGTGTTGGCCTGGGTGTCGGCCGACGGATTGGCAGGCCAGGCTTTGAGGTCCAGATCCAGGTCGCTGAACTTGCTGGAGTCGAACACTGGTTGGTCGACGCCGGCGCGGCGCTGCGCATCGTAGTCGCGCATCACGCGCATGCCGACCTTGAACAGCATGGCCAGTGCCATCAGGTTGACGAAGGCCAGGCAGGTCATGGTGATGTCGGCGAAGGCGAACACGGTCGACAGATCCTGCATCGAACCCCAGACCACCAGGGCCAGCACCAGACCGCGGAACGTCATCAGCACAGCGCGGTTGCGGGTGAGGAATTGCAGGCTGTTTTCGCCCAGATAGTAGTTGTAGAGGATGCAAGTAAAGACGAACAGCGACAGCGCGACGCTGACGAACAGGCGGCCCCAGTCACCGACCACGGCGGCCAGCGAGTTCTGGGTCAGGACGATGCCGTCACCTTCGAACCCCGGGGTGTAGAAGCCCGACAGCAGGATCAGCAGCGCGGTGCAGGTGCAGATCACGAAAGTATCGAGGAACACGCTGAACGCCTGAACCACGCCTTGAGCGCCAGGGTGCTTCACGGCGGCCACGGCGGCGACGTTCGGCGCACTGCCCAGACCGGCTTCGTTGGCGAATACGCCACGCTTCACGCCCATGACGATGGCGCTGCCAAGCAGGCCGCCGAAAGCCGGGTCGAGGCCGAAGGCACTCTTGAAGATGGTTTCCAGCATGGCTGGCACGTGTTCGATCTGGGTGCCGATCACGTACAGGGTCACGCCGATGTAGGCCAGGGTCTTGATCGGTACCAGCAGGTCGGACACCGAGGCAATACGCTTGATGCCACCGATGAAGGTAATGGCCAGCAGCACAGCCAGGACGATGCCGGTGTGTTGCGGGTCAAAGGCAAAGGCGTTTTGCAGCGAGTGGGTCACGGTGTAGGACTGCAGGCCGATGAAGGCGAAGCCGTAGGTGACCAGCAGCAGAATCGAGAACACCACCGCCATGCCTTTGAGTTTCAGGCCGTGCTGGATGTAGTAAGCCGGACCGCCACGGTACAGGCCGTCGCCGTCGGCGCGCTTGTAGACCTGGGCCAGGGTGCATTCGAAGAAGCTGCTGGACATGCCGACCAGAGCGGTCACCCACATCCAGAACACCGCACCCGGACCACCGAGGGTCACGGCGATGCCGACACCGGCGATGTTGCCCGCACCGACGCGGCCGGCAAGGCTGAGCATCAGGGCCTGGAACGAACTGAGCTGCCCGGCGTTGCCTTTGAGGCTGTCGCGGAACACCGCGAACATGTGGAAGAAGTGGCGCAATTGAACGAAACGCGAGCGAATCGTGAAGTAGCTACCGAGCCCGACAATGAGCACGATCAGTACTTTCCCTGAGAGGAAGTCGTTGATGACTTCGAGCATGGATTTTTCCTCGCTGTTTATTGTGTAAGCAAATGCTGGATGGTCGGAAACATCGCGTTACACCGGTGTGCGCGCGGCACAACGGGCGAGGCGAGGGTTTCGTCCCGGATCCATATCGCGGGTTTGTTATTAGTTCGGGTTTCGCATGGGTTATGGCCTCGTTACCGACGACCGCTCACGCGAAGAGGGGCGGCACTATACCGATCAGTGCGGCGCCCGTCTGCACGGTTGTGGTGCAAGCGACGAAACGAAGCTTTGAAACACCCGACGTTACCGGCGTCGGGCTTGTCTGGGAGCCGGTTTGCGGCCAGCTTCCATACATACGGTTCTCAGGTTCAAACAGTTAAAAAAAAGGGCTCGGGGAATGCTCCCCAAGCCCTCAAAAGGTGAGAGGTGTCTAGTCCCTCGACCTGGTGAGCGGTGCTACAAGTAACGCGTCGGATCAGGCCTTCAGAGGTACCAGACGCGGAGCAATCATGTTTTCCGGGCGCAGGATGTCGGCGAGCATGGCTTCGTCGAGCAGACCTTCTTCGCGCACCAGTTCCAGCACGCCGCGGCCGCTTTCAAGGGCGATACGGGCGATGCGGGTGGCGTTTTTGTAGCCGATGTACGGGTTCAGTGCGGTGACCAGACCGATCGAGTGTTCGACCAGTTCACGGCAGCGCGCTTCGTTGGCGGTGATGCCGACGATGCAGTGCTCGCGCAGCATGTCCATGGCGCGTTGCAGCAGACGGATCGAGTCGAGGATCTTGAAAGCGATCAGCGGCTCCATCACGTTCAGTTGCAGTTGGCCGCCTTCGGCTGCCATGGTCAGCGCCAGATCGTTACCGATGACCTGGAAGGCCACCTGGTTCACGGCTTCCGGGATGACCGGGTTGACCTTGCCTGGCATGATCGAGCTGCCTGGCTGACGCGCCGGCAGGTTGATTTCGTTGATGCCGGTGCGCGGGCCGCTGGACAGCAGACGCAGGTCGTTGCAGATCTTCGACAGCTTGACCGCGGTGCGCTTGAGCATGCCGGAGAACAGCACGAAGGCGCCCATGTCGGAGGTGGCTTCGATCAGGTCGGCGGCTGGAACCAGCGGCTGACCGCTGATCAGCGCCAGACGCTTTACGGCCAGGGCCTGATAGCGCGGGTCGGCGTTGATGCCGGTGCCGATCGCGGTGCCGCCCAGGTTCACTTCGGTCAGGACTTCCGGAGCCAGTGTTTTGAGACGGGCCAGGTCTTCGCTCATGGTGGTGGCGAAGGCGCGGAACTCTTGACCCAAAGTCATCGGCACGGCGTCTTGCAGCTGGGTACGACCCATCTTCAGGACGTGGTTGAATTCTTCACCCTTGGCCGCGAATGCCTGAATCAGGCTGTCGAGGCTGGCCAGCAGCGCGTCGTGACCCAGCAGCAGACCCAGACGGATTGCGGTCGGGTAGGCGTCGTTGGTCGACTGCGCCATGTTCACGTCGTCGTTCGGGTGCAGGTACTGGTACTCGCCCTTCTGGTGACCCATCGCTTCCAGCGCGATGTTGGCGATCACTTCGTTGGCGTTCATGTTGGTGGAGGTACCGGCGCCACCTTGAATCATGTCGACCACGAACTCTTCGTGGAAATCACCGCGGATCAGACGTGCACAGGCTTCGCTGATGGCAGCGTGCTTGGCTTCGCTCAGGTGGCCCAGCTCACGGTTGGCGTCAGCGGCGGCCTGTTTGACCATCGCCAGACCGACAACCAGCTTCGGGTAGTGCGAAATCGGAACGCCGGAGAGGCGGAAGTTGTTCACCGCTCGCAGGGTCTGGATGCCGTAATACGCTTGAGCAGGGACTTCGAGGGCGCCAAGCAGGTCGTTTTCTGTGCGGAATGATGCAGCGGAGGACATGATAGAAATCATCTCGATATGGACCCGGTCTGTGCCGGAACGCTGCGAATGCTAGGCTTGTGGGAGTTTTTGGGCCAATGCTGTTAAACACTGCCCTATGCACATTCGGCATAATGCCCGTGTGACGCCGCGTGCGCGGCAGACGTGTGACCTGTTTTGGTGCGTGTCCGGGAGGACGTGATGAATCTGGAAAGCAAATGGCTCGAGGACTTCAGTGCTCTGGCCGCCACCCGCAGCTTCTCGCAGGCGGCCGAACGGCGCTTCGTGACCCAGCCGGCGTTCAGTCGGCGGATCCGCAGCCTGGAAGCGGCGCTCGGGCTGACGCTGGTCAACCGCTCGCGTACGCCGGTCGAGCTGACAGCGGCGGGGCAACTGTTCCTGGTGACCGCGCGCACCGTGGTCGAGCAGCTCGGTGAAGTGCTGCGCCATCTTCATCATCTGGAAGGCGGGCAGGGCGAAGTGATCCAGGTCGCGGCGGCGCACTCGCTGGCCCTCGGTTTTTTCCCTCGCTGGATCGCGCAACTGCGCAACGAAGGCCTGAACATCGCCACGCGGCTGGTGGCGACCAACGTCGGCGACGCAGTGCACGCGCTGCGTGAAGGTGGCTGCGATCTGATGCTGGCCTTCTATGACCCGGACGCGGCCATGCAGATGGACCCGGAAATCTTCCCGTCGCTGCACCTGGGCCACACCGAAATGCTTCCTGTGTGTGCGGCGGATGCCAACGGCAAACCGCTGTTCGATCTGGAAGGCGAGGGCAGTGTGCCATTGCTGGCGTACAGCGCCGGGGCGTTTCTCGGGCGTTCGGTAAACGGATTGCTGCGTCAGCGTCAGCTGCGCTTCACCACCATCTATGAAACCGCTATGGCTGACAGCCTTAAAAGCATGGCCCTGGAAGGCCTCGGCATTGCCTGGGTTCCGCAGTTGAGTGTGCGGAACGAACTGGCCCGGGGCGAACTGGTGATCTGCGGCGGTCCGCAATGGCATGTGCCACTGGAGATTCGCCTCTACCGCTGTGCGCTGGTGCGCAAGGCCAATGTGCGGTTGTTGTGGCGCAAGCTGGAAGGCGGTGCGGCACAATCTTCCTGAATGCGCTGGCGCTGACCTTTGAGTCAATAAAACCGGGGCTTTGGCTCATTTGACAGATGGTCGCAACGGGGGCTGTTTATTGCTTTCTTTGCGGTATACTGCGCGGCCTTCGGCCGGTTCGTCCGGCCATTTTTCCTACAACAAGCCACGCATCCTGCGTGGCTTGTTGTTTTTGACGCGCCTGCGGGCGCCCAGAGAGAAGAGGCGCGACGATGAGTGCACTGGTTGGCGTGATCATGGGCTCCAAGTCCGATTGGTCCACCCTTAGCCACACCGCCGATATGCTGGAAAAGCTCGGCATCCCTTACGAGGTCAAGGTGGTTTCCGCCCATCGCACCCCGGATCTGCTGTTCCAGTACGCCGAAGAGGCTGAAGGCCGCGGCATCGAGGTGATCATCGCCGGTGCCGGTGGCGCAGCCCACCTGCCAGGCATGTGTGCGGCCAAGACCCACCTGCCGGTGCTGGGCGTGCCGGTGCAGTCGGCCATGCTCTCGGGCGTCGACTCGCTGCTGTCGATCGTGCAGATGCCGGCCGGTATTCCGGTTGCCACTCTGGCCATCGGCAAGGCGGGCGCGATTAACGCCGCGCTGTTGTCGGCGAGCATCCTGGGCGCCAAGCATCCACAATTCCACGCGGTACTGAAGACCTTCCGTGCCGAGCAGACAGACAGCGTCCTGGACAATCCAGACCCACGTATTGCCTGAGGTTGTTGAGATGAAGATCGGTGTAATCGGTGGCGGCCAGTTGGGTCGCATGTTGGCCCTGGCGGGCACCCCGCTGGGCATGAACTTCGCTTTCCTCGACCCTGCGCCGGACGCTTGCGCCGCTGCGCTGGGCGAACACCTGCGGGCCGATTACGGCGATCAGGATCATCTGCGCCAATTGGCCGATGAAGTCGATCTGGTGACCTTCGAGTTCGAAAGCGTCCCGGCCGAAACCGTGGCCTTCCTTTCGCAATTCGTACCGGTCTACCCGAGTGCCGAAGCCCTGCGCATCGCTCGCGACCGCTGGTTCGAAAAGAGCATGTTCAAGGACCTCGGGATTCCGACCCCGGCATTCGCCGACATCCAGTCGCAAGCCGACCTGGACGCCGCCGTTGCTTCGATCGGTCTGCCGGCCGTGCTGAAAACCCGTACCCTGGGTTACGACGGCAAGGGCCAGAAAGTCCTGCGCAAGCCGGAAGACGTGGTCGATACCTTCGCTGAACTGGGTAGCGTGCCTTGCCTGCTGGAAGGCTTCGTGCCGTTCACCGGCGAAGTGTCGCTGATCGCCGTGCGTGCCCGCGATGGCGAGACCAGGTTCTATCCGCTGGTGCACAACACTCACGACAGCGGCATCCTCAAGCTGTCGGTCGCCAGCTCCGATCACCCGCTGCAGGCGCTGGCCGAAGACTATTCCAGCCGCGTGCTCAAGCAGCTGGATTATGTCGGCGTGATGGCGTTCGAGTTTTTTGAGGTCGACGGTGGCCTCAAGGCCAACGAAATCGCTCCGCGCGTGCACAACTCCGGGCACTGGACCACCGAAGGCGCCGAGTGCAGCCAGTTCGAAAACCATCTGCGAGCCGTTGCCGGTCTGCCGCTGGGTTCGACTGCCAAGGTCGGCGAGAGCGCGATGCTCAACTTCATCGGCGTCGTGCCGCCGGTGGAGAAAGTCATCGCCATCGATGATTGCCATCTGCATCACTACGGCAAGGCCTTCAAGGCCGGGCGCAAGGTCGGTCACGCCAATCTGCGCTGCAAGGACAAGGCGACTCTCGAGCAGCAGATCCTCAAGGTCGAAGCACTGATCGCCGAGTAACGACAGTTTCATCTGGCAGCGGCGGAACCATTAGGGGGCCGCCGCTCTCTCATGGCAGGATGCCAAAGTCTGACTAGGCTTGGGCATATCTACTATTCAGAGGGAAATGCCATGGGAATTATCGGAACCATCTTTATCGGCCTCATCGTCGGCCTGCTGGCGCGGTTCCTGAAACCGGGCGATGACAGCATGGGCTGGATCATGACCATCCTGCTCGGTATCGGCGGTTCGCTGGCAGCCACTTACGGCGGCCAGGCCCTGGGCATTTATCAGCCGGGTGAAACAGCAAGCTTCATTGGCGCGCTGGTTGGCGCGATTGTGCTGCTGGTGATCTACGGCCTGATCAAAAAGAACTGATCCAAAGCGACAAAGCCCTCTCTGCCAATCCGGCGGGGAGGGCTAGAATGCTCGGCGATTCAGCGTTCCCTCCTTATTCGAGCATCCTTTACCGAGCACCTCCATGCGCCGTCTTCTATTGACTCTCCTTTTGCTGGGCAGCGGTCTGGCTCACGCCGGTGATCTGCCGGAAACCGACTGGCTGGAACTGATGCCCAAGTCGGATCAGAAAGCCCTTGAGGCCATGCCTGAAATCGACCACAACTCCCCGGAAGCCACCGGCACCTTCACCCAGAAAGGCGGGATGAAGCAGGCCAAGGGCTTGCCGGCGGTGATGTATTCGACCAAGACCGTGGCGTCGATGAACGACAAGCACATCCGTATCGGCGGTTATCCGGTGCCGCTGGAGTCCGACGCCAAGGGGCGCAGCACGTTGTTCTTCCTCGTGCCGTATCCGGGCGCGTGCATTCATGTGCCGCCACCGCCGCCGAATCAACTGGTGCTGGTGCGTTATCCAAAAGGCTTGAAGCTGGATGACATCTACACGCCGCTGTGGGTGACCGGCACGCTGAAGATCGAAAAGGTCAGCAATGACCTGGCCGATGCGGCGTATGCGCTGGACGCGGACAAGGTGCGGGTGGTGCAGGAATCGGATCTGTAATTGCGACCCGCAAAAAAAAGGTTCTTCACGGATTACCGGGAAAGACGCTCTTGATCTTCATGAAAAAGAATTCGCTATCCCGGTAAC